>CAWIUA010000010.1:0-84398 GCA_963839135.1 uncultured Alphaproteobacteria bacterium
TCACCCTTACCCCAGCCCGAGGAACACGGCGATGGCGCTATTCAGGCGCCGCATATCCGCCGGGCTCAGCCGTCCGATGAGCGGGCCGACTCGATGGCGTCTCACCGTCGTGATCTTGTCCACCTGTATGAACGAGAGGCGATTGATCGGCAGCGTGGGTGAGGGTTCAACGCGTAGCCGTATGGTCGCGGCGTCCGCGGAGGTCGTTGTGAGTGGACATACCGTGACGCTGCGCCGGTTTGAGACCAGGTCGGATTGGACGATGACCGCCGGACGCGGCTTGCCCGTGAAATCGCCGGTGCGATCCGCAACCGCGATGACGTCACCCCTCGTCATCTTCGTCGAAGATGCTCACTCTCTCGATCCAGTCCATGGTGTCGTCCTCGTCGTCGGCCGCATCGATCGCCTCGCTCTGGCGGCGCATCTCCTCCGCGAAGCCCGGCGCCGTCGTGTCGGGCACCCAGATCTGCACCGGGCGAAGACCCTTTCGGCGAAGGTTCTCGCGATAGCGGGCAGTGCGGGATCGGGAGGAGGTGCTGCTAGCCATGCGTCACATGTGACACTACTTGAAGGCGAGTGCAAGCGGAAGGTCCACTGGGAACCGCCCTGCTTTGAAGCGACACGCTTGAACTCGTTCTCTCACCGTCATGGCTGGACTTGATCCGGCCATCCACGGGCCGCCCGCACCCTCTGGCGCCACCCCCGTAAGCATAGTTGAGCCTCAGCGCACATCGTCCGCACATTTGGGCGCCACGTGGGTGGCCGGATCAAGTCCGGCCATGACGACCAAGGAATGAAAAGCAGGCGACCAATTTCAAAGTAGGGTGCTACCGCGTGCCGGCGCGCATGCGGCGCCATTGCCACCGCCCGCCGGCCGAGTAAACCTTCCGCCGTGCCTACTCCCCGACCCCGCCCGTGATCCGCGGCAGCCTGTTCACCCGCTTCTATCTCGAAGACGGCATCCGCGAGACCGAGGCGTATCGCGCCCTCGACTCGCGTACGTCGCCGATGCCGCCGCGGCACTGGGTCGCTTCTGGTCCACCCTCGCCGCCATCCCACGCCCGTCCGAGGACGATACCGAGACAGTGATGATCCTGCCGGCGCTCGCCATCCTCGGCTGGCCCTATCTCTCCCGGCCTCCCGCCGACCGCGGCCGGCGCGACATCGCCGACGCCATCCTCTTCCTCGACGAGGACGCCCGGCTGGCGGCGCTCACCGAGCGGAACCTCGTGGACCGTCTCCGCCACGGCGCCGTCATCACCGAGTGGGAGGCGCGCGACCGGCCGCTAGATCGTGCGAGCGCCGGAAAGGAGACGCCCTCGAACCAAGTGCTGCGCTACATGCGCCGCGCGGCGGACCACACGGCGGGCGCGCTCCGCTGGGGCCTGCTCACCACCGGCCGCCTGTGGCGCCTCTATGACTCCCGCGCACCGGACCGGGCGGAAGGCTTCGTCGAGATGAACCTCGGCGCTGTGCTCGACCTGCCGCCTGGGCCGGAGCGGGAGCACTGGCTCTGCGTCTTCCTCGTGCTCTTCCGCCCCGCTGCGTTCGCGCCACGCGCGCTCGACGGAAGCAGCGTCCTCGACGCGGCCCTCGCGGAAGGCCGTCGCTACGAACAGCGCGTCACCGCGGCGCTGTCCGGCGCGGTATTCAACCAAGTGTTTCCCGCGCTGGTCGCCGCCATTGGCCGCAATGCCCGCGCAACCCGCTGCCTGGCGCGAGGCGGCGCGTGAAGCGGCGCTGCGCCTGCTCTACCGCCTCCTCTTCCTGCTGTACGCCGAGGACCGCGACCTCCTGCCCGTACGCCATCCCGGTTACGCGCAATCCAGCCTGCTCGGCCTCCGCCGCGAGGCGGAGCACCGGGTTGACGGGGCCGCGCCGCTCGTGCCGGGCACCTACGGCGCCTGGAACCGCCTGCAGGACCTGTTCGCCGCCATCGCCCACGGCAATCCGGCGATGGGCCTGCCGCCCTACAACGGCCGCCTCTTCAGCGACGCGGACTCGCCGCTGCTCGCCGTGCTTCGCCTGCCCGACACAGTGCTGGTCCCGCTGCTCGACGCCATGTCGCGCGTCGAGCTGGACGGGCGGCGCCAGTGGATCAACTACCGAGACCTTCGGTGCAGCACCTCGGCAGCATCTATGAGCGGCTGCTGGAGCGCGCGGTGGCGGCGGACGGCGCGGGCCTTACCGTGCACGCGGACGCGGAGGCCCGGCACGCTGCGGGCGCCTACTACACGCCCGAGGAACTGGTCCGCTTCGTGCTGGCCCGCACCGTGGCACCCCTGCTGGACGAGCGGCGCGAGGCATTCCGGCGCCGTGCGCAGGCGCTGGGCAAGGAGCGCGGCCCCGTCGCGGACCGGCTCGCGACGCTTGCCCGACTCGACCCGGCGTCCGCCTTCCTTGCCCTCCGCATCTGTGATCCGGCTATGGGGTCGGGGCACTTCCTGGTCAGCCTCGTGGACTACCTCGCCGGCGAGGTGCTGGACGCGCTCGCCGCGGCGCCCGCGGCCGTGGACTGGGGCGACTACCGCTCCCCGCTCGCCGAGCGCATCGAGCAGCTTCGCGCCCGCATCCTCGCCGAAGCCGAGGCGGGCGGCTGGCGCGTCGAGCGCGACCAGCTCGATGACCGCCACCTGATCCGCCGCATCATCCTCAAGCGGGTCGTTCATGGCGTTGACCTCAACCCCATGGCCGTGGAGCTGGCCAAGCTCGCGCTCTGGCTGCACTCGTTCACCGTCGGCGCGCCGCTCTCCTTCCTCGACCACCACCTCCGCTGCGGCAACTCGCTCGCGGGCGAGTTCTACGGGGCCGTCGCGCGCGCCCGTGCCCGTGCCCGCACCGAGCGCACCGACGAGCGGCAGGAGGACATCTTTCTCCGTGACGCGCACGCCCAGGCCCGCGGCGCTATCGGCTACATGGCGCGCATCGAGGAGGCGACCGACAGCGACCTCGCGGAAGTCGAGCGCAGCGCCGCCGATTTCGACCTGGTAGACGAGGCGACGCGCCCGCTCCGCGCCTTCCTCGACCTCGTGCAGGCCCGCCCCTGGCTCGGCGACCTGTCCAGCCTTGAGACCCGCGCGCTCGCCGCCGTGCTGGACGGCTCGCTCGGCAACCCCGTCGCGCTCGCCGAGGGCAGCGCAGACCCTCGCGGCGCCGCCGCGCACCGCGACGCCGCCTCCCGACTCCTGCCCCGCGCCCGCGCGCTTGCCAAGGAGCGGCGCTTCCTGCACTGGCAGGTCGCGTTCCCTGGCGTTTGGACCGATTGGGAGCAGGCCGCGCCGCCCGGCGGCTTCGACGCCGTGATCGGCAACCCGCCCTACGTGCGCCAGGAAGCGATCCGCGACCAGAAGCCCTCGCTCGCCGCCTACCGCTCCTACGACGGCGTGGCCGACCTCTACGTGTATTTCGTCGAGCGCGCGCTTTCCCTGCTCCGGCCCGGCGGGCGGCTCGCCTTCGTGCTGACGAACAAGTGGCTTAAGGCCGCCTACGCGGAGAAGCTGCGCGCGTTGCTGGCCGAGCACGCCTGGGTCGAGGACGTGACGGATTTCGGCCACGCCCGCGGCTTCTTCGCGGATGCGGACGTGATGCCCTGCATCGTCACCGTCCGCCGTCCCGACCCGGCGCAAGAGCCCCGGAGCAGGCAACCGTCGCCGCGATCCCATCCGCCGAAGTGGGCTACGGCGTGCTGGAGACGCAGGTCGGGGCCGCGCGCTTCGCGCTGCCCCGCACGCGGCTGGGCCGCGAGGCGTGGGTGCTGGAGCCGCCCGAGGTGCTGGCGCTGCTCGACAAGCTGGAGCGCGCTGGACGGCCATTGCGGGAGTATGTGGGCAGCGCCCCGCACTACGGCATCAAGACCGGTCTCAACGAGGCGTTCGTGGTGGACAGGCGACGCGCGACCGCCTCGTCGGCGAGGACCCGCGCTCGGAGGCACTGATTCGGCCATTCTTGCGAGGGCAGGACGTGGGGCGCTGGGCGGCGGAGGGTAGCTTGTGGCTGCTCGCCATCGAGAGCAGCGGGAACGCCAATGGCCTTGGTCGGATCGGGCTGATGAGCTCGTGCGGGACTCGGAGGGGTTCCGCACGCCTTGCAGCGCGCACATGCTGCCCTGGCGCGAGAAACTGAAGAAGCGGTCCGACCGCGGGCGATATCTGGTGGGAGCTGAGAGCTCGTGCTTACTGGCAGGCGTTCGCGCAGCCGAAAATCGCTTATCAGGAAATCCAATTCTATCCTTCCTACGCCTTGGACCGGGATGGGAATCTACTTAATAACAAAACGTTTTTCCTCCCTTCCGACGATCTCTGGCTTCTGACCTGCCTCAACGCGCCGCTGATGTGGTGGCGCAACTGGCGCAGGCTGCCGCATCTCAAGGACGAGGCGCTGAGTCCATGGGTTTCCTCATGGAGCAGGCGCCGATCCCCGAGCCGCCGGCCGCCATGGAAGAGGTCTCCGCCGCCGCCGAGGCGCTCATCGCAGCCCAGCACGAGGCGGGCGAGGCGCGCCAGGCGCTCGCGCGATGGTATCGCCACGAGTGGGGGATCGAGCGCCCGCCCGGCGCGCTTCTGGACCCGTTCGCGCTCGACGCCGACGCTTTCGCCGCCGCGCTGCGCCGGGCGCTGCCCCGCATGCGCCGCCTCAGCGCTGCCGAGCTGGGCGCCATGGCGCGCGAGCACAGTGCGAGCGTAGCGCCCGTGGCGCTGCGCCTCGCCCAAGGCCGCAAGCACGAACGCCGCCTCGCCGCCCTCGTGGAGCAAGCCTACGGGTTGACCGAGGAGGAACGCGCCCTGATGTGGCGGACCGCTCCGCCTCGAATGCCGCTGGTTGCGCCCTGACTACGCGGAGGCCCTGATGACCAGCGATGCCACGTTGCCGATCAAGATGGCGAGACCGGGCCATGCCGGCCGCGCCTCCCGTCACGCACACCACTCACCCCTTGACCCTGCCGGCGAGAAACCCCTTTATCCTCCCCGATGTCCTCCACCCCCGCCCTCCCCGAGCCAACCGACCGGCTCGCCAGCGCGACGAGGACGCCCAATACTACCGCGCCGTCCTGCACAAGCTCATCGCCATGGGCACCGACCTCGCCGAGGCCGTCCACCGCCAAGCCCTGGCAGAACCCGCCGCCGCCCCCAGAGCCAGCCCGAGGACGAGCCCGCAGCACCCAGCCCCAGCCCGAGCCAAGCGGCCACCTTCGACCGCCTCGCCCGCACCGTCCGCCGCACCATCGCCCTTGCCCGCAAGCTCTCCGAGCCCGCCCGCGAGGCGCCCGGCCCCAAGCTCCGCCTGAACGAGTGCCCACACGAGCGCCGCACCGACTGCGCCGAGACAGACGCCCTCCACGCCGAGCTGTGGGCCGAGCCGTGCGAGCGCCCCGAGGGACCCGATTGCGACGCCGACGAGGACCTCGACGACGACCTCGACGAGCAATCGTTCGCCGACCTCATCGCGAGCCTGCGCCACGACACCGGTCTCGCCACCCTGACCGACGCCCAGCTCCGCCAGCACCGCACGCCCCCGAGCGGGATGCGCGGCCCCTGCGCCTGCGCCGCAGGGCAAACGAGCGCGCCGCCCAGGATCACGCAGCCAACCCAGGGCACCCCGCGCCCCGGCACCGGCCCGCCCGGAGCCTGATCCGGCTCCTCGGCCACTTGCTGCCGGGTTAATGCAGGGTCCAGCGCTAGGCGGCGAGGTCGATCGCGAGCAGGCGCTTGTAGCAGGCCACGAAGAGGCGGGTCATCCCAGGACCGCCGAACGCGCAATTTGCGCAGGGTTCCGGCGTCGCGAAGAAGCCGAGCCGCGTTCGGTCCGGCGCGAAGATGTGTATGCCGTCGCCCGACGTGGTCCACACCCAGCCGCGCGCGTCCACGGCGAAGCCGTCCGGATAGCCGTGATCGGTGCGGCAGAAGAACCGCCGGTTGGACAGGCTGCCGTCCTCGGCCACGTCGAACGCCACGATCTCGTGCGTGTAGCCCTTGCCGTGATCACCCGGGATCTCGTTCAGCGAGAGCGCGGTGTCGGACACGTAGAGCGTGCGGCCATCAGGGGAGAAGAACAGGCCGTTCGGCTGCTCGAAGTCGGCCATGCGGCGCAGCGCGCCGTCGCGCGGGTCGAAGCGATAGACGCTGCGGTGGTCGAGTTCCGGCTCCACGACGCTGCCCTGGCTGGGCATCAGCAGCCCGAAGGTCGGATCGGTGAACCAGATGGCGCCGTCAGCCGCGACGGTGATGTCGTTGGGCGAGTTGAGGCGCTTCCCCTCATAGTGCGTGACGATCGGGTCGGCGCCGCCGTCGCGGCCGTCACCGCCGCTTCCGTTGGACCGGCTGATGCAGCGGCGCCCGTGCTCGCAGTGGACGAGCCGTCCCTCGGCATCCAGCGCATTGCCGTTCATGAAATACGTCCCGTCGATCACCACCTCCACGTGCCCGTCGCCGGGATACCAGCCGAGCAGCCGGCGGTTCGGGACGTCGGACCAGACGAGGCGGTCATGCGGCCCGTCCCAGACCGTGCCCTCGCCGTGCAGGGTCCCCTCGTAGAGGCAGAGCAGCTTCGCATCGGCCGGCAGGACCGCGACGAGGCGTGGATCGTGGACCTGCACGCCCTCAAAGTTCTCGACAGGCTTCGGCGGCCCCAGGCTTGCGCAACAGCCGGCCCGGCAGCAACGACGTATCCTGAGGCATCGAAAGCTCCTGTCGGCGGGTCGGCACAGGACAGGCTACGCCGTAGAACAGGGGCTGGTTCCGAAAGCAGCGGGTCAGGGACGGTCTGCGCGCCGCATACAGCTTCTATCAGCCACGACCGCCGGCCCTACGCCAACCCTTGGGCCATCTCCCACGCCTTCTCCGCCATCTCCCGATACTGCCGCCCGCGCGCCACCGCCCCCGCGTCCGCCGCATTGCCGTCCAACGCCCGGCGCAGCACGCCCGCCAGGATCGCCGCCAGCCGGAACATCGAGAACACGATCAGCGCCTCCAGCCCCGGCGCCCCATCCCGCCCGACCCGCTCGCAATAGGTCGCGACGTATTCCGCCTCGGTCGGCAACCCCAGCGCCTCGACCGCGCCCGGCTCCAAACCCCCCTCCGTCGCCGGAGGGCAGATGATACACCAGGCAGTTGTAGGCGAGGTCCGCGAGCGGGTGCCCCAGCGTCGCCAATTCCCAGTCCAGCACCGCCACGACGCGCGGCTCGGTCGGGTGCAGGATGAGGTTCCCCAGGCGGTAGTCGCCGTGGACGATGGCGTCCTCTTCCGGCGGCGGCGGCTGGGCGGTGAGCCAGGCGGCGAGGTGGTCCATCGCCGGGCACTCCTCGACCTTGGAGTCGAGGTACTGCCCCGTCCAGCGCCGCACCTGCCGGGCGACGTAGCCCTGCGGCTTGCCGAACCCCTCCAGCCCAACCGCCCGCCAATCCACCTTGTGCAGCTCGGCCAGCACGCGGGCCATGTCGCCGTAGATCGCCGCCCGCTCCGCCTTCTCGCAGCCCGGCAGCGCCCGATCCGTGAACACCCGGCCCGGCACGTGCTCCATGACATAGAACGGCGTCCCGATCACCGACTCGTCCTCGCAGAACACGAGCACGCGCGGCACCGGCACCGCCGTTCCCTCCAGCGCGCGCAGGACGCGGACCTCGCGGTCCACGGCGTGAGCGGACGGCAGCAGCGGCCCCGGCGGCTTCTTGCGCAGCACGAAGCGCCCGGCGTCAGTCTCGACCACGAAGGTCGGGTTGCTCTGCCCGCCCTGGAACTGCCGCACGCGCAGCGTCCCGCCGCCCGGCACGCGGCCCGCGAGGTAGGTGGCAAGCCGGGCCTCGTCGAACCGGTGCTGCGGCAGGACCGGGACGAGCTGCGGCTCGCCGGGGCGCGGAGCCGTCATCCCTCGACCGCGGCGGACCCCGCGGTCACGCCGCCGTCGATCACGATCGTCTGTCCGGTCATGAAGCTGCCGGAAGGCGCCGCCAGGAACACCGCCGCCCCCGCGATCTCGTCCGGCTCGCCGATGCGCTGCAAGGGCGTGTCCCGCGTGCGGCGGCGCAGGTTGTCCGGGTCCTCCCACAGCGCGCGGGCGAAGTCGGTGCGCACGAGGCCGGGCGCGATGCAGTTGGCGCGCACGTTGCGCGATCCCCACTCCACCGCGATGTTGCGCACGAGCTGCATGTCCGCCGCCTTGGACAAGCCATAGACCGCGAGCGTCGGCGTGCCGCGCAGCCCGGCGATGGAGGACACCACGATGATCGCGCCGCCGCCCCGCGCCGCCATGCCCGGCAGCACCATGTTGCACAGCCAGAAATTGCTGCGGACATTGGCGCCCATGATGCGGTCGTAGGCGTCATCCGGGATGCCGGCGCTCGGGCCGAAATACGGGTTTACGGCCGCATTGCACACCAGCACATCGACGCCGCCCCAGCGCGCCGCCGTCTGATCCACGAGCGCTTGCAGCTCCTCCTTGCGCCCGATGTGGCAGGGGATCACGTGCGCCTCGCCGCCGCGCCCGCGGATGCCCTCGGCCACCGCCTCGCACGCCTCGGCCTTGCGGCTGGACACGACGACCTTGGCGCCGTGCTCGGCCAGGCGCTCGGCGATGGCTCGGCCGATCCCGCGGGACGACCCGGTGACGATGGCGACCTTGCCGGAGAGATCGAAGAGCGGGCTCATGCATTCGGCCTCTCTGGCTTATACTTGGCCAATTCCAGCCGTCCGAGCTGGTGTCGGTGAACCTCGTCCGGCCCGTCCACGATGCGCAAGGTGCGGGCGTTCTTATACATGGCGGCGAGACCGAAATCCTCGGTGACGCCCGCGGCGCCGTGCGCCTGGATCGCCCAGTCTATGACCTCGCACGCCATGGCCGGCACCGCGACCTTGATCTCGGCGATCTCGCGCCGCGCTTCCTTGTTGCCCACCTCATCCATGCGCCAAGCCGCGTGCAGGACTAGCAGCCGCGACTGGTCAATGCGGATGCGGGATTCCGCGATCCGCTCGATCATCACCCCCTGCTCGGCGAGCGGCTTGCCGAACGGACGGCGCGACAGTGCCCGCTTGCACGTCAGCTCCAGGGCGCGCTCTGCCATGCCGATGGCCCTCATGCAGTGGTGGATGCGCCCCGGCCCGAGCCGCCCCTGCGCGATCTCGAATCCGCGCCCCTCGCCCAGCAGTATGTTCGAGGCAGGCACGCGCACGTTCTCGAACACGATTTCGGCGTGACCGTGCGGCGCGTCGTCGAAGCCGAACACCGGGAGGTGCCGAAGGATCGTGACACCCGGCGTATCCCGCGGCACCAGCACCATGCTCTGCTGACGGTGCCGGTCGGGGCTGTCGGGCGCCGTCTTGCCCATCACGATCAGCAGCTTGCAGCGCGAATCGTTCGCCCCGGACGACCACCACTTGCGGCCGTTGATGACATACTCGTCGCCCTTGCGCTCGATCCGGCACTGGATGTTGGTCGCGTCCGAGCTCGCCACCTCAGGCTCGGTCATGCAGAACGCGGAGCGGATGCGCCCCTCCAGGAGCGGCTCCAGCCATTCCCGCTTCTGCGCGTCCGAGCCGTAGCGGTCGATGGTCTCCATATTGCCGGTGTCGGGAGCCGAGCAGTTGAAAACCTCGCTCGACCACGCGACGCGCCCCATGATCTCGGCGAGCGGCGCGTATTCCAGGTTCGTCAGCCCGGCGCCGCGATCCGAGTGCGGCAGGAACAGGTTCCACAGGCCCGCCTGCCGTGCTGCGGCCTTCAGCTCCTCCACGATCGGCACGGGCTGCCAGCGATCCGATGCCGCCGCCTGCTGGGTGTGGTAGGTCGCCTCGTTCGGGTAGATGTGGGAGTCCATGAACGCGTGCAGCCGCTGCCGCAGATCGTCCACCTTCGCCGAGTGCCCGAAATCCATCGTTTCCCCCGTTAGGCGCTGCCCAGCCTCTTCCAGACCCCGTCCGCCATCGCCACCGTGCGCTCGCCGGCCGCGACGATGCCACGCACGAACACGACGGAGCGCGTCACGCGGATCATCTCGCTGCGCACGGCGAGGAAGTCGCCCTCCCGCCCGGCGGAGACGTAGTGCACGTTGAGCTGGACCGTGGCGCAGGGTTCGCGTCCCACCGCGTCCCAGACCGTCATGCCAAGCGCCTGGTCGGCAAGCGAGGCGATCAACCCTCCGTGCACCACCCCGCGCGCATTCAGGTGCCGCGCGTCGATGGCGATGCCGTGGACCCAAACGTCACCTTCCCGCCGCGACAGCAGCGGGCCGATCAGCACCGAGAAACCGTCCGCCTGCCCGAAATGCCGCACTTCCCATCCGTGCGGGACCGCATCCATCGCCTGCGCCATCCACATCTGTTGTTCGACGCCAGGCTGACACACGGACTTGTCCGGCGCTAGGGTGGCCCTGAAGAGGCCGTCCGAGCGGCCCGGCGGAGAGGAGCGGCCTATGGAAGGCACCAGCGTCGACAGGGCAGGCACGGCAGAGCACATCGAGGGGCGCGCGCGCCGTCCATTCCCGTGGGAGCGCAGCTACCCGCCGGGCATGGACTGGGACGCGCCGGTGGACATGATGACCTTGCCCTCGATGCTGGACGAGGTAGCGGACGAGTACGGGGAACGCCCGGCGCTCGAGTATCGCGGGCAGCGGATCACCTACGCCGGGCTGCGCGCGCGCGCGGACCGGTTTGCCGCCGGGTTGCTGCGGGAGGGCCTCCGCCCCGGCGACCGGGTCGCGCTGCTGCTGCCCAACACGCCCTGGCACCCGATCGCCTTCTTCGGGGTGCTGCGGGCAGGGGGCATCATCGTCCACCTGACGCCGCTCGACCCGCCCCGCGCCTCAGCCCGCAAGATGGCGGACAGCGGGGCACGCTGGCTGATCAGCACGAACCGGCCGGGCCTGCTGCCGCTGGCGCTGGCGTTGCTGGACGGAGGCCACGCGGATCGGCTGATCCTCGGCGAGGACGAGGTCTGGGAAGGCGAGTCCCCGGCGCTGCCGGTCTGCCTGATGCTCCCGGCGTGCTGCTCGGATCGCAGGTCGCCGCGGAGCCGGAAGCACCATGGCCGCCCATCGCGCCGTCGGACGTGGCGGTGCTGCAGTATACGGGCGGCACTACCGGCCACCCGAAAGGGGCGATGCTGACGCACGCGAACCTGACCGCGGCAGCGTCCATCTACCGGAACTGGGATCGCGGCCGGGGCTACGAGCCGCGGGGGAACGAGCGGGTGATCTGCGTGCTGCCCTTGTTCCACATCTACGCCCTGTCCGCCGTGCTGCTGCGCGCGCTGCGCACGGGCATCGAGGTGCTGCTGCGGCCGCGCTTCGACGTGGAAGGCGTGCTGGCCGACATCGAGCAGGGCCGGGCGACGAACTTCCCCGGCGTGCCGACCATGTGGATCGCGCTTGCCGCCCATCCAGGCATCGAGAAGCGCGACCTGTCCAGCCTGCGCTACGCCGGCTCCGGCGGCGCGGCTCTGCCGACCGAGACGGCGCAGCGCTTCGAGCAGCTCACCGGCCTCCGCCTCGGCGGCGGCTGGGGCATGACCGAGACCAGCCCGGCGGGGACCAGCCTGCTGCCGGGCGCGGACCCCGGGCACGGGTCCATCGGCTTGCCCCTGCCCGGCATTGAGATGGACGTGGTGGCGCTCGACGATCCGCGGCGCGTGCTGCCGCCCGGCGAAGTGGGAGAGATCCGCATTCGCGGCCCGAACGTGACCGCGGGCTACTGGAACCGGCCGGAGGAGACGGCGGCGGCGTTCGCGGACGGCTGGTTCCTGACCGGCGACGTCGGACGCATGGACGAGAACGGCGTCTTCAGCATCGTGGACCGGCGCAAGGAGATGATCATCTCTGGCGGCTTCAACGTCTATCCCCGCCACATCGAGGAGGCGATCCACGAGCACCCGGATGTGGTCGAGGCCGCGGTGATCGGCGTGCCGGATGCGTATCGCGGCCAGGCGGCGAAGGCGTATGTGCGTCTGCGCGGCGGGGCGACGCCCTTGACGTTGGAGGCGCTGCGGGAATTCCTCGCTGATAAGCTTGGCCGGCACGAGATGCCGACGGCACTGGAGGTGCGCGACACGCTGCCGCGCACGCCCGCGGGCAAGCTGGCGAAGCGGGAGCTGGTGGAAGAGGCGCAGGCGGCTTCTGCCGCGGCGCAGGCATAGGAGCTAGGGAATGGTCGAGGCCGTCATCGTGTCCACCGCGCGCACCGGGATCGGCAAGGCCGTGCGCGGCTCGCTCAACATCACGCACGGCGCCGAGATGGGCGGCCACGTGATCCGCAACGCCGTCGAGCGGGCCGGGATCGAGCCGGGCGCGGTGGAGGACGTGACCCTGGGCTGCGCCATGCCCGAGGGCGCCACGGGCGGCAACATCGCGCGCCAGGCGGCGATCCGCGCCGGGCTGCCGACATCGGTGTCCGCCGCGACGCTCAATCGCTTCTGCTCCTCGGGCCTCAACGCCATCGCCGTCGCTGCCGGGCGCATCCGCAACGACGGCGTGCCTATCGCCGTGGCTGGCGGCCTGGAGAGCATCAGCCTGGTGCAGATGCACTCGAACCGCTTCCGCTACCAGGACGACTGGCTGGTCGAGCACGAGCCGGCGATCTACATGCCCATGATCGAGACGGCGGACATCGTGGCCGCGCGCTACGGCATCTCGCGCGACGCGCAGGATGACTACGCGCTGGAGAGCCAGCGGCGCACGGCGAGCGCCCAGCAGAGCGGGAGACTGCGCGAGGAGATCGTGCCGATGGAGGTCGTGCGCGAGGTCCTGGTGAACAAGGAGACGGGCGAGACCCGGCAGGAGCAGGCCACGATCGCGTCCGACGAGTGCAACCGGCCGGAGACGACGCGCGAAGGACTGGCGAAGCTGAAGCCCGTCCGCGGCGAGGACCAGTTCATCACGGCGGGAAATGCGAGCCAGCTCAGCGATGGCGCCTGCGCGCTCGTGCTGATGTCCGACCAGGAGGCAGCGCGCCGGGGAGTCAAGCCGATGGGCGTGTTCCGCGGCTTCGCGACGGCCGGGTGCGAGCCGGACGAGATGGGCATCGGCCCGGTCTTCGCCGTGCCCCGCCTGCTGGAGCGGCAGGGATTGCGGGTCGAGGACATCGACCTTTGGGAGCTGAACGAGGCGTTCGCGAGCCAGGTGCTCTACTGCCGCGACCGGCTCGGCATCCCGGGCGACCGCCTTAACGTGGACGGCGGCAGCGTCTCCATCGGCCACCCCTACGGCATGAGCGGGGCGCGCATGACGGGCCACGCCCTGATTGAGGGGAAGCGACGAGGCGCGCGCTACGCCGTCGTGACCATGTGCGTCGGCGGCGGCATGGGGGCGGCGGGGCTAATCGAACTGATGTAGGGGGACGGCGCCGGGCGGATCACGCCCTTCTTCACCAGGATGCACCCGTAGAGCCGCTGCTCACCGGTAGCGAGCACGGCGAAAGCGCCCCGCGTCCGCTCGTAGAAGGCGAAGCGCTCGACCGCCTCGAACGTAACCTCGCGACCTTCGGCGGCGCGGGCAGCGTGCTTGAACGCGGCCAGCACTGGCGGGTCCTCCCGCGCATCCGGGTCCCGCATCACCGCGAGCGGCGCGTCCACGAAATCGTCGAGCGGCAAGAGCGAGAGCACGGCGGCCAGTGCCCGCGGCGCCTCGATGCCGTCGAGGCGGAGGAGACGCCGGGCGAGGGCGGTTGCCGGGAAGTTCGCGTCCACGATCGCCAGCTCGTCGCCGTGACCCATGGCGGCGAGGATTTGCAGGAGATCGGGGGAGAGCAGGGGATCGAGCGTTTTCAGCATGGTGCCTCCTCGAAGCCGTAGAACCGCGCTGCCGTGCCGCCGAGTATCGCGTCCCGCTCGGCGCTCGGCAGCCCGGCGAGCAGCGTCTCCGTCGCCTCGCGCCAGCGGACGTAACCCCCCGCGAGACAGACCACTGGCCAGTCGCTGCCCCACATGATGCGAGCCGGACCGAACTGCTCCAGCAGGTGATCGACGTAGCGGCGCAAATCGTCCACCGTCCAGTCTGGCGCTGCTTCCGTCACGAGGCCCGACAGCTTGCAGAGGGCAGCGGTCTCGCGCGCCACGCGGGCGATGTCGCTCGCCCAGGGCTCCCACGCACCGTCCGCGATGCGCGGCTTGGCACCGTGGTCCACCACGAGCGGCAGCGCGGGATGCCGCTCGGCGAGCCGGGGCACCAAGGGCAGGTGCCGGGGCTGCACGAGCAGATCGAGCCTCAGCCCGGCGCGCTCCATCGCGTCGAGGCCGGGCCGGACCTCGTCGCGCAGCACCCAGTCCGTGTCGGGGATGTCCTGCAGCATCGGCCGCAGCCCCTTGAGCAGCGGCAACTCGCCCGCGAGCGCCGCGACCCGCTCCGGGGCCGTCGGCGACGCCAGGTCCGCCCAGCCCACGACCGCCCGCACCAGCCCGGCCGAGGCGCGAGCCGTGTCGAGCAGGAAGCGGGTCTCCGCTTCCGTCGGCGCCGCCTGCACGAGCACCGTCGCCGTCACGTCCCCGAGCAGGGGGCGGAGATCGTCCAGGCCGTAGTCGCGATAGATGGGCAGGTCCGGCGTCATCCAGCCGTAATCGCCGCGGGCGAGCCGCCAGACATGATGGTGCGCGTCAACGCGCAGCGGTGCCTCAGCCGCGGCCACGGCGGCGCAACTGGTCGAAATACACGATCACCATGATCAGCAGCCCCGTGATGATCCCCTGCCAGAACGGGTTGACGTTGAGCAGGTTGGCGCCGTTGTTGATCGTGGTCAGCAGCATTGCGCCGAGCAGCGGCCCGATCACGCTGCCAACCGCGCCGAACAGGCTCGCACCGCCGATGACGGAGGCCGCGATGCTCTGCAGCTCCCAGCCTTCGCCCGTGGTCGCGACGCCGATCCCGATGCGCGACGCCGTGAGCACGCCGACGAGGGCGGCGAGCAGTGCCGAGACCGCGTAGGCGAGGTAGATCACCCGGTTCACCCGCACGCCCGACAGCCGCGCGGCCTCGGCGTTGCTGCCTACGGCGTAGAGATAGCGGCCCCAGCGGCTATGGTGCAGCAGCAGCCAGCACGGTACGGCGACCGCGATTACCGCGAGGAACAGGTTGGGCACGCCTGCCACCTCGCCCCGCGAGAAGGCGCCGAACGCCCGCGGCATCCCGCCGATCGTCTGTCCCCCGGTGATCAGCAGCCCCACGCCGCGCAGCGCCGTCATCGCGGCCAGCGTCATGATGAATGGCGGCAGCCGGAGCTGCACGATGCCGAAGGCGTTACCCACGCCGATCAGCGCCCCCACGCCCAGCGTCGCCGCGACCGCGCCCGCGATCGGCCAGCCCGAGGTGAGCAGCACGGCCACGATCGTGCTCGTCAGGCCCACGATCGCGCCCACGGAAAGGTCTATCCCCGCGGTGATGATGACGAAGGTCTGCCCCACGGCGATGATGGACCACAGCGACGCCTGGCGAAGCAGGTTGGTGAAGTTGCCAACGGTCGCGAAACTGTCCGTGCTGGCGGCGAGCAGCGCCCAAAGGAGCAGGAGCAGCCCGACGAGGGTCAGGTTCAGCAGCGCGCCGAACCGGACCCGGCGCGCCGGGCGCGCGGCAGGAAGGGCGGCGGCGTCAGGCACCAAGCGCCTCCGCCAGGATGGTTTCCGTGGACGCCTCCCCCGCCGCGTGGCTCGCGACGCTCGTGCCGCCGCGGAACACGTGCAGCCGGTCGCTGAGGTCATACACTTCGGGCAGGTAGGACGAGATCAGGATGATCCCGGCACCCGCCCGCAGCAGGGACGCGAACACCTTGTAGATCTCCACCTTGGTGCCGACGTCTACGCCGACCGTCGGTTCGTCGAAGATGAACAGCGCCGCGCCGTGGCTCAACCACTTGCCGACGACGATCTTTTGCTGGTTGCCGCCCGAGAGCGTGGCCGCGGCGGCGGCGGGCGAGGCGGCGACGATGCCGAGGTCGCGCATCTGCCGGGCGGCAAGGCGGCGCTCGGCGGCGCGGTCCACGAGGCCCGCCGGGCTGATCCGCTCGAACAGGGGCAGGTTGAGGTTGAAGCCGACGCCGAGCCCGAGGCACAGCCCCTGGTCACGCCGGCTCTCCGGTACGAGCGCGATGCCGCGCCCCATGGCACCCCGCTCGTGGTGGATAGCGACCCGCTCGCCCCGCAGCCGGACATCACCTGCGGTCCGCCGGGTGCGCCCGAACAAGCATTGCGCGAACTCGCTTCGCCCGGCGCCGACCAGGCCGTAGAGGCCGATTACCTCGCCCGCGTGGACGGTGAGCGACACGTCGCGGAAGCCTGGGCCGCTCAGCCCGTCGACTTCCAGCAGGGGAGGGCCGCGCGGGATCGCCTCCTTGTAGTGGACCTCCTCGATGGAACGGGCGACCATGTCGCGGATAAGCTCCGCCTCACTCGTCGCCGCGACCTCGCGCGTCGCGACGAGCCGACCGTCGCGGAGAACCGAGACGCGGTCGGCGAGCTGGAAAATCTCTTCGAGCCGGTGGCTGATATAGACGACTGTGACGCCCTCACCGTTCAAGCGGCGGACGAGCTGGAAGAGCTGCTCGACCTCCTGCCGGGCGAGATAGGCGGTCGGCTCGTCGAGGATCAGGAAGCGGGTGCCGCGCGCCGCCGCCCGCGCCGCGGCGACGAGTTGCTGCTGGCCAATGGTGAGGCTCCCGAGCACGGCGCCCGCGGGCAAGCGGAAGCCGAGGTCGTCGATCAGGCGCTGCGCCTCGCGCACCATGGCGCGGTGCTGGAGCAGGCCGGAGCGGGTTTGCTCGGCGCCGAGGAAGATGTTCGCCGCGACGGACAGGTGCGGGCAGAGCACCACCTCTTGATGGACCGCGTCGATGCCGAGTGCCAGGGCATCGTGTGGCGTGTCGAGCGCCACCTCCCGCCCTTGCCACAGGATCGCGCCCCCGCTGCGCCGGTGCGCGCCGGTGAGGATGCGGATCAGCGTGGACTTGCCGGCGCCGTTCTCGCCTACGACGGCGTGGATCTCGCCCGCGCGGAAGGCGAGGTCCACGGCCTTGAGCGCGTGCGTGCCCGTGAAGCGCTTGTCCACCCGACGCAGCTCCAGGATGGGCGTGCCGGCTTCGGGCATGAGCTGCACCTCAGTGCAGCTTGGGGTTCAGCAGCTCCTGCGAGCGTGGGCTGTTCACGTTCTCTTTGGTGATGACCGTGACGCCCGTGTCTATCTCTTTCGGCACAGACTCGCCCTTGCTCGCCTTCAAGGCGATCTGCACGCCCTCGTAGCCCATCCGGTAGGGGTCCTGGACGACGAGGGCCTGGATGACGTTTTGGTTGAGGAAGTCGACGAGCGTCTTGTCGCTGTCGTAGCCGACGAGCGCGACCTGGCCGCCGCGGTTTGCCTCGGCGAGCGCCTGCGCCGCACCCTGGATCATCGGCAGATTGCTTGCGAATACGCCCGCAAGGTGCGGGTTGGCGGTCAGCAGGTCGGTCATGATGTTGAGGCCGGTGGTGGGCTGGCCATCGGCGATGCGGCTGGCGACGAGCTTGAGGCCGGGGTGGTGGGCGAGGGCGTGCTTGAAGCCCTCCGCCCGCTGGTCGAGCGAGCCGACGCCGGGCAGCGCGGTGATGAGCGCGACGTCGCCCGCGTCCTTGCCGGTCTTGGCCTTGATCGCGGCGGCCAGCGCCTCGCCCGCCTCCTCGCCACCCTTGACGTTGTCGGTGCTCAGGAAGGAGGTGAACGCCTTGGTGTCGGCGCCGGAGTCGATGCCGATGATCTTGACCTCCTTCGCCGCGGCGGTGATCGGCGGGCCGAGGGCGGCATATTGGGTGGGCGCGATCACGATGGCGGCAGGATGCTCGGAGACTGCGTTCTCCAGCGCTGTGACCTGGCCGGCGATATCGCTCTCGCTCTGGGCGCCCAGCTCCGGAACATGGATCTTGAGCTCCTGTCCGGCCTTGCGCGCGCCAGCGAGCACGATCTGCCAATACTGCGAGGTTGTGTCCTTGACGATCACGGGAATCGTCTGCGCCGCGGCCGGACGCAATCCGATCCCGCCCACGATCACGGCCGCCAGAGCCAGCCAGCGCCTCGATATCGTCATCGTTTCCTCCCTCGTTCGCCGCTGTCGTCGCGGTCTCCACGACGGCCGCTCACGTTAGCGCGCGTCCAGGAGAGGCGTAACCCCCGATGCCGATGGTCAGCGCGTCAGTTGGGTACGTAAGCAGGAACCAAACTGGCCTCCGCGGTGATCGCGCCCCGCAGCAGGTGGGCAACTTGCTCCTGGACGTTGTCGGCCCGGTAGTCCCGAAGCGCCTTTTGCCGGGCTGCCTCGCCGATCGTCTGACAGAGCGCGTCGTCACGGAGAAGCCGCTCGCACGCCTGCGCCAGGCCAGTGTCGTCGTCGTGCAGCAGGATCTCGATGCCATCAGCGAACGCCAAGCCCTCAGCACCGACACGCGTGGAGACGAGCGGCCTGGCGTAGGCGGCGCCCTCGATGAGCTTCAGCCGGGTGCCACCCCCGTTGCGAAGCGGGCAGCAGACGACTTTGGTGCGAGCGTAGAGTTGGCCGAGCTCCTCGACGAACCCGAGGCAATCGACGCCGGGCGCCGCGGCGACCCCGCCCAGCCGTTCCGCGTGCTTGCCCGCGAGGAGCAGCCTCGCCTCCGGGACGGTCTGCCGCAGCTTGGGCAGGATTCCCGTCGCGAGCCGCTCCGCCGCCTCCTTGTTCGGCTCGTAGCCGTAGTCGCCGATGAACAGGACGTTCGGTTCCTGCGCCGTGCCCGGCGCCGCCGAGGGCATCGGAACGGCGTTGGGCACCACTGTAACCCCGCGGATCATGCCGAGCTGCCGCAGCTTTCGCCGATCCTTCTCCGAGCACACGAACGTCAGGCGCGAGCGAGCGACGCCTGCCCGCTCGGCTGCCACGATCGCCGGGACGTGGGCGAGGCTGAGGAGCTTCCCGGGTTGCGTCGGCGGTTGCACGGCGGCCCGGAGCCTGACCCGGTGCTCCACGTCATCGAGGTCGAAGACCATGCCGTGGACGCGCCGGCCCGTGCCCAGCACCGCGCACATTGCGCCGAACCGGTGCACGAATACGAGGTCGTGCCCTTCGTCGAGGGCGGCGCCCAGGGCGGCTGTGTTCTGTGCGTCCAGGGAGCCCGCGAACCACGGCTGCTCCGCCGCGCTGAGGATGCCTCGCAGGTAGTAGTTGCGGAACGTCTTCGCGCGCTCGCGCCGTTCGATCAGCCCGGGAAAGACCGGGAAGCCCCAATATGCCTCCTGGCCCCGCCTCAGCGCCGCGGGGTCCGAGTTCGCCGAGATCACGCCCCGCGGGACGCAGTGCAGGATCTCGATCCGATCAGCAACAGAGCCGATCGCCCCCATGAAGACCCTGAGGCGCTTGTAGTAGCCTTCCACGTCCCGTTTGGCGGCGGGCGGGGCAGCGGAGGTGACGACGAGCGTTTTCATCGCGTCTTGTGCCTCGTGGCCAGCATGGCGGACACGGTCCAGCCGAGGCGCCAACGCGCGGACGCGGCCAAGCGCGCCCGCAACGCCGCCGCCCAAGGTCTCCCATAGACGCTCGGCGGGACGCGGCGGAGCCTGCGCATGAATGTGCTCTGCGGGTTGAGCGCGTCCCAGGTGCTCCAGTAATCTCTGAGCGTGGCCTGGACGTAGCGGTGGGCGTCCAGCACGGGATGCACGAAGGTGTGCTGCTGCAGCAGCCCGAGATCCGTCTCCACGAAGGCTGGCCGCCAGTCGTAAAGCTCGGTGCTGCCCAGCTCCGAGAGCTCCGCGAGCCTGAAGCCGCTCCGTGCGAGCTCGGTCGGGATGTAGGCCTCGCAATATGGCCACCGCCGGATCGCTCCTTCCGCGAGCTCCCGCGACAAACTCAAGCGCCGCTCGAACAGCGCCCGCACCGCGCCGCGGGAGAAGATCGCGAAGCAGAACAGGCGCTTCTTCACGTCCTCCAGGGCGTAAGCGTCCAGGCAGCTCGCGGTGAACGGCCATTCGGCGACCGGTTCGCCCTTCGTCAGCCCGACGAAGCCGATGTCATCGCGCGAGGCGAAGGCGACCATCGCGTCTATGTCGCCGTGGACCGCGACGTCGTATTCGACCATCACGTAGTGATCGTAGCCGGGGTGATGGTGGTAGAAGAAATACAGGGGATAGTCGCCGTTATACCAGAGCATGTTGCCGCGCCCGGCATCGGCGAGCCCAAGGGCTTTGATCCCCTCCTGCGTGTGGCTGACGACCGGTCCCTCGCTGACGGGAATTTGTCCGCTCGTCTCGTCGAGCAGGATGAAGAGATCGCCGCTCCTGATCCTCGCGGCGAGTCGCCGATACTGCCGTGCGACGTAGTCGTCCCAGATATGCGTGCGGAAGACGACCGCATAGCGTCCGTCCGCCGCTGAACCTGCCACCATCGCAACACTGCTCCCCGCTCGGCGGACGCCGGCCGTCTCTTGATGCTGTAATATGATCTCAGTCCGACCGGAGGAACACCATGAAGGCCTGGAAAGCCGCGCTCGCCGCGGCCAGTCTGCTCGCTGTGCCGATCCTGCCCGCCTTCGCCCAGCAACGGCCGCCCATCGTCGCCGAGGATGCCATGGTGCCGTCGGGCGAGCCGGGCGTCGAGATCTACGTGCGCAACAAGCATCCGGCTGATATGGCGCATCTCGCGCCCGACCGCACCTTGCTCTTCGTGCACGGCGCGACCTACCCCGCAAGCACTGCCTTCGATTTGCAGCTCGGGGGCACATCCTTCATGGATGATCTCGCCGAGCATGGGTTCGACGTTTATGCCATGGATCTGCCCGGCTACGGCAAGTCGTCCAGGCCCGCACAGATGGACCAGCCCGCCGCTGCTAATCCGCCGTTCGAGACCACCGCGGACGCAGTCCGCCACTACGGCGCCGTGGTGGATTATGTACTGCGCCGCCGTGGCCTGCAGAAGCTCGACGTCATGGGCTGGTCGTGGGGCACGACCATCGCCGCCGGGTTCGCGGCCGAGCAGCCGGGCAAGGTGGAGCGCCTGGTGCTCTACGCCCCGGTCTGGCTCATCCAGGGCGACGCCGTGGCGCTCGGGGGCAGCGGCAAGCTCGGCGCCTACCGGACCGTGACGGCCGAGCAGGCCCGCCAGCGCTGGCTCAACGGCGTGCCCGAGGACAAGAAACGCGACCTGATCCCGCCTGGCTGGTTTGACGCCTGGCAGAAGGCAACGTGGGCCACCGATCCGGCGAGCGGCAAAAGCGATCCCCCGGTGCTCCGCGCGCCCAATGGCGTGGTCCAGGATCTCCGAGCCTACTGGCAAGCCGGCAAACCCACCTACGATCCCGGCAAGATCGCCGCGCCGACGCTGCTCGTCCAGGGCGAGTGGGACCACGACACGCCGCCCTACATGAGCCAGGCCCTGTTCCGCCTTCTCGTGAACACGCCGTGGAAGCGCTACACGGAGATCGGCGAGGGCACGCACACGATCATCATGGAAAGGAACCGCCGCCAGCTCTTCGACGTGGTTGAGGCGTTCCTGATGGAGCCTGACCCGACCACGCCCTGAAGCCTGCCGCGGAGTGCATTGATGAGCGATCACGACCACCATGGCCACTCCCATGGTCCAGGCGGGCATCATCACCATGAGCCGCCGGCCAGCTTCGACGGCGCCTTCGCGGCGGGTGCGGCGCTCAACACCGCCTTCGTCGCCGCGGAGGTCGTGTTCGGCCTCGGCGCGCACTCCGTTGCCCTGCTGGCCGACGCCGCCCACAACCTCGGCGACGTGCTCGGACTGCTGCTCGCCTGGGGTGCGGCCTGGCTCGGCCGGCGCCGGCCGACGCGCGAGCGGACCTACGGCTACGGCCGAAGCTCGATCCTTGCTTCGCTCACGAACGCCGTCGTGCTGCTGGTCAGCATCGGCGCCATCGCCGCCGAGGCGATCCAGCGGCTCGCGGCCGGCGTTCATGCGGGCGAGGTCGGCGGCAAAACGGTCATGCTGGTCGCGGCGGCTGGCATCCTGGTCAACGGGATCACGGCGTGGCTGTTCGCGCGGGGCCGCAAGGGCGACCTGAACGTGCGCGGCGCGTTCCTGCATATGGCCGCCGATGCCGCGGTGTCGGCGGGCGTCGTCGTCGCGGGCCTCGTTATCCTGCTCACGGGCTGGGCCTGGCTCGATCCCCTCGTGAGCCTCGCGATCGCCGCCCTGATCCTCGTCTCGACATGGGGCCTGCTGCGCGACAGCGCGAACCTGGCGCTCGACAAGGTTCCGGAAGGAGTGGACGCCAAGGCGGTGCGGGCCTACCTCGCCGCCTTGCCCGGCGTCTCCGAGGTCCACGACCTGCACATCTGGGGCTTGAGCACGACGGAGATCGCCTTGACCGTCCACCTCGTCCGTCCTGGCGCCGGCACCGACGACGCTCTCCTGTGTCGCGCGTGCGACGAGCTGCGCGAGCGGTTCAACATCGGCCACGCCACCGTCCAGGTTGAGGACGGCGATCCGGCGCAGCCCTGCGCTCTCGCTCCGGAGAACGTCGTTTGACCTGGATCATCCGCACCGGGTTCGCGGACAGCGGCTTCGGCCGGCTCCTAGTCGGCGCAACCGATGCGGGCGTGTGCTTCCTCGGCTTCGGCGAGCCGGACCATGCACTCATGGCCGATTTGCGCCGGCGCTTCCCGGAGGCGGGGATCGTCGCGGACGATGCCGGGCTGCTGGTGACGCTCGCGGCCGTGCTCGCCTTCATCGACGAGCCGCGGGCGGCGCTCGCGCTGCCGCTCGACCTTCGCGGAACCATGTTCCAGCGCCAGGTCTGGCAGGCGCTGTGCCGCATCCCTCCAGGCGAGACGCGCTCATATGGCGAGGTCGCGGCCGGCCTCGGCGTGCCGCGTGCGGTACGGGCGGTCGCGCGCTCCTGTGCTGCGAACCCAGTCTCGCTCGCCGTGCCGTGCCACCGAGTCATTAGCCGCAGCGGAAACCTTACCGGGTATCGCTGGGGAATCGAGCGCAAGCGAGAGCTGCTAGCGCGCGAGGCCCGTGCTAGGCTGGCGCAATGAGCGAACCCGCGCCCCTTCCGCATGACCAGAGACGAATTCGGTGCTTGGGCGGTGCAGGAGCCCGAGGGCAAGGGTTATGAGCTGATCAGCGGAGAGGTCGTCGCTATGGCGCCAGAGCGATCGTCTCATGCGCGTGAGCCGAGTTCGGGGAGGGGGGGAGGAGGGGGGAGAGAGGGAGGGGGGGGGGGGGGGAGGGGGGGGGAGGGAGAGGGGGGGGGCCGCACGTGATCGTCATACGGGAGAGCGGGCGAGCCGCATTGCACGGCACCGTGGCACTCGACCCGCCCGGCATCACCGTGCGCGGCCTGGTCGGCTGAGGCGCCTACGCGGCTAGCCGCGCCCGCGCCTCCGCGTATTCCCGCGCCAGCCGGTCCACCAGCGCCGCCGCGGGCACCACTGCTTGCACCGCGCCGATCCCCTGGCCCGATCCCCAGATGTCGCGCCACGCCTTGCTGCTGCCGCTCGCGAAGCTCATGCGCGAGGGATCGCTCACAGGCAGATTCTCCGGGTCCAACCCGGCGGCGACGAGGCTCGGCTTCAAGTAGTTGCCGTGAACGCCCGTGATGAGGTTCGTATAGACGATGCTCTCCGCCTCGCCCTCGATGATCGCCTGCTTGTAGGCGGCGCTCGCGTTTGCCTCATCCGTCGCGATGAAGGCCGAGCCGACATAGGCGAGGTCCGCCCCCATCGCCTGCGCGGCGAGCACCGCGCCTCCGGTTGCGATGCTGCCTGAGAGTGCGACGGGGCCGTCGAACCACGCCCGCGTCTCTTGCACGAGCGCGAACGGCGAGGTCGTGCCCGCGTGCCCACCCGCGCCGACGGCGACGAGCACTAGCCCGTCCGCACCCTTCTCGACGGCCTTGCGGGCGAAGCGCTGGTTGATGACGTCGTGCAGCACGATGCCGCCATAGCTGTGGACGGCCGCGTTCAGCTCGGGGCGCGCGCCGAGCGAGGTGATGACGACGGGAACGCGGTGCTTTACGCAGAGCGCCAGGTCGTGCTCGAGGCGGTCATTGCTCTTGTGCACGATCTGGTTGACGGCGAACGGCGCCGCCGGTCGGTCGGGGTGCCTCGAATCGTGGTCGGCGAGTGCGTCCTTGATCCTCGCAAGCCAGTCCTCCAGGACGGGCGCGGGCCGGGCGTTCAGCGCCGGGAAGCTGCCGACGACGCCCGCGCAGCACTGCGCGATCACCAGGTCCGGGTTGCTGACGATGAACAGCGGCGAGCCGATGACCGGCAGGCGCAACTTCGTGAGGGAGGACGGGAGCATGGCCTTGTAGTCTTGCATACCCGGCGAGGGGGCGGGAAGATCGGGCGATAAGTGGGAGGATGCGGCATGGCGCTGGTCGAGACGGAGCGGTCGGGAGCGGTCCTGGTGGTGCGGATGGACAACCCGCCGGTCAACGCGCTCGGGTTCGCGCTGCGCGAGGCGCTTATGGGCGCCCTGCGGGAGGCAGAAGGCAACGCCGAGGTGCGCGCCGTGCTGCTCGCCGGCACGCCCAAGTTCTTCTCGGCGGGCGCGGACATCACCGAGTTCGGCAAGCCCATGCGGTCGCCCAATCTGCGCGAGGTGATCGAGTTCCTCGACAGCATGTCGAAGACGACCGTCGCCGCGATCCAGGGAACGGCGTTCGGCGGCGGGTGCGAGCTGGCACTCGGCTGCCACTACCGGCTTGCCTGGCCGAGCGCGCGCCTCGGGCTGCCCGAGGTCAAGCTTGGCCTCCTGCCCGGTGCGGGCGGCACGCAGCGGCTGCCGAGGCTCGTCGGCCCTGAGGCCGCGCTGCGCGTCATCGTGACGGGCGAGCCGGTCCGCGCCGAGCAGGCGCTCGCCATGGGGTTCGTGGACGCCATGATGGAGGGCGACGGCCTCGCGCCCGCGATCGCCTGGGCGCAGCAGGCGCGGCCGAGGTGCCGGATCAGGGACATGGACGACAAGCTCGCCGCCGTCCGTGACGACCCGGCGTCGCTCGACAAGCTGGCCGCACCCTTGCTCAAGGGGTCCGGCGCGCAGGCGCCCCGCGCGTGCGTCGAGGCGGTGCGCGCCGCGGCGACGCTGCCCTTCGACGAGGGGCTGGCGCGGGAACGGCAGCTCTTCGAGGGGCTGGTCGTGGGCGACGAGAGCCGAGCGCAACGTTACGCTTTCTTTGCCGAGCGCGAGGCGCAGAAGGCCGACGTGCCGCCGGGCACGAAACCGCGCCACGTCGCCCGCGCTGCCGTGATCGGCGGCGGCACCATGGGCGGCGGCATCGCCATGGCCTTCGCCAACGCGGGTATCCCCGTCACCGTGATCGAGACTGAGCAGGTCGCGCTCGACCGCGGCCTCGGGCGCGTCGGCGACCTGTATGCCACGTCCGTGAAGCGCGGCAGCATTGACGCCGCCGAGGGCGAGCGCCGCCGCGGCCGAATCACGGGCAGCCTCGACTACGGCGCCGTCGCCGACGCCGACCTCGTCGTCGAGGCCGCGTTCGAGGACATGGGCGTGAAGGAGGAGGTGTTCGGAAAGCTTGACGGGGTCGCGAAGCCTGGCGCGGTGCTCGCCACGAATACCAGCTACCTCGACGTGGACCGCATCGCCCAGGCCACGAAGCGGCCAGCCGACGTGGTCGGGATGCATTTCTTCAGTCCCGCGAACGTGATGCGTCTCGTCGAGGTCGTCCACGGCAAGCAGACCAGCCCCGAGGCGCTGGCGACGGCGATGGAGGTGTCCCGCCGCATCGGCAAGGTCGCCGTACCGGTGGGCGTGTGCTTCGGCTTCGTTGGCAACCGGATGCTCGCCCGGCGCTCGGAGCAGGCGGAGCGGCTGCTGCTTGAGGGTGCCTCACCGCAGCAGGTGGACGAGGCGCTGGAGCGGTTCGGGTTCCGCATGGGACCGTTCGCCATGGGCGACCTCGCGGGTCTCGACGTGGGCTGGCGGGTGCGCCAGGCGTTCGGCAAGCGCGCCCCGGTCGGGGACGCCCTGGTTGACGCCGGGCGGTTCGGGCAGAAGACGGGGAAGGGCTACTACCGCTACGAGGGCCGCGACCGCCAGCCCGATCCCGAGGTGGACAAGATCATCGCCGACGCCGCCCAGAAGGAGGGCGTCACCCGGCGGAGCATAGACGAGGCCGAGATCCTGGACCGGCTCGTGCTGCCCATGGTCAACGAGGGCGCGCGCATCCTGGAGGAAGGCGTCGCGCGCCGTCCCGGCGACGTGGATGCCATCTGGCTCTACGGCTACAACTGGCCCGCCTGGCGCGGCGGCCCGATGTTCTACGCCGACCTCCGCGGCCTGCCCGAGATCGCCGCCCGGCTCAACGATCTCGCGGACCGCTCCGGCGACGACAGTCTCCGCCCAGCGCCGTTGCTCGCGAAGCTCGCGGGCGAGGGGCATGGCTTCCTAGGGTGAAGGGAACCTCTATCCAGCGTGCCAGTTGCTCGGACGCATCCTTGCGAGCTTGGCACGCATTAACGAACGGTATGCAATATTAACAAGTCGTGATGGCAACCGGCATGGAGTGAGTCCTCTTTCAGATCAGGCAGTCGCGCGCTTGCGCCTGCTTCGCCTGGGAGGGTTTTCGCTATGTTCATCCACAAGCCGTTGCTGGTGACCGAGGTCAACGTCAAAGATCCCGATCCCAAGTTCGCCGAGATGATGCTGGAGCAGTTCGGCGGCGCCACCGGGGAACTCACGGCCGCGCTGACCTACTGGACGCAGTCCTTCCACATGGAAGATCCCGGCATCCGCGACATGCTCCAGGACATCGGCACGGAAGAGTTCAGCCACCTCGAAGTGATCGCGATGCTGATCGAGCAGCACACGAAGAAGGCCTCGCAAGACCTGCAGGACGCAGCGTACAAGAGCACGCTGTTCGCAATCCGCGGACCCGGCCCGCACCTCGTGGACTCGAAGGGGACCTACTGGGACTCCCGCTACGTGAACGAGGGCGGCCATCCGGCGCGCGACCTTCGGGCGAACGTTGCGGCCGAAGCCGGCGCGCTACAGACCTACGAGAATCTGCTCAAGTATGCGCAGGACGAGGGCACGAGGAAGGCCCTGAACAACCTCGCCACCCGCGAGGTGTCGCACACTCACATGTTCATGGAGGCGCTGAAGTCCATCAACAAGCTCGACGAGCCCTTGTTCGGCGATCTCAAGCCCGACGACACGGTGAACCTCTACTTCAACCTGTCCAACGGCAACGGTTCCGACCTGCGCGGACCCTGGAACAGCGAGCCGGCGTTCCAATACGTCTCCGACCCCTATCCGTCCCTGGAGAAGAAGATGGCCGGGAAGTCGGGAACCAACGAAATGCAGCTGATCGGGGGCGAGCGGTCTCAGCGCTCGCAGGCGACCCAGACCCACTGACGCCGCCCTGCATGTCTTAGGCGCGCGCGGGCCGCTCCGCTCGCGCGCGCCCGACAGCTTGAGGAAGCATCCCGAACCAAGGTCGAGGTTGCCATGACATTCTCATCGTTGCCCAGACGGACGCTCCTGCAATCAGGTGCCGCCCTGGCCGGACCCCTCGTGCTCGCCGAGGTCTGGCCTCGATCAGCCCACGCCGCGCCACCGGTCACGGCCGAGCCTGCGGAACCGCCCCTGTCCGGAACGCTCGCTGGGTGGGTAATTGTCGTGCCGGACAGCGGGGCGACAGTTCGCCTCATGCAACTCGACGCCGCGTCCCGGCCGGTGCGGCAGGCCGCCGCTGCCGAGCTGACATTCGCGGACTCCGGCCTTTCGCTGCAGCAGGTCTGCCAGCGCGCGCACGACCAGGCGCTGGACACCGTCGCCCGGTCCTGGCGCGTGCCCAAGGCCGAGTGCGTCGCGAGCCGCGGCCGCATCGCGCACGCGGGCACCCGGCGCGAGGTCGGCTACACGCTTTGGGTAGACATCGCCTGACGCGGTGTTCGGCGGCGGCGCTGTGGCCGGCCCTTCCCAGCCGCACGCGGCGCGCTACACTAAGCCAAGGGAGGAACCCAGCCCATGGACCTACGTTTCACCCCCGAGGAGCGCGCCTTCCGCGAGGAGATGCGCGAGTTCTTCCATACGCAGATTCCCCGCCGCATCCGCGAGGCATCCCAGCGCGGCGAGCACGTCTCCAAGGAGGACGAGGTCACGGCGCAGCGGATCATGAACGCCGCGGGCCTCGCCGTGCCGCACTGGCCGAAGCCGTGGGGCGGACGGGACTGGTCGCCGGTGCAGCTCTACCTTTGGCAGGACGAGATGCAGCAATCCGGCACGCCGGCGCCGCTCGCGTTCAACTGCAACATGGTCGGCCCCGTGATCGCACAGTTCGGCTCCGAGGCGCAGAAGGAGCGCTTCCTGCCGCGCGCCGCTAACCTCGACGACTGGTGGTGCCAGGGCTTCAGCGAGCCGGGCGCCGGGTCCGATCTTGCCTCCCTGCGCACAACGGCCGTGCGGGACGGCGATGAGTGGCTCGTCAACGGCCAGAAGACCTGGACGACGCTCGCGCAGTTCGCCGACTGGATCTTCTGCCTCTGCCGCACCGACCCCTCGGCGAAGAAGCAGGAGGGCATCTCCTTCCTGCTCATCGACATGAAGACGCCCGGCATCACCGTCCGCCCGATCCAGCTTCTCGACGGCGGGCACGAGGTCAACGAGGTCTGGTTCGACGACGTGCGCGTGCCGGGCGGAGAACCTGGTCGGGCAGGAGAACAAGGGCTGGGACTACGCCAAGTTCCTGCTCGGCAACGAGCGCACCGGGATCGCGCGCATCGGCATCAGCAAGGCGCGGCTGCGCCGGGTCAAGGAGCTGGCGGCGCTGGAGCGGGTGGGCGACCGTCCCATGATCGAGGACGAGCGCTTCCGCGAGAAGATCGCCTCGGTCGAGGTGGAGCTGAAGGCGCTGGAGATTACCCAGCTCCGCATCGTCGCCGACGAGCGGGACCGGCCGAAGGGTAAGCCGAACCCGATGAGCAGCCTGCTCAAGATCAAGGGCTCGGAAATCCAGCAGGCGACGACGGAGCTGCTGCTGGACGTGGTCGGCCCCTACGCGCTGCCGTTCTTCCATGGCGACGATGGCACCAACGAGCCGTCGGTGGGACCCGGAGTATGCCGCCGAGGCAGCGCCGACCTATTTCAACTGGCGTAAGGTCTCGATCTATGGCGGGTCGAACGAGATCCAGCGCAACATCATGGCGAAAGCGATCCTGGGGTTCTGACGCCATCTAACTTTGTCGTCATTGGCCGGCTTGTCCCGGCCAATGACGACTTACGGTGGCGCGAGCAGGACGTGCATGCGCGGAACAAGTCCGGGTACGACCGAGTTTCTGAACACCAAGCGCAGCGTCCGGGGGGAATGAATGGACTTCGACCTGACCGACGAGCAACGCCTCCTCAAGGAGAGCGTGGACCGCTTCCTCGCCGACCGCTACGGCTTCGAGCAGCGCGGCCGATACATGCGCGAGTCAAGCGGCTGGAGCCGGGACATCTGGGCGCAGTTCGCCGAGCTCGGCTTGCTCGGGCTCCCCTTCCCTGAAGAGGCGGGCGGGTTCGGCGGTGGGCCGGTCGAGGTCGGGATCGTGATGGAGGCGTTCGGCCGGGCGCTGGTCGTGGAGCCTTATTTCGCCTGTGTGGTGCTCGCGGGCGGCGTGCTGCGGCGCGCGGCGGACCCGGCGCAGCTCGCCGAGCTGGTGCCCGGCATCGCCGACGGAAGCCTGATCCTCGCGTATGCCCAGGCCGAGCGGCAGGCGCGTTGGGGGCTGAACGATGTGACGACGCGCGCCGAGCGGGATGGGGAGGGGTGGCGGATCACGGGCGAGAAGTCGCTCGTCCTGCACGGCGACAGCGCGGACCGCTTCCTCGTCAGCGCCCGGACGGCCGGCGGCGAGCGGGAGCGGCACGGCGTCGGCCTCTTCCTCGTGGATGCGGCCGGCGCTGGCGTCTCCCGCCGCGGCTACCCGACGCAGGACGGGCAGCGTGCGGCGGAGGTGGCCTTCGACGGCGCGCGCGGGACCGTGCTCAGCGACCCGGAGGGCGCGCTGCCTCAGATGGAGGCCGCGCAGGACGAGGCCATTGCCGCGCTCTGCGCCGAGGCGGTCGGCTGCATGACGGCAATGGAAACGCTCACCGTGGACTACCTCAAGACGCGCCAGCAGTTCGGCCGGCCGATCGGCGCGAACCAGGCGCTGCAGCACCGGGCCGTGGACATGCTCGTGGCGCTGGAGCAGGCGCGCAGCATGTCGCTCTTCGCCGCCATGATGGCGCAGGAGGAGGATCAGGCGGAGCGGGACCGGGCGATCCATGCGGCCAAGGTGCAGATCGGCCGCTCCGCCCGGCACGTCGGGCAGGAGGCCGTGCAGCTCCACGGCGGCATCGGTGTCGCGATGGAATATGCCGTTGGGCACTACTTCAAGCGCACGACGATGATCGAGCGGCAACTCGGCGATACGGAGACGCACCTCTCGGCGCTGGCCCGGCTCGGAGGGCTGATCGCCGCCTGACCCTCGGCAGGCGCGCGCCTCGGTTCGGACGTTGACACCCGACGCATTGACCTTCGCAGCGTCAGATATGTGGCCTATCCATTGTGAGTCGGCGTCCGTCTCGCTATCGTCGCGTCAAGCGCCCGGCCTGCCAACGACGCGCGAAGACGGAGGACTCCGATGCAGAGACGAGATACCCTGAAGCTGCTGGCCGCGACCGCGGCCATGGCTGGAATGCCCGAGCTTGCGCGCGCGGCCGCAGAGCCCACGATGGCGACCGTGGTCAAGATCACGGGCATTCCTTGGTTCAACCTGGTGAACCAGGGCCTGGTGCGCGGCGGCAAGCAGTTCGACATCAATGTCTCGATGGTCGGCCCCGCCCACGTTGACCCGGCGCAGCAGGTCAGGCTGGTGGAGGACCTGATCGCCAAGAAGGTGAACGTGATCGGCCTGGTGCCGCTCGACGTGAAGGTGTTAGCACCCGTCCTGAGCCGCGCCCAGAGCGCCGGCATCCCGGTGGTCACGCAGGAAGGACCAGACCAGGAAGGCCGCACCTGGGACGTGGAGCTGATCGACTCCGTGAAATTCGGCGAGGAGCAGATGAAGGCGCTCGCCGGCTTCATGGGCGAGCAAGGCGAATACGTCGTCTATGTCGGCACGCTCACGACTCCACTCCATAACAAGTGGGCGGATGCGGCTATCGCTTACCAGAAGGCGAACTACCCGAAGTTGAAGCTCGCCGCGAGCCGCTTCCCCGGTGCCGACGAGGTGGACACGAGCCTGCGCACCACGCTCGACGTACTGAAGGCCTATCCCAACCTGCGCGGCATTCTAGGCTTCGGCTCCAACGGCCCGATCGGCGCCGGCATCGCCGTCCGGCAGCAGCACGTGGCCGACAAGGTCGCGGTGGTCGGCACGGTGGTGCCGTCCCAAGCGAAGCCGATGATCATGGATGGCACGATCAAGGAGGGCTTTCTCTGGAGTCCCATAGACGCCGGCTACGCCATGGTCGCCATCGCGGCCCGCCTGCTCAAGAACGAGCCGATCGAGGACGGGCTCGAGATCGCCGGCCTTGGACGCGCGCATGTGGACAAGGCGAACCGCGTCGTCGCCTGGAACGACATCCTCACGATCAACAAGCAGACTATCGACGGGCTGATCAAGCAAGGCCTCTGAAGCGCCGGACCGGACCGCCGCCAGGCTGCAAGCGTGGCTGACTTCCTGGAGCTGCGCGGCATCTCCAAGCGGTTCGGCGGCGTGCAGGCGCTGGCCGATGTGGACCTCGCCATCGCCGCGGGCGAGGTCCACTGCCTCGTCGGCGAGAACGGCTCGGGCAAGTCGACGCTTATCAAGATCATCTCCGGCGTGCAGCCGCCCGACCCCGGCGGCGAGATCGTCGTCGCCGGGCAGGTCCACGCCGCGCTCACGCCAATCCAGAGCGCGCAGCTCGGCATCGAGGTGATCTACCAGGACCTGGCTTTGTTCCCGAACCTTACGGTCGCCGAGAACATCGCCGTCACCCAGCACCTCGGACGGACGCACCTGGTGCGCCGGGTGCAGCTGCGCGAGACCGCTGACGCGGTTATGCGGCGCCTCGGGATCGCGCTCGATCCGGACGCGCTAGTGGGCGAGCTGCCGATCGCGAGCCGGCAGCTCGTGGCGATCTGCCGGGCGATGGCGGCGGAGGCACGGCTGCTTATCATGGACGAGCCCACGGCGTCGCTGACCCGGCAGGAAGTCGAGCGGCTGCTCGCGCTGACGCTGGACCTTAAACGCGGGGGCGTCACGGTGGTGTTCGTCAGCCACCGGCTCGGCGAGGTCATGGAGATCGCCGAGCGGGTCACCGTGCTGCGGGACGGGCGCAAGGTCGGCACCTTCGACGCGGCCGAGATAGACGATCGGCGCCTCGGCGTGCTGATGACCGGCAAGGAGTTCCACTACACGCCGCGGAAGCCGGACCTCACGGAGGCGGAGCCGCCCGTGCTCTCGGTGCGCAATCTCTCGCGCGCGGGCGAATACCGAGACGTGAGCTTCGACGTGCGCGCGGGCGAGATCCTGGGCATCACCGGGCTGCTGGGGGCGGGACGGACAGAGCTGGCGCTGTCCCTGTTCGGGGTGACGGCGCCGGATTCCGGTGAGATCTTGCTCAGTGGGGAGTTGGCACGCCTCGCCAGCAACCGCGACGCCATCGCGCGCGGGATCGCCTATGTGCCCGAGGACCGGCTGGCGCTGGGCCTGATCCTGGAGCAGCCGGTCGGCACCAACCTCATCGTCACCGTGCTGAGACAGCTCGCGCGCGGTCTCGGGTTGATTCCGGCCGCGGTGCGCGAAGCGGCGGTGCGTTACTGGATACGCGAGCTTGCGATCAAGGCGCCGGTGCCTGCCAATCCCGTGCGAACGCTCTCCGGCGGCAATCAGCAGCGCGTGGTGCTCTCCAAGTGGCTCGCGCGCGACCCGCGTCTGCTGATCCTGGACAGCCCGACCGTGGGCGTGGACATCAGCGCCAAGGACGGCATCTACGAGATCGTGGCGCGACTCGCGGCGGTGGGCATGGCAGTGATCCTGATCTCGGACGAGATCCCAGAGGTCTATTATCACTGCCACCGTATCCTGCTGATGCGCGAGGGGCGGATGATGCGCAGCTTCGTGCCGCACGAGACGACGGAGGGCGAGCTGGCGGAGGCTGTGAATGCGTGAGGCGCCAACGCTGGGAATAGCAGCGCGCATCGCGAGCACGCACGAGTTCCGCCTGTTCGTGGTGGTCGCGATCCTGGTGCTCGGGCTGGCGCTGGGCACCGAGAGCTTCTTCACCTTGCGCAACTTGTTCGACCTGCTGACCTCCTACGCGTTCACGGGCATCCTGGCGGCAGGGCTGCTGGTCGTGCTGATCGCGGGCGGGATAGACATCTCCTTCACGGCCACCGCGTCGGTCGCGCAGTATGTCGCGGTCTCCGCGGCACTTGCCTACCCGATCGGCTGGGCCGGGCTGTTCGCCTTGGCCATCCTGGTCGGGCTGGCGCTGGGCCTCGTGAACGCCGTGCTCGTGAGCAAGCTGCGCATTTCCAGTATCATCGTCACGATCGCCACGCTCAACGTCTTCTACGGCCTGCTCGTGTTCGCGACGCACGGCAACTACATTTATTCGCTGCCGGACTGGTTCGGGCCGGGCATCTCTTGGCCGGTGTGGCACGGCGCTGGCGGCACGTCCTATGCGATCAACCTCCAGATTCTTCTGCTGGTGATCGCTTTCGCCGTGGTCTGGCTGCTGCTCGCCCGCACCAGCACCGGGCGGCAGATCTACGCGCTCGGCGGCAATCCTGACGGGGCGCAGCGGGTCGGCTTCAACGTGTTCCGCCTGAACCTTCTGGTGTATGGGCTGATGGGCGTCATGGCGGGAATCGCGTCGCTCGCGCAGGCGCAGCTCGATCAATCGGTGATGCCGACCGCGCTTGTGGGCAAGGAGCTCAGCGTGCTGGCCGCGGTCGTGCTGGGCGGTGCCTCGCTGCTCGGCGGCGTCGGAAGCGTTCCCGGCACCATCCTCGGAGTGGCGCTGCTGGCGGTCATGGAGAACGGCCTGATCATCCTCGGCGTGCCCTCTTACTGGCTCGACTTCTTCGTGGGCTTGGTGATTCTCGTCGCGGTCAGCTCCACCACGCTCGAGTTCCTCGGGCAGCGGACCCGGCGGGCGTCATGAGCCGCACCCGGGCCTTTGCCGCGCCCTGGCGCTCCCTCTGGAGCGTCGCCGGCGACCGCACGAACCTGATGCTCTTGCTGCTCTTGGCAGCGCTGTGCGCGGTGTTCTGGGGCCTGATCGGGGGTGCTCTGTTCGCCGTGGCGACGCTGCAATCCATGGCGTTCCAGCTGCCCGAGCTTGGCATCCTTTCGCTGGCGATGATGGTCACGCTGCTCTCCGGCGGCCTCGACCTCTCGATCATCGCCACGGCCGATTTGTGCGCGCTGACGATGGCCTACGTCTTGACGCATGCCCCGGCGGCCGGTGCGGGCTGGCTGCTCTGGCAGGTTCTGGCACTCGGCGCGGGTGCCGCGGTTGCTGGCGTGATCGGTCTCGTGAACGGCCTGATCGTCGCCTACGTCGGCGTGTCGCCCATCCTCGTCACGCTCGGCACCATGACCATGGTGCGCGGCCTCGCGATCGGCCTAACCCACGGGACCGTGCTCTCGGGCTTCCCGGCTTGGGTCGTGTTCCTCGGCAACGGAGCGCCGGGCGGCGTACCCATGCCGCTGCTTGCTTTCTGCGCGGCCACGATACCCATGGCCGTAGTGCTGGCGCGCTCGCCATTTGGCGTCAGCGTCGCGTTGATCGGCTCGAACGAGCGGGCGACGCGCTTTTCGGGCGTGGACACGCGCCGGTTGCTGCTGCTGGTTTACGTTCTCTCGGCGCTGCTCTCGGCAGTGGCGGCGCTGCTGATGATGGCGCGGTTCAACTCTGCCAACGCCGACTACGGACAGAGCTATCTGTTGGTCACGATCCTGGCCGCGGTGCTGGGCGGAATTAATCCCATGGGCGGGTTCGGCAAGGTCAGCGGCCTCGTGCTCGCGCTGGTGATCCTGCAGCTCATCTCGTCGGCGTTCAACTTGATGAACCTGAGCGAGTTCCTGACGCTCGCGATCTGGGGCGGCGTGCTCGTCGCCGTGGCTGCGGTGCCGATCGTGCGCGAGCGCCTGCGGATGCTCATCGTTCGAACCGCGCGCGTCCGTGCCGCGGTTAAGGTAGGGCGAACGCACGAGACCTGACGCGGGGCTGCAAGGGCGTTTGATGCCCTAGCGACTCCCCTTCCGGTTCAGGGCGGCCCGAAGGTCCGCAAAAGGAGTATAAAGCTATGCATAGATGACGTAGGATTCACCCCTGGGTGGGCATCCTCGGCAGTATCGGGAGGGAACGTGCAACGGGATCACGCAAGAATTGGGCGACGCGCACTGGCAACGATGTCGGCCGCGACGATGCTGGCGATATCCGGCTGCGGCTTGCCGGGCGATAGTTTGCCGCCTGTGCCGCCGCCAGCCGCGGGAGCCTACCGGCTCGGGCCCGGCGACCAGGTGGGCATCACGCTGTTCGGTGAGAAGGATCTCTCAGGCGCCTTCCCAGTCAGCGATAGCGGCCGCGTCGCCCTGCCGCTGGTCGGCGATATCCGGGCTGCCGGGCTGACGACGGACCAGCTTGCCGTGGAGATCGAGCAGAAGCTGAAGTCCGCCGGGCTGTATCGCGATCCCAAGGTCGCGGTCGAGGTAACGGCTTACCGACCCGTGTTCATCCTGGGCGAGGTCTCGAAGCCAGGTCAATATCCTTACCAGCCCGGCATGACCGTGCTCACGGCCGCCGCGATCGCGGGCGGGTTCACCTACAGAGCGGTGACCCGGCAGTTCGGCATCGTGCGCCAAGAAGGCGGCGGCAAGGCGGACGAGGGGAGGGCTGTCCGGCAGACCATGCTGGAGCCCGGTGACGTCGTCACCGTTTATGAGCGGCTCTTCTGACGCGAGTGGGACGCACGCCGTCGCGAGTCATGGCACTGGACTCCGATCAGCAATGGCGGGATCGCCGGCGATCAGTGGCGGCGCGCTGCGGAGTTCCTCGGCGACGCGGGCGATGACCGGCCCCCACTGCCCTGGTGATGGCTGCCGGAACAGGCGCGCTGTCGGATACCAGGGGCTGTCCTCGCGGCCGAGCAGCCAGCGCCAGTCCGGCGAATAGGGCAGCATGGTCCACACCGGCTTGCCCATGGCGCCGGCGAGGTGGGCAACTGCCGTGTCAATGGTCACGACCAAGTCCAGGGTCGCGATGATCGCGGCCGTGTCCATGAAGTCCCTGATCTCGCGCCCCACGGACGCCAGGGGCGCGCGGCCGCGATAGCGGCCGACCTCGTCCTGGGCGTGCCCCATCTGCATCGAGACCAGGGCGATGCCGTCCAACGCGGCGATGGGCGCCAGAGCCTCCAGTTGGATCGAGCGGTGCGGCGGGTGCGGCCGGCCTGACCAGATCACGCCGACGCGCCGATATCCCGGCGGCAGGAGCTGATGCAGCCGCTTCGCCCAGGCGGCCGTCCTGCCGGACTCAGCCTGAAGATAGGGGATATCAGCGGGGATGGTGTCGAGGCGAGTGCCGCACAGCCTGGGCAGGCCCGAGAGCGGGCAGAAGGCTGCGAATTCGGGACACGCCTCCCAGCGGCTGAACAGGTGCAGCCAGGGATAGGCGTGGCGGAGCAACGGCTGCACCTCAACGCTGCACGCGAGCAGCACCTGCGAACACCGCCGCGCCACCCAGGGCAGGTAGCGGGCGAACTGGATCACGTCGCCGAAGCCCTGGTCGGCGATCAGCAGCAGGGTGGCGCTCGGCATCGGCGACCCGTCCCAATGCGGCCGCTCGGTCGGCGGCATGAGCGAGTCCACGCCGGGAACTTGAAAGCGCCACTCATACTCATCCCACCCGGCCTGCAGGTCGCCGCGAAGCAGCAGCGCCTCGGCGAGTGCTACGTGCGGCGATGGCAGCGCCGGATCGAGCGCGAGCGCCCGCCGCGCACAGGCGATGCTTTCGTCGAGCCGCAGGGCCTGACGATACGCCACGGTCAGGTTGTGGTACGCGTGAGGATCGTAAGGGGCCTGCTCGACGGCGCGCTTGCCCGCACGGATCGCCTCATCGGTGCGACCCAGCCGCTCGTAGGTGACGCAGAGGTCGCGCATCGCGTTCGCCAGGTTCGCATCCTGGGCGATGGCCTGCTCAATGAATTGAGCAGCCTCAGCCAGGCGGCCCTTGCGGAATGCGATCAGTCCCAGCCGGTGCAGCACCGACGGCAGAAGCGGCGCAGCGCCCAGGGCCGCGCGCAGCAGCTCCTCCGCCTCGTCGTAGCGAGCCGCCTGCTCATACTCGCCGGCGATCCTGAGCACGAGCGCGAGCGGAAGGGACACGTCAGAGGCGGGTAGAGCTGACCGGTGCAGCGGGACGACCTCGTTCATCGCGCTACTCGACGGTGTAACCCAGCCGCTCGATCACGGGCTGCAGGATCGGTATGACTGGTGCTAAGTGCTTGCGGTAATGACGATACCGGAAGCGCGACCGGTCGTAGAGCTTCTCCGTGACCTGGGCATAGCTCGCGGTGCGCGCGTAGCGCCGGTTCTCCTCGAACCTCAGGCAGCGTGGGTCGAACGCCTCGCCGAGGAAGCCGAGCATGCGGCGCACGCTGCCTTCGTGATCGGCGACGATGTCCTCGTAGCGGATCGGCAGATAGCGCAAGGCCATCTCGCGCCGGTAGTGATCAACCAGATCCATGACCAGCACGTAGTGGCGCGCCGCCGTCTCGAGCTCGTAGGAGCAGAAGAACCCGTGGGTCAGGTGGTTGGAGAACACGGAGAGGACCACGTCGAGCGGGTGGCGCAGCACGTGGATGAGCGGGGACGCCGGGAAGAGAAGCGCGATCAGGCCGAGATGCGTCTCGTTCAGCGGCATCTTGTCGGTGAACCAGGCGGCGCCGGGCTGGACGACGCCGAGCTGCCGCGCCTTCTGCAGGTAGTAGTCGCGCAGATTATCCAGGTCCTCGCGGTGGTCCGCCATCCATAGCTCGGCCAGCGCCTCGGGGTAGCCGAGCGGGCTGTCGAGCATGCGGGGCAGGATGTCGGCGATGTCGGCGACGAGCGGCAGCTCGTCGCCGGCCGAGATGCGCGGATGCGCTGACAGCGTCTGCTCCACGAGCGTCGTGCCCGAGCGTGGGAATCCGAGGATGAACACCGGCTGGGGCCCCGCCTGCGCCGACGCATTGAGAACGCCGGCGCGGGGCACGATGGCCAGCCGCCCAGCGACAAAGAACCGCTTCAGCCGCTCGGCCAGGTTCTGTGCGTGATCCGCCAGGTAGCGTTGGCCGCTCCACTCGCGAGCCTTGCGCTTGCCTTCGTCGAAAGCGGCGAAGGCCTCGTCGTAGCGGCCCATGCGGTCGAGCAGCGCCCCCTTTTCGATCAGCTCATCAGGACCGAAGCCGCCAGCGTTGCTGACGTGCGTGATCCTGTTCAAGATCTCCAGGGCCTCGTCGTAGCGGCGCATGCGGCCCAGGACCACGGCGCGGCTGAGCAGGAAGCTCGGATCGTCCGGCCGCACCGCGTCCGCGCGGTCCAGGATCTGCGCTGCCCGATCGAATTGCCGGTCCGCCTCTTCCAAGCGCGCCCAGCCAAGCAATGTCTGCGGCACGGACGGCGCCAGCGACACGGACTCCTCGTAAAGAAGCCGCGCCTCGTCCATCTTGCCCTGGCCCTTCAAGTTCCACGCCAGGTTGGCCAGGAGGATCGGGTCGCGCCCGCCCGTGAGATCGAGGACGCGCCGATAATGATATTCGCCAAGCTGCGGCCGGTGCGCTTCGGTCAGCACCATGCCCATGAGATTGTGCGCCTGCGGGTTCTCAGGTGCGATCCGCACGGCGTTGCGCGCCTGAACCTCGGCCTCGGCGAGGGCGCCCTTGTTGAGGAGCAGCAATGCCAGCTCGTTGATTGTCCCGAAGTCATTCGGGTCGAGGATCGCCAGGCGGCGGAAGATCGCCTCGACAGCGGTTTGGGGACCGGTCGCTTTGCGTATCTCGCAGAGCACGCGCAGCGCGTCGGCGTGGGTGGGCACGACGTCCAGAACGGCGAGGCACAGGCTCTCGGCCGTCGCGCGGTCCCCGCGGCGGTAGGCTTGCAGCATGTGCTGCGCGAGGGAGAAAACGGCGCCGGGATCGTCGCCGGCTGCAACCGGGGCTTCGACCCCAATCTCGCAGCACCGGGCGCTCTTGAGACCGCTGCCGCAGGCGCAGAGAGAGACGGCCGCATCCGCGACCGCCAGCCTCAAGCCGCGCGGGACCGCCGCGCGCTCCTCAGGCACGTGTCAAGACAGTGCCGCTGCCGCCGTCACCGGCCACCTGGAAGACGCTGCCGCCGAGGCTTGATGCCTGGAAGTGCAGGCTCGCCGCCTGCGCCGCGCCGTTCGTGAGCTGCAGCACGCCATTCGAAGCGTTGTAGGTGAATGTCGCGCCGGCCGAGCCGAAGTTGAGGAAGTCAATCGTGTCGCCCGCCGCAAAGCCTTGGAGCTGCGGCCCGGCGTAGGAGGCCTGCCCCACATTCGTGCCGAACTGCCCGGCATTGTCGATCTTCAACTCACTGCTGCCCAAGAACTGCATCTGAGAATTGCCGCCGAGAGCGGACGCTACCTCCAGCGACGCGCCGCTGTCGAGCTGGAATACCCCCGTGCTGGCGGGGTCAATGGCACCGTTCACGTCGAGCGAGCCGCTGACCGCGAGCGTGCCGTTGTCGGTGACGGTCGCCTCGCGGTCCGTGCCTGTCAGCGTCCAGCTCGCGCCGCTATCGGCTGCCAGGGCGTTGAAGCTGAGGAAGAACCAGCTCGACCCATTCTCGGCGGCTGTGCCGGTGCCGTCCCAGAGGCCGCTGATCGTGCCCGTGCCGCCGCTGCCCAGCTCAAGCGTGCTGTTGGCGCCCGAGCCGCCGCCGACCGCGCCGTTGAACACCGCCTGCGGATTGACGACGAGACGGTTGGTTCCGCCGGGCGCGAACCTCACCGCGTAGCTCGCCCCGGAGATCGTGCCGTTGTTCGCAACCGTGCCCGAGCTGTCGAGGAACACGCCGTAGGCGCTGCCCGAGAGGGTTCCGCCCGCCTGGTTTGCGATGGTGCCGCCGCCCTCCAAGTCCGCTCCAGCTCCGCCGGACGCCGTCGCGGTGATGCTGCCGGCGTTCGTCACCGTGCCCGCCCCACCCTGGACGAGCACGCCGGCGACCTGGCCCGCGATGCTTGCGCTCGCGTTGTTCGTGACGCTGCCGCCAGCCTCCAGCGCGACGCCGTGCGAGCCCGGACGCCGCGCGTTGTTCGTGACCGATGCCGGAGCCACCGGCGAGGAATACGCCGGAGCGCAGCCCCGAGATGGTTCCGCCGGCCTGGTTCGTGACACAGCCGCCGCCGCCGAGATCAGCGCCCGCGCCTGCCGGACGCCGTCGCGCCGATGCTGCCGGCAGTTCGAGACCGTGGCCGGTCCCCAGCCCTGGACAAATATGCCGGCTACCGGCCCGAGATGTTGCCGCCCGCGTTGTTCGTGACGCTCCCCCCGTCTCGAGAGGGAACGCCCCCGTGCGTGCCGCCAGTGAGCTTGACGCTGTCGTTCGTCACGGCGCCGGAGCCGCCCGGGTGATAAAGACGCCGAAATCTGCTTCCCGACACGAGGCCGCCTGCCTGGTTGTTGACGGTGCCGCCGTCTCCTAGATCGGCACCGGCGCCAGTGCCCGACGCGCTGACGCTGCCGCGTTCGTAAGGGTCCCGGCGGCATTGCTGAAGAGGACCGCGGCCGTGCTGCCCGGATGGTTCCGCTCGCGGAGTTGCTGACGCTGCCCCCGGCGGCGATAAGGATGCCGTCGAAGTGCGTGGCGTTGCTGATCGTGCCGGCTGTTCGCGAGACGTGCCCGACGCCCCCGTTAGGAAGACGCCCGCGCCGCCCGTTCCGCGCCCGTGATCGAAGTCGCCCGTGCCGTTCGTGGCGCTGCCGCCATTGCGAATAGACGCAACGCCGTCGTCCACCGGGCGGTGATGCGGCCGCAGTTCGTCAGACCGTCCCGAGCGCCGCCCTGCGATGAAGACACCCGCCTCGCCCCCGCTCGATCTCGGCTGGTGTTGGTGACGCTGCCGCCGTGCCCCGAGCAGAACGCCGTAGGCGCCGCCGCTCAGGGTGCCGTTGTTCGTGACCGTTCCGGCCGTGCCAGTGATGAAGATGCCGTGCGCCGGACGCCGAGCCGCTGCCGACAGCCCGCTGCTGGACGCTGCGCGCGGCGTCGTTCGTGAAGCTGCCGCCGCCGCGGAAGAGCAATCCTTCCCGGCCCGAGATGGACCCGGTGTTGGAGACAACACCGCTACCGGCCAGCGAAATGCCGGTTCCGCTGGATGAGCTGACCTTTCCGGCGTTCGTGATGCTCCACGTGGTGCCGGACGCTCCGTCGATGGCGTCCGTTCCGGAGCCCGTCGAGGTTACCGCGCCCGTGCTCGTGATGGTCAGCGGATTGTCGCTCGGCTGAAGGCTGATAGGACCTGCCGTGCTGGTGCTTATCGTCCGTCCCATCGCTCGTGCCTATCCCACCAGTTTCGCATAGACGCGCTCTCTTCGAGCGCCACATGCCCTTTCTCGTCTCCGGACCGGGCAGGCGATCACCACGGCAACTCCCAGCTCGAATGCAGCCGCGCCCACGTCCAGAGCCATCCGGAGGCGAATCCACTCGTGGGCGCTCCAGGCGACAAACCGGCACGGCATTTCAATTCGGTCACGGCACGACGCGCTCAAGACGCCCCTCGCGTGAAAGCATACAGGTCGGGTTGCGTCTCGGAACCGTATCATTCGATCTAGATCGCTGTCCCGATACCCATGTGAGCGACGCCGCGCGATGGCCTTGCCGCGGCACCGTCGTTCCTTCTTAGGCCAGGCATGTCGCTCAGTATGCTAGGTATATTAATGTCTCGCAGCGGTGCCGCGCGGCGCTCGCGGTGACCGCCGACGCCGGTCCGGGCGTTCAACCGTAGATTCTTCTAGGTTGTAGATCACTTTGCCAGTTTGCGCGCGATAACGCGAACAAACATCATCTGTGACGAATTGATGATGCCTCGCTGCGCATGGAACCCGACTTGCCGCCGCGACGAGGCATCTGCAGCTACGACGACGATCACACGGGGGAGGGCAGGATGCAGGCAGTAATTCAATCCGGGGGGAAGGGCACGCGCCTCAGGCCTTACACGATGATTCTGCCGAAGCCGCTGATGCCGGTCCGGTCGAAGCCGGTGCTGGAGCTGCTGCTGAAATGGCTCCGGCGCAATGGCATCGACGAGGCGTATGTCACGACTGGGTATCTCGGTCACCTGATCCGCACTGTCTGCGGCGACGGGCGGCAGTGGGGTCTCAAGATCCACTACACGCAGGAAGTGGAGCCGATGGGCACCGTCGGCGCGCTCAGCATGCTCCGCGACAAGCTTCGGGGGACGTTCGTCGCGATGAACGGCGATGTCCTGACCGACCTGAACCTGAGCTCCTTCTTCGACACCCACCGCAGCCACGGCGGCAACCTGACCATCGCGACGGCGGTTCGGCCGATCCACATGGATTTCGGCGTCATCGAAGAGGCTGGGGGCAGGGTTACCCGCTTCCGCGAGAAGCCGAGCCTCAGCAACAAGGTGAGCATGGGCATCTACTGCATGGAGCCGGAACTTCTCGAGCACATCCCGGACGGCGTTCCGTTCGGCTTCGACGACCTCATGGTTTGCATGCTCGCGAAGGGCCTGCCGGTCCACACCTTCCTGCACCAGGGGTGCTGGCTGGACATCGGCCGGGCGGAGGACTTCCAGAAGGCCCAGGAGCTGCCCTGGGACGAGGGCGTGCCGTCCTACGACGCGAGTCCCATGGTGCTCGAGCCAGCAGAATGAGCCAGGACGCCGAGATGGAGCACGTCGAACTTGAGCGCGAGACACCCGCCCCGCGGGCTCCCGTCGCCGACCCAAAAGGAACCTCTATGCTGCTGATCGCTGAGCCGAGCCTCGGCCAGGACGAGAAAAGGGCGCTGATCGACGTCATCGATAGCGGTTGGATCACGATGGGCGGTCAGGCGCGCGCGTTCGAGCGGGCGTTCGCGGACCTGCACGACGTTGCCGACGCGGTCGCCGTGAACTCCTGCACCGCCGGCCTGCACCTCGCGCTGCAGGCAATTGGCGTCGGTCCTGGGGACGAGGTGCTCGTCCCCGCGCTGACCTTCGTCGCGACGGCCAATGCCGTTCTATACACCGGCGCGACGCCCGTCTTCGTGGATATCGAAGCGCTCGACACCCCGATCATGTCGTGCGCGGACGCGGCGCTGAAGTGCACGCCCAGGACCAAGGCAGTCGTGATCATGCACTACGGCGGCTACATGGCGGATCGCACGATGTGGCGGGAGTTCGCGGATGCGCGGGGACTCTACCTGATCGAGGATTCCGCGCATGCCGTCGGCAGCGCGCGATGCCCGATGTTCGGCGACCTGGCCGTGTTCAGCTTCTTCGGGAACAAGAACATGACCACCGCAGAAGGCGGCATGGTCGTAGCACTCGACCGCGACACTCTCGGCCGCGTCCGGCAGGCCCGTGGCCACGGCATGACCACTGGGACGATGGAGCGGCTGGCCGGCGGCATGATCACGTACGACGTGACGATGCTCGGGTTCAACTACCGCATGGACGACCTACGGGCGGCGATCGGCCTGGTGCAGCTGAAGCACATCGATGAGTGGAACGAGCGGCGCCGAGCCCTCACGGCACACTATCGGGAACTGCTCGAGAAACACTGCCCGAGCGTGCTGGTGCCATTCGAGGCGTCGCGGCGGTCCGCGCACCACATCATGCCGGTTGTCCTGCCGAAGGAGCTCGACCGGCAGCGCGTTGCCGACGCCTTGCGGGCCAGCGGGGTTCAATCCACGAACCACTATCCGCCGGTCCACTGGTTCTCCTGGTTCCAGGATCGCTTTCCTAACTCTCATCTGCCATGCACAGAGGAGTTCGCGATGCGCGAGCTAACGCTTCCGCTGCATCCTAAGCTCACGACGGATCAGGTCGAGTACGTCGTGCGCTCGCTCGCGCTCGCGTTGGCCGACGGCGCGGTCGCGAAGTAACGGCGATGTCCGATCACACTCACGCCCGCGGCGACGGCTTGCTCCGGCCAGGCTTAGGCGACGTTGCGACCGGGGTGAGGCGCCTCCTCGACATCGCCATCGCTGCATCCGTGCTGGTCCTGATCGCACCGGCCTTGGCGGTGATCGTACTGCTGATCTATCTCGAGAGCGGCAGGCCGATCTTCTTCTCGCAGGTGCGGCTGGGGCAGGGTGGCCGGCACTTCCGTCTCCATAAGTTCCGCAAGTTTGCTCCGGACGAGGGCAGCAGCGGGCCGGCGGTCACGTTGCGGGGAGATGCCCGGATGACGCCCGTCGGCAAGGTCCTGGAGAGGACGAAGCTCGACGAGCTTCCGCAGCTCTGGAACATCCTCGTAGGCGAGATGTCAGTCGTCGGACCGCGGCCGGAGTCGCTCTCCTTCCAGGACTGCTTCGGCTCGAGGTATCGCGCCGTGCTGGACCACAAGCCTGGCCTGTTCGGCCCCAGCCAGGTGTTATTCCGCAACGAAGGCGATCTCTACGAGAGCGGGTGCGATCCGGAGACGTTCTATCGCGACGTCCTGTTCCCTCTGAAAGCTCGTCTCGACCTGGCGTACTTCGCGCGGAGAAGCCTGCGCTCCGACGCACGGTGGGTCGCGAAGGGGATTATCGCCGTGTTCGGCGGGACTTTGTCCTCCCGCGACGCCCCGTGCACCATCGCGGATGTCGAGACCCGGATCCGCCGTCTAGGGAGCGGGCTGCACTGAGAAGAGTCAGGCGCCCGGCCGGAGATGGGCGGACTAGGTCTCGGTTCGGTCTAAGGCTGCGCCGCGCCGCTCTTCACAGAGCCGACCCAGCGCTCGCTCCGTCATCAGCGGCGCGGCGCACGCAGCTCATGATATCCTGATACACGGTGAGTCGGGTGAGCAACGCCCGGGACGGGCGCGATCTCGGTCGCGCGCCTCGCGTTGCCACGCGTAGCCGGATCGCCGAGGACGACTTCGCGGCGCGGGTTGACAGGGGAGGAGCGTGGTTTGGACTACACGGGGCGAAAGGTTCTGGTGACAGGAGCCGACGGATTCATCGGCTCGCACCTGACGGAGCGACTCGTCGGGTGCGGTGCCAAAGTCACCGCATTATCTTGCTACAACTCATTCGACTCCCACGGCTGGTTGGATGACCTTCCGGCAGCCGTGCTGAGGGAAGTCGCGCTCGTCCGCGGGGACGTGCGCGACGCCGCTCTGGTCCGCCGCATCGTCCAAGGGCAGGACACCGTCTTCCATCTCGCCGCCCTGATCGGCATCCCATACTCCTACATCGCTGCGCAGTCCTATCTTGAGACCAACGTGATGGGCACCATCAACGTGCTCGAGGCGGTGCGGGGCAGCGGCGTCGAGCGCGTCGTCCAGACGTCCACGAGCGAGGTCTATGGCAGCGCCTTGACCATGCCGATCGCGGAAAGCCACCCGCTGCAGGGACAATCGCCTTATTCCGCCTCGAAGATCGGGGCGGACATGATGGCCGAGGCCTTCGCACGTTCCTTCGAGCTTCCGGTCGCGATCCTGCGGCCATTCAACACCTTTGGGCCGCGGCAGAGCGAGCGTGCGGTCATCCCGACGGTGATACGCCAGCTGCTTGACCCGGCGTGCGGGGAGATCGAGATCGGCGACCTCTCGACGGTGCGGGACTTCACCTTCGTGGCCGATACTGCGGCCGCCTTCCTGGCGATCGGCTCGGCACCGGGGATAACGTTCGGAGAGCCGTATAATGCGGGCAGTGGCGCGGCGGTGACGATCGCCGAGCTGATCGGCCTCGCGTCCGAGCTGGCCGGATGCAGCAAGCCCATACGCCAGAACGCTGACCGCATGCGTCCGAGCAACTCCGAAGTGCGGGCGCTCCTCGCAGACAGCAGCCGCCTGACTGCTGCCGCCGGCTGGCAACCCGGCACGAGCCTGCGTGACGGGTTGGCCCAGACAATCGCCTGGTGGCGCGACCGGCTGGATCGCGGGCGGGTGCGAAGGGCGAGCAGCTTCGTCGCATAGAAGCGCGTCGGGCGACAGCGGTTCCCGACTCCGCGCCTGGCCTCAAGAGCGCGCCGTCGGCGCGCCATCCCGCTCGCACGACCCGTCGCATCAGTCGAACGTAGCTTCGAGATGCCGTCCAGCGGCCGTCGCCACTCTTCGATCACGGAATCGTGAACAATGTTTCCGTTCCGTTTGAAAGTCGCTGCTGCGGAATAGGAATTGCTGTGCTATTTATGAAGGAATAACTAAATTTACGCGACGGTTTGACGATTTTGGGCCAGAGGCCATCAGGTGTTGGGGGGAATGGGGACCGGTGTCGCGGAACAACATCAAAGTCGGCGAGACCACAACGGCAAATCATCCGTGCCGGTTCGCATCACGAGGCGGGGAAAACCTATATAGGAGGACAGTCAGCAGCGTCAAAATGACACCTCACCAAGACAGCAGAGCGTTCAATCCACGAGACGACCTAGCCTTGTTCCTTAAGGCACACGTTCTCGCAGACAAAGGGCCGATGCAATGACTTACGCGGGGTGGTCATCTCGTTCGTCAACGGAGGACGATGATGGCGGGACGTTCTCCAGGAGTGACGGCAGGGAGGCCCGGCCGAAGCTGCTGATCGTCATCGAGCAACGCGCGCTTCTCCGGGGGTTCCTGACAGCATGGATCGGGAGCTTGAACCAGGGATTCGAGGTGATCGGCATCGCGGATGCCGAGATGGCGCTCCCGCTCGAGGCACTGACGCGGGCAAGCCTCATCGTCCTTGGTGCGTCCGTCGAGGCGCTGTCCAACAGTTGGCTCGATCGCCAGGTTACATGGCTCCGCGCCAATCGATCCGACGTATCGCTGGCGGCGATCGTGGATCTCGGCGACCAAGGTGCGGCGATCGGCAACGTTTGCCATGATCGCCTGCTTCTGCAGGGCTACATCCCTATGTCCAGCAGCATGGAAGTGGCGGCGGCTGCTCTGCAGCTCGTCGCCGCGGGCGGCGTTTACATCCCGCCGAGTGTGGGCAAGCACGGGATGCCGAGAGAGACTGTGTCGGTCGGCCCTATGCAGCAATCGTCCGCGTCGTCGCTTACCGCGAGGTTGACGCCTAGGGAACGCGCCGTGCTCGAGCTCCTGGAGCAGGGCATGGCCAACAAGGTCATCGCCTACCGGCTCGGCATGTCCCAGAGCACGGTCAAGGCCCACGTCCACAGCATCATATCCAAGCTCAACGTGCGCAATCGCACGGAAGCTGCCATGAGCTCATACCGCCCCGCCATGGCGTCTTCGCGGGTTGCCGTTCCACAAACTCAGGTCTGAGCGAAGGGCTACAGCGTTCCGCATCCAGCTTGAGATGCGAAGCGCTTCAGCCCTCGCTTTGGCGAGCATAGTCACGCAGGACGCTTGCGACGAGCGTCCTGCGACCTGCTCTGATGCCGAGAAACCGTCCGGCGAGCCTCGCACATCGAGCCTTGCACATAGTGCTAGGTCGCCGGGATCGCGGCCGGCCCTGCTCTGCTCACCTTTTGAAGCGCGGCGCCGGATCTTCGGCGCGGCTCAGGACCCCGCCGGGCTCCTCGTGCGCTGGCTCAGGCGTCCCGCAGCTTTGAGAAGCAGCCGATACGCGGTCGTCCGAACTGCCAGTCCGGTGCGACGCAGCCGTCCGCGTCTGTTCCGGCCTGCGCCAAGCCGTTACGGAATAGGATCTAGTCCGAAGGATCAGGACGCGATGCGTCCGCTGGCCGTTTGGCTAAGTAGCCAACGGCGACGCGAGAGGTTGTAATGCCGCTCGGTCCAACCGTGCTCGCCTGGTTCCAATACGGCCATAGCAAGACGTGAGGCCAGCGACGGTACCTTGGCGGGTGAGAGCGATGATCGACCTAGTGAGCGGTTTTGGCACGTGTTGGCGCTTCGGCTGTGGGCGGCCGTGAGCACGCGTCAGACCCAAATGCGCAGTGGCATCGGTGATTCCTTGAACGCTCATCTGCTCTTCGTCGGAGGGGAGGATCATGACCTCCGGATTCCCTTCCTGCTGGCGCTGCAGGACCGGGGATTTCGCGTTTCCGCTGCTGGAACCGGCGATCCCGTGCCGTTCGCGCGCGCTGACCTCGCCTACCATTCCTTTCGCCTTGACCGCTTCACGAATCCACTGGCCGACTGGAGCACCGTCGCCGCGCTCGGGCGCTTGCTCGGGACCGTGCGGCCCGACATCGTCCACTGCTTCGACACAAAGCCGAACTTGTTCGTGCCCTTGGCGGCCCGCCGCATCAGCGGCCTCAAGGTGGTCCGGACCATCAACGGGATGGGTTGGATGTACTCGTCCAGCGCACCACTCGCCCGTGCCCTGCGCCCCGTCTACTGCACGCTTCACCGGATCGCAGCGCGCTCAACTAGCGTAACGGTCTTCCAGAATCGCGAGGACAAGCAGTTCTTCGAGATGCATCGCATGGTTGGTGACGGAGGCAGCACGCTGATTCCCGGCTCTGGGGTTGACGTCGAGAAGTTCGAGCGAAGGCTCGCGACCGGCCCGTCGCCGTCGCAGCTTCGCGAGGAACTCGGCCTCGGAACATCCGAGGTCGTCATGACGGTGACGCGCCTGACCAAGCAGAAGGGCATCCCGACATTGCTGCGGGCCGCGTCGCTGGTTCACGCCGCCCGGCCGGATGTGCGTTTCCTGCTCGTCGGCCCGCGCGAGGGCGAGGGGCCGTTCGCGGTGACGCAGGCGGAGATTGACGCTCACGCCCCGTACGTGCTGGCGACGGGCAAGCGGCCGGACGTGCCTTCGCTGCTCGGGTTGGCTGACGTGTTCGCATTTCCGACGGAGTATCGTGAGGGCGTCCCGCGCGCGCTCCTCGAGGCGGCGCTTGCCGGCTTGCCGATCGTGACAACCCGAATGCCTGGCTGCACCGATGTTGTCAGCGACGGCCGGAGCGGAAGGCTCGTTCCGCCGCGTGCTCCGGACGCTCTCGCGGCCTGCATCCTCGATATGCTGCGCAACCGGGATGCGGCGCGGGCGATGGGCGCGAACGCCGCGGAGCTGGTCCGCCGGGAATTCGGCCTCGACCTCACGGTGACCCGCTACGCGACGCTTTACGAGGAGCTGCTGGGTGCGAGGCCGTCCGCGGCTTGGCTGCGCTCGCGGGTGCACGAGAACAGCGGCGACCTCGCCGCCGACGAACTCGATCCGGCCAAAGCCGGCTGCGGAGGCTGACAGAATGTGCGGGATAGCCGGCATCCTCCTCGATCCGTCGGCGACCGGCCCCCGGCGAGTGGCGGCCGTCGCCGCGATGACCGCGACGCTGCATCATCGCGGGCCCGACAGCAGCGGCATCTGGATGGATCGCGAGGCTGGGATTGCCCTCGGCCATCGCCGGCTCGCGATCGTTGATCTCTCCGAGGCCGGCCACCAGCCGATGCTCTCGCACGGCGGCGACCTGATCGTCACCTACAACGGCGAGATCTACGACTTCGCCGGCCTGCGCCGGGAGCTCGAGGCCTCGGGGCAGCGCTTCCGCGGCCACAGCGACACCGAGGTCATGCTTGCGGCCTTCGAGCACTCAGGCATCGAGGCGACCCTGCAGCGCTCGGCCGGAATGTTCGCATTCGGGCTGTGGAGCCGCCGAGACCGCATTTTGCACCTTGGGCGCGATAGCCTTGGTAAGAAGCCGCTCTACGTTGCGCTCTTCGAAGGCGCGCTCCTCTTCGCCTCCGAGCTCAAGGCGTTCCGGGCCTTCCCCGGATTCCAGGCAAGGGTTGACCGAGAAGCGCTGACTCAGTTCCTGCGTCACGGCTGGGTTCCGGACGATCACTGCATCTATGAGGGCGTGTTCAAGCTGCCGCCCGGAACAACGCTCTCGGTCCGCGCGGACGAGCTCGCCAGCATGAGCGCCGAGCAGCTGCGTGCGCGCGCCCGGCCCTGGTGGGATCTCGCGACGGTCGCCCGCGCCGGTCAGGCGGATCAGCTTGCCTCGACGGCTCCGGAGCTAGAGACCGCGCTTGACGAGCTGCTGCGCCTTGCCGTTCGCGAGCGGATGGTCGCCGACGTGCCGCTCGGCGCCTTCCTCTCAGGCGGAATCGACAGCTCGGCCGTCGTCGCGCTCATGCAGGCGCAATCGTCGCGCGCGGTACGCACCTTCACGATCGGCTTTGGCGACGCGCGCTACGACGAGGCGGCCGAGGCCGCTCGCGTCGCCCAGCATCTCGGAACCGAGCATACGGAACTCCGCCTTTCAGCGGCCGACGCGCGCGCGGTCATCCCCGAGCTGCCCCGCATTTGGGATGAGCCCTTCGCGGACGAGTCGCAGATTCCAACGCTCCTGGTCTCGCAACTCGCCCGCCAGCACGTCACGGTCGCCCTGTCCGGCGACGGTGGGGACGAGTGCTTCGGAGGCTATGCCAGGCACGTCATGGCGGCGCGCGCAGCGCCACTCTTCGGCGTGCCCGCCGGTGTGCGCCGCGCTGCAGGCGGGGCGCTGCGCCTGCTCAGCCCGGATGCGTGGGACAGCGTATTCCGGGCTGTCCGGTTGCCGGCGGCCGCGCGCCGCGGGCTGGACGGCGAGCAGATCCAGAAGCTCGCCCGCGTCCTCGACGCGGCGGACGAGCGTGACCTGTATGAGCGGCTCACGACACTAGGCCGGCGCTCGCTGGCACTGGAGACTCTGTCTGTCGGCGGCCGGTCGGCTCCGCCGCTCTCTGACGCGGCCGCTGGATTCATGTATCGCGATATGGCCGGGTATTTGCCGGGCGACATCCTCGTGAAGCTCGACCGGGCCAGCATGGCAGTCAGCCTGGAGGCACGCTGCCCACTTCTGGACCGCCGCGTCGTCGAGTTCGCGTGGCGCCTGCCGACCGCGGTCAAAATCCGCGAGGGGAAAGGCAAGTGGCTGCTGCGCCGGGTGCTGGGCCGCTACCTTCCCGAGGAGTTGTTCGAGCGGCCGAAGCACGGCTTCAACGTCCCGGTCGGCGCTTGGCTCAGAGGGCCGCTGCGCGAGTGGGCGGAGGATCTGCTCGCAGAGCCGCGGCTCCGGCGCGAGGGCCTCCTGGACCCTGCGAGGGTCCAGGCTCGCTGGCGCGAGCATCTCAGCGGCCGACGCGACCATTCTTGCGAGCTGTGGGCCGTCCTGATGCTGCAAGCGTGGCTGGACAGCCCGAGCGACGGGCGCGCGTCGGCCGCATCGGCCACGCCGCCCGAGCAAACCGTGGCAGCGGCTTCGCTGCCGACCATGCGAGTGAGTCATCGAGGAGTCCATGGCTAAGCGGCCTGAGAGAATAGCGATATGCGGTGCCGGCCTACGCAGGCCGGTTCGGGCGTGCAATGGCCTGGTATGGGCCAGCGCATCTGATGACGCGCGCGCAGGCGTGGACGGGATCGGCGGCGGACGGGAGGTGACGTGACATGGCGTCCGAGCTGCAGTTCCAGGAACTCATCGCCATCCTGCGCCGGCGCAAGGGGCTGATCCTCTCGGTTGCGGTGTTCGGCACGACGCTTGCGACCGCGGGCGCGCTGCTTATCCCGCCCCGCTACACGGCGAAGGCTCAGATCGTCTTCGATCCGCACTACGCAGCCCGGCCGGGCGAGCCGAACGCAGCCTACAACCCGGCCGAGGAGGAGTCGGTCATCCCGACGCAGATCGCGACGCTGCTATCCCACGACCAGATGGAACGTGTCCGCACGAGCCTCGCGGACGATCCTGACTACGTCGCCGCTCACAAGGCGGAGGCAGCGCGGGCGACGGCGGCGGATGCAGCGTGGCGAAGGACGGCGGACAGCATCTGGCAGCAGGTTAAGCCTTGGCTGTCGGGAGCGTGGATGCGGCCGCTGCAGCCCGCCGCCGCGCCGCCCCGGTCGGTCCAGGCCAGGCCTGCCGCAGCCGCGTCGGCCGAGGCGATCATTCCGGACCAGCTCGACTTTGAACGCCGCCTGAAGGTGTTCCAGGAGCCGGGTTCGCACGTCATCGCGGTCACCTACATGGCAGCCAGCCCGGAGGTGGCCGCGGCGGTCGCGAACCGTGCCATCCACTTCTACATCGAGGGCCAGACCGAGCAGAAGCAGGAAGCCACGAATTCCGAGCTGGCCTGGCTCGGCGAGCGCATCCCGGCGCTCAAGGGCGAACTCGAGCGGGCCGAGACCAAGATCCTCGATTACGAGGCCGCGCACGGCTATACCAACATCAACCCGGCTGCAGCAGGGGACGAGCAGCTTGCCGATCTGAGTCGCCAGCTCGCGACGGCGGAGGCCGACCTCGAGGCGCGGCAAGGGCGCCTCGACTTCATCCACAGCGCGCCGTCCGGCGGTCCCAACAGCGGCGCCTTCCTCGAGAGCCTCAACTCGCCGACTTTGGTCGAACTCCACCGCCAGGAGACGGATCTCCAGCAATCCGAGGCCGAGCTCGCCGTCTCATTCGGTGCCGTGCACCCGAAGCTGCAGCAAGTCCGCAGCCGGCTCCAGGATATCAAGCAGAGGATCGCGACCGAGACGAACCGCGCCGTCCGGAACCTCCAGGATGATGCCCAAATCGCGGGCGCACGCGTCACCGCGCTTCGCCATCGGCTCGCAACCCTGCAGCAAGCGAGCACGGATATGCGCCTCCGCGACCTCAAGTATGAGGCCACGGTCAAGCAGCAACTCTACAGCACTCTCGTCCAGCGTCAGGAGGAGGTGCGCGACCAGCACAACGCCCTCCAGCCGGATGCACGCCTGCTCTCGCAAGCGTCGCTGCCAGACCGGCCAAGCTCGCCGAACGCACTCCTCTTCGTCTTACCGGGGCTGATCGTCTTCCTGATCGGCGGCAGCATGCTGGCCGTGCTCATCGACCAGCTCGACCGGCGGCTGCGCAGCCAGCGCGACGTTGACGAGGCGCTCGGGATCCCGTGCCTCGCAATCGTGCCCAAGCTCCGCCGGATAGGGCGCACCCGGCCGCATCAGAGTCTTCTGGCGAACCCGCTTGGCATCTATGCAGAGGCAATCCGGTCGGTCGTGGCGTCCCTGCAGCTTGCCGGAGGGCACGGCGCGCCGAAGGTCGTGCTGGTCAGCTCGAGCGTGCCGGGCGAAGGCAAGACCACGCTTGCCGTCAGCCTGGCGGCCTACGTTGCGAGCCTGGGCAGGCGCGTGCTCCTCGTCGATCTTGACTTCCGGCATTCGAGCCTTCAGCGCGAGCTCGGCGGCAAGCCTGAGGCCGGCGTCCTCGACCTGCTGCTCCGCGAGCGGACTCCGGCGGAGGTTATCCAGCACCTGCCGGAGCTGGGACTGCATTACCTTCCTGTCGCGCGCCGGCCTGTCGATCCCTTCGCGCTGTTCGCAAGCAACCAAATGCGCCAGCTCCTGACCGATCTGCGGCAAGATTACGACTGCATCATCGTTGATGGCCCCCCGCTCCTCGTGATCACCGAGGCGCGCCTCCTGGCCTCGATGGTGGACAAGGTGCTCTTCGTCGTGAAGTGGGCCGGTACGCGGCGGGACATGGCGCAGAACGCCCTGAACCTCCTGCGTAGCGCGGGCGCCAGCGCTGCCGGTCGCAACGCGCTGGCGACATTGCAGCGCAATCCCTACGCCCTTGACGCGAGCCGCATCAATCTCGCTGGGGCAGTCCTTACCCAAGTTGATCTGAAGAAGCACGCCCGCAGCCACCATGGCGACATCGGGGAGTCGTTCGCGATCTACAGGAAATCCTACATAGAAGCTGACCGATGACTGTCGTGCAGTCCCCAGGCGCACACGCCGAAATATCACGTTAAGCGAACGGAGAACGCAAATGGCTGGCATAATGGCGAAGCGCGCCGAGGGCGCGGACGCAGACAGCTGGACCCTGGATATCATAACGCGGCTCCTGAGCGGTCTTCACTCGAAGGGCGTCTCCTACTGCTACTGGAAGAGCAGCCGGCGGATGCCGGCAGTTCTGTCCGGCGAGGCCGATCTCGACCTCCTGGTCGCGAGGGATGACCAGCATCGCATGGCTCGGATCCTCCTCGACACCGGCTTCAAGCTGTTCCCTTCCGTCGCGAACCGGGACCACCCGTCCATCACGAGCTTTCTCGGCTACGACGAGCCGAGCGGTCGCCTCGTGCATGTTCATTTGCATGCACGCTTGGTGGTCGGCGAGCGGCTCCTGCGAAACTATCACCTGCCATGGGAGCGAGCCGTGCTGGCGCGCGCCGTTCTCGACCCGGCGTCGGAGATCCGGATCCTCAACTCGGCGACCGAGGCCGTTCTCCTAGCGGTGCGGGCATGTCTCGAACTGCAGCCGCTCGATCCGATCACGCTGCGGAGCTGGCGAGCGACGCAGCAGAAATTCGCGCTCGACCGTGACGCCCTCGCTGCCCGGGTCAGTCGCGAGGCGTTCCACGCCCGCTGCACGGAGCTCCTGGACGAGGTCTCGGCAGGGCTTCTCGCTGAAGCTATCTATGGCGAGCGGAGCCGCAAGAGGCAAGCTCTCGCGCGTCATCACCTGCGGAAGCAGCTCGCCGCGTATCGGACCTATAACTCGGTCGAGGCCCGCCTGCGCAGCGGCGGGCGGGTTCTTCAATGGCTGGCGGGAGGTCTCAACAAGCGTCATCTTCACGCGCCTCGACCTTGGAACCGGCGGGCGCCCGGCGGCGGACGCGTCGTGGCGCTGCTGGGTGTGGACGGCAGCGGGAAAACGACAGTCGTAGCAGCGCTCCGTGCCTGGCTCGGCGCCGAGGTTGACGTCATGCCGATGTATTTCGGCACCGGCGCCGGGCGGCCGTCGCTGCTGCTGCTGCCGCTCAAGCTCATGGTGCCGCTTGCCACCGCGCTGGTGCGGTCGAAGCCCAAGGGATCGTCTCACGGAACGGTTTCGGAACGGGCGCCCAGCGTGCCTTACAGCGCTCTCCTCGCGCTCTGGTCAACGGTCCTGGCCGTCGAGAAGCGGAGCAAGCTGCGCGCGGCGCACCGGGGCGCCAGCCGGGGTATCGTCGTCATCGCCGACCGCTATCCGCAGGACCAGATCGCCGACTACAACGACGGGCCTCTGCTTCCGCGCCTGGCGAGGGTGCCGCGCTGGCTTCGCCAGTTCGAGGCGGACGCGTATGCTCTGGCCCGCCGCATGCCGCCCGACCTGGTCATCAAGCTGGACGCGCCGCCGGACGTCCTCGCGGTGCGCGAGCCGAGCATGGATCGCGTCGTGATCCGCCAACGCGTTGGCGCGGTGCAGCGGCTCGATTTCCCGGGCGCACGCGTGGTGAACGTCGACGCGACGAAGCCGCTCGACAGCGTCATCCGCACGGTCAAGAGCGAGGTGTGGTCGGTGCTCTAGGCGCGCGCAGGAGGATCACAGATGATCGTCGAACTCTTCGGACCGCCCGGCGTCGGCAAAACCACGTTCGCCGCCGCGCTCACTGCGTCGCTGCGGGAGCGCGGCTGCGCCGTGGAGTCGGTCGTGAGCTACCGTCCGGCGGAGCAAGCGCCGGATTCCGACGGTGCGGCGCATGATCCCGCCCGTCGTGAGGCGGTGGCCGCGGTGCGCCGGGTCATACGGCCGTTGATCGAGACAGTCGCCGTGATGCGTGGTCCGGCGTCCGATGAAGCCGCCATCGGCACGCCGGCTGGGCTGATCCGGCTGCTGCCACCGAAGAACCTCATGTGGACCGTCAGGCTGCACCAATACCTGCTGCGGCTGTTTCGCTCGTGGGAGCGCGCCGCGAGCGCCGGCCATGTAGTGCTGTTCGATCAAGCGTTCGTCCAGGCGGTGTGCTCACTCGCCGTGCTGGCCCGGACGCCCGACTGGCAGCGGATCGTCGTTGCCCTCGACGCTGTCCCGAAGCCGGATCTCCTCGTCCGGCTCGGTGCGGCTCCGGCGGTGTTGGAGGCGCGGCTCCGTGAGCGGGAGCGGCGCCAGAGCAGAATGGAGCGGCTCTTGGAACTCGACTTGCAGACGAACCTCCGATTCAGTGAGGTCGCCGAGCGGCTGCACGCGCTGCTTCGCGACCGTGGCCAGCCGGTCACGTCCGCGGACTCCACCGATCCCGACGCGCTTCGCGAGGCCGTCGCACGGACCGAAGCGGCGATCCTGGCCGCGCTCGATGTGACGCGGACGGTGGCAGCATGACCGCCGCCTCGCGTCGCTTCTGCGGAGCCGCGTTCCGGTGCCAACATGATCGCTAGGACCGCCAGGAGCCTGACGAGCGGCGGCGCCCTCACAGGGCGGATCGCGCGCGGCGGTATCCTGGCGCTCGGCGTCCACGTCGGCGGCGCCGGCCTGACGTACTGCGCGCAGCTCTTGATCGCTCGGTCCGTGGGCGCCGCCGGCTTCGGCGTTTACGCCTACGTGTTCGCGTGGGTCACGATGCTGGCCTACTGCGCCGCGCTCGGCTTCGACGTCTCGATGCTGCGCTTCGTAGCCGCCTACCAGGCGCAGGAAGCCTGGGGTCCGATGCGCGGCGTGATCCAGTATGGACAGCGCCGGGCCGTCGCGTTCGGCTTGCTCATCGCCATGGCCGGCCTCTTGATCGTCGGGCTCTGGGCCGGAAAGCTGCCCCGCGATCTCGCGGACACGTTCCTCGTCGGCTTCCTTTTGGTCCCGGTTTGGGCGCTGCTGTGGATCCGCTCGTCCATCGTGCGCGCGTTCGGCGGCGTCGTGTCGGCCCTGGCGCCGGATCGCGTGGTGCGCGACGGGATACTGCTCGCCATCGTGGGCGCCGCGAGCCTGGTTCCCGGATGGCGGATCGGCGCTCCCGCTGCCATGGGTGCGACGCTGGCCAGCTCGGCCGCGGGACTCGCGTTGGTCAGCCTGGCGCTCCATCGAAGAAGGCCGCAAGCGATCAGGACCGTCGCGCCGGAGTATTCTGGCCGTACCTGGGCACGCGTGGCGCTGCCGCTCGTCATCATAGGGGTCGCCGAGGTCGCGATGAACCGTACCGGCGTCGTCCTGCTCGGCTGGATCGGCCGCACCACCGACGCCGGGTTCTATGCCCTCGCGTTCAACATCGCGCTCCTGGTCTCGCTCCCGAAGACTGCTATCAACGCACTGCTCGCGCCTGCGATCTCGGGTCTGTTCATCCGGAACGACAAGGCTGCGCTGCAGGCTCTCGCGACGAAGACGGCGCTGTGGACGCTGCTCGGCGCGGTCGCTATCGCCTTGCCGGCCGCGATCCTTGCCAGACCCGTCTTGACCTGGTTCGGCCGGGACTTCGCGACCGCCGTGCCTGCGTTGCGCATCCTTCTCGCCGGGCAAGTCGCCGTGGCGGGCGCGGGCTCGCAGCTTTTCCTGCTCACGATGACCGGGCACGAGCGCAGCGCGGCATTGCTGATGCTCGTTATGACTGCCGTTAATGCGGCGGCGGCTGCCGCCTTCGTTCATCTCTTCGGGCTCACCGGCGCGGCAGTTGCGGCCACGGTGACCTTGCTGGTGTGGAACCTGGCCATGGCAGTGCTGATCTGGCGGTATCTGCGCCTGATCCCCGGCATCATCGCGGCTGTCCCACTCTTGAGCGGCTTGCGAGGCTATGCCGCGGACGCGGGCGAGAGGGTTTCGTGATTGATTGGGCCCTGCCCGCAGAGCACAATCCGGAGTGCATCAGGGGCTATGATCGTGTCGCACCGGGCGAGGCCGGCAGGCCTCAGAACGCCGGCGCGAATGTAGGAGAGGGCCGTGGGGAACGTTCGCAATATGGCAAGGTCTCGACCCTCCAGCACAGGCCGTCGCCGTCTCCCTCGTGACGAGGGGACGGCACAGGGTATGAGCGCGGCCATGGAAAGCGGCACGCGTGCCCGGCGAGGTCCGAGGATTTGGCGCATCGCTGCGGCGCTGATTGGGTGCGCGGCCGTGGGCCTGGCTGCGGTGCTGATCACATCCATGGATCCCGCCGCTCGCTTCGTCGATATGACGACGGCGAAGGCTGTCGCGACGCCAGCGATGGACAAGCCGGGCTATCTCAGCGCAGCAACGGACCCGGCTTTCGGTACGCGCTTCACTAGAATCACGGACCCGGGCCGCGAGCTGTTCCGCGGCGTCTCCTGCGATCGCGCCTACTGCACGCACCGGTATTCCAGCTCGCAGGCGTGGAACGCGGACCAGAGCTTGCTGCTCATCGATAACGGCTGCTCCGGATACTGCTTCCTCGACGGGCACACGTATAAGCCGGCCTTCTTCCGGGCCGGCTCGGACGAGTGCGAATGGCATCCGACTGATCCCGCACTGATGATCTGCGTGTCCGGCGCGGGGATCTACACCTGGGCTCCGAGGACGAATGCCAAGGACAACGGTCGACGCGTTGCTGGGCTACACCAATCCTCAGTTCGGGCCATATAAGGGCAACCCGTCCCAGGACGGCGCCAAGCTGGTGGTGCGAGCCAAGAACGGCTCAGGTGCACTGGTTGCCTTCGCCTACGACATCGCGAGGAAGGTCAAGTATCCCGACATCAACCTGTCCAGACTGGACGGCACCAACAGCTACTGCACGATCTCGCCGTCGGGACGGTTCGTCTTCTGCTTTCAGGACATGCCGGGCGATACCAACCAGTCCTATGTTTTCACGGCTGAGGGCGTGCAGCAGCAGCATTGGACCGAGAGTCATCGGCCAGGCCACGGCGACATGATGATAGACGAGAACGGTGACGACGTTTACGTCGGTATCAGCAAGGCCGATCCGCAGAAGTTCCACATCATCAAGCGGCGGCTCAGGGATGGCCTAGTCACGGATCTGGCACCTTACGGCGAGGGCCAGCATGCCTCGATACGCAACATAAAACTCCCCGGCTGGGTGTTCGTCACCTATACTGGATCCTACGACGAGATCACGGCTCATCCGGACTGGGCGCCGTTTTATCAGGAGATCATCGCGCTCCGCACCGATGGAAGCGGTGAGGTTCGGCGGATCGTCCAGACCCGCAGCGCCAGGGGCGACTACTGGAGCGAGGCCCACGGCTCGCCCTCGCCGGACGGCTCCCAGGTGATCTGGTCCAGCAATTGGGGACAAGCTGGCGGCCCGGTCTCGGACTACGTTGCGCGCCTCTCTTGGCCGGCCTCCGCGTCGAAGCCGCGGCCGGCGAGCCAGTGAGCGCGGTCGCAGCATGACCGTGGACGGGCCGTGATCTCGGCAATGGTCCGCGCGCTGCGGGCAGCTTCGCGATGAGCGGCATGAATCGTTCGTTCCACGAGATCCGTCTCGAGGATCTCCGCGCTGAGCCGGCAGTCCTGCCGACGTCCGGGACAGTCCGGCGCGACGGGCTGATGGTGGTCGGCGTGCTGCTGACCACCGCGACCCAGTTCCGCCTGCCTGGGTCGCCGTTCGGGCCCGGCGAGTTCTTCCTGATTGTCTGGATGGGCATCCGGCTCTGCGTTGAGCTGGCTCGGCTCGGTCCGCCGCTCACGCCGGCTCTCACACGGATGCTCTTGTTCTGGACCCTATTCGCCCTCGCTCAGAGCCTCGGCACCCTGACCGGCTTGGCGATCGGCGACCAGCACGACGAAGGGCTTTTCTGGCACGATGCCGTGGCGTACACGCTGGTTGCCGCCGTCAGCTGCCTGAGCGTCGCCGGGCGCGACGCCTGGCCGCGCATGCAGCGAAACGCCGAACTCCTAGCCCTGCTGGGGGCCGTGGCTCTCTTTCCTCAACTCGTCGCCGGCTGCGGCGGGTTCGACCTGCCGATGATCGAGCCGTGGTTCGGCGATCGCTTCCGGGGCTGGTCTAACAACCCTAACCAGCTCGCCTTCCTCTGCGCGATTCTCGTGCTCATCTCGCTCCACCTGGTCGATACCGCTGATCGGCCCCGTAAGCGGTTCGCCGCGATTCTCTACATGATCCCAGCGGCCGTTGTCGGGCGGCTGACGAAGACCGATACATTCACGTTCGCGCTCCTGGGCGCTCTTCCGGTCTTCATGGTCCTCAAGCTGCGGTTCTGGCTCGTCGCGTCGGGACACGTCCTGCGGCTCCGAACGGCATTCGCCTGGACCGCCGTGATAGCCGCGCCGCTACTGCTCGTTTCCGTGGCGCCTCTGGCGATGTCGCTTGTTGCCAGCTCAGACCAGGTCGCGATGAGCCTCATGAAGGGGAACGGCAAGGAGGCGTCAGGGGAAGCGGACCTGCGGCTCGTGCTCTGGGGCGAAGCCCTCGATCGCGGGCTTCAAGGCTACATGCTCGGCCTCGGACCCGGCCCGCATCTGCCTATCCCGCCGGAACTCGTCGCGGCGCGGCGGACGGAGCCGGGCTTGGACACCGGCGACCACCCCACATTGCGGCCGACAACGCCGAACTTCGAGGCGCATAATTCGCCGCTTGATCTGTTCACGCAGGGCGGCCTGATCGCGGTCGGGAGCTTTCTCTGGCTCGTTGCTATGGCGTTCGTGATCCCATACCGGGCTCGGTTCGCGGGATTGGCGGCGCTGATGACCGGCGTTGCGATCTTCGGACTCACGAACAACATCGTTCGTCCGCCGACGTTCTGGTTTGCGGTCGCCTTCTGCCTGACTGCGGGCGATCGCGCGCTCGGCAGAGTCGCGCCGACCGGGCGCAACTCTCGCGAGAGCAGCGCAGCGTGGTAGCGTCGGGGGCGAGCGTTTAGAGAACACCGCGGCTCGCGCGACGGATCGGGCACGGGGGCTGGGGGACCTGGATTCGAACCAAGGCTGCCCGGGTCAGAGCCGGGAGTTCTACCGCTAAACTATCCCCCAGCGGCAGGGCGGCGGATACCATGCGATGCGGTGGCCGGCAAGGCCAGCTTAAGGGCTTGTGAAAAACTCGCCGCTCAACTCTCGCCTAATCTCGACCGTGGCCCCATATTCGTGGCGAAACCATGGCCGAGCCCGTCGCACACAGCCGCTTCCTGCGCGCCGCAAGTCCGGCGTTCGCTGCGCTCGACCTCGGCACGAACAACTGCCGCCTGCTCGTCGCGACGCCGTCGGGCAGCAGCTTTCGGGTGCTTGATGGGTTCAGCCGAATCGTCCGCCTCGGCGAGGGGCTGCACGATAGCGGCCGGCTCAGCGAGCTGGCGATGGCGCGGACGATGGAGGCCCTGCACGCCTGCGCCGAGCGCCTGGCGCGCCGGCCCGTCCGGGCCCTACGTGCCGTCGCGACCGAGGCGTGCCGGCAGGCAAGGAACGGGGCCGAGTTCCTCGCCCGCGTGCAGGCCGAGACAGGGCTCGGCTTCGACCTGATCTCGACGCGCGAGGAGGCGGAGTTGGCGCTGGAGAGCTGTGCCCCGCTGCTCGTCGGCGCTGGCCGCCGGGCACTCCTGTTCGACATTGGCGGCGGGTCAACGGAATTGGCCTGGGTGCGCCTTTCCGCCGGGCGGGTGCCGGACCTGATCGGCTATGCCTCGTTGCCGGTCGGCGTCGTCACTCTCGCGGAGCAATTCGCAGGGGCCGGGTTCACGCCTGACGGCTTCGAACGCATGGTGGGGGAGGTCGAAGGCCGGCTCAGGCCATTCGAGCGCGTCCACTGCATTGCCCACGAGGCGCGGCTCGGCGGTGTGCGGCTGCTCGGGACGAGCGGCACGGTGACGACGCTGGCGGGCGTCGTGCTCAATCTCGCGCGCTACCGGCGGCAGCTTGTGGACGGCGCGGTGCTCCCGCGCGATGCCGTTGACCAGGCGCTCGCGAAGCTGCGCGCGCTCGGGCGCGACGGTCTCGGCGAGCATCCCTGCGTCGGGCCGGACCGCGCCGAGTTCGTGCTGCCGGGCTGCGCAGTGTTCGAGGCGATCCGGCGCGTCTGGCCGATCCCGGAGGTGCTCGTAGCGGACCGCGGGCTGCGCGAGGGTATCCTGCTCCGCCTCATGCGTGGCGTGCCAGCCCGGCGGACGCTCCGCCCGGCGCAGCCCAGCATCCAGCCGCCCGCGCTCTCCGCATGAGTATGAAGCGAGGCGGCGCGCCGCCGCGCGGTCTCTCCGTCGCGCTGCGCACGGCGCGCGGTCGCTCATCGGCCTCACAGCGCTGGCTCAGTCGGCAGCTCAACGACCCTTACGTCCGTGCGGCCAAGCAGGCCGGATGGCGTTCGCGCGCGGCATTCAAGCTGATCGAGCTGGATGAGCGGTTTCATCTGCTGCGGCGCGGTCTGCGGGTGCTGGATCTAGGCGCGGCACCGGGCGGCTGGACGCAAGTCGCGGCGGAGCGAGGCGCGCGGGTGGTGGGTCTCGACCTGCTGCCGATGGACCCGGTGCCGGGCGCCGTGCTGATTGAGGGGAACTTCCACGACGAGAGCGTGCTGCCCCGGCTGCGCGAGGCGCTCGGCGGGCCGGCGGACCTCGTGCTCTCCGACATGGCACCGAACACGACCGGGCATCCGGCGACCGACCACCTGCGGATCGTGGCGCTCGCGGAGCTTGCACTCGACTTCGCCGTCGAGATCCTGGCCGACGGCGGGGGCTTTGTCGCCAAGGTGCTGCAGGGCGGCTCGGAGCGCACCATGATGGAGCGGCTGCGCCGCCATTTCGCGAGCGTGCGCCACGCGAAGCCGCCGGCGAGTCGGAAGGAGTCGAGCGAGCTTTACGTCGTGGCGCAAGGGTTTCGGCGCGGGCTCACGGGGTGACGGCGGAGGCGATGTCGGTACGGGCGAAGTCCCGGCCCTTGTAGAGCAAGGGTGCCCCGCGCTGCTTGGCGAGGGCGTAAGACGCGCAGTCGCACAGGTTCAGCGCGGCCGGGTGCCGGCCCTTACCGAAGCGGAGGAACGCGTCACGGGCGAGTTGCGCGAGGGGTTCGTCGTGGGGCACGACCTCTATCCCGACTTGATCAATGAGCGCATCGAGGTCGTACCAGTCGCCGGCCGTGCCGACTCGCCCGACCAGAACCATCGACGCTGCTTGCAAGCTGATAGCCGAAAGCAGGCACGCCTGCGCGAGCGACATGGAAGCAGAGAAGATGGCGGCGTCCGGCTCGAGTCGGAGCACGGCGATGAGGGCCGACGTATCGACGACAATCACGCCGGCAGGCCGTTCTCGTCATGGAGATCGTCTTCGGTGAAGTGTGGCAGCCTCGCCTGCCTCTCCGCGCTGCGCTTCGCGATTTCCATCATCGCGCGATACCGCTCTTCCGCATCCGCCCGGACCGGGCGTTTCCGTACGCCGTTCTCGATAAACTCGGCGCCAGCCCTCTCAAGGGCGCGGCGCAACCCCTCCACCGTGTCCGCGGATACGCCAGCCCCGCCGGCCTCCGCCCGGCGCACTGTAGCGGCCGATACATTGGCGCGGCGCGCAAGATCGTCCTGACCAAGCCGCAACAGGGCACGCGCTGCCCGGATCTGTTCGGGGGAAACAAGCATGAGCGATTTCATACAGCAATGCACGGAATCGATCAACCGTCACGACGCCACCCTTGCGCCTGACGCTGCCACCCCGTATGTGGAAGCGCCAAGGCAGCGCAGGGCCGCGACACTACCCTGCCCCGCATGAAAGGCCCCTGCCATGGCTCCCGACGCCTCGCCGCCTCGCACCCTCGCCATCGAGGAGGCGCTCGCGTTCGACGACGTGCTAGTTGTCCCGTCCTATTCCCAGGTCCTGCCTGCCACGGCCACGACGCGCACCCGGCTGACGCGCGAGATCGAGCTCCATATCCCGCTCATCAGCGCTGCCATGGATACGGTGACCGAGAGCGCCATGGCCATCGCCATGGCCCAGCTCGGCGGCATCGGCGTCATCCACAAGAATCTCGACGTCGAGGAGCAGGCCGCCCAGGTGCGCCGGGTCAAGAAGTTCGAGAGCGGCATGGTCGTCAATCCGCTCACCATCTATCCCGACCAGACGCTGGCCGACGCGCTCGCGCTGATGGCGGCCAACAACATCAGCGGTTTTCCTGTCATCGAGCGCGATACCGGGCGGCTCGTCGGCGTTCTCACTCATCGCGACGTGCGATTCGCCACCGACCCGGGTACCAAGATCTACGAGCTGATGACGCGCGAGAACTTGATCACCGTTCGCGGCGGCGTAGACCCGGAGGAAGCCCGGCGCCTGCTGCACCGGCACCGAATCGAGAAGCTGCTCGTCGTGGACGACCAGCAGCGCTGCATCGGCCTCATCACCGTCAAAGACATGGAGAAGGCCCAAGCCCACCCGCTCGCCAACAAGGATGAACTGGGACGGCTACGTGTCGCAGCCGCCACGGGCGTCGGCGAGGACGGTGCGAAACGTGCGGAAGCGCTCGTCGCCGCCGGCGCAGACGTGGTGGTCGTTGACACGGCGCACGGGCACTCGACCGGCGTGCTGCGCGCCGTCGAGCGCGTGAAGAAGCTGTCCAACGTCGTCCAGGTGGTCGCGGGGAATGTCGCCACCCCGGAGGGCGCGCGCGCCCTCGTCGAGGCGGGAGCAGACGCCGTGAAGATCGGCATCGGCCCCGGCAGCATCTGCACGACGCGCGTTGTCGCGGGCGTCGGCGTGCCGCAGTTCACCGCCGTTGCCGAGACGAGCGCCGCGTGTCGCGCGGCTGGCGTGCCCGCCATCGCGGACGGCGGCATTCGCACCTCTGGCGATGTCGTGAAGGCGATCGGCGCTGGCGCGGACTGTGTGATGATCGGCAGTCTGCTCGCCGGCACGGACGAGGCGCCAGGCGAGGTGTTCCTCTACCAAGGCCGCTCCTACAAGAGCTATCGCGGCATGGGCAGCATCGGCGCCATGGCGCGCGGCTCGGCGGACCGCTACTTCCAGCAGGAGATCAGGGACACCCTGAAGCTCGTCCCCGAGGGGATCGAGGGCCGAGTGGGCTACAAGGGGCCGGTGAGCGGCGTCGTGCACCAGCTCGTAGGCGGCCTTCGCGCCGGCATGGGCTATACCGGGAGCGCCACGGTCGAGGAGCTCCAGCGCAACGCGCAGTTCCGCCGCATCACCGGCGCCGGGCTGCGCGAGAGCCACGTCCACGACGTCGCCGTGACGCGCGAGGCGCCGAACTATCGGCAGGAGGGATAGGTGACGGCGCCCGCCGTTCGCGCGTGCGTCTTCGACGCCTACGGCACGCTGCTCGACGTTCACGCCGCCATGGCAGCGCACGCGGACAAGCTGCCGCCCGACTGGGAACGGATCAGCCAAGAGTGGCGGCAGAAGCAGCTCGAATACACCTGGGTCCGCAGCTTGACTGGCCCGGCGCACCATCGCGATTTCTGGCACGTCACGCAGGAGGCGCTCGCCTTCGTCGCAGCCCGGCACCGCGTCAGCGACCCGGCGACCCGCGCCGCGCTGCTCGACTCCTACCGCCGCTTGCCTGCCTACAAGGACGCCGCTCCCGCCCTGCGCCGCCTGCGCGAGCGAGGGATCCGCACCAGCATCCTGTCGAACGGCGATCCGGGAATGCTGGGCGACGCCGTCCGCGCCGCGGGGCTGGACGGACTGCTGGACGCCGTGCTGAGCGTCGAGGAGCTCGGCGTGTTCAAGCCCGACCCGCGCGTCTATCAGCTCGCCGTGAACCGCCTCGGCGTGCCGGCGGGCGAGATGCTGTTCGTCTCCTCCAACGCCTGGGACGCGCAAGGGGCCGCTGCGTTCGGCTTCCAGGTTGCGTGGTGCCACCGCGCGCAAGGCCCGGACGAGTATGGGCTGCGCGGTCGGGTGCAAGAGGTCGCGACGCTCGACGCGCTGGCGGTGTGACGCCGAGCGCCCGGCTCGCGGCCGCGATCGCGCTCCTGGACGACATCGAGGCCGCGCCGCGCCGCCCGGCCGATGCCGTCGCCAACGAGTTCTTCCGCTCCCGGCGCTACATCGGCTCCGGCGACCGCCGCGCTGTCGGCGAGCGCACCTGGATGGTGCTGCGTGCCCGGCGCCGGCTCGGCTGGTGGCTGGACTGGGCGCAGCTGCCGCAGACGCCGCGCCTGCTCGTGGCGGCAAGCCTGCTGGTCGAAGACGGCGCAACGATGCCGCAACTCGCGCAGGCGTTCTCCGGCGGCCAGTATGCCCCGCCCGCGCTTGCGCGCGCCGAAGCCGAGATGCTCGCCGCACTCGTGGGGCGCACGCTCGACTTCAAGGCCCAGCCGCTCGCCGTGCGGCTGGAGGTCCCGGACTGGATCATGCCGCGCCTCGCTGACCCGCTTCGGCGATGCGCTCGGAGCCGGAGATGCGCGCCGCCCTCGGCCCGGCGCCGCTCGACCTGCGGGCGAACCTGCTCAAGGCCTCGCGCGACGAGGCGCGGGCCGCGCTCGCCGCCGAGGGCATCGAGGCCGAGCCAACCCCTTACTCTCCCTGGGGCCTGCGAGTTGCGGGGCGCCGCGCGGTGACGACAGGGACTGCGTTCCGGGACGGCCTCGTCGAGATCCAGGACGAGGGCAGCCAACTCGTCGCCATGCTCGCCGGCGCAGAACCAGGGATGCGCGTCGCGGACTGGTGTGCGGGCGCGGGCGGCAAGACCTTGGCGCTCGCCATGATGATGGGCAACCGCGGTCAGATCCTCGCCTGCGACGTGTCCGCGCCGCGGCTGGACGGTGCTGTGCGTCGCCTGCGCCGGGCGGGCGTTCACAATGCCGAGCGGCACCTGGTCCAGCCCGGCGACAAATGGGCCAAGCGCCGGGCGGGCAGCTTCGACCGCGTGCTCGTGGACGCGCCCTGCACCGGCACGGGCACCTGGCGCCGCAATCCCGACGCGCGGCTGCGCCTGCTGGAACGGGACTTGCAGGAGCTACTAGGCAAGCAGGCCGCGATACTCGACGAGGCTGCGAGACTTGTTAAGCCAGGTGGGCGCATGATCTATGCGACGTGCTCCGTGCTTGCGGAGGAGGATGAGGGTCAGGTGAGTGCTTTCCTCGCGCGTCAGCCAGGCTTCAGGCCCGTGCAGGTCGCGCTTCCGGGCGGTCTCGCCGCCGATCCTTACCTTGTGCTCACCCCACGCCGGAACGGCACGGATGGCTTCTTCGCCGCCGTGCTGGAGCGAGGAGGCTAGCATGATCGTTCGCCGCGCCCGGCTCCGTGATGCGCACGGCATCGCCGCCGTTCACATTACGGCGTGGCAGAACGCCTACGCCGCCATACTTCCCGGCGAGTATCTCGCCGGGCTGTCCTCATCCCGTCTCGCGCAATTCTACGGTCGCTCCATCGCGTCCGGCGAAGGGGTCTATGTCGCTGCCGATCCCGAGATCCGTGGCTTCGCCACCGCCGGCCGTGCCCGCTCTCCGCTCGCGGATGGCGAGGTTGAGACGCTTTATGTGCTGGACGACTGGCGCGAGCAGGGGCTCGGCCGCCGCCTGCTGACCGCAGCTGGCGGCTGGCTCCACTCGCGCGGTTGTGCAAGCGCGTTCCTATGGGTCCTGCGCGACAACCCGAGCCGCTGGTTCTACGAGCGCCTCGGCGGCCGCCCGGTCGCCAACGCCCAAGTTGCTGTGGCAGGTCAGAAGGTGCCGCAAGTGGCCTACGTGTGGGACCCGATCGGGCGGCTGCTGGCAGCGTCGCCGCAGCGATCATAGAGTCCTGCCAAGCCGGAGCGCGGCCCGATGCTTGGGCGCGCGCTGAACGGCACCGAATCCAGAACCACCCGGAACTGGCGTCGAGACGCCGTCCTCGCCCACACTCGTTCCGCAGCCCGCCTCCTGGAACGGAGTCACTGGAACGGAGTCATGAGCATCTTCGATACCGCCGAGGGACAGCGCCTGCGAGGCATCGGGCCCGGCGCCCGCTGGCGCCGCTGGGGACCATACCTCAGCGACCGGCAATGGGGCACTGTGCGCGAGGATTACAGCGCCCTCGGCACGGCGTGGGAGAGCTTCCCGCACGACCATGCCCGCAGCCGCGCGTATCGCTGGGGCGAGGACGGGATCGCTGGCTTCGGTGACGATCAGCTCATCTGGTGCCTGGCGCTCGCTCTCTGGAACGAGCAGGACCCGATCCTGAAGGAGCGGTTCTTCGGCCTGACGAACGGCGAGGGGAACCACGGCGAGGACGTGAAGGAGACCTATTTCTTCACCGACGGCGTGCCCACGCACGCCTACATGCGGATGCTCTACCGCTACCCGCAGACGGGATTTCCGTACGCGCAGCTCGTCGACGAGAACCGGCGCCGCGGCCTGGATGCGCCGGAGTTCGAGCTGGCGGACACGGGCGTGCTCGCGAACGGCCGCTACTTCGACGTCACGGTAGAGTATGCCAAGGCCGGGCCGGACGACATACTGATGCAGGTCACGGCGGAGAACCGCGGCTCAAGCCCGGCGCCGCTGCACCTGCTGCCGCACTTCTGGGCACGCAACACCTGGTCGTGGGACGCTGGGGCCACGCGGCCAGTTCTGCGCACCGCCGCGGACGGCTCCGTGCGCGCCGAGCGCGAGGGCTGGCGTTCCCGGCAATTCGAGGTCGAGGGAGATCACCCCTGGCAGTTCTGCGAGAACGAGACGAATACAAATCGCCTCTACGGCACGTCGGAATCGGGACCGTTCAAGGACGGGATCAATGATCGCGTCGTGCACGGAGACGAAGGGGCCGTGTCCTCCCGTGGCGAGGGCACGAAGTGCGCGGCTCACGCGCGGTTCGTGGTGCCGGGCCGCGGGTCGGTCCGGCTCCGGGCGCGGCTGCGCACGGACGGTGAGGATGGGGCGCCGTTCGGCGACTTCGACGCGGTGCTCAGCGCGCGGCGGGCAGACGCGGACGAGTTTCACGCTGCGCTGAGCCATGGCGTCACCGGCCCTGACGCTCGGCTGGTGCAACGACAGGCGCTCGCGGGACTGCTGTGGACCAAGCAGTTCTACTTCGTTGACGTGCCGCGCTGGCTGGCCGGCGACCCGGCGCAACCGCCGCCCCCGCCCGAGCGGCTGCAGGGCCGCAACCAGGACTGGCGCCACCTCAACAACGCCGACGTTCTCTCGATGCCGGATTGCTGGGAATACCCGTGGTATGCGGCCTGGGACCTTGCTTTTCAGTGCGTCGCCTTCGCCGCGATGGACCCGGAGTTCGCCAAGGCGCAGCTGCTGCTGCTGACGCGCGAGTGGTATATGCATCCGAACGGGCAGCTCCCCGCCTACGAGTGGGCGTTCAGCGACGTGAACCCGCCCGTTCATGCCTGGGCGGCGCTGCGGGTCTATCGCATGGACGCGGAGCGCGCAGGGACACCGGACCGTGCCTTCCTGGAGCGCATCTTCCACAAGCTGATGCTGAATTTCACCTGGTGGGTGAACCGCAAGGACCGGGACGGGCGCAACGTGTTCCAGGGCGGCTTCCTCGGCCTGGACAATATCGGCCTGTTCGATCGCTCGAAGCCTCTGCCCACCGGCGGCACGATGGACCAGGCCGACGGCACGGCGTGGATGGCGGTGTATGCGCTAGACATGATGCGCATCGCCCTCGTGCTCGCCGCCGACAATCCCGTCTATGAGGACGTGGCGACCAAGTTCTTCGAACACTTCCTAGGCATCGCCGAGGCGATGTCCGGGATGGGCGAGGGCGGGCTCTGGGACGAGGAGAGTCAGTTCTTCTACGATGTCCTGCGCCTGCCGGGCGGCGCTCAGGTGAAGCTGCGCGTGCGCTCACTCGTGGGCCTGATACCTTTGTTCGCGGTCGAGGTGCTGGATTCCGAAGTGTTCACGGCGCTGCCGGGCTTCACCGGCCGGCTCCGTTGGGTGCTGAAGAACCGGCCGGAGTTGGCGGCGCTCGTCTCGCGGTGGGAGCAGCCTGGCGCGGGTTTGTAAGAAGAAGAGATAGGAAAGGGAAGAAAGAAGAGAGAGAAGGAAAAAAAAGAAAAGAAAAAGAAGAGAGAAGAAGAAAGAGAAGGAAAGAGAAAAAAAAAAGAAAAGAAAGAGAAGAGAGAAGAAGAAGAAAAGAAAGAAAGAAAGAGGGAGGTCTGCGTGAAGCTGTGGCATGGAGGAGATATAGTGAGGAGAAAGGGAGAACTGGTGATGGGAGAGGATGAGGGAGGTGTGGTTGGCGTTGGAGAGGAGAGAGTGAGAGGAGGGGAGAGAGTGTGAGAGGTGGAAGATGAGGAGAAGAGTGTGGAGGTGGAGAGAGAGTGTGAGAGTGTGTGTGGAGGGGGTGCTGGCGCTCAACGAGAGAGCGTGGCGGCGGAAGGCGGTCTCCGGGTCTGCGCGGTCGAGCGCGGGGGGGAGCTGGCAGCGTGTGCACGGCCGGGGCGCGCCGGAAGCGGGCGTCGTAGACGGTGTTCAGGCGCTGGGTGAGGGAGCAGCACCTGCTCTCCCTCCTGCGCGGCCATCGCATGAAGGCGTTGCTCCGCCGTGCCCTGGACGAGACGGAGTTCCTGTCGCCTTACGGCGTGCGCTCGGTGTCCAAATGTCACGCCACGCATCCCTACGTGCTTGAGCACGCCGGCCAGCGCTTCGAGATCGGCTACGTGCCCGGCAACTCCGCGTCGCGAGCGTTCGGCGGCAACTCCAACTGGCGCGGCCCGGTTTGGTTGCCGATGAACATGCTGCTCATCGACAGCCTGCGCCGAATTCTATCGCTACTACGGCAACGAGTTCCTGGTGGAGTGCCCGACCGGATCGGGGACGAAGCTGCACCTTGGACAGGTCGCGGACGAGCTGTCGCGCCGGCTGTCGCGTCTGTTCCTGCGCAGTGCCGACGGCAGGCGCCCGGCGATGGGCGGTGCGCAGGAGGGTGACTCCGTGCTGTTCCATGAATACTTCGACGGCGACACCGGGCGCGGGCTTGGTGCCTCCCATCAGACCGGCTGGACGGCGTTGATCGCCCTCTTGCTGGACCACGCGGAGCCCACAGAGCCGGTGCCATGACCGTTGCCACGCTTGCTCGACGGCATTTCCTTTCCAGCGATCCTGCTCCTCGTAGGCGCTCCGACGCTGGCGCAGGCCGCCGCCACGGATGCCGCACCAAGCAGCGCGACGAAGCCTATCACGCGGGAATCCATGAGCCGCGACGACGTGACTCCTATCCTTGGCCAGCAGGTCTCGGACGCGGATAGCCATCCCGTAGGCCGCATCGTGGACGTTCTGGTGGACGGAACGGGCGCGGTGCGCGCCGCGGTCGTCGATGCCGGGGGTTTCATGGGCATCGGGCAGCGGCGCGTCGCGATCGCCTGGCACGCGCTGCGCTTCGAGCCCGGCGGCAAGATCACGCTGCAGCTCAAGGCGGATCAGGTCAAGGCGATGCCGGAATACAAGCCGTCCGGCAGCGGCCCCGTTGTCGTCGCAACACCCCAGGCGGCAGCACCCCAGCAGGCTGTCACGCCCAAGTGAGACCTGCCCGCAGCGGTCTTGGGCTGGACCTCCTGAACGGCCTCGTCGCGAGTTCGCAAACCGGGTTCGGGGCGTTCATCGCTGTTTACCTCACGGCCCAGGCGTGGACGCAGGTTCATATCGGCGAGGCGCTGAGCTTGGGCACGGCGGTCGCGATGGTGAGCCAGCTGCCCGCCGGCGCGCTGGTGGACGCCGTGCGGAGCAAGCGCCTCGTCGTCGCGGCAGGCGGCATCGCCGTCGCGGCCAGCGCGCTGCTCTTCGCGGCGTGGCCTCAGCCGATCTCCGTCCTCGCCGCCGAGGTTCTGCACGGGTTCGCCAGCTGCGTGATAGCGCCGGCGATCGCGGCGCTCAGCCTTGCCTTGGTCGGAGAAGCTGGCCTTGGCGAGCGACTGGGACGCAACGCGCGCTTCGCCGCGCTCGGCAGCGCCTGCTCGGCGGCGCTGCTCGGCTGGCTTGGCACCTACATCTCCGGCCGGGCGGTATTCTGGGTTACGGCGGCGTTCATGATGCTGGGCCTGACGGCGCTTCGGCTATTGCCGCCGAGCGGCGCGGAACGGCCCGCGTTCTTCATCCACGCGAAGGCGGCGCCCGGCGCGCGGCGCGTTGCGGATGCTGCTGGACCGCAGGCTGCTCGTCTTCGCTGCCGGCATCGCCTTGTCCAGCCTCTCCAGCGCGGCCATGCTGCCGCTCGTAGCTGGGGAGCTGACGCGCAGCGCCGGCAGATCGGCCAACCTCGTGATCGCGGCTTGCATCATCGCGCCGCAGGCGGTCGTTGCCGTGCTCTCGCCGTGGGTGGGGCGGAAGGCGAGTCGCTGGGGGCGCCGGCCCTTGCTGCTGCTGGGATTCGGGGCGATTCCGGTGCGCGGATTGCTGCTCGCCGTCAGCGTGAATCCAGCCGTCATCGTGCTGGTGCAGACGCTCGAAGGGATCAGTGCCGCGGTCGTCGGCGTATTATTGCCCCTCGTCGCCGCCGACCTCACCCGCGGCACGGGACGGTTCAACCTGTGCCTTGGCTTCCTCGGACTTGCCACAGGAATTGGAGCGACGCTGAGCACGACGCTCTCAGGGTTCGTTGCCGATGGATCCGGCCCGCACACGGCGCTCCTGGCGCTTGCCGCCGTCGGCACCGCCAATATAGCGCTCCTGGCGGCCTTGCCGGAGACCGACCCGGATAGGACAGCGTCCAAAGTCGTCGCCGAGGCTGGTCAACGGTAAGGGGAACACCCCGACGCCGAACGCAGGACTGGCGCGGGTAATAGAGCTACGTTCCGTATTTGCCATTGAGGTGGCGGTCGCCTCCGTGCCATATGGCCCCTGTGACGCTTAGCAAGGCGATTCAATTGGATCGCGGGCCGCAGCGGACACATTTCGGACGCGCGGAGGCCAGGATCCTGACACGGTACACCGGTAGTGTGTTTGTCACTCCAGCCACGACAAGTCCGAGGGGCCTCTCGCTCGTGCCGTTTCTGATGCGTGTCCTCACGACTGCCTGCCGGCGTGCCCCGCCGAGCTTCCGCAGCGCTTCCGAAGCAGACCGGTTCGACGCGCCCTCGCGCGCGATCGCCGGCAAGGTCCTCCGGCCTGCGGTCGGCGATCACGCGGAAGGCCATGGCGTGGGCGGCATGGTCGCCGCGGTTCCGGACCTTCAGCCGCTCGCGCATGACGGCATCTGGCGAGTCACTCTCGCCGGCGAGGGATTCGGCCGTCTGGTCCGCTACGACGAGAAGCGTGAGGACAGGACACTGCAGCTCCTGCAGATCGACGAACTGAGCGATGAGCAGTTGGACACCTACGACGCCTTCATGCACGGCTCAAGCGAGGGTAGGACCGAGCCTCCGTTCTGAGCCTGATGCCACGCTTGCAGCGGGTCGCCGATGATGCAGGACGTCTGGCCGGCGCCGTCAGCGGCGCATCCGGGCCAATGAACTTGCCCAGAGCCGCGTCTGTCTGCCGAAGACCAGGGCTTCGTAGCCCGCGAACGCGACGGCCTTGGAGATCTCGGAGCGGGTGGGGTAGGGCACGATCGCGCCGCTGATCGCGCGTGGGGAGGCGCCGCTGGCGATCGCCAGGCTCCAGGGCAGGACGAGTTCGCCCGCGCCCGCGCCGACGAGCGTCGCGCCGATCACTTTGCCGCGCACCTTCACGATCTTGGCGAACCCGGCCAACGCTCCCTCTGTCACCGCCCGATCATTGTCCGAGAAAGGCAGGCGATGAACATCAACTCGGCCGTGCCGCTCGCGCGCCGCAGCCTCAGTCAGCCCGACCTGGGCCAACTCGGGGTCAGTGTACGTTACCCAGGGGAGCGCCCGGTAGTCCACGGCGGCGCGCAAGCCCAGAGCGACCTCGCGCACGATCAGCGCCCCCTCGTAGCCCGCCGCGTGCGTGAAGCGCGGCCCATCCCGGCAGTCGCCGATCGCATAGATCCGCCGGTTGGACGTCCTCCGCCGCGCGTCCACGCGGATGCCGCTCGCGGTGGCCTCCACCCCAGCCGCATCCAGCTCCAACGCATCGACAGCCGCCCGGCGGCCGACTGCGACGAGGAGGTGACTGCCGGAAACGGCCTCGCCCGGTTCGACCTCAAGGCGCACGCCCTCCGGCACTGCGGAGACCCGGACTGCTCGCGTCCCTGAACGCATCGCAACCCCCTCGGCGGCGAGGCGCTCCAGCACGATCGCGGCTGCGTCAGGATCGTCGCGTGACAACGGACGGTCTGCTTCGATGACAGTGACGGCGGCGCCCAACCGACGGAATGCCTGAGCCATCTCCAGCCCGACCGTGCCGCCGCCCAGCACGACGAGATGGCGCGGAAGCGCGTCGAGGCCGAATACGGTCTCGTTGGTGAGATAGGGCGTCCGCGCCAAGCCCTCGATCTCGGGGATGGCTGGCCTCGACCCGGCGGCGACGACGATGCGCGGCGCCGCAAGCAGCCGGCCGTCCACGGTGACACTGCGCTCATCGCGGAAACGGGCCTGGCCGCGGACCACCTCGACCCCCCACCCTTGGAAACGCTCCTCGGAGTCATGCGGCGCGATGGCGGCAATGGCCGCTTGCACGTGGGTGCGCACCCGGGCGAAGTCGATCTCGGGCTCGACGGCCGTCACACCCACGGCAGAGGCGCTGCGCATCAGATGGGCCCGCCGAGCTGCGGCGATCAGCGCCTTGGAGGGGACACAGCCTGTGTTGAGGCACTCGCCACCCATGCGGTCGCGCTCGATCAGCGCCACGCGCAGCCCGAGCCGCGCAGACCCGCCCGCCGCAGTAAGGCCGGCCGCTCCCGCGCCGATCACGATCAAGTCGTGCGTATATCGCATCGGCTCCGTCCTATTCTGACTGTTCAGCGCACGTCGGGATAGTGCCGGTCCAGCCGCTTGCGCAGGCCCAAACCCCACCGGACGCCGACCTTGAGATAGACCCAGTTGGCCCTGAGACCGCCCCAGGCCGCTACCCGGCGGTCGGACGTGATCACCACGCGGTTGACGAGCTTCGTTCGACCGAGCCGGCTGAGCCGTATGCAGAGGTCCGCGTCCTCCATGATGAGCAGGGCCGGATCGCAGCCGCCGACGGCGAGGAAGTCTTCCCGCCGGAAAAACATGGCGTGGTCGCCGAACAGCAGGCGCCCGCCGCGTAGGAAGAGGTGCGGGCGGAACAGCAGCGGCGCATACCAGGTCTTAATCCAGTTGTGGAAGCTCGTGCCCCAGCGCACCGTATCCGGCCCGCTCAGCAGCGGCGTGAAGCCCGCGAGTGCCACTCGGCAATCGGCCAGCACGGCGCGGATAACCGCGACTGCATCGTCTGGCAGGAGCGTGTCGGCATGGAGGACGCAGACCAGCGGCGCCGAGGCCTCTGCGACGCCGCGGTTGATCTGGGCCGCGCGGCCCCGCACGTCGTGCTCGATCACGCGCAGCCCGCCGGCGCGCGCGATCCCCGCCGAGCCGTCCTGGCTGCCGCCGTCCACGGCGAGCACCTCGGCCGGCGCCGGGTCGAGTACTGCGAGCGAGCGCAGGAGGCGAGGGAGCACCGCCGCCTCGTTCAGCATGGGGATCACGATAGCGACGTCCTGCACGGCGCGCCCAGACTGGCGAAGGACTCGTCAGGACTCCTGCTCGATGATGGAGACCTTGCCGTCACGTTCCACGACGGCGAAGCGGACCTGCTCCAGCCGCTCCAGCCCGCGCTGCCGGGCGGCGGCCATCACGTCCTGCTTCTGGATGCGCAGCGACTGCATCCGCTTCGAGTGCCATTGGCCGCCCTCGAAGATGACGACCGGCGTGCCGTCCACGATCCGTCCGAACCAGTCGAACCGCTCCTTCAGCCAGGAGACCAGGATGTGCGTCAGTCCGATCGTGAACACCGCGCTCACCGCGCCGACCATCGAGCGGTCGTCCGCCAGGACGGCGGTGATCGTCGTGCCGGCGAACAGGAACAGGACGATCAGGTCGAAGGGCGCCATCTGGCTGACCGTACGGCGCCCGATCAGGCGCACCCCGAAGAGCAGGATCCAGTAGGCGGCCGCGGCTCGAAGAACGGTCGTCATGCGTCTGCCTCGCCCATGCGCGTCAGGGGACGATGTATTGTTGCCAGCGCAGGTCGGTATCCCCGACGCGTGCCGAGAGCGGGACCAAGCCAATGGCCGAAGGCTGGGCCACGAGCTGGATCAGGGCGTCCGATTGGTTGGCCGGGATGTCGAACGTCATGGACAGGCCGCCTTGCGTCGCGGCGGAGGACACCGGGCGCGGGGTCTCGCGCTGCAACCCCAAGGGCTGGACGACCCTGAAGTCCATGGAGATCGTCAGCTTCTGCGGCTCGGGCGACGTGTTGGCGACGTGGAAGGTCACCGTCGTCGGCGTTCCGTAGCGCGCGACCGGCTCGTAATCCACGCTTGGCAGGTCAGCGGCGGCGTGAGCGGTTGCGTGGCTGAACGGGCCGTGGCCGAGGAAGCCGCCCAAGGCGGCCGCTACGAAGGCGACCATGATCAGGCGGCAGACAAGCGCGGCGCGTGTAAAGTGCTTCTCGAAGGCGGCGTCATACCCGACCTCCAACTCGCCGTGGCTGACCGGGGCCGCGCCGCGCACGGATGGGCTCGGAGGTCTCTCTTGCTGCTCAGCTGACATCGGCGGCGCATGTAGCAGGGAACAGATCGAGACATGAGTTCACGCCCGCGGCATCTCGCCTAATGCCCTTGATCCCTGTCCCGCGCCGTGCTGCAAGCCTCCCGCATGAGCGACACGCCTCATGACCGCGTCCTGATCCTCGATTTCGGCAGCCAATTCACCCAGCTTATCGCCCGGCGCGTGCGCGAAAGCGGCGTTTACTGCGAGATCATACCGTTCAACGCCGACCCGGCGCGCATCAGCGAATTCGGCGCTGCCGCCTACATCCTCTCCGGCGGTCCGGCCAGCGTCACCGCCGACGAGGCGCCCCGCGTTCCGCCCGGCGTTCTCAACTCAGGCAAGCCCGTGCTCGGTATCTGCTACGGCCAGCAAGCGATGATCGCGCAGCTCGGCGGCGACGTCTCGATCTCCGACCACCACGAGTTCGGCGCCGCCCACGTCGAGATCACGGACGACTGCGCGCTGTTCCACGGCGTCTGGAAGCAGGGCGCGCGCGAGCAGGTCTGGATGAGCCACGGCGACCGGGTGACCCGTCTGGCGCCGGGCTTCCGCGAGGTCGGCCGCAGCGAAGGGGCGCCGCTCGCCGCCATCGCCAACGATCAGCGCCGCCTCTACGGCGTGCAGTTCCATCCCGAGGTCGCCCACACGCCGCATGGCGCCGCGCTGCTGCGCAACTTCACCCATGCCGTCGCCGGCCTCGGCGGCGACTGGACCATGGCCGGCTTTCGCGAGGCCGCGAAGCGCCGTATCCAGGAACAGGTCGGGCAGGGAAGGGTGATCTGCGGCCTCTCCGGCGGCGTGGACTCGTCCGTCGCCGCAGCACTCATCCACGAGGCCATCGGCGAGCAGCTCACCTGCATCTTCGTGGATAGCGGGCTGCTGCGCGAGGGCGAGGCGGAGGAGGTCGTCCGCACCTTCCGCGACCGTTTCAACATCCGCCTGGTCCATCGCGACGCCTCGGACCTATTCCTCGGCGCGCTCGACGGCGTGACCGACCCGGAGCAGAAGCGCAAAACAATCGGCCGCGTATTCATCGAGGTCTTCGACGAGGAAGCCGCCAAGCTCGGGGGCGCCGACTTCCTCGCCCAGGGCACGCTCTACCCCGACGTGGTCGAGAGCGTCAGCGCCTTCGGCGGCCCGTCCGCCACGATCAAGAGCCATCACAACGTCGGCGGCTTACCCGAGCGGATGCGCATGCGCCTGGTCGAGCCGCTGCGCGAGCTGTTCAAGGACGAGGTGCGCGCGCTCGGCCGCGAGCTGGGCGTTCCCGAGAGCATCGTGGGCCGCCACCCATTTCCTGGGCCGGGCCTTGCGATCCGCATTCCGGGGGCGGTTACCCGCGAGCGGCTCGCCCTGCTGCGCCGGGCGGACGCGATCTTCCTCGAAGAGATCAGGGCGGCCGGGATCTACGACGCGATCTGGCAGGCGTTCGCCGTCCTGCTTCCTGTCCGCACCGTGGGTGTGATGGGCGACGGCCGGACCTACGACAGCGCCTGCGCGCTTCGCGCGGTGACCAGCGTGGACGGCATGACGGCGGATTTTTACCCGTTCGATATGGCGTTTCTCGGGCGCGTGGCCACGCGCATCGTCAATGAGGTGCGGGGCATCAATCGTGTGACCTACGACATCACCAGCAAGCCGCCTGGCACCATTGAGTGGGAATGAGGATCTCGGGGCAAGTTAAGGCCTCGTACGAGAAGGCCAAGCCGACCTTGTCCGAGGCTTCTCTGGCCCGACGTCCCAAATCTAGTACCGACCACCGAATGGGAGTAACCATGCCGCGCAAGCCCGGTCGCCAGTTCTTCGCCAACCCCGGCCCGACCAACATCCCGGACGGGGTGCTCCGCGCCATGGACCGTCCAACGGTGGACTTTAACGACCCCGAGTTCCTGGAGGTCTATGACGCCGCCGTCGCCGGGCTGAAGCGCGTGCTTGGCACAGACGGCGAGGTCTTCTTGATGACCGCGTCCGGCCACGGCGCCTGGGAAGCGGCGCTCGTCAACCTGTTCTCGCCGGGCGACACCGTGCTCGTCGTCGAGAGCGGCTGGTTCAGCGACACGTGGACCGAGATGGTGCGCAGCCACGGCATCCGTGCCCAGCTCATCCAGGCCGATTGGCGGCGCGGCGCCGATCTGGGCGCGATCGAGGCCGCGCTGCGTGCGGACGGCGGCCACGTCGTCAAGGGCCTGCTCTGCGTTCACAACGAGACCTCGACCGGCCTCGCGCTCCCGATCCAGGAGATCCGCGCCGCCCTTGACCGCGCCGGTCACCCGGCGCTCCTGCTCGTGGATACGATCAGCTCCCTGGCCTGTCTGCCGTTCCGCATGGCCGAGTGGGGCGTGGACGCAACGGTGGGCGGCAGCCAGAAGGGTTTGATGCTGACCACCGGGTTCAGCTTCGTCGCCGCCTCCGAGAAGGCGATGCGGGCACACGAGCACGCTCGCTCGCCGCGGGCCTACCTCGACTGGGGCCGGATGCGCGACCGGCCGCAGCGCAGCTTCGTCGGCACAATCCCGACGCAGCTCTTCTACGGCTTGCAGGAGAGCATCCGTCTACTAGACGCCGAGGGGCAGGACAACGTCTTCGCCCGGCACCGCCGCCTTGCCGGCGCGGTTCGCGCCGCCGTGCGGGCTTGGTCGGGCAATGACGGGCCACAGCCCTTCTGCCTCGACCCGGCGCGCGCCTCGGATTCCGTCACTAGCGTGCTCATGCCCGAGGGACACGACGCGGACGAGCTGCGCAAGGTCTGCCTCGACCGGTTCAACACCTCGCTCGGCGGCGGGCTAGGCCGGCTGCAAGGCCAGGTGTTCCGAATCGGCCACCTTGGCGACCTCAACGAGCCGATGGTGTTGGGAACGCTGGGCGCCGTCGAGCTCGGCCTACGCGCTTGCGGCGTGCCGCACGGGCGCGGCGGAGTCGAGGCCGCAATCGAAAAGTTAGCTGCCTGAGATGACCATCTTTAGGTTGTGCATAGTCGCGTAATATGCAATCAAAGATAGCGCCGGAGCCGTGGCAGAGTTGCTGTTCCGCTACGCCGGCGCTCACGTCTGCGCCACCGGTCGAGTCGCACCGAGTCGCAGGCTGCCGATCTCAGAACTAAAGCTTGTGGTATCCGCTGCTTTCGGCACGATATCTAGTATCCAGCGTGTCCGAGCAGCGACGGGGAGCCGCGATGAACTTTGTGCCTGCAGGAGAGAAGGCTCTCCTTGACACCGCCGTGCAGCTTCCCGGCCGGCACCAAGTCCGCGTCGAGCGCGGGCGCGATGCGCTGCTGACCGAGTTCGGCCGCGCGACGCTCGGCGACCGCTATTTGATGCCGGGCGAAGGCTACCAGGACCTGTTTGCCCGCGTGGCATCCTACTACGGCGACGACGCTGGACATGCGCAGCGGCTCTACGACTACATGAGCCGGTTCTGGTTCATGCCGGCGACACCCGTGCTCAGCAACGGCGGCACGAGTCGCGGCCTGCCGATCTCCTGCTTCCTCAACGAGGCGAGCGATAGCCTAAACGGCATCGTCGATCTCTGGAACGAGAACGTCTGGCTTGCGTCCCGTGGCGGCGGCATCGGCAGCTACTGGGGCAATCTCCGCTCCATCGGCGAGAAAGTCGGGCACAACGGCAAGACCTCTGGCGTGATCCCGTTCATCCGCGTGATGGACAGCCTGACCCTCGCGATCAGCCAAGGCTCGCTGCGCCGCGGCTCGGCGGCCGTGTATCTTCCGATCTCACATCCGGAGATCGAGGAGTTCGTGGAGCTTCGGCGTCCTACCGGAGGCGATCCGAACCGCAAGGCCCTAAACCTGCACCATGGCCTGCTCGTGCCTGACGCTTTCATGCGCGCCGTCGAGGCGGACGAGCCCTGGGCGCTGCTCTCGCCCAAGGACGGCAGCGTGGTCCGCAAGGTGCAGGCCCGCGCGCTGTGGATCCGCATCCTCACGGCCCGGATCGAGACCGGCGAGCCCTATCTCGTGTTCAGCGACCACGTGAACCGGGCGCTGCCGGAGCACCAGAAGCTCGCCGGTCTGGAGGTGAAGACCAGCAATCTGTGCAGCGAGATCACGCTGCCCACCGGCCTCGACCAGCACGGCCGCGAGCGTACGGCCGTCTGCTGCCTGAGCAGCCTCAACCTCGAGACTTGGGCCGAGTGGAACACGCATCCCCTCTTCATCGAGGACGTGATGCGCTTCCTCGACAACGTGCTGCAGGACTTCATCGACCACGCGGCGCCCGGCATGGAGCGGGCGACCTACGCCGCCATGCGCGAGCGCTCGGTGGGCCTCGGCGTCATGGGCTTCCACGGCTTCCTGCAATCCCAGGGCGTGCCCTTCGAGAGCGTCATCGCGAAGGTCTGGAATAGGCGGATCTTCAAGCACGTCCGCGAGCAGGCAGACGCCGCGAGCCGGCTCCTCGCCGACGAGCGCGGCCCCTGCCCGGACGCTGCCGAGTGGGGCGTGCAGGAGCGGTTCAGCCACAAGATCGCCATCGCGCCCACGGCCAGCATCAGCATCATCGCCGGCAACGCTTCCCCGGGGATCGAGCCGATCGCCGCCAACGTGTTCCTGCAGAAGACGCTCTCCGGCAGCTTCACTGTGCGCAACAGGCACCTGCAGAAGCTGCTCGCGGCCAAGGGACAGGACACCGACGCGGTCTGGTCCTCGATTACCCTGCGCGCGGGAAGCGTGCAGCACCTCGATTTTCTGAGCGACCAGGAAAAGGCGGTGTTCCGCACGGCCTTCGAGCTGGACCAGCGCTGGGTCGTCGAGCACGCGGCCGACCGCACGCCCTTCATCTGCCAGAGCCAATCGGTCAACCTGTTCCTGCCGGCCAACGTGCACAAGCGGGACCTGCACCAGATCCACATGCTCGCGTGGAAGCGCGGGGTGAAGTCGCTCTACTACTGCCGCAGCCTCTCCATCCAGCGCGCGGACAACGTGAGCGAGAAGGCGGTGCGGCCGAGCGACGCGGCGCCCGCGCTCGCCGAAGCCGTCAGCACGGTCGCGGCGGTCGAGCCGGCTCGGACGGTTAACTACGAGGAATGCCTGGCCTGCCAGTAGGCGCCTTGGCGCGGAGAAGGAGCATCCCATGGACGGCACGATCCTGCCCGGCGGCGAGCCTCGGCGAATGGACCTCTTGACCGAGAACCCGGTCTATAAGCCCTTCCGCTATCCGTGGGCCTACGAGGCGTGGCACACGCAGCAGCGCGTCCACTGGCTGCCCGAGGAAGTGCCGCTCGCGGACGACGTGAAGGACTGGCACCGCAACCTCAGCGAGGGCGAGCGCAACCTGCTCACCCAGATCTTCCGCTTCTTCACCCAGGCGGATGTCGAGGTGAACAACTGCTACATGAAGCACTACAGCCAGGTCTTCAAGCCGACCGAAGTGCTCATGATGCTCTCCGCATTCAGCAATATCGAGACGATTCACATCGCCGCCTACAGCCATCTCCTCGACACGATCGGGATGCCGGAGCTCGAATACCAGGCGTTCCTCAAGTACAAGGAGATGAAGGACAAGTTCGACTACATGCAGACGTTCTCCGTGGCGAGCCGCCACGAGATCGCCAAGACCTTGGCGGCTTTCGGCGCGTTCACAGAAGGCTTGCAGCTCTTCGCCTCCTTCGCGATCCTGCTCAACTTCCCGCGTTTCGGGAAGATGAAGGGCATGGGCCAGATCGTGTCCTGGTCGGTGCGCGACGAAACGCTGCACTGCCTCAGCGTGATCCGCCTGTTCCGCACCTTCGTCGCGGAGAACCCGGAGATCTGGACCCCGGCGCTCAAGCGGGAAATCAGGGAGATCTGCGCCACTATCGTCAGCCACGAGGACGCCTTCATCGAGCTGGCGTTCGAGCTGGGCTCGGTGGAGGGCCTGAGTGCCGCCGAGGTCAAGCGCTACATCCGCTACATCGCCGACCGGCGCTTGACGCAGCTCGGCCTCGACCCGCTCTACGACGAGGAGCAGAACCCGCTGCCCTGGCTCGACGAGATGCTGAACGCCGTCGAGCACACCAACTTCTTCGAGAACCGCGCGACCGAGTATAGCCGCGCCTCGACGCAGGGGACATGGGAGGAGGCCTTCGCGGAGGGCGTGTTCACCACGGCGCAGCCAGGCGGGGCGGTGTTGACGGCGGCGTAGGGTGGGTTCTGTCACCGTGTAGCGGGGACGGAAAGTCGAGCGGGTGCGAGAAGTGTGTGATCCAGCTGGGGCCAGGGATGGCGCTGTAAATCTCCAGTGTTGGAAGCCGTTTTTGGAAACTCGGAAACGTTTGAAGCAGCCGCGTGCCGCAGCCGGTCCTAGGGGCGGAGTAAATGTCGATCACAGCCGACACTTGGGCCGTTGTCGCGGCTACCGGTCTCGGCCCTGTGCTGGCAGTCGCCCTGACCCTTGGTTTCACCTACTGGCGTGAGAGAGCTGGGGCGAAAAATAGCCGCCGCCTGCATGATTTCGCGCGTCCTTATGGCGACGCGCAAAATCGGAATTTCGCCTGACCACGTTAATGCTCTCAATCTAATCGAGGTCGATTATTACAGGAAACCAAAGTCATACAGGCATGGAAATTATATATAGCCTATTTGAACGGTAGAAGGGATGAGAATGAGGCGTGGCACAAGGAAAGGAATAATTTACTTGCCAAGCTTTTATTTGAAATGGCAAATGTTCTAGGGTTTCGCATTCAGGCTATCGACATCTTTGAGGGTGGGTATGCCCCGGGCGGATGGCAGCATCGGGATCAACGATACGTCGGCATGCTCTGAGTACTTTCACGACCTGTCGCAAGGGTATTTGCTCAACCCGGGTAGGTAGCGGCCTGCCCGCGTAAGGTTTGCTGGATAGCCTGGTAGGCGCCGACGCTGCGGCGTGCGGCGGTGCCGATGACGGAACGCACGCCTGCGAACAGATCAGCACCCCAGTCCGAGCGGAAGCCGCCGGTGACCTTGCGGTAGGTGGCCGTGGGTCGCAGCTCACGTTCGGACCCGTTGTTGTCAGCTGGCAGCTCGGGGTGATCGAGGAAGGTGAACAGGTGCGAGCGGAGCTTGCCGTATCGCTTTCGCAGACGCTGGCCGTCACGGTGGGTAGGGGCCAGTGCCATGACGGCGTCGAGTGCACGATCGAGACGCCGGCGGTATTCGCGCCGGGTGCTTGGGGCCAGGTCACGGTGCCGCCGCGCGAGCACGACGGCGCGCAGCAGCAGCGCCTTCATGCGCGGGGCGAACACGGCATCGCCGGCCTCGATGGCGTAGGTGCAGTCGCGGAGTTGATGGGCCAGACAGACCTGCCAGGCTTCGGCGTGGCCCTGCTGGGCGCCGTAGAGATCAGAGACCCAGAGTGCTGGGCGGTGCCCGTCCAAGACTTCGGCAACTACCCCGGCGCCGCGGCTGGCCCGGACCACGTGGATCACCACCTCGCCGTTCTGGAACACCCAGTTCCAGCAAGTGCGTCCTGCAACGCGCACCGAGGTCTCGTCCGAGCAGATCACGCGCGCACGGCGCAGCCGGGCAAGGATGCGGGCCACGTCGGCATCGAAGGACTGCTTGCCCCGGCGCAGGGCGGCATCGAGCGCACCTTCGCTGATCGCCAGGCCGAACAGCTCCAGCAGCAGCCGGCTCAGTCGCCGGTAGCTGATCGCGTGCACGAAGCGCAGGTACATCGCGAGCGCCACGATGCCCACGCTGAACGGCGTGCCCGGCTCCAAGCCCGCGGGCACCGGCGCGAGCGTCGTGCCACCACAACACCGGCACTGCCCGGCATAGCGCTCCACGCGTGTGACCACCGGGGTAACTCGGGGCAGGTCGATCTTGTCGTAGCGCCCGTGCAGGACCTGGTCCGTCTCGCCCAGGGCCGCCTGGCAGTGCACGCAGCGGACCGGCCTGGCCGTGACGATCTCGTCGGGACTCTCGGCCAACGCCCGTCCGCCGCCTTTGCGCCCCAGGCTGCCCTGGCGCGGGCCTACGCGCTTCTGCTTCTCCGGCCGGTTTGCCTTGTCGCCCTGCGACGGCGGCAGGCTGGAGTTGTCCGGCGTCTTCGCCGGCGCCCCGAGCTTCGCTTCCAGCGCCTGCACTTGCGCCCACAGCGCGAGGATCAGCGCGTCCTTCTCCGCAGGCGTCAGACAGCTGAGATCAGGAAGCTCGCTCATCCCGACCTTCAATCGCAGCCGCCGGTCAACGTCATGCTCGACTGTCTTTGCTCTGCCACCTAACCATCCACCCGGACCCGGGGGGATGAGCA
>CAWIUA010000011.1:0-181104 GCA_963839135.1 uncultured Alphaproteobacteria bacterium
CCTCTGCCGGACGGAACGGGGCAGCATGGCGCAGTTCACGCTGCCGCCAAAGGGCATCTCCCGCCCGTAGCGCATCGAACCGTCGAGGAGGTCTGGTATTTCGTCTCAGGCCACGGGTGGATGTGGCGGCGGCTCAGCGGCCAGGACGAAGTGACCGGAGTCGGTCCCGGCACGTCCATCGCCATCCCAGTGGGCATGCATTTCCAGTTTCGCTCCGACGGCGATGAGCCGCTCGTGGCGGTTGGCGTGACCATGCCGCCCTGGCCGGGCGAGGCGGAGGCCTACGCGGTCGAGGGATGCTGGCAGCCCTCCGTCTGATTACGCCGCCCGGCCGATGCCGGAGAGCGCCCATGATGAGCACGTTGTTGTGGAGCGTGGCCGTGGGCATGTTCCGACGCTACGCTGGGGCTGATACAAGCGCCAGCCATGCATGTCCCTCTTCGCCGCGGCCTATGCCTGGTCGTCGCAGCACCCTCCGGCACGGGCAAGAGCACGATCACCCGCGCTCTTCTCGCGGCCGAGCCAGAGCTTGCGCTGTCCATCAGCGTCACCACGCGCCTGCCGCGGCCGGGCGAGGTGGACGGCGTCCATTATCACTTCCACGACCGCGCGGCGTTCGCTGCCCTGGCCGGCGCGGGCGCGCTCCTGGAGTGGGCCGAGGTGTTCGGCCGCTGCTACGGCACGCCGCGCGAGCCCGTCGAGGCTGCGCTCGCCGCCGGGCGGGATGTCGCGTTCGACATTGACTGGCAGGGCTATCGCCAGCTCCGGGCTGCCCTGCCGGGCGACGTCGTCGGCGTATTCGTGCTGCCGCCCTCGCTCGAGACGCTGAAGAGCCGGCTGCTCGCCCGCGGTGGCGACGCGCCGGAGCAGGTGGCCCAGCGTCTCGCCGGCGCTCGCACCGAGATCGCGCACTGGCGCGAGTTCGACCACCTCGTCGTCAACGCCGACCTGGAGAGCGCCGTCGCCGACGTGCGCAGCATCCTGCGCGCGTCCCGCCTAGCCACCGCCCGGCAGACCGCCGTCGCCGACGCGCTCGCCGGGCTCTAACCCCCTTTTCCCCCCTCCTTGCGTCGTTTCCAAGAACGAGATCACGTCTATTAATAGAGCCGAAACCCGGCCGTGTTCTCCTGACGCCGTTCCTCGTTCCACAAAACAGGACGGCATCGGTGACGCAGACGAACGCGAATTGGGCACAGGCTACCAGCGGCGACTGGACAGCGGCGGCGAACTGGGCCGCCGGCGTGGTCCCTGGAGCGTCGGGCACGACCACCAGCACGGACACCGCGACCCTCAGCGTCAGCGGCACCTACACGGTCACGGTAGGCGCCACGAGCGCCTGGTCCATCGGCTCGGTGTCCATCGGCGCGCCCGGCGCCACGCTCCTGGTCGGCACCGGCGGCCTCGCGGTGTCCACCGGCGTCACGCTCACCTCCGGCACGCTGATGCTCGGGGGCATGCTCATCGGCGGGACGGTGTCGGAGAAGGGCGGCACGCTCGCCATCCAATCCACCAGCTATTCTGCCGGGCTGAACTCGGTCACCTTGGACGGTGCTCTGAACCTCTCCGGCGCCGGGCTGCGCCTCGGGCTGGTCGGCACCAACCAGTTCCTGGGCGCGAGCGGGACCGGTCCTGGCAGCATCCTGCTCACCGGCGCCGGCACGACGCTCAGCGTCACCGACACCGAGACCCTCGCGAGCCTCACCCTGACCTTCGGCAGCACCTCCAGCTCGGCCGCGGTCCTCCAGCTCGGGTCCTACTTCGCCCAATCGCTGACCCTCGGCGCGGGCGCCGTCGTGAACGTGACCGGCCGCGCCCTCATCAGCAATCTCACGCAGACCGTGAGCAAACAGGTCCTGAACTCGGGCAGCATTTCCATCGCCTCGGGCGGCCTGCTCGAAGTCGGAACCGCAGTCCAGCTCGCCTCCGGCGGAAGCTCGGGAACGCTCGCCGTCCAGTCCGGCGGCACCTTGGAGCTGGACGGGAACTACACGACGGCCGGACTGCACAGCCTGGTCACGAGCGACTCCGGCTCGGTGGTCGTCACCGGCCTGCTCGATAACAGCGGCGCGACCCTGACCCTCGGACCCGGCGGCACGCTTCCGTCGCTCGTCCTCCAGGGCGGCACGCTCAAGGGCGGCACGGTGAAGCTCGCGAGCGGTTCCCTCTCGCTGCTGTCCGGCGGGACCGCGTACACGCCGATCTCCTCGACGCTCGACGGCGTCACCCTGCAAGGCACGCTCGACCTCAGCGCCGCCGCCGGCAGCACGCCCGGCGCCAACCAGGTGCTCTTCCGCGACGGGCTCACGCTGCAGGGCGCGAGCGGTTCAGGCGCAGGAACGGTGCTGCTCACCGGCGCCGGGCAGTCGCTCCTGGCCGCGGACACCGAGACGCTCGACAACGCCGCCATCAGCCTCGGCAATGCCGCCACGGCGGCCACGCTCGGGGCGGCCAGCGGCGGCGCGCTCACGCTCGGCGCGCACGCGACCGTGACTGTAAGCGGCCTCGCGCGCGTCGCCGGCGGCAGCTTCACCAACAACGGCAGCATCCAGGTCGCCTCGGGATCGCGGCTCGACATCGCCGCGGGCACGACGCTCGGCACCGGCACAGGAACGCTCTCGCTCTCCGCCGGCGGCACGCTGGAGCTGGACGGCACGGTTGCAACCGGTGCCGTGAAATCGCTTGTGACGACCGGTGGCGGCGTCCTCGAGCTGGACGGCACCTTGACCAACGCCGGCCAGACGCTCGCCGTGCAGCCGGGGCCGTTCGGTGCCGTGCTGCTGCGGGGCGGCACGATCCAGGGCGGCACGCTGCAGCTCGCCGCCGGCTCGTTCCAGGTCGCGGGCGGCACGAACGGCACCTCGCCCGTGCTCAACGGCGTCGCGCTGCAAGGCACGCTGAACCTGAGCCAGCCCATCTCTGGCACGGTCGGAACCTATCTCGGGCTGCAGGGCGGCGTGACCTACGCGGGCGTGGGCGGGAGCGGGCAGGGCGTCATCCAGCTCACGGGTCCCGGCGCCGAGTTGTGCGCGCTCGACCAGGAAACGCTCGCCAACGTCCTGGTAACGCTTGGCAGCCTCACCGGCACCGCCATGCTCGGCACGGTCGCGGGCGGCGGCTTCACGGTCGCGTCCGGCGCCTTGGTCAACGTCACCGGCTCCGCCCAGATCGGCGGGAGCGGCAGCTTCGCCGACGACGGCGTGATCCAAATCGGCGCCGGCGCCCGCCTCGACGTGGCCGCGGGCGTGGCCCTCGGCGCCTCGACTGGCGCGATCACGGTTGCCGCGGGCGGCACCTTCGCGCTCGACGGCACCCTGACGACGTCCGCGCTCTTAGGTCTCGAGCTGAGCGGACCCGGCACCGTCGCGATTGACGGCACCCTGATAAACACAAGCAGCACTTTGAAGCTCGGGTCCGGCAGCGCGCTCGCGAGCCTCACGCTGGCCGGCGGGACCTTGAGTGGCGGTATCCTAAGCCTCGCTGGCGGACCGTTGCTGACCAGCGCCGGCGCGCAGCTCTCCACGCTCGACGGCGTCACCGTCCAAGGCACGCTTAACCTGTCACAGACCCAATCGGGTGCCGCGGCGCCGCTGCAGCTTCGCGACAACGTCGTCTTCCAGGGCGCCGGCGGCACAGGATCGGGCAGCATCGTGCTCACCGGCCAGAACCAGTCCATCGTCGTCGCGGACAGCGAGACGCTGAACAACGTCGCCGTGACTCTCGGCGGCGGCGCGCACCTTTCCGAAGCCAGCGGGGGCACGCTCACGCTCGGCACCGGCTTCACGCTGGACACCGTGGGGCAGGGCTGGCTGACGGGCGGCTTGATCCGCAACCAGGGCGCGATCAAGGTCGAGAGCAACCAGACCCTGCACGTGGATTCCGGCTTCACCAACCTGGGCACGCTCACCGTAAACTACGGCGGTCGCGTGCTGGTCGGCGGCACGTTACGAGACCTCGCCTTGTTCACGGCGCTCGAGGCGGGGATCACCGGTACCGGGACGCTCGGCCTCGATTCGGGCGCGATCCTGGACCTCGGCGGCGGCACGCTGAATCTCGCCGCCGGCAGCCGCCTCGACGGCGCTACGATGCTGGGCACGATCCGCAACGGCACCGTTGCGGCGACCGGCGGCGGCCTTGCGCCCGGCAGCCTCACCTTGGACGGCGTGACCTGGGAAGGAACGCTCGCAGCTTCGGGCAGCAGCCTGACGCTACTCGACGGCACGCAGGTGCAAGCCGCGGGCGGCGGCGCAGGGTTGCTCGACGCCACGCGGCTCACCGGGCCGCTCACCATCTCGGGCGCCTTTAACCAGGCGAGCATCCTGCTCGGCGGCGGCACACTGCAAGCAGGCACGGCGGGCGCGCAGCTCGGCAGCGGCTCAGCGCTGACCTTGGGCACCGGCGCCACCGTCGCGGGCACGGTCACGGACGCGGGCAGCGTGATCCTGTCGGACGGGCACGCCGCGCTCACCGGCAGCTTCACGAACGCGGGGTCGATCACGCTGGAGGATGCGACACTCGCCGCCGCCAATCTGACCAATGGCGGCACGATCACGCTCGACGACAACAGCACGGCGCAGCTCGCTGGCCCGGCGGTGCTGGGCGGGACGGTCGCGTTCGGCGGCACCGGCGCAAACCGTCTCGCCTTCGGCACCTCTGGCTACGACAGCGCGACACTCTCGAACTTCCGCTACGGGGACACGGTAGACCTCGGCGGCCTCGCTTACGGCGGCGGCCTCGAGCTGAACCTGCAAGGCAGCACCTTGCAAGTGCAGAAGGGGACGACGACGGTCGCGAGCTTCACGCTGCAGGCGCCTGCCGGGGGCGCCAGCTACGGTGCCGGCCAGTTCGACCTGGTGTCGGACGGGGCGGGCGGCACGCTGATCACGACCCAATATCGTGCCGCAACACCGGTCTGGTCCGGCGCGGGTGCCGACTTCGACGCCGCCTGGTATCTCGCCGAGTATCCGAGCGTGGCGACCTCGGGCACGGACCCGCTCACCCAGTATCTCACGGTCGGCTGGAAGGAAGGCTACAACCCCAATCCCTGGTTCAACACGGACTACTACCTGAACCAGAACCCGGACGTGGCGGCGGCGGGCATGAACCCGCTCGTCCACTACGAGGAGAACGGCTGGAAGGAAGGGCGCGACCCGAGCATCCTGTTCTCGACCGACGGCCATCTCGCCGCCAACCCGGACGTTGCCGCGGCGGGCATGGACCCGTTGGAGCATTACCTGGACTACGGCCAGTTCGAGGGCCGCCAGCCCGTCGCCGCGACACCGCACGACAATGTTGCGCAAGATCCGCTCGTAGATGACGCCTGGTATGTCGCCCAGTATCCAGATGCGGCCGCCTCCGGCCTCGATCCGACGCAATACTACGACCAGATCGGCTGGAAGCTAGACGAGAACCCGGACCCTTGGTTCGACACTAAGTACTACCTGACGGTAAATCCGGAAGTCCTACCTGACGGTAAATCCGGACGTTGCCGCGGCCGGCGTGAACCCCTTGCAGCGGCATTTATATACAAGTGTGACCCATCTTCCTTCCGGCGCAACCGGAACAGGGCCGTAGTCTCTTACTCTTCGCCCTGTTCCGACCTACGTCCTAATTATTCGAGGAGTGCGTCGCGCTGAGCAGTCAGAAGTTTGAGCAGCTTGTCGAGACTGCCAGCGTCTAGCTCCCCTTTAGATCGGACCTGAACCACCACCCCCTTCCCGAGCTGAAAGCGTAGGTCGGTTCCAGCGACAGTTTCATCAACACCGCGGTCACGGCCTGGGTTCAAGGAAAACCGTGGCGCTTCGGATGGTGGCGTTCGGCTTTGAGCGGCGCGCTCTTCTACGATCACTTGGTCCATAGGAATCCCCGTTTCACTGCCCTCAACGGCCACCCACTTTCCGTCCTCTGTGACAAGACGGACACGGAGCGGCTTTTCCAGGCGGAGCAATCCATCGGATTCCCACTGAATGAGGTCTCCAACCGAAGCGCCGCCATAACCTACGGGGCCTTCCCCCATCGGCGATTGCAATTCTTGAGCGCTGGTCGGCTTGGGTCCATGACTATCGGTTGCGCCCAGTTCCTCCATGTAGGCCATAGTTTGGCGAAAGGCTCGCGCTGCGAGGCGCACGGCAGATGGGTTGAAGCCCTGTCGATTGAGATATGTGACTACACCTTCCTCGGGCGGCACTGCGATATCAGAAAAGCGCTCCCTCAAATCTCGGTAGAGTTGCGGTTCCGATGCAGCGGCTTGCAAGGCGCGGTTTTTCTCTTCCTGACTGTCCGGATGAAGAATCGATCTCGCGCGCTCAGAAACGCGCATTTCTCCTTTTCCGGCGCGCTCAACAAGGCCATAGCCAGCCAACGCTGCCAAAGCCATATTGGCCGGCCCACTGAGAGATGAGAAGCCAATCAGCTTGGCGGCTGCTATGCGATCAACCGGTGAAGCTCGGTATTGAGCGTCGATTTTCCCAACAGCCGCAACTGCTTCTCGGAGCGGCATGTTTGGATAAGACGGGCTGCGGATAGGCTTGCTGTTCGTGTTACTCATGGCTCTGCCCCTACATGGTGATGGAGCTAATACCACAAGCCGCGATTTCTCAGCAAGCCTTTCTCGGACTGCTTGACATCCGCATGGCGTCGGCTATGTAGGCACGAGAACCGCGCGGAGTCGCCGTGGCCTACCTTGACTAGCCCCCGCGTCTTGCCACCGGCGTCCAGGGGGAGACTAAAAGAGGCCGGCCCCGCGCCAACGGGAGCCGGCCTCCTTGGTGGCAGCGCAACCGGGCGGTCGAGCACGGCGCGGCACAGCAACGTCGCCAATGTCGTATCTCGGTCGCCCTCCCGCAAGCCTTTTGCAAGAAAGGGCAACGGAGGTGGTGTGGATCAGTTCCTACTTCCGCATCCGCTTCGGACGGGTCGAGTCCGTGTGCGGACACTGGCGCCGTAAGGGCTAGTCAGTAGGAGAAGCCGGCCGAGATTTGCGAGCGCGATTTCGGCCGCCTTCACCCTTTTCATCAATCCCAGCGGCGGGGGGTTGGCGGCCCCCCGCTTTCTTCCGGAGCTTGATGCTCTCGGGAAGCTCCGCCGGATCAGCTTGGCCGAACCGGGCCAGAGCTTCCTCGAAGCTCATATCCAGGCCAAGCGGCTTCTCGCGCTCCGCCATCAGGCGATCAGCGCCCTATAGGTGAGCCGTCCCTCGACGCGCCCCAGGAAGGTGTTCACGCGCTCGCCCTCGCCAGCCTTGCGGCTGTTATAGCGGAAGGTGAACTCGTCCAGGTAGCGGTCAAGGTGCTTCGCGCTGATCCAGTGGTGGATGCCGAACACCTGCCGCTTGAACAGCGACCAGGCGTTTTCCAGGCCGTTGGTGTGGATGAAGAAGAGGCGCACATACTCGCCCGCGCTGTGATTGACGGCGTAGTGGTCGTAGGTGCCTTGCAGACCGCTGTAGCCCTTGGCCTCATCCGTAAGCACGACGGCGCCCGGCTTCACGTTAGCTTTGACCTCCGCGATCATGCTTTCGCCAGTCAACCGCTCCATCTTACGCGCCCGCAGCTCGCCGCCGCGCTCCATCACGCCCATCACGGCTGCCTTGCCCGCGCCGCCCTGCCTACCAGGCGTGCGCTTGTTCGCGTGCTTGTTCTTTTCCTTGCCGCCGACGTAAGTCTCGTCAGCTTCGACCATGCCCTCCAGAGGACGGTTGAAGGACTTGGTGCGGGCCGCGTGGCGAAGCCGGTGCAGCATGAACCACGCGGACTTCTGCGTGATGTGGAGGTCCTTAGCGAGCTGGGTTGAGGCGATCCCCTTCTTGTGGCTCGTGATGAGCCAAATTGCCATGAACCACTTGCGAAGCGGAAGTTTGCTATCCTCAAAGATCGTGCCGACCTTGATCGAGAACCGCTGCCGGCAATCGCCGCATTTGTGCGTCCGGTTGTCCGAGAAGTGGTAGATGCGCTGGCCGGCGCAGTAGGGACAGTAGGCACCATCCTTCCAACGGATCGCCAGGAGATGGTCAATGCACACCTGCTCGTCTGAGAAGGTCTCCATCATCGCGATCAGGCTGCCGAACTGCTGGATCATCGCCGCACCTCGATTATGGGATGATCCTACCCCATCGCGGCGGCTGGGTCAAGCACGTATATAAGTGCCCTTTATGGCGGCAATTCGGTATCAAGTCGCTAATCACGAGGGCATTGACTATTGCATGTTCGAGAACTTGAGCTGTGAACATGGCAAGTCCAAAATAGGCGAAAACCTCCTTGTGATGTTCGCCCTCATCCACGCTGCTGTGCCCCGACTGTCAGAACTCACCTCGCGCAAAACGCGCTCGACGCGGGCATTGTAGCCGGGGTTGGTAGCTCGCACACCCTTCAATTGAAGCTCTCTTCCTCGACAAGGGAGGCCGCGAAGCAGTGAGAAAGGGGAGGGTTGGCGAGCGGCAGAACTATGTCACCGGATGCGTTCCATAATAGGGCCTCCGCTAAGGCGATGACGCATCAGTATCTCCCCACCGCCGCGACGAGGCTGACCTGCCCGCTGCCGCGCCGGGCGGGCTGTTGCTGGACGGGGTGCCCATCCCGTGAGCACCGCGACCCGGCTGTCCTGCCGAGGCAGGGCCGCGAGCGCCACCGGGAACAAAGGGCGGGCGGCGTCCGCCGGTCCCGCAGCGCCACAGCGTTCGTCTCGCCCGCCGCGCGCAAATCGCGCAGAAGCGCCAGCGAGTCCGCCTAGAGCACCGTAACGTCCTCCACGTCCGCAACTGGCAGCGCGAACGCGCGGCGCTGCAGCAGTCCGGCGCTGGACCATTGAGCCGCACTTCCGGGACACGCAGGACCTGCGCTTCGGCATGGGCCTGTTCAGCACCCGTATCGGCGAACCCATCGGCGAAACCCATGCGGCGCGACCGCCTGCGCCTCGTCAGCGCCTTCGCCACCGCGCTGCTGACCCGGCTGCTCAAGTCCAACACCAGCACGACCCGCACGCACTCGCTGTTCCGGCACGGCTGCATGCTCTACGAGTTGATCCCCAACCTGCCCGAGCACCGGCTCGTGCCGCTCATCGAACGCTTCGCCCACGCGGTGCCAGACACACGCGAGTTCAATGGTTCGTTCGCTATCCCGAAATGAGGAGATGAAAGAGCCATAAGGCACGACCATTTATCTCAACTCTCAAGCAGCGCCGCCCGCACCGCCCGCCACCCCGCCTCATCCGGCGCGCAGATCAGCCCGCCCCCGGTGTGCATCGGCCGATACGCCGATCCGTCGAACCGCGCCGCGAACCCGCCCGCTTCCCGGTGCAGCAGCCACCCGGCCGCGTGATCCCACGGCATCAGCTTCTCATACACAAGTGCGTGCACGTGCCCGCCCGCCACCATGCGATACTGGTGCGCGGCGCAGCGCATGTCCCACACCGCCGCGAGCCGCGGCATGTTGCAGCATACCGTCCCGCGCCGCGGCTGGGGCATGAAGCGCCACGAGACCATGGCCGTCATCGCCGCCACCGGCGCCGGTTTCGCCACATGCAGCGGCGCGCGGCTGCCGTCCGGCCGCTCGATCCAGGCCCCCTGCCCTCGCAGCGCCAGCGCCGAATCGTCCCCGACCGGGTCGTAGATCACGGCGCCGACGACCTCGCCCGCCGCGACCGCCGCCACCATCGTGCCGAACAGCGGCAGGCCGGCGGCGAAGTTGGCCGTCCCGTCCACCGGGTCCACGGTGAAGGCGAGGCCGCCCGTCGCGAGCCGGTCCAGCACCGACTCGTCCGCCGCGGCTGCTTCCTCGCCGACCACGGCGCAGCCGGGGAACAGGCGCGTCAGGCCCTCCGTGAGCCGCGTCTCCGCCGCCTCATCTGCGTCCGTCACGAGGTCGAGCGGTCCGGTCTTGGTGCGCACGGCGTTGGCGGAGAGGCTGCGGAAGCGCGGCATGATCTCCGCTTGCGCCACAGTACGGACGAGTGCGGCGATCTCCGCCAACTCGCGGGGGCCGAAGCTCATAGGCGCAACTTTGCGGTGTTTGTCGCGACATGTGACCGCCGCCCGGCCTCACTCTCGTCATGCCCGGACTTGATCCAGGCGTCCGAGCGGTCCGGACAGCCCCGGCCTGGTTCGCGCGGACGAAGGTGCAGCGTCCAGGCGCGCCCGATCAGTAGCCGCGGGCGGCGCGTGGATGGCCGGATCAAGTCCGGGCATGACAGGTTGGAAAGGGTTGGAGACCAAACTAGGGCGGAATCGCAGGCCCGGCGTCCATGACTCCCGCTGTGCGCGCGGGAAAGACGTAGATGGCCGGAACAAGTCCGGCCATGACGGCAGGAAGGGGAATGGGGTCGGTCGGAACCCGATGCCACTGCAATCATGCGCTGCGCTCGAACCGCGCCCGGTCGGCCGGGAGCAGGCGCACGGCGACGCGCACCTGCTCGTCCTCGTCCGCCCGGCGCAGGACCTCCCCGTGCTCGTAGAGCCAGGCGATCCGTGCGCCGTCCGCGGCCGGGAGCAGGTATTCCCGCTCCTCCATGCCCGCGGCGATCCGCTCGTCCACGGCGGCGAGCAGGGCGGGCAGGCCCTCGCCCGTCAGCGCAGAGACAGCGACCGCGCCGTCCCGCGCCGGCACGTGCTCGATGCCGCCCAGGAGATCCGCCTTGTTCAGCACCTCAACCGTGCGCGCCGGCCATTCCGGGTCGAGCACGCCGTCCCGCACCATGCCGTCGAGCACGGCGAGCACGTCCGCCCGCTGCGCCGGGCTGTCGGGGTGGGCGGCGTCGCGCACGTGCAGGATCACGTCGGCCTCGGACACTTCTTCGAGCGTCGCGCGGAATGCCGCCACCAGCTCGGTCGGCAGCTCACTGATGAAGCCCACCGTGTCCGACAGGATCACCCGGCGCCCCGACGGCAGGCGCAGCGAGCGCATCGTCGGGTCGAGGGTCGCGAAGAGCTGGTCCTCGGCGTGGACGCCTGCGCCCGTCAGTGCGTTGAACAAGGTGCTCTTGCCCGCGTTCGTGTAGCCGACGAGGGCTACGACCGGGAACGGCACCCGCTTGCGCGCGCTGCGGTGCAGGCCGCGGGTGCGGCGCACCTGATCCAGCTCGCGCTTGAGCCGCACGATGCGCTCGCCGATCAGCCGCCGGTCGGCCTCGATCTGCGTCTCGCCGGGGCCGCCCAGGAAGCCGAAGCCGCCGCGCTGCCGCTCCAAATGCGTCCAGGAGCGGACGAGGCGCGAGCGCTGGTAGTCGAGGTGCGCCAGCTCCACCTGCAGCGCGCCCTCGCGCGTGCGGGCGCGCTCGCCGAAGATGTCGAGGATCAGGCCGGTGCGGTCGATGACCTTGCACTCCCAGGCGCGCTCCAGGTTGCGCTGCTGCACCGGGTTGAGCTGCGCGTCCACGACGACGACGGCAACCTCGGCCTCGTGCAGCGCCGCCTTGAGGCTCGCGACCTGCCCTTCCCCAAGCAAGGTCGAGGGGCGCCGGGCGCGGAGCGGGAGGATGGCGGTGTGGACGACGACGAGGCTGATGCTCGCGGCCAGTCCGACCGCCTCGGCGAGCCGTGCCTCGGCTGCCCGGCCCGCATCGTGCCGGTCCGGCCGCTCCCAGGGCAGCACGACGGCCGCCCGCGTCGGGGCGGCTGTCCCGTCCAGCGACGGGGCGCTCCTGGAACCGTTATTCGACGCGGGCAACCGCCGCCGCTTCGCTGGCTTGCGCGACTGCCGCGGCGGCTTCGTCGGCCTTCGCCGGGTCGAAGAGCTGGATCGCTGCGCCCGGCATCACGGTGCTGATCGCGTGCTTGTACACGAGCTGGGTGTGGCCGTCGCGCCGCAGCAGAACCGAGAAATTGTCGAACCAGGTGATGATCCCCTGCAGCTTGACGCCATTCACGAGAAACACCGTCACCGGGGTCTTGCTTTTGCGGACGTGGTTCAGGAACACGTCCTGAACGTTGTTCGACGCTCTTTCGTTGGCCACGTCACGGGTCCTTTTCTTGTCGTTGTGCGCCTGCGAAGAGATTAGCAGCGTTCGCCCGTTCGGCAAGACTCGGCGACGTGCGCGCCGAAGAGCGTGAACAGGCGGCGCGTCACCGGGCCGACCTGCCCGTCGCCGACGGGCTCGCCGTCCACGGCTAGGATCGGCTTCACGAAGCTCGTGGCGCTAGTCAGGAACGCTTCCTGCGCCGCGCGCAGCTCGGCGGCGCTGAAGGCGCGCTCCTCGAACAGGATACCCGCCGCCTGCATCTCCGCGATCAGCGCGGCGCGGGTGCAGCCCGGCAGGATGTCCTGGCTGAGCCGCCGCGTGCGCAGGCGCCCCTGCCCGTCCACGATCCAGGCCGTGCTGGACGAGCCTTCGGTGACCATACCGTCCGCATCCAGGAGGATCGCCTCGAAGGCGCCGCGCTCGCGCGCTTCCTGCTTGGCGAGAACGTTGGGAAGCAGTGCGGTGCTCTTGATGTCGCGCCGCGCCCAGCGCTGGTCGGGGTGGGTGATGGCCGTGGCCGTCCATCGCGCCACGTCGCGCGGTAAGGCGGGGATGTGCCGGGCGGTGACGACGAGCGTGGGTGGAGTGCCGGGCGGCGGAAAGGCGAAGTCGCGCCGCGCCATGCCGCGCGTGACCTGGATGTAGAGCAGGCCCTCGGCGACGCGGTTGCGCTTGACGACCTCGCGCAGGATGCGGGCGAGCGCCGGGCGGGACATGGGCGGGGCGACCCGGATCTCGCCGAGAGAGCGCTCCAGCCTGGTCAAGTGCCGGTCCTCGTCCACGAAACGGCCGCCGTGGACGTGGACCACCTCGTAGACGCCGTCCGCGAACTGCAGGCCGCGGTCCTCGACGTGGACGCCCGCGTCGCGGTGCGGGAGATAGCGGCCGTTGACGTAGGCGATGCGGCTCACGATACGGGAACCTCGGTGGCGGCGATGCGCTCGCGCTCGGCCTGCTCGCGCTCGGCGCGGTCGGTCGGGGTGTAGAGCTGGGCCGCGTCAGGCAGGTGCTCGCGCAGGCGGGCCTCGAAGGCGCCGGGCGGCGGCAGCTCGGCGATCTTGCGGGCGAGCACGCCGGCGTGCCCGTAGCCGGGGAAGATCGGCATCTCGGACCACGCGCCGTCCCGCCGCGGCGGATAGACGTGGACGGGCTCGATCAGGTCCGCGCGGAGCACCTCGAACCCGAATGCCGGGCCGAATAGGGTTTTCAGGCCCTCGTCCGAGAAGCGCCAGTAATCGGCCGGCGCTTCGTGCAGCGGCCAGGTGTGCGGCGCGCCGTGGTAGGTGATGGCGCCGGGCTTGAGCGCCCGGTTGATCTCGGCGGCGACGAGCCAGGGTTGGGCGAGATGCTCGAGGACCTCCGCGGACCAGATCGCGTCCTGGCTGCCGGGTGCTACGTAGCGCGTGAGATGGTGCGCGTCGCCCAGGAGCTGGACGTGCGGCGAGGGATGGATGTCGAACCCGGTATAGGATGCAGCGCCCGGCATGGACGAGCGCCAGTCGCGCGCGTCCGGCCCGACGACCCGGCCGCCGATTTCCAGCACGTTGAGCCGGCCCGCGTTCACGAGGTCCATGAATCGGCGGAAGGCTGGCGTTGGCGGCTCGGCCGGTTCCGGCAGGCGCCGAAGGCGGTCCGGGATCGGCACGGGATGGCGTGACCTGCCCTCGTCGGTCTCGATCTCGAACTCCAGGGGCAGTCCCGGCTCGCCCGGCACGTAGCCCTTGAAGCCTACCGGCAGCACGGTTCCGCACACCGGGTAGTGCTTCAGCACGTCCGCGCGCGGGTGAAGCGCGAGCGGCACCGCGCTGTCGCCGATGGCGAGGGCGAGCGAGCGGATCGGCGTGCCGTGGAGGTGGACCCACCCCGCGGCCTGCGCGCCGTGGTGGTCCCGCCAGTAGGTGCCTAGGTCGGCGGCGAGGCATGCGCGTCCGGCCAGGCGCCCGTCGGGCACGACGCGCCCGTCCTGCACGAGCCACGCCGCCCGGCGCGGCACGGGCGGCAACGGCGGCACCCTGTCCAGGCGCGTCCGCAGCGCGATCGGCGGGCGCACCGAGCCGGGCAGGACCGTCAGCGCCGTGGGCAGGCTCTCGCTCCCTGCGTCGTCGGTGACGAACAGGTGGAATATTGCCGCATCCCGGTTGGCGAAGGCCGGGAAGGCGAGGCTTACCTCGGCGCTCGGCTTGGTCACGGCGACGCGTCCGCAACGCCAGTCCGTGCCGTCGGGTGTCACGATCCAGACCTGGCAGGCGCTGCCCTTGAACCGGGCCACGGCGTCACCTGGGAGCACCAGCGCATGCAGCTCGGCGCTTGCCTGGAAGCGCTCGGCGATCGCCGGTGGACGCATCTAGTGCCCGGTCGCAGAGTTCCGTGATCCGGGACGGATCGCGGAACGGCGCGTGAATTGGGCACTCAGCGACTCACCGACGTGCCAGCTATCCTGGATAGCTGGCACTAGGCCGCGCCCTTGTCGTCCGAGTTGACGCCGAGCTGCTTCAGCTTGCGATGCAGCGCGCTGCGCTCCATGCCCACGAAGGCGGCCGTTCGGCTGATGTTGCCGCCGAAGCGCAGGAGCTGGGCCTGGAGATACTGGGTCTCGAACAGGTCCCGCGCCTCGCGCAATGGGAGCGCCATTACGTCCGCGGAGGGGTCGAAGTTGAGGAAGGCCGGCGCGTTCTGGCCGATCTCGGGCGGCAGCATCTCGGCGCGGATCGAGTCCTGCGCGCCGCCCGGCGCCATGATCAGCAGCCAGTCCATCAGGTTGCGGAGCTGGCGGACGTTGCCGGGCCAGTCATAGGCTTGCAGGGCCGCGAGCGCGTCCGCCGACAGTTCGCGCCCTGGGATGCCGCTCGTCTCGGCGGACCGGACGAGGAAGTAGCGCGCCAGCTCCGGCACGTCCTCCCGCCGCTCGCGCAGGGACGGCACGCGGATCGGCACGACGGCGAGCCGGTAATACAAATCCTCCCGGAAACGCCCGGCGCCGATCTCGGCTTGCAGGTCGCGATTGGTGGTGGCGATGACGCGGACGTCCACCTTGACCCGCGAGGTGCCGCCGATGCGCTCGAAGGTCTGGTCTTGGAGGGCTCTTACGATCTTGCCCTGCGTCTCCAAGGGCATGTCGCTCACCTCGTCGAGCAGCAGCGTGCCGCCGTGGGCACGCTCGAGAACGCCCGCGCGGCGGGGCTGCGCCGCCGGGTCCGACCCGGCCTCGATCCCGAACAGCTCCTCCTCGAAGCGCCCCGGATTCAGCGTCGCGCAGTTGAGCACCACGAACGGGCCGTCCGCGCGGCGCGAGCGGGCGTGGATCATGCGCGCCGCCACCTCCTTCCCCGCGCCAGCGAGGCCCTGGATCAGCACGCGCGATCCCGTAGGCGCCACGCGCTCGATACCCGCGCGGAGCTGGTTCGCGGCGTGGCTGTGCCCGAGGATCGTGCTCTCGGCGCCGGCGCGCAGGCGAAGCTCCGCATTCTCGCTGGCGAGCCGCGCCGCCTCCAGCGCCCGGCGCACCACGAGCAGCAGGCGGTCCGACTTGAACGGCTTCTCGATGAAGTCGTAGGCGCCGTGCTGGATCGCGGTCACGGCCGTCTCGATCGTGCCGTGCCCTGAGATCATCACGACGGGGACCTGCGGCTCCTCGCCGTGCAGCGCGTTGAGGATGCCCAAGCCGTCGAGCTTCGAGCCTTGCAGCCAGACATCGAGCACGACGAGGCCGGGGCGGCGGATGCGGAACGCGGCCAAGGCCGAGTCGGAATCACCGGCCTGCCGCACGTCGTAGCCTTCGTCGCGCAGGACGCCGTCTATCAGGAGCCGGATGTCCGGCTCGTCGTCCACGATGAGGATTTCGTGCGCCATAGGCGCTTCTCTAAAGCGGCTTCGGCCCGCGGGGAAGCGCGGAGCGAGGCAAGATGGGAAACAGTGCGAACTTGTCCCAGCGTCCGCCGGATGATGCGCTGCGCTAAGAAACCAGCGAGTTGGCTGCCGCCCGCCGCCGTCGCCGCACGCCCAGCCCGACCAGCCCCGCGAGCAGCAGCGCGAAGCTTCCCGGTTCCGGAACGGAAGTGGTCGCCGTCGCGTCGATCACCTGCAGGCTGACCAGGTTAGACACGTAGCGCCCACCGGCCGAATCGCCCGGCACGACCAGGCGCGCGAACCCGTCGGGGCCGAGCGGCTGCCCGTCCTCCGCGTAGGCGACGAGGTCGGGCGCGGTTGCGCTGCCGCCGAACCGCGGGTCCAGCTCGCCGAGGGAGAACGTGGCCTCGTAGCCGTCGCTGCCGGTCGCCAGGACGTAGTCGCGCAGCTCGTCGTTCTTGATCGTGGGGTCGGTGATCAGTCCTGCCGTGGTCAGCAGCGTCCAGAGCGACACGCCGGTGAAGCTGGCCGACACCGGGCTGCCGCCCGCCGTGTAGGTTACGTTCTGGGTGATTGACGGCAGGGAAGCGAGGGCCGCTTCGTCGTAGCTCGCGGGATGGCTGACCAGGCCGGAGAGCGTGAAGCTCGTTGACGGCCCGCCGCCCTGCGCGGGGTTGTTGGGGGCCTGCACGACATTCAGGGACGCAAGATTGGACACGTAACGCCCGCCAAGGCTGTCGCCTGGCACAACGATGCGCGCGAAGCCGTCCGCCCCGAGTGGGGCGCCGTTCGCCTGATAGGCGACCAGGTCCGGACTGGCGGCTTTTCCGCCGAAGCGCGGATCCAGCTCGCCCACGGAGAAGGCAGCTGCGTAGCCGTCGCTGCCCGTGGCCACAACTACGCTGCGGAGCGTGCCGTTCTTAGTCCCGGCCGGCGCTTGCAGCCCAGCCGTGGACAGCAGCGTGAAGAGCGACGCACCGGTGTACGTCGCCGACACCGGGCCACTGCCCGTACCGTAGGTCACGCTCTGGGTCACGGGCGGGAAAGCTTGCAGGTCCGCCAGCCCGTAGGTGCCGGGGTGATCGACTGCCCCGGTCAGGTCGAAGCTGGTCGTCGTTGGCGCGGCGCCAGCGGGTTTCGCTACAGCTAGAGCGAGGCCCGAGCAGGCCAGGAGCGTCAGCAGCGCTCGGACTTGGTCGGCGACCTTCCACAGCATCTTGCCGCGCTCGCACGGTGTCACGCGCGCCCATTCCTTGCCGTCGAAGGCGCGGCGCGCCGCGGCCACGGCGCGATTGATGTCCTCGGAATCGCGCTCTGCGACTTGAGCGATCACGGTGCCTGTTGCCGGGTTGTAGACCGGGAACGTCTTACCCGAGGCGGCTGCAACGAACTTGCCGTCGATCAGCAACTGACCGTGGTGGCCGAGCCTGTCAGCGACCTTGGGCCCGAGCCGCTTGTCGAGTGCTACCGTGTCCATCTGCGTCTCCCCGTCTGCATCGTTCAGGGATCTTCGTTATGCGCGACCGAGCATAACGCCGTCTTGAGACACGTGCCAAGCGGGATCGCGGAGTCGTGTGGTATCGCCGCCGCGGCAAGGCGGCAGCCGTCAGGCTGCAGCCGCGCTCGACGCCAGCGGCGGCAGCACGAGCGTCGCGACGGCGCCGGGACCGTCCGCGCGGTCATCCAGCACCAGCGTGCCGCCATGGTCTTCCATGATCTTCTTCACGATGGCGAGGCCGAGGCCGGTGCCCTTGGCCTTGTGCGTGACGTAGGGTTCTGCGAGCCGCTCGCGGTCCTGCTGCGGAAGGCCGACCCCGTCATCCTCGACGCGCAGCTCGACCTGTCCCTCCCGCTCCTCGACCGCGAGCACGATGCGGCCGGACGGCTCGCCGTGCGCCCCTGGCCGCATCGCGACGGCATCGGCCGCGTTCTGCAGAAGGTTCGTGAGCGCCTGGCCGAGCAGGCGGCGGTCGCACCGGGCGAGCGGCCCAGAGTCGGGGATGCGCGTCTCCCAGGCGATCTCCGGCCGGGCGCTGCGCTGCAGGATCAGCGCCTCGCGCGCGATGCGGCCGACATCCTCGGGCTTGAGCACGGGCTGCGGCATCCTGGCGAATGCGGAGAACTCGTCCACCATGCGTCCGATGTCGCCGACGTGCCGCACGATGGTGTCGGCGCACTGCGCGAACGTGTCCGGGTCGGACTGGATCTCCTTGGTGAAGCGCCGCTTGAGCCGCTCGGCGGAGAGCTGGATGGGGGTGAGCGGGTTCTTGATCTCGTGGGCGATGCGCCGGGCGACGTCGGCCCAGGCGGCCTTGCGCTGGGCGGATTGCAGCTCGGTGATGTCGTCGAAGGTGACCACGTAGCCGTCGAGCCGGCCGTCGTGCAGCTCGGCGTTAATGCGGGCGAGCAAGGTGCGACGCCGGCTCGCCGGGCCGATGGCGACCTCGGCCGTGCGCGCTCCGCCGCCGCCGCCAAGCGCACGCTGGGCCGCAGCCTCCAGCAGCGGCGCGAACTCCGGCACCACCTCGGCGAGCGGGTGGCCGACAAGCGCGGTCAAGTCGAGGCCGAGCAACTCGCCCGCGGCGCGGTTGGGCAGCTCGACCCGGCCGTCGCCGTCGAGCCCAATCACGCCCGCGGAGACGCCGGAAAGCACCGTCTCCGTGAAGCGCCGCCGCTCGTCGAGCTGCGCGTAGGCGTCCATCAGCTCGGCCCGCTGGGCCGAGAGCTGACCGGTCATGCGGTTGAAGGCGCGGGAGAGGCCTGCGATCTCGTCGGCACTCGGCTCCTCCGGCACGCGCACGGCCAGGTCGCCCGCGCGAACGCGCTCGGCGGCGCGGATCAAGCCGCCGATGGGCCGGGCGATCTGGTTCGCGAGCAGCAGCCCGATCAGCACCGCCGCCGAGAGCACGAGCAAGGCCACCAGCCCGAAGATGAGCACGAACGTGACCTGCAATCCCGAGCGGTGCGCGTCGAGCCGCTTGTAGTCGGCGACGGACTGCTCGGTGCGCCGCATGTGGTCGAGGATCTGCGGGTCCACGGGCCGGCTGACCAGCAGCATAAGCTCCGGCTTCGTGTCCAGCCGGACGACCGCGCGCACCTCGTTGTCGTCCGGGCTGCCGAGGATCGCGACGTCGCCCGTGCGCGCGAACTCGGTCGCCTCGCGCGGCGGCGGCACGGCGCCGAGGCCGCCCATCAGCCCGGAGCTGACGAGCACCTGCCCTGTCACCGGCTCGTAGATCATCGCCTCGGTGAGTCCTCGCAGCGTCGTCTGCTCCGCGAGGAACTGGCCGAACGCCGCCGGGTTGTCGGCGAAGACCTGCCCGGCGCGCATGATGTCGTTGGCCATCGCCAGCGCGTCCACGCGGATGTTGCTGCGGTGCTCCTCCAGGTAGCCGCGCGACACCTCCAGGCTCTCGTTGAGCACGGTGCGGACGGGGTCGTTGAACCAGGCCTGGATGCCGAGGTGGAAGAACGCCGTCGCGAACAAGGCCACGACGATGGCGGGCGTCACCGCGACGAGGCCGAACAGCATCACGAGGCGGACATGCAGCCGAGCGCCGGCCGATCCCTGGCGGCGCTCGACCCAGACGCGGGTGAGCCGGCCCGCGAGCGCCGCACCCAGCAGCAGCAGGACGACTAGGTTGGCGAGCACCAGGCCGAACAAGGGATTTGGTCCGAGCGACGGCGCGCCGCCGCGCGAGAGCAGCACGAAGGTGGCGATAGCGAGCGCCAACGCCAAGGCCGCTAGCACGAGCGTCGCGATCTTGCCGAGCAGGGCGTCCGCGACCCGCCGCACGGGCGAGCGGCGCGGTGCCGCGTGCGCGTGGACCAGCGCCGCGCCCACGACCGCTATCCCACCCCGCGCACGACGGGAATGCTGAGGTCACGGATCTTCTTGCGCAGGGTGTTCCGGTTGAGGCCCAGCATAGCCGCTGCCTTGATCTGGTTGCCGCGGGTGGCCGACAAGGTCATCGCGATCAGCGGGCGCTCGACCTCGGCGATCACTTGGTCATACACGTCGCGCATCGGCAGCCCGTCGCGTGCCGCGGCAAGATACTGGCGGATGTGCCGTTCCACCGCCTGCGCCAGCGGCTCCGGGCCGGACGGCGCGTCCAGCCCATCGTCGCCGCCCCCTGCAGCCTCGGCGAGTTCCGCGGCGACGATCTCGGCGGAGATGCCCTCCTGCGGATAGAGGGCCGCGAGCCGCCGCATCAGGTTCTCCAGCTCGCGCACGTTGCCCGGCCAGCGGTGCCGGCGCAGCAGGTCGAACGCCTCCGTCTCCAGCCGCTTCGCGGGCAGGCCCGCCTCGGCTGCCTTGTCCAGGAAGTGGCGCGCGAGCACCGGGATGTCCTCGGTCCGCTCGCGCAGCGGCGGCAGGCGGATCGGCACCACGTTGAGCCGGTAGAACAAATCCTCGCGGAACTGCCCGGCGCGGATCGCCTGGCGCAGGTCACGGTGCGTCGCGGCGACGATGCGCACGTTCGCCTTGATCGCCTGCCGGCCGCCAACCAGGGTGAACTCCCCTTCCTGCAGCACGCGCAGCAGGCGCGTCTGCGCCTCGGGCGGCATGTCGCCGATCTCGTCGAGGAACAGCGTGCCGCCGTTCGCCTGCTCGAAGCGGCCCTGGGCACGGTTCAGCGCCCCCGTGAACGCGCCGCGCTCGTGGCCGAACAGCTCGCTCTCGATCAGCTCGCGCGGGATGGCGGCCATGTTGATGGCCACGAAAGGCCCCGCCCGGCGCCGCCCGTGATCGTGCAGCGCACGCGCCACCAGCTCCTTGCCGGTCCCGCTCTCGCCGGTGATCATCACGGTGAGGTCCGTGGTCGTGAGCCGGGCGATGCTGCGGTAGATCTCCTGCATCGCCGTCGAACGGCCGATCAGCGGGAGCTGCTGCTCCTCAGCATCGCGCGAATCCGGCGCTGCTGCGGCCGCCTCCAGCGGCGGGGCGGCGAGCGCCCGGCCGATGACCGACAGAAGCTCGCGCAGGTCGAACGGCTTGGGCAGGTATTCGAAGGCGCCGCGCTGCGTCGCCTTCACCGCCGTCATAAGCGTGCTCTGCGCGCTCATCACGATGACCCGCAGGTCCGGCCGGACCCGACGTATGCGCGGGATCAGGTCGAGACCGTTCTCGTCCGGCATGACCACGTCGGTGATGACGAGGTCTCCCTCCCCGTCCTCCACCCAGCGCCAAAGCGTCGCCGCGTTGCCGGTGCAGCGGACCTGGTAGCCCGACCGCCCCAGCGCCTGCGTCAGCACGGTGCGGATCGAGCGGTCGTCGTCGGCGATGAGGACGGTCGGAACGTGCATGGCGCGACCCCCAGCTTACTCCCCGTCCGCCTCGGGCGCGACGGGCAGGCAGAGGCGGAACTCGGTGCGGCCGGGCCGGCTCTCGACCTCGATCGCGCCGCCGTGGTCGCCCACGATCTTGGCGACGAGCGCCAAGCCGAGCCCGCTGCCGGCCGGCTTGCTGGTCACGAACGGATCGAACAGGTGCGGCTGGAGATCCTCGGGGATGCCGGGTCCGTTGTCGCGCACGGTGACGATGAGCGGCAGGTCGCGCCGTTGATCCGTGCCCGGCACAGCGACGCGCAGCCCGTGCTGGTAGGCGGTGCTCAGCGTGATCTCGCCCTCTCCACCCTCGATCGTCAGCGCCTCGGCCGCGTTCTTGACGAGGTTGAGCAGCACCTGCACGAGCTGGTCGCGGTTGCCCCAGACAGGCGGCAGCGAGGGGTCATAGGCCTCCGTAAGCCGCAGATGCGCGGCGAACCCGCTCTGCGCGAGGCGGCGGACGTGCTCCAGCACGCGGTGGATGTTCAGCGCCCGGCGCTCGACCGGCTTCTCGCTGAACACCTCCATGCGCTCGACGAGCGCTCGGATGCGGTCCGCCTCGTCGCGGATCAGCACGGTGAGTTCCCGATCCTCGGGTGCTACGCTGTTCTCCAGGAGCTGCGCCGCTCCCCGGATGCCGGAGAGCGGGTTCTTGACCTCGTGGGCGAGGATCGCGGCCATGCCGATCACGCTCCGTGCGGCATTGCGGAACGTGCGCTGGCGGTCGAGAGCGCGCGCGGCTGAGTTGTCCTGCAAGGTGACGACGACGCTGCCCGGCTCCTCGGCGACAGGGGCAACCTGGGCCGACACCGGGCGGGCACGCAGGCGCGGCCCTTCCAGCATGAGGTCATGGTCCGCGATCGTCATCCCGTGCATGCGCGCGTGGCTCACTAGCAGGAGCAATGGGCTGTCCGGCGCGACGACATCGCTGATGCAGAGCTGGACGAGCTGCTGCAACGACAGGCCGAGCGCCTGCTCGGCGGCCTGGTTGGCGTAGCGGATCTGGTTGTCTGCATCGAGCATGACGACAGGAACCGGCAGCGCGCCGAGCATCGCCGCCGCGTCGGGCACGGCGGTTTGGCCCGGCTTGGCGCCGAACCGCTCGACGAGCGCGAGCGTGCCGCGCGCGATGGGACCTCTCACGCGGCGAGGGCTCCCGACCTTGGAATGGGGGGCCGGGCTATTAAGGGATCGTAGAACTGGCCCACCAGGCGCTCGACGGACGCGGCCTCGTCGAGGCGCATGAGCGCGGCCCGGAATTCCGCCGAGCCCGGCAAGCCGCGCGAATACCAGGCCACGTGCTTGCGCGCGACCCGAACGCCGGCCGCATCGCCGAACCAGGACAGCATTGCCCGGAAGTGCCGCAGCAGCACCGCCTTCTGCCCGGCGAGCGACGGCGGCGCGAGCGGCGTCCCGGTGCGCAGGAAATGGGCGAGCTGGGCCGGCAGCCACGGCCGCCCGTAGCAGCCGCGCCCGACCATGATCCCGTCCGCCCCCGACTGGCGCAGCGCCTCAGCAGCGCCGGCCTCGTCCTCGATGTCGCCGTTGACCAGCACGGGTATGTTGACCGCGGCCTTGACCGAGGCGACGAAGGGCCAGTCGGCCACGCCGGTATAGAGCTGCTGCCGGGTGCGGCCGTGGACCGTGACCATCTGGATGCCGCACGCCTCGGCGATGCGGGCGAGGCGCGGCGCGTTCAGGCTCGCGTGGTCCCAACCCATGCGCATCTTCAAGCGTCACAGGCACGGGGACGGCGCGGACCGTCGCCTCAAGGATGCGCGCGGCAGCCGTCTCGTCGCGCATCAGCGCCGAGCCGGCGTTCTGCCCGACGGCGACCTTCTTCACCGGGCAGCCGAAGTTGATATCCACGAGGTCGGCGCCCAGCCCCACGGCGATGCGCGCCGCCTCCGCCATCGCCTGGGGATCGCACCCGGCAAGCTGCACCGCGTTCGGGCCGCCGCCGCCGCACACCTCGGCCATGCGCAGCGTGTTGCGGTTCTCCCGCACCATCGCCCAGGACGCGATCATCTCGGACACGACCATGGCGCCGCCCTGCTCGCGCACGAGCCGGCGGAACGGCAGGTCGGTGACGCCGGACATCGGCGCCAGCACGACCGGGTCTGGCAAGAGTGACGCGCACCCGACCGGTGCCGACGGTGATCGGGCCGAGCGCGCGGCGCGGATCAGGAGAGGACCAATTGCCCATAGTTTGGGCAAACTACGCCGACGATGGGCAGCGTGCAATCGAGACGCTGTGCCGCGCGGCGCCAGAGGACGACCTTGGCCTGATCTCCTGACGGTTTTCCGCGTTTCTGTATCGTCACAGGAGTTGCGTCTAGTCGCCTGACTCTCCTGCAGCCGCACCCATCTTCGCGGCCAGAGCCGGCATCCGCGAGCGGCGCTGCGGGGCGAGCCAGTGCTGCAAGCGGTCGAGGTAGAGGTAGATCACCGGGGTCGTGTAGAGCGTGAGGACCTGGCTGAGCGCGAGGCCGCCGACCATGGCGAAGCCGAGCGGCTTGCGCAGCTCCGACCCGGCACCCCCCGAGAGCATCAGCGGAAGCCCGCTCAACAGTGCTGCCATCGTCGTCATCAGGATCGGGCGGAAGCGCAGCAGGCAAGCCTCGCGGATGGCGTCGAGCGGCGACTTTCCCTCCTCGCGCTCGGCGCTGATCGCGAAGTCCACCATCATGATGCCGTTCTTCTTCACGATGCCGATGAGCAGGATGATGCCGATGAGCGCGATCACCGTGAGATCGTAGCCCGCGGCCAGCAGGATCAGCAGCGCCCCCACGCCCGCGGACGGCAGGGTGGAGAGGATGGTCAGAGGCAGGATGTAGCTCTCGTAGAGGATGCCGAGGATGATATACACGGCGATCAGCGCCGCCGCGATCAGGTAGGGCTCGCTGCTCAGCGAGGTTTGGAACGCCTGCGCCGTGCCTTGGAAGGTGCCCTGCACCGTCGGCGGGAGGCCCATCTCGGCCTCGACCTTCTGGATCGCCGTGACGGCGTCGCCCAGCGAGGCGCCGGGCTTGAGATTGAAGGAGATCGTCACCGCGGGGAACTGGCTCTGGTGGTTCACGACCAGCGGCTGCACCGGCTTCGTGTCGAGATGGACGAAGGTGGATAGGGGCACCGCCGCGCCGCTGGATGACTTGACGTAGAGCTTGCCCAGCGTGTCCAGGTCTCCCTGCTCCAGCGGCGGGACCTCCAGGACCACGTAGTAGGCCTTCAGCGCCGTGAAGTATTGCGTGATCTCGCGCTGGCCGAAGGCATCGTAGAGCGTGTTGTCGATCACGCTCGGCTGGATGCCGAAGCGGGCCGCCTGATCCTTGTCGTAGGTCAAGGTCGCGGTCGTGCCGTTCGTCTCCTGGTCCGAGGTGACGCCGCTGAGCTGCGGCAGCACCTTTATCTTGTCGAGCAGCTTCGGCGCCCAGCGGTTCAACTCGTCGCTGTCCACATCCTGCAGCGTATATTGATACAGGGTGCGCGACAGCCTGCCGCCGACGCGGACGTCCTGCGCCGGCTGCATGTAGAGCTTGATGCCCTTGAGCGACTTGCGTCTTCTGCTCGAGCCGGGCGATCACCTGCATCACGGTGTCCTTGCGCTTGCTCCAAGGCTTCAGCGTGACGTACATGCGCCCGTTGTTGGCGGTCTCCCCGCCGCCGCCGGCGCCGACCGCGGAGGTGACGCCCTGCATGGCGGGATCGGCCATGACGATCTTGTTCAGCCGCTGCTGCAGGCGCGTCATCTCCTCGAAGGAGACGTCCTGCGCCGCGTCGCTGATGCCGATGAACAGCCCGGTGTCCTGCGTCGGGAAGAAGCCTTTCGGGATCACCATGAAGAGCCCGACGCTCGTCGCCACGGTCGCTATGAAGACCATCAGCGTGACGAAGCGGAACCGCAGGGCCACGTCCAGCGTGCGCTCGTAGAAGCGGACCATAGCGTCGAACATCCGCTCGACGACCCGGTAGAACCAGCCGTGCTTGCCCGTCTCGTGGGAGAGGAAGCGGGACGCCATCATCGGGGTCAGCGTCAGCGAGACGATCGCCGACGCGACGATGGTGATGGAGACGACGATCGCGAACTCGCGGAACAGGCGCCCAACGATGCCGCTCATCAGCAGCAGCGGGATGAACACGGCGATGAGCGAGACGCTGATGGAGACGATGGTGAAGCCGATCTCGCCGGCGCCCTTGACCGCCGCCTCCATCGGGCTCTCGCCGTCCTCGATGTGGCGGAAGATGTTCTCCAGCATGACGACGGCGTCGTCCACGACGAACCCGACCGAGATCGTGAGCGCCATGAGCGAGAGGTTGTCCAGGCTGAAGCCGCAGACATACATGACGCCGAACGTTCCGACCAAGGCGACCGGGATCGTGACGCTCGGGATGATGGTCGCCCAGGCGTTGCGGAGGAACAGGAAGATCACCATGACGACGAGCGCCACGGACAGCATCAGGGTGAACTCGACGTCGCTCACCGAGGCGCGGATCGTGAGCGTGCGGTCCGAGACGACCCTGACCTGAACGCCGGGCGGGATGTCCGCCACGAGCCGCGGCAGCTTGGCCTTGATGCTGTTCACGGTGGTGATGACGTTGGCGCCGGGCTGCTTGAAGACGATGAGCAGGACGCTCGGCTTGTTGTCCTGCCACGCGAGCTGCTCGCGGTTCTGCGGCCCGCTGATGGCCCGGCCCACGTCGCGCACCCGGATCGCGCCGCCGCCGCGGTAGCCGATGATCGCGTTCTCGAATTCGCTCGCCGCCGTCCGCTGGTCGTTGGCGAAAATCGTGTAGGACTGCTTCGGCCCGTCTATCGAGCCTTTCGGCTCGTCCGACGTGGCTTGGCTGAGGACGGTCCGGACGTCCTCGAGCGTCATTCCCAGCGAGGCCAGTTTCGCCGGGTCCACCTGCACGCGGATCGCCGGCGTCTGCTGCCCGCCGACGAGCACCTGGGCGACGCCGGACGTCTGGGAGAGCTGCTGCGCCAGGATGTTCTCGGCGTAGGAGTCCACCTCGGGCAGCGGCAGCGTGTCCGAGTTCACGGAGATGATCAGGATCGGCGCGTCCGATGGATTGGTCTTGCGGAAGGTGGGCGGGCTCGGCATGTCCTTCGGCAGCTGGCCCTGCGCCGCATTGATCGCCTCCAGAACGTCGGTCGCCGCGGCGTCGATGTTGCGGTTGAGGTTGAACTGCAGGGTTATCGTGCTCGTGCCGAGCACGTTGATGCTCGTCATCTGCGCGAGCGACGGAATCTGGCCGAACTGCGTCTCCAGTGGTGTGGCGACGGTCGCCGCCATGGTGGCCGGGCTGGCGCCGGGGTACTGCGCCGTCACGGAAATCGTCGGGAACTCGACCTCGGGCAATGGTGCGACGGGCAGGAACGGAAAGGCGGCCGCGCCGACGAGGAAGATCGCGGCCATGAGCAGCGAAGTCGCGATCGGCCGGCGGATGAAAGGAGTCGAGATGCTCATATCGCGCGGTTTGTTCCTCTAGTGCTGATTCGGCAGCCGTCGCGAGTGCGGTCAGCCTTCCTGATCTGGCGGCGCCGCGGTCACGCGCGTGCCTTGCCCGAGCCGGGATTGCCCGGAGGTCACGATCTTCTCTCCCGATGATACGCCCTTGCCCACCACAGCCCTCGTGCCGTCGTCGTAGGAAACGGTCACGGGTTGCTGCTGGACCGTGTTGTCCGGCTTGACGGTGAAGACGAACAAGCCGTCCTGCCCGTGCTGGATCGCGATATGCGGGACCGTCACCGCGCCGCGGATCGTATCGACGAGCAGGCGAGCGTTCACGAACTCGCCCGGCCAGAGCTTGTTGTCCTCGTTGGCGAAATTCGCCTTGAGCTGGATCGTGCCCGTGTTGATATCGACCGCGTTATTGGGCGTCAGCAGGGTGCCCTTGGCGAGCTGGGTCTGCCCATCCGACGTATCGGCGAACACGGTGAGCGGGCCATGGGTCATGGCCTCCTGTACTTGCGGCAGTTCCTGCTCTGGCAGCGTGAAGACGACGGAGATCGGGTGATCCTGGGTGATCGAGACGATGCCGGTCGCCTGGCTGGCCAATTCGACCAGGTTCCCGGGATCAACCCGGCGCAGGCTGACGCGCCCGTTGATCGGGGCGGCGATGTAGCAGAAGCTCAGGTTGAGGGAGGCCGTCTCGATCGCGGCGGTGTCGCCTGCGACCGCAGCCTGCAGCTTGCTCACGGTCGCCTGCTGCGTATCCACCTGCTGCCGTGACGCGAAATCCGTTCGGGCGAGGCTGGCATAGCGCTTCAGGTCGATTTGGGCGTTCTCGAGCTGCGCTTGATCCTGCTGGCGGGTCGCCGTTGCCCGGTCGAGCGCCGCCTTATAGGGACGCGGATCGATGACGGCCAGCACAGCACCTTTCTTGACCTCCTGCCCCTCGCGCACAGGCACGTCGAGCAGGACGCCGTTGACCTGTGCCTTCACTTCGACCGCGTAGAAGGCCTGCACCGTGCCGATGCCGCGCAGATAGACCGGGACATCTTCAGTCTTCGCCGACGCCATCGTGACGGGAACGGGAGGTGGGGGCGGCGGCTGAGAGTCCGCAGCCCGCGCCTGGTTGCCCGCGCCAGCGAGATGCAGCCCAGCCGCGCCGGCACCGAGAAGAACGACGATGGCAGCGATCAACGCTGGCCTGCCTACCATGCTACTCATCTCCTAGACCGCCGCCCACGACCGTGCGCCGGCCTGATATGCCCGGCCTGATATGCCCGGCCTGATATGCGTTGCATCGAGCCGATGTTCAGGGCGCGGCTCGGAATTGCTGCAGTGCGGAATTGCTCAACCTCCTCGCGTCCTGCCTGACTTGACGACCCAACCTGGCCCGCGCATGGAGGCGTGCCATGCGCGTCGCTGCCCTCCTCGTCGCCGCCGGCACCGGGGAAAGATTCCGGGCCGGCGAACCTAAGCAATACGTGCCTATCGCCGGGCGCCCATGCGTCCGGTGGGCGGCGGAGGCGCTGGCCGGGGACGCCGACCTCTTGCAGCCCGTCGGGGATGCTGGGCGGCTCGGCGAGGCCCTGGAAGGGCTTGCCCACCTGCCGCCAGTGCCCGGCGGCGCGGCGCGCCAGGACAGCGTCCGCGCCGGACTCGAGGCGCTCGTGCCGCATCGTCCCGACATTGTACTTGTTCACGATGCCGCTCGCCCGTTCGTACCGCCCGGCACCGTGGCCGCCCTGCTCGCGGCGCTTGCCGAACGTCCCGGCGCCATTCCCGCAGTCCCGGTCGCGGACACGCTCAAGCGCGCGTCCGCAGGCCGCATCGAGGCGACGGTGCCGCGCGACGGCCTGTACCGCGCGCAGACGCCGCAGGCGTTCCGCTTCGCGACGCTGCTCGACCTGCACCGCGCCGCCCCGAACGGCGGGACGGGCGACGCGGCGCGCGCCAGCGCGACGGACGACGCGGCCCTCCTGGAAGCCGCCGGGCTCGCCGTGGAACTCGTGCCCGGCGACGAGCGCAACGTCAAACTGACCTATCCCGAGGACCTAGCGCGGCTCGAACAGGCCCTGATGCCGCCTATGCTGCCGCGCGTCGGCACCGGCTTCGACGTTCATGTCCTGCAGGCGGGCCGGCCCTTAATCCTCTGTGGTGTCAATATTCCGCACGAGCGCGGCCTTGCCGGGCACTCGGACGCCGACGTTGGTATCCACGCGCTCTGCGACGCGATCTATGGAGCGCTTGCCGAGGGTGACATCGGCCGGCACTTCCCGCCGAGCGAGGCGATGTGGAAGGACGCCGACAGCGCGCGCTTCCTGCGTCACGCGGCCGACCGCGTGCGGGCGCGCGGCGGCGTGCTCGCCCATGCGGATGTGACCCTGATCTGCGAACGCCCCAAGATCACGCCGCACGCCGCCGCCATGCAGGCGTGCCTGGCCGGGATCATGGGCGTGGATCCGGGGCGGGTTTCGGTCAAGGCGACGACGACGGAGCGGCTGGGCTTCGCCGGGCGAGGCGAGGGCATCGCCGCGCAGGCGGCGGCGACGGTGCTCCTGCCCGCCTGAGCGCGCGAGGATGCTTGTAGAAGCGCGATTCGGCATGGCACGGTTCGGCGAGGAGGATCAGCATGATGAAACCCGCTCTCGCCACGTCCGCTCTCGTGATCGCGCTCGGCCTTTCGGCGTGCGGGACGGAGCCCCTGCCCTTCCCGCCCGTGCCGCCGCCGCAGGCTGAGACGCGGCCGATCCCGCCCGTCTCGGGCCAGGCGCTGATCTGGCGGCCGGGCGACTGGCAGTGGACCGGCAGCGGCTATGCCTGGCAGCCCGGCGCCTACGAGCCGATCACCACCCACAGCAACACCTGGCTGCCGGGCCATTGGGAGGGCACGAGCGGGCAATATGCCTGGGTGCCCGGGCATTGGCTGTAGCTTCAGGGACAGGGAGGCGCAGGCCGGTCGGAACCGGCCGTGCCCGCGTGACCGTAGCCGCGCCGCTCAGACGGTCAGATACGTGATGAGAAGGCAAACCTCCGCCAGGCTTCGGAACGGACCGCGGTCAACGTAGCCGCTGTTCGTATCGGTCAGGATCAGGGAGCGCCCGCGATCCCAGCCGATCATAAGGCCATTCGCCAGGCAGCAGAACTCCGTCTCCTCGCCATCCTTGCCGAACACGAGGGGCAGCGTGCCCGGGGTCTCGTCGGCAAAGCGGGCGAGCGCGTCTCGCATGTCTGCGGTGAATCTCCCACCTATGAATCTCCCACCTATGTGGCTCGGAAACTGCACCACTATCCCCATCCCTTCCTCCTCATGTCCGGATCGGTGCTCTCTCGTCAGGCGGACCGCCCAGCGTCTTCCGCCAGACATCGGCGGCGCCCGAACGCGAAGGTGCGCGCCTGGGTGGCAGCATTATGGCCCACACTTCTCCCTTCCCAGTTCAGAGTCGCAGGCGGTCTCTAGGAGAGGGCGATTGCTGAACAAGCGCGCGAGCGGCTCAGCGAGGCACGGCGCAACTTGCAGCTCAACAGCGCAGCGCATCCGTTGGGGTCCGCTGTCGAAGACGCTCTCGGGATATCTGCTTCTCCGTGCCAACCCGCACAGGCGAGAACGGCCGCAGCTCGGTCGGACATCATCGTCATTCCCTCCCCCTCCGGAGCCAGGCACGTGGCGTAGTCTGGCGTGTTGCGCAAATGGTGCAATTACGGAGAAATACGTAACCGCACGTTGCACGCGGCGAGACAACGAGACGCCGAACCGTGGGCGCAGTCCATCTCAGCGCGCGGGAGCGCGGCTTAGGGAGATGACAGACCCGTGAGGACTGCTTAGGCTACGAGTCCCAATTGTCGAACCGAACCAGGCCTGTCCAGGCCGAGGCAGCTGCGAGTGGCGATCCTGGTACACGCTGATCGGAGACGCTGCATCCGAGGAGGAGACCCGTGGAGACAGGCTCTTTTCGTTGGCCGCTAGAGAATGGCAGCACGAACTCAGTACTCTGGACCGGGACTCACACGGGGACTCACCAAGAGTCCGCGCCGCCTCTCGGCGAGCTGTCCGCGGCCGGTTTGCTCGATGCTCCAGCCGAGGAGCGGTTTGACCGACTGACCCGACTAGCTCGGCGTTTGCTGCGCGCGCCGGTTGCGTTGATCTCGCTCTTGGACGCCGACCGGCAATTCTTCCTCAGCGCCCAGGGCCTGCCCGAGCCCTGGGCCAGCCTGCGCGAGATGCCGATATCGCATTCGTTCTGCCGCTTGGTCGTCGAGAGCGAGCTGCCGCTCGCCGTAGAGGACGCACCGCATGATCCGCGCGTGCACGGCAACCCCGTCATCGAGGCCCTCGGTGTCGCAGCCTACCTTGGAGTGCCCCTCGCGTTGCCCAATGGATGCGTCGTCGGGGCGCTCTGCGTCGTTGACAGCGAGCCGCGCCGCTGGCCCACGGAAGACGTTCAGGCGCTCACTGACCTGGCAGGCGCTGTCATGGCCGAGTTCGCCGCTGGACTGCGGATGCGCGAGCTGGACGAAACGAGTGCCGCGCTGCGCGAGAGCGAGGCCCTTTACCGCGCGCTCTTCGAGATCTCGCCGCAGATCGTATGGTTCACCGACGCGGCCGGGAGCTCTACTTACGTCAATCAGCATTTCACCGACTTCGTCGGTCTTGCCGTAGAGGATGCTCTAGGCGACGGCTGGACAGCGGCGGTGCACCCGGAGGACCGCGAGCGCGTGCTCAGGACCTGGGCCGCATCGGTGGCGTCGGGGATCGACTACAAGATCGAGTTCCGGATGCGTCGCCACGCCGACAACAGCTACCGCTGGCTCCTCACCCAAGGCGCGCCGTTACGAAGCAGGGACGGGCACATCGAGCGCTGGATCGGCGTCGCAACCGATGTGGATGACCGCAAGCGCACCGAGCAGGCGCTGCGCGAGCTGATCGAGGCCTTGGGCGTGGCGATCTACACGACGGACGCCGCCGGGCGGCTCACCTTCTACAACGAAGCCGCGGTTGCCCTCTGGGGCTGGCGTCCACCGCTGGGCGACACGCGCTGGTGCGGCTCCTGGCGGCTCTCGTCGCCGGACGGCACGCCGATGCAGCATGACGAGTGCCCCATGGCACTCGCGCTGCAGGAGAACCGGCCTGTCCGCGGCAAGGAAGCCGTCGCCGAGCGGCCGGACGGCATCCGCGTTCCGTTCATCGCCTACCCTACGACGCTGCGCGACGAGGCGGGAGCTTGCGTCGGCGGGGTGAATGTCCTGGTGGACATCACCGACCGAAAGCAAGCCGCCGCGGCGCTGCGCGACACCCAAGCACGACTGCAGGAGCTGCAGGGCGAGCTGCTGCACGTCTCGCGCCTCAGCGCGGCGGGCACGATGGCCTCCGCGCTGGCCCATGAGCTGAACCAGCCGCTGACCGCGACAGCGAGCGCGGTCAGGGCGGCGCAGCGGATGCTTGGGTGCTTGCCGGGCGGTGCAGAGGCTCCCGGGGAGATCTGCGAGGCCTTGGCCCTGGCTGCCGAGCAAGCGCTGCGGGCCGGGCAGATCGTCCGGCGCCTGCGCGAGTTCGTCGCCAGGGACGGTGAGGTGGATACGCGGCTGGAGGATCTAGCCAAGCTGGCAGAGGAGGCCGGCGCGCTGGCGCTGGTCGGCGCGAGGGAGCGCGACATTCACGTCCGATTCCGCTTCGACCCGCTTCTCCCTCACGTCCTCGTGGACCGCATCCAGATCCAGCACGTTCTGCTTAACCTGATCCGCAATGCGGTGGAGGCTATGACGCAGGATCAGGCGGGCGACGGAGCGCTGCCGCGCCGGCGCGAGCTCCTCGTGACGGCAGCCTCCGCCGGGCCAGACAGGGTGGAGGTTGGCGTCTTCGATACCGGGCCAGGCATCGCACCGGACATCGCCGGCCGTCTATTCAGCTCGTTCGTCTCGACCAAGCCGGGCGGCATGGGCATGGGCCTGTCGATCTGCCGCTCCATCGTGGAGGCTCACGGCGGGCGGCTCTGGGCCGAGTCAAATCCTGGGGGCGGCGCGGTGTTCCGTTTCACGTTACCGACAGTTCCGCTGGAGGCGGTGGCATCTTAGGGACAATCTCAGGGAGGCGATGACCACCGAGGACGAGCGCCAGGGACTGACGGTACACGTCGTCGATGACGATGAGGCCGTTCGCCGGGCCATTGCGATGCTGCTCCGCGCTGCCAGCGTCCGCGCCGAGACCTACGCTTCGGGTCTCACCTTCCTCGATGCGCTCCCATCCCTCGGTGGCGCTCGCGTTGGCTGCGTCATCACGGACATGCGGATGCCGGGCCTGGATGGGCTCGAATTGATGCAACGTCTCAGGGCGTCCGGGTTCCAGGGACCGGTCGTGGTCATGACGGCGCATGGTGATGTCTCGACGGCGGTCCGGGCGATGAAGGCAGGCGCGGTCGACTTCATCGAGAAGCCGTTCGATGACGACGTGCTGCTGGCCACGATCAGTGCGGCGCTCGACCTGTCCGGCGCGTCTGGCGTCACTGCCGAGGCAGCCGCACGCGTCGCGGCACTCTCGCCGCGTGAGCGCGAGGTTCTGGACCTCTTGATCATGGGCAAGCCGAACAAGGCTATCGCGCGCGACCTCGGTCTCAGCCCGCGCACCGTCGAGATCCACCGGGCGCGGCTGATGACGCGGCTGGACGTGGGCAGTCTCGCCGAGGCCGTGCGGCTCGCCGTCCGGGCGGAGCTCGGGCGGCGCGAGACCGATCGCGACACCCTCGGCTGAATCGCGGCCGGCTGAGCCGGACGGCCATGCGCTGGTAACACGAGCCAGCGAGACCAATCTCTCAGTTAGATTGATCTGATCTGGAATAAGACATGGATTGATCGTCGCACGGCGCTCAGATCATGCTGCTGGGCGAGTGGCCGGCTCGCAGCGTGGAGTGGAATGGATTGTCAAGCTTACCCCTTCTCCCAGACACGGCTCCGTTTCCGCCTGAGCAGATCGCCGCACTGAACCGCATCCTGCCCGGCACCAGCGCCGAGCAGCGGACCTGGCTCAGCGGCTTCCTGGCCGGCTACCAGGCTGCGACCTCCGGGGCGCAGCCGGCCGCCGTGGCGCCGGTGCGCAAGACGCCGCTCACCATCCTCTACGCGACCGAGTCCGGCAACACGGAGGCGCTCGCGGGCAACGCGCGCAAGGCGGCCACGCGCCTGGGCTTCGCGCCGCGGGCCGTAGATATGGCGGACATCACGCCTGCCGAAGCCGCGAAGGCGCAGAACCTCGTCGTGATCGCCAGCACCTGGGGCGAGGGCGACCCGCCGCAGCGCGTCACCGACTTCTACGCCGCCCTGATGGCACCCGACGCACCGCGCTTCGACGGCGTGCGCTTCGCGGTGCTGGCCCTTGGCGACCAGGCCTATGCGCGCTTCTGCGAGGTCGGGCGCCGCATCGACGAGCGCCTCGCCGAGCTGGGCGGCACGCGGGCAGCGGAGCGCATTGACTGCGACGTGGACTACGAGGCGGCCGCCGAAGGCTGGATCGGGACGACGCTCAAGGCGCTCGAACCCGAGGAGGCCAATCCGCCCGCCGCTTCCTCCGTGATCCACGTGGACTTCGCCCGGCCGGGCGCCGAGGCGGCCAGCCGCACGCACCCGTTCGAGGCGGAGATCACCGAGAAGGTCAACCTCAACGGCAGCCGCTCCACCGGCCAGACCTTTCACCTGGAGCTGGCGCTCGCCGGCTCTGGCATCCTCTACGAGCCCGGCGACGCGCTCGGCATCCTGCCCGAGAACGATCCCGCGCTGGTCGAGGAGGTGCTGGACGCCGCCGGGCTGGGCGGCGACGCTGCTCTCCAAGCGGCGCTCCGCGAGCGCTACGACGTGACCACGCTGACCCGGCCGCAGGTCACGTCCTACGCCGGGCTGACCGGGGACAAGGCGCTCTCCGACCTCGCAGCCGATGCCGAGCGCACGGCCGAGTTCGTGCACGGCCGGCACCTGATCGATCTGCTGGCCGCCTCCCCCCACAAGCTCACGGCCGATCAGCTCACCGGCCTGCTGCGTCCGCTGCCGCCGCGGCTCTACTCGGTCGCGTCGAGCCGCAAGCAGGTCGAGGACGAGGCGCACGTGCTCATCAGCGCCGTCGCGTATGCGGCGCACGGCCGCGCGCGCAAGGGTGTCGCGTCCATGGATGTCGCCGAGCGCCGCCACGTCGGCGACCGGCTGCGCGTGTATCTCAAGCCCAACCCGCATTTCCGCCTGCCCGCCGACCCGGCGCAGCGGATCATCATGGTCGGGCCCGGCACCGGGGTGGCGCCGTTCCGCGCCTTCATGCAGGAGCGGGACGCGACCGGCGCGAGCGGTCAGGGTCGGGCCAGAGCTGGCTGTTCTTCGGCAGCCGCCACTACACGCACGACTTCCTCTACCAGCTCGAGTGGCAGGACCTGCTCAAGCGCGGCGTGCTGAGCCGGCTGGACGTGGCGTTCTCGCGCGACCAGCCCGAGAAGATCTACGTTCAGGACCGGATGTGGGAGAAGCGGCGCGACCTCTTCGCCTGGCTGCAGGACGGCGCCGTCCTCTACGTCTGCGGCGACGCGAATGCCATGGCGAAGGACGTGAACGCGATGCTTCTGCGCATCGGCGCCGATCAGGGCAGGCTGGACGAGGCGGGCGCGCAAGCCTGGCTGGACGGACTTCGCCGCGGCGGGCGCTACCTGCGGGACGTGTATTAGGATCGACGCCATGACGGACATCACGACGACTAAGGTCAAGGCGGGGCCGCCCTCCCGCAACGAGGCGCTGAAGGAAGCGAGCCGGTTCCTGCGCGGCACCATCGCGGAGGGGCTGGGCCGGGTCGAGACCGGCGCGCTGTCCGAGGACGACACGCAGCTCACGAAGTTCCACGGCATCTACCAGCAGGACGACCGCGACCTGCGCCCCGAGCGCGGCAAGAAGCGCCTGGAGAAGGCGTTCAGCGTTCATGGCGCGGCTGCGCATCGTCGGCGGCGCGATCACCTCGGCCCAGTGGCTCGCCATGGACAAGCTCGCGCGCGAGCGGGCCAACGGCACGATCCGCCTCACGACCCGCGAGACGATCCAGTTCCACGGCATCATCAAGAGCAACCTCAAGCCCGCCATCCAGGCGATCCACGGCGCGATGCTCGACACCATCGCGGCCTGCGGCGACGTGAACCGCAACGTGATCGCGACCACCAACCCCTACCAGACCCAGCTCCACGCCGAGATCCTGGACCTGGCCCGGCGCATCAGCGCCCACCTCCTGCCGAAGAGCCGCGCCTGGCACGAGATCTGGATCGACGGCGAGAAGGTGGTCGGCGGCGAGGACGAGGCCGAGCCGATCTACGGCCGCACCTACATGCCGCGGAAGTTCAAGATCGCCATCGCCGTCCCGCCCCACAACGACGTGGACGTGTTCGCGCACGACCTCGGCTTCATCGCCATCGAGGAGGACGGCCGGATCGTCGGCTACAACGTCTCCATCGGCGGCGGCATGGGCATGACCCACGGCGTGCCCGAGACCTTCCCGCGCATCGGCGACGTTATCGGCTACTGCCCGGCGGACCAGGTCGTGGACGTGGCGGAGAAGGTGGTGACGATCCAGCGCGACTGGGGCGACCGGTCGGACCGCCAGCACGCGCGGTTCAAATACACGATCGAGACCTACGGCCTCGACCGCGTCCGCGACGAGCTGAACAAGCGCCTCGGCTGGGACCTGGAGCCGGCGCGCCCCTACCGGTTCGAGCGGTCGGGCGATCCCCTGGGATGGCTGCAAGGCGACGACGGCGCCTGGCATTTCTCTCTGTTCGTCGAGAACGGCCGCATCCACGACGAGCCGGAGCGGCGGCTGATGACCGGGCTGCGCCGGATCGCCGAGGTGCACAAGGGCGGGTTCATCATCACCGCCAACCAGAACCTGATCATCACCGCCGTGCCCAAGGGGCGGAAGCGGGCGATGGACGCCCTGCTCGCCGAGCACGGCCTCTCCAACCCGCCGGGCGGGCTGCGGCGCAACGCGATGGCCTGCGTGGCGCTGCCGACCTGCGGCCTCGCCTTGGCCGAGAGCGAGCGCTACCTGCCCGACCTCGTCACCGCGCTGGAGGAGGTGCTCGCCCAGCACGGCCTCGCCGAGGACGAGATCACCATCCGCATGACCGGCTGCCCGAACGGCTGCGCGCGGCCCTACCTCGCCGAGATCGGCCTCGTCGGCCGCAACCAGGCACCTACAACCTCTATCTCGGCGGCGCCTTCGACGGCACGCGGATGAACAAGCTCTACGCCAAGGACCTGAAGCACGACGAGATCATCGCGTCCCTCACGCCGCTGATCGCCGCCTACGCCGCGGAGCGCACGCCGGGCGAGCACTTCTCCGACTTCGTGATCCGCACCGGCCATATCCGGCCGACGCTCGCCAGCAACGGATTCCACGACGATCTCGCACCCGGCCTCGCCGCCGCGTGATATGAGCGGCGCGGGCCGTTCCCTGCGGCTGCAGCACGCGTGTTAGGGTTTGAAGGCGCAGAGGCTTCGGCTGACGCATCGACGGGCTATCCCGCCACCCGCCGTCCGATCTCGGCCCGCGCCTCGTCCCGACTCGCGCGCACCTCACTGACCCACTCAGGCGGCCAGACGGACGCGGTGACCGTCAGGCAGGCATCGAAGGCCGCGACCGCCTCCTCCAGCCGCGCTGTGCCGCTCTCGCGCTCGCCGAGCGTCGCGAGCGCACCGCCGAGGCTTAGTCTGCGTCACCGCCCACTGCAGCGGCACCCGCTCGCGCGTCCACTCCTCCAGCGCCGCCCGGAGCGCCGCGACCGCCTCCTCCAGCCGCGCCGTGCCGCTCTCGCGCTCGCCGAGCACCCGGAGCGCGGCGCCGAGGTTGTTCTGCGTCCTCGCCCAGTCCAGCGGCACCCGCTCGCGCGTCCACTCCTCCAGCGCCGCCCGGTAGGCCGCGACCGCCTCCTCCAGCCGCGCCGTGCCGCTCTCGCGCTCGCCGAGCGTCGCGAGCGCGGGCCGAGGTTGTTCTGCGTCCTCGCCCAGTCCAGCGGCACCCGCTCGCGCGTGCGCTCCTCCAGCGCCGCCCGGTAGGCCGCGACCGCCTCCTCCAGCCGCGCCGTCCCGCTCTCGCGCTCGCCGAGCGTCGCGAGCGCGGAGCCGAGGTTGTTCTGCGTCGTCGCCCAGTCGCAGCGGCACCCGCTCGCGCGTGCACTCCTCCAGCGCCGCCCGGTAGGCCGCGACCGCCTCCTCCAGCCGCGCCGTCCCGCTCTCGCGCTCGCCGAGCGCCCGGAGCGCGCTGCCGAGGTTGTTCTGCGTCGTCGCCCAGTGCGAGCGGCACCCGCTCGCGCGTCCACTCCTCCAGCGCCGCCCGGTAGGCCGCGACCGCCTCCTCCAGCCGCGCCGTGCCGCTCTCGCGCTCGCCGAGCGCCCGGAGCGCGGTGCCGAGGTTGTTCTGCGTCATCGCCCAGTCGAGCGGCACCCGCTCGCGCGTCCACTCCTCCAGCGCCGCCCGGTAGGCCGCGACCGCCTCCTCCAGCCGCGCCGTCCCGCTCTCGCGCTCGCCGAGCGTCGCGAGCGCAAGACCGAGGTTGTTCTGCGCCGTCGCCCACTGGAGCGGCACCCGCTCGCGGGTCCCCTCCTCCAGCGCCGCCCGGTAAGCCGCGACCGCCTCCTCCAGCCGCGCCGTCCCGCCCTTGCGCCCGCCGAGTACCGCAAGCGCGTTGCCGAGGTTGGTCTGCGTCGCTGCCCAGTCGAGCGGCACCCGCTCGCGCGTGCGCTCCTCCAGCGCCGCCCGGTAGCGCCGCGACCGCCTCCTCCAGCCGCGCCGGTGCCGCTCTCGCGCTCGCCGAGCCTCGGAAGCGCGGTGCCGAGAAGATGCTGGCAAGTCCACGTTCGTCTTGGCTCTGAGCCGTCGCGGTCATTCGCCGGGCCAGTTCCACCGCGATCAGGAGCGAGAAGTTGACCCCCTTCTCCTCGCCGTCCCGGTAGAACCCGTCCCAGCGCTCGCGGAAAGCGGGCGCCCATGCAGGCCGATCCGTCGCCTGCCTCGACGGCGACGACCGCCTCGATCCGGCGCGCAACACCGGCCGCGTCGCGGCGCAGGATGTCCTGCTCCACCCCGAGTTCCAGCAGGGCGACCCGCTTGCGTCGCGCGGCCTCGCGCTGCTCCGCCTTCCGCCGCTCCAGCTCGGCCAGCTCGGCCTGCTTCCCGCCGGTCCAGCTCGGCCAGCGCGTCGTCCACCGCGCGCGCGCCGCCGTCGAAGTCGCCCGCCTTCGTCGTCTCGGCGACGCGCGCGAGCACGGCGTCCACGAACGCGTCGAGGTTGGTGCCCCGCGCGCCGCGCGCGATCACGTCGAGCGCGATGCCGACCGCGCTCTCCAGCTCGACGAGGGCCTGATCGAAGTCCAGCAGCTCCGGCTTGATCCGCTGCGCGAGCGCGATGACCGCCCGGCGCTCCAGGCCCGCGGCCTCGGCCCTCTCGGTCCCGCCCCTCGCGTCGAGGGCGGCGAGGAGCTTCGCCACAGTCGCCTCCGCGACCGCCTCCGGCAGCGCCGCCTGCCCGCGCTTGATCTCTTCCTGCCCGTGCTTGATGTCCTCCTGCCCGCGCTTGAGCTCCTCGAAGTTCCGCAGCACCTCCCGGCGGAACGGGATCTCCGTCGCCCGGCAGAACGCCTCGTCCTCCTGCAGCGCCTCGAACGCCCGCTGCACGAGGCAGTGCAGCAGCCGGGCGCCGATCCTGCCGTCCCGGAACTGGTCGTCGCTTTGCCCCGCCGTCCTCACGACAAGGCTGGCTATCTCGGCCGCGTCATATTTGGCCGCGATGACCGCTTCGGCGCGCGGCAGGCAGCGGGGCAGCACGAAGTCGAGGGAGAGGATCGCCGCCCGGGCGTCGGCCAGCCCCGCCGGGTCGCCGCGGAACTCCGTCGCGAGCCACTCCCCGCAGTCGCGCTCGACACGCTTGCGCAGGTCGCGCACGGCCGCCTGAACCGCGCCGCGCTCCCGGCCCTCGTGGAAGGCGAGAGCGGCCTCGCCCGTCTTGTCCCCGGCCTCGAACAGGTGGGACGCGAACTCGTAGTCGAACGCCTTCGATCCCGCCGCGAGCAGCGTGCAGGCGAGCGAGCAGAGCTTGATGATGCAGGTTAGCTCGACTATCGCCACCACCGCCCCGAGATCGTTGCCGATGCGTTCGTCAGCTTCACTCTGCCGCCGAGGGCGCGCCGTGTCCACAACGTTGAACGCGCACCCCACTCAGCGCTTGACCCCGCCCCCGAGAAACCGTTTAAGCTCCCCGATGTCCTCCACCCCCGCCCTCCCCGACCCTGCCGACCGCGCCCGCCAGCGCGACGAGGACGCCCAATACTACCGCCAGGTCCTGCACAAGCTCATCGCCATGGGCACCGACCTCGCCGAGGCCGTCCACCGCCAAGCCCTGGCCGAACCCGCCGCCGCCGCCCAGTGCCAGCCCGAGGACGAGCCCGCAGCACCCAGCCCCACCCCGACGCAAGCGACCAGCTTCGACCGCCTCGCCCGCACCGTCCGCCGCACCATCGCGCTCGCCCGCAAGCTCTCCGAGCCCGCCCGCGAGGCGCCCGGCCCCAAGCTCCGCCTGAACGAGTGCCCAAACGAGCGCCGCACGGACTGCGCCGAGACCGACGCCCTCCACGCCGAGCTGTGGGCCGAGCCGTGCGAGCGCCCCGAGGGACCCGATTGCGACGCCGACGAGGACCTCGACGACGACTTCGACGAGCAGTCCTTCGCCGACCTCATCGCGAGCCTGCGCCACGACACCGGTCTCGCCCACCTGACCGACGCCGAGCTCCGCCAGCACCGCACGCCCCCAAGCGCGCAAGAGGGCGTCCCGAGCGAGATGTGCGGCCTCTGCCCCCGCGCCGCCCAGCCCCCCAAAGCAACTACCAGAGCAAGTCCAGGATCAGGGAGCACCGGCCCGCCGCGACCCTGACCCGGCTCCCCGGCCGCGACGTGCCACTGCACGCGGCGGTCGAGACCAGGTGCCGCTAGAGGCCGCAGGAACCGCCTATCAGACCGGTTCGAGAACGCGTCTCCGGCTCCGCCGGCTGAGCGACGGCGTCCACTTGCGCCGCCGCGATGAGGCAGGCCGGCAACGGCCGCGAGTATGGCTCGTGACCCGGCGGCGGCGGTGCCGGCGCAGGATCGCGCGGACGGTCGAACCCGCCAGCGCCGCCGTCCGGGCGCCTGAGAACGATCAACTCTCGCGCGGCGAACAGGAGCGGCACCCCGAAGGTCAGCGCGCCGCTGAGAATGGCCTGGACACCAGGTGTCATGCCGGCGATCCCTCGCTGAATGTTGCCGAACCTCGGCCGCGATTGTGCACTGGGATCATGGACGATGCCATCCTTTTCCAAGTGGCGGGCGTCATCGCGCCTTTGCTCCTCCGTGCTGCCGGTGGCCCGAACGCCTGCCCCGCGACGGACTTGAACCACCCTCGGCTTGCAAGGCCCATAGAGGTTGGTGGACGCACGCCGGGTCGCTCACGGGGATGGTCGTCAGGACCTGGTCAGCGTGAAGCGGCTGTGCGCGACGCGTCCGCCGCTGCTGCGGACGAAGCTGGCCGAGCCCGTCAGCTCACCGCCCGCGACGACCCCGCTCAAGGTGCAGAGGAAGGGGTTCCGGCCGACCATGAGCTGGCCCGATGCGGCGATGCGGCCGTCCTCGGACAAGTGTCCGGCGAGATCCCCGGACCCCAGCAGGCCTCCCCAGGCCTCGAAGCGCACCATGACGGCTCCCGGCGGCCCCTGCCGCCTGACCACCAGGGACATCTGCCCGCCCTGCTGCAGGGTGTCGTTATACACGGGACCGCGGAAGGAGGCAGGCGCGGCGAACGCTTTGGGTCGTTGGCGCGGGGCCGTGCTGGCGCGGGGCGGCGGACTCGTCTCCATCGCCTGCCGAGGCGGCGGCTGTTCCTCCTGCCGCGCAGAACTGCCGGCGGCATCGCGCGGGATCTCGGCTACATGGTCACGGCTGTCCGGCTGTGCTCTCGGCAGTTGACCGCTGACATAGCCGCCAGCGCTGCCGCGATCCTGTCGCTGCGCTCCCGGCGCTTGCACGGACTGCCATCCTGACACCGCCCAACCACCGGCGAACACGAGGCCTAGCCCGACCGCAGCGGCGCCGAAGGCAGCGCGCCGCGCCACCAAGCCGGGAGCGGGGCACGGGGCGCGAGGGACGCGGCAGCGGACGGCGGGGCGGCCGTGGCCTCTGGGCGTGAGCAGGGAGGCAGCGGAGCGAGGACGGCGTCGGCGCAGCGCGTGGCGGCTCCGGCCGGTTCGGGTGCGGCCGGGGTCGGGGGTGCCGGAGCCTCGTCCACGCCGCCGCGCATGGCGGCAGCCTCGTCCACGTGCTGCCGGCGAACACGGGGGGCTTCCTCCAGCTCCGCCAGGAACATGGCTGCGCCGGCAAGCACGTTCACCAGGCGCAGCAGCCCGGCGGAGTGCCGGGCCAGGGCGAGGACGGCGTCGGGCTCCAGCATGTCGCGGGGCCGTCCCGCCGCCGAGAGGCGAGCGGCAACGAAGCGCGCGACCTCCTCCGGCGAGAGCGGTTCCAGCGCCACGGCCGTGATCGGACGGGACAGCCCATCCAGCCGCTCCGCGAAGCTCGGGAGTGCGGCGAGGACGAAGGGCCTGTCCGCCGCGCACAGGCGGGCGAGCGCGTCCGCGCCCATGCGCCCGGCTTCATCGATGAGCAGGATGTCGGTGCCCAGGGCCGGGTCCAGCGCGTCCCCGCGCTCGACGAGGTGCACGGACTGACCCTCACGCCGAAGCGCCTGGGCCAGGTTCTGCAGCAGCAGCGACTTGCCGGTTCCGGGCGGCCCGAGCAGGACCGCCACCTCGCCCCGGCCCAGCGCAGCGAGCACGGCCGCCTGCGCCCGGCGCCAAGCAGGATGGGCGACAGCCTCGCCGGGAGCGGTGTGGAGGCGGAAGGGCGTGTCCGCGACCGCCGGGCTGAGAGTTAGCTGCACGCTGCGGCCCCGCGGTGGAGGGTAGAACGGCCCAGTTGCCTGGTCCTGCAGGTGTGCCGCTGGTCAGCACCGTTCAAGGCTGCCCGGCTGCTGCCCCAGAAACCCTGCCGGGTGAGGGATTTGAACCCCCGACCTTCGGTTTACAAAACCGCTGCACTACCGCTGTGCTAACCCGGCGCCGCCGCCTTGTCCCGCAACACGGCCCGTCAGCGCAAGTCTCCGTGACACCGTTTTCATCCCCCCGCCATAGTCCCGTATTCCGCCCCACCCACTTGCCTCGTCGTCCGCCGCGCTCTTCGCACGGCAGCCATCGCGAGGAGACCCGCATCTCATGCCCACCCTTCACCGCCGCGCCCGAACGGCCACCGCCGCCGTCCTGCTCGCCGGCACCGCGCTCGGCGGCTACGCGCTCGGTCACGCCAGCCTGGCTGACCCGGCATCCACGACGGGGGCGCCCGCCGCTAACGCCCCCGCCCCCATCCAGCCCGCCCCGGTCGCGCATCCGCTGCCCGACTTCGCCAACCTCGCCGCACAGGTGCGCCCGGCCGTCGTGTCCGTCACCTCGGATATCCGCCCGGACGAGGAGGGCGCGCCGCCCGGCATGGAGAGCGGCCACGTGGAGGCGCGCGGCTCCGGGTTCATCATCCGGCCCGACGGCACGATCGTCACCAACAACCACGTCGTCCGCGGCGCCACCAAGGTCAGCGTCACGCTCGACGACGGCACGACGCTGCCCGCCAAGGTCGTCGGCCGCGACCCGCGGACCGACCTCGCCGTGCTCAAGGTGAGCGCCGGACATACCCTGCCGTTCATCCAGCTTGGCGACTCCGCCAAGGTCCGGCCGGGCGAGTGGGTGGTCGCAGTCGGCAACCCGTTCGGTCTCGGCGGCACCATCACGGCGGGCATCGTCAGCGCCCTCGGCCGCGATATCGGCGAGGGGCCGTATGACCAGTTCATCCAGGTGGACGCGCCCATCAACCGCGGCAACTCCGGCGGCCCGCTGATCACGCAGGACGGCAAGGTCATCGGCGTCAACACCGCCATCTTCTCGCCCACGGGCGGCAGCGTCGGCATCGGCTTCGCGATTCCGTCCGACATGGTGCACAGCGTCGTGGACCAGCTCCTCACCGCCGGGCACGTGACGCGCGGCTTCCTCGGCGTCGAGGCGCAGCCGGTGACCGAAGGTCTCGCGCCGGCGCTCCACCTCAAGACCGACGAGGGTGCCCTGGTCGCGTCGGTGACGCCCAACAGCCCGGCGTCGAAGATCGGCCTGCAGCCGGGTGACGTGGTCCGCTCCGTCAACGGCGCCACGGTGAAGACACCGGGCGACCTCGCCCGCGACGTGGCTGCGATTCAGCCTGGCAAGACGGCGACGCTCGACGTGCTGCACGATGGCACGAGCAAGAACGTGAGCGTGCAGCTCGCGTCTCTCCCGTCCGATCAGACGGGAGCCCCGCAGGCAGAGCAGGATGCGTCCGCGCCGCAGCCCAAGATCGGCGTCGCGCTGGCGCCGCTCGGGCCGGAGCTGCGCGACCAGCTCGGCCTGTCCGCGGACGCGCGTGGGGCCGTGATCGCCGAGGTGCAGCCGGGATCCCCTGCGGATCAGGCCGGGCTGCAGCAGGGTGATCTCGTGGTCGGCGTCGGCCCGGATGCCGTGTCCTCACCGGAGCAAGCGATCCGCGACATCCACGGCGCGCTTAGCCATGGCAAGGCCGTGGCGCTGCGGATCGTTCGCGACGGCAAGGCGCGGTTCGTCGCTGTCACCCCCAGCCAGGGCGAAGCACCGAGCGATCAGCAGGGCTGATCCTGCCAGGGCGTGTCCGGCCGAGCTGGACACGCCCTGATCTCGGTGCGGTGAAGGTCACATTGCTGTCGCTTCAGGCGTGACCCGCAACGCCGAGACCTTCCTGACCCGTGACGCGAACGATGGCGGCTAACAGGCGGAGTGCATCCACGCCGCCGCGGTCGGCCAGTGTGCCAACTTCCATCTCGTCGGCTAAGATTTCGGCCTGGCCCGCAATCGTCTCTACGGCGCGGCGAAGCGCCTCGCGCGAGAGGACGAGCTGCAGGTCGTCCGAGAGAATATTCCAATCAGCGACCATCGGGATTTCCCCAAGACGGGCCATTCTGGCATCAGTGGTGCCGCAGCGGGCGGTCATGGATTAATCCTGCCCGACAGACGTTAACGGTCCCCTACTGCGTTCGTGTCACGTGAGCGTGACCAGATCAGGTCAACGTGACGACGGCCGGTTCGAGCGGCGGGAACGCGACTTCGACGCGGCACGGGCCGTCGAGCCAGATCGGCGGCGTCACACTTCCGAGCATGATTACCTGGCCGGCGCGCAACCCGCCGAACGCGGCCACTTCCTCGCTCCCCGCGAGCCAGGCCAGGACGAGCAGCGGCCCGCCCAGCAGATCGCGCCCGAAGCCGTGGCCGCGCTCCTCGCCGTCCACCAGAATACGGCCCGGCAGGGCGTCGAGGTCGAGCGCCCGCCAACTTCGTCTCTGGCGCGCCGAGCACGGCGGCAGCATGGAAGACCTGATCCGCCACGAGCAGGGGTGCGCCGAAGGCCGCGAGGTCCGGGTAGCGCAGCTCGACCAGCTCTATCGCCGCCATGACGCCGTCAACGGCCTCGGCCACTTGGGCCGCCGTGCAAGGGCCCGGCGGCAGATCGCGCCCGAGATGGACCGCGATCTCGCATTCGACGCCGGGTGCTACGAACCCGGCGTAGGCGAGCGTGGAGGAGCTGCCGTGAAGGCCGGCCTCGGGCATGAAGCCCGCGAGTGGGCCGGGCAGGCCGAGATACTGCTGCATGGTTCGCGCGGTGGCGCCGACCTTAAAGCCCGCCGGTGGGTCAGCGCCCATGGTCCGAGCGAGGGCGCGCTGCGCGGCGACGCCGCCTGCGTGGCTGGGCGGCAGGAGATGCGGCGGCGGCACGGCGAGGACGCGCCGGGCACGCCGGGCCGCGAGGAGATGGGCAGCCAGGGCGTCAGGATCGAAACCACTCACGTCCCGCGGCCCAGCTCGTACAGCGCGACGGTCGCGGCGGCGGCGACGTTGAGACTCTCCATGCTGCCGGGCATGGCGAGGCCCGCAACCTCGTCGCAGGTCTCGCGCACGAGACGGCGCAGCCCGCTCCCTTCGGCGCCGAGCACGAGCGCGATCCGGCGCCCGGCGAGCGCCTCGCCCCGCAAAGCCGGCGCCCCGGCGTCGAGGCCCACGCACCAGAGCCCGGCCGCTTTCAGCGCCGCGAGCGTCCGCGCGATGTTGACGGCGCGCAGCACGGGCACGGTCTCCAGCGCGCCGGAGGCGGCCTTGGCGAGCGCGCCGGTCTCGTCCGGGGCGTTGCGCTCCTGCGTGATGACGCAGGCGGCGCCGAATGCGGCGGCCGAGCGCAGCACGGCGCCGACGTTGCGCGGGTCGCTCACCTGGTCGAGCACGAGTACCGGGCCGGGCCGCTCCAGCACCGTGCCGAGGCCGGGCTGCGGCAGAGGATCGGCGAGCAGCGCCGCGCCCTGGTGGACCGTCTCGCGCCCGAGGAGCTGGTCCACGCGGGAGCGATCCACGCGCTCGGGCTGCAGCGGCCAGGGTGGCGGGAGGCGGGCGGTTAGGGCAGCCTCGGCCTCCGTCGTGAGCATGAGGCGGCGCAGGCGCCGGGCGGGGTTGGCGAGCGCGGCGGCGACGGGATGGAGGCCGTAGAGCCAGAAGCCGTTGCGAGCGGACGATGAACCTTCACCTGGCCGGGCATCCCTGGGCCGCCCGGTCCTAGGCGTTTCGTCGGTCTGGCGGCGCTCGTCCCAAGGACGGGACCGTAGGCCAGCCGGCGCCGAACCACCGGGCGCTTTCTCCCGGCGGAAGGGCTTATCGCGCCCGCCATACGCAGTCTTGGACGCAGGCTTGCCCGGCGGGCCGGGACGGCGAGGTGGCTGGGGCATGCCGCTGGTATAGCGGGCGGCCCGTGCGGGAGCCATGGGCCACGTTGACAAGCATGCTTGGTCCGGGCATCTCCGCGCCCTCGGAGGGGTGCCCGAGCGGCCTATGGGAGCGGACTGTAAATCCGCCGGCGAATGCCTTCGTTGGTTCGAATCCAACCCCCTCCACCATTGTCGGGCGTTAATGGTCTGGAATACAACAATTTCCCTTCGCCCCTTGCGGCCGTACCCACGCTTTTACCCCCACGCAGGCGGACCTAGAGCAGACTGCGGGATGCTTGGGACAAGCGTCCCGCGTGAAGATGCTCGTCAAAAGCAAGAGCTACAGCGTTTCGTGTCCCAACTTGGACGCGAAACGCTGTAGAGCATCATCCGACCGAACGGGATCACCGTCGGATAAAAATGCTCGCCACGACAAAGGCCTAGAGCAGGTACAGCAACGCTGAAAGCCGTTTGGCTATGAATGCGTCAAACCTCACCGCGGCCGAGTTAGGGCACGATTTGTCCACGTCTGGAACATTGGTGGACTTGCTGAAGGCTGTGTCGCCCGCGGGTCAGAAGCTGCGTCTATCTCACCACTGATTGCATACCCCCGAACAGCGCAGCGTCAGGGTCCGCCATCGTGGCGACGAGTAAGGCACGGTCGAGATAGAGATTCCGGACCTCGCAGCTCGTCTCGGCCACGAGCAAGCAGCCATGGCATGCCGCGCCGTGCAGGGCGCGATCTTCAGTGGCGATTGCCGGATCGTGGTCGGCGCAGACGGGATCGGCGGAGCAGAGCCGCAGTCGCTCCAGGGCCGCCGCCACCACGCGCGGGAACCGGTCAGCGACCTCGACCAGGCCGCCCAACGTGCCCTGCGTGCCGGCCGTGGCGGTGTAGATCAGCAGCCCGCAACGCTCCGCCTTGCCCGGCGCCGCCGGCCAAGCATATACGCGCTCGCGTAGCGCGCTGGCGGGGTAGCCGCAGTCGAGCGCGATCTCGGTCATGAGCGCGTGCGACAGGCCGTGGGCCATGGTGTAGGTCGAGCCCGCGCGCGGGTGCTGCCTTCGTGCCCTTTGCCTTTCCCCACGCGGCCACCCCGGCTCGCAACTTTGCATCCCGTTCACGCACTGCCTCGCGTCTTAGCCATGCCTTGAGGGCGGCAGCGTCAAAGCTGAGGAACAGCCCCTCGCCGAACTGCTCCACCGCGGGCAACCATGCCGGCTCCGGCCCAAGGGGCGCTCCGTCCACGGCGAGACCGATGTCCTCGAGACCAGCATCGGACGCGAGCGCCGCCGCCTCGAACCGGGTAAAGCCGTAGAGGCACACGACCTCGCGCAGGCGGTGGACCTTGACCAGGGACGCGATGGGTGTGAGCCACGGCTCGCGGTCCTTGTCCCAGGCGTCGCGATCGAGCGTCTCAGCGTGTAGCAGGGCGTCGGGCCTGTTCTCGCCGATGAGGCGCCGGCCGCTGGCGAGCAGTTCGAACTCGGCCTCGCCGCGGGTCGGCCAACGCCTGGGCATCACCCTGGGCAAGGAGGCGCTGCAGCCTGGCGAAGATCTCCGCGTCGTCGTAGCCCTTCAGCGCCTCGCCCAACGCGGGGTTGAACATCCGGGCCATGCCAACCTGCTCGGGGCCGGCGGCGTTGCGGAGCACGGAGAGATGCTCGCGCACCCGCCGGGTCAACTCGTCGTCGGCCTCAGGCAAGGAGATGACGACCGCCACCTGCGGGAAGTAGGTGTTGGTCGCACTCCGAGTCAGTAGCCGGAGCAGGAGGTCGCAGTTGACCGGGTCGCGATCGCCGATCCAGGGACGCTCGCCCCCACACATGCCGAGGCGTCCGGGCTGGAACAGCTCGTCGAGCGACAGCGACTTGCCGCAGCCGCACACGACGCGGGTTGCGCTCGGCTCGCCGCTCGTGCCGGTCTCCTCCAGCCACATCGGCTCGTGGCAGGACTTTGCACCGTCCCCATGTGTGACCCAGCGCCAGTCTATGTCCTGGAGGTGCCCGCTCTGGCAGCCGCAGACGAAGCGGATCGGGGTAACGTCGTGCTTCTTGCCCCCATCGTCCACGTAGCGGCGCCGCTGGTGCGAGGGGTCGAGGTCCTGCCACCGCACCATCCGGCGGCGGTTGCCGGGCTGCCCCGGCGGCGACGCGTCCGGATTGTCGCAGGTGAACACGGTCGGGAACACGGCCACCCGTACGCCAGCCGGCGGCGCGCCGCCGTTCCCTTGCCATACCTGGCCGAAACCCGGCTCGACGGGCGGAGTGCGGAGCTGCAGCGGGCGCCCCTTAGCGACCCGGCCATCCTCACCGTCCCGGCGCAGGAACTGCTCTAGCAAACGCGACAGGCGCTCTTCCTCAATCACCTTGAAGGCGTCCTTGCCGCTCATGTCCCAGTGATTCAGCCCGCCGACGAGCACGGAGCGCTCCGGCAGGTCCAGCATCGCGCCGGGGCCGAACACGCCGACGAGCTGGCTCAGGCGCAGCACCTCGCGCGCCATCAGGACACCGCCTCCCAGGACGGACCGCACACCTTCACGGGCGAGCTGGCCTCGACGTCCCGCATCGAGCGCCCAGCAACGAAGCGCTGGTGCTCCGGTTTCAGGTTCTTCAGCGACGGGTCGAGCGGCTGGTGCAGGAGCGCCCGCGCAGACGGCTTGGTGTAGCTGGAAGCCGTCGCCCGCGTCCGTGTAGTCCTTTGCCACCGCTTCCCACCCGTCCAGCAGCTCGTCAAGCTCCACTCCCAGCGCGGCATGGCCGCCGGCCACGGCCTCGTCCGGAGCGCGTGCCAGCAGCGCGTCGCGCACCGCCGCGCGCACCTCCGGGTGCCTCGCCAAGGTGGCAGCGGCGCTCTCGGCGACCATCGCCGGGTCGAGGTGGCGGGCGATGGCGACCACGACGGCGGCGAGCGCGCGGTCCAGCGCGCGGGCCGCCCAGGGCGTCACGCTGGTCGCCTCGACGGCGCGGTAGAAGCAGGCGTGGAAATGGCGGAACTGCTCGTAGTGCATCCGGTCGCGCGGCTTGTGGGCGTTCAGCACCGCCAGCACGAGGCCCGGCTTGTCCTTGTCGCGCCCGACGCGGCTGGTCGCCTGGATGTACTCGGCCGCCGTCTTGGGCTGGCCCTGCACCAGCATCAGGCCGAGCCGCCTGATGTCGAGGCCGACCGAGATCATGTTGGTCGCGAGCGCCACGTCCACGCCGTCCGGTCGCCGTCGCAGGGCTTGGTCGAGCGCGCTCCTTGGCCTCCGCGACCTTGTCGGTGCTGACGCGCGAGGTGAGCTCGATCGGCTCGCGCAGGCTGCCGGTCGGCGAAGGGCGCGTCGGCGGGGTCGATGCGGCGGCGATCCGTGCCGTAGGTGCGCAGCCGCGCGCGCACCTCGTCCTCGACGATCCGGCGCGCGCCGCCCAGCTCGCGCAGCGCGTTGAAGTAGCAGACGCGCGGTCATATACGGGTCGGCCGCCGCGGCGCCGTCCTGCTGCTCGTGCGCGCTGGGCGGCGGCCAGCAGCGTCGTCAGCGCGCGCAGGAAGACCAGCTTCGGCCCCTTGCCCTGCGCGGCGAGGCCGACATAGAGGCGCGCCGGGGCCGTCGGCCGCGGGCACGGTGCGGGCGAAGAAGCTGTCGTGCCGGTCGGGGCCGGGCGGCGGGAACACCTCGGTCCGCTCGCGGTCGAACAGCGCCTTGATCTGCGCCGCCGCGCGCCGCACCGTCGCCGTGCTGAGCGACGATCTTCGGGCCGGACCCGCGCCCCATCCACGATCCGCGGCCGAGAGCCGGTCGAGCGCCGCCTCGTACAGCCCGGCGACGGTGCCGAGCGGGCCGCTGATCAGGTGCAGCTCGTCCTGGATGATCAGGTCCGGCGGCTCCAGGCGCGCCCCGTTCCACAGCGCGCGTGCCCTCGCCCGGGGCGTCGGCGGCGCCGTAGAAGCCCCACTCGTCGTGCCGGTCCACGTGGCCGAAGAACGCGCCCGCCTCGGCGAGCCAGGGCAGGCCCGCGAACTTGTCCACGGTGGCGATCAGGAAGGCGGGCAGGCGGCGATAGATCGCCTCGTCCACGGTCAGGACCGGCAGCGGCGCGGTCGCCGGGTGAACGTCGCAGCGACGTTGGCGCAGCGGATCGCCATGTTGCGCGGCGCCTGCGTCGTTCGGCGCGCAGGCGAAGCAGTCGCGGGTGAACGGCGTGCCGCACCACGGGCACGCCTTGAGCGGCGCCGGCGCCTCCTTGCCCGTCTTGCCGGAAGCGGCGCATGCGGCGCCACCGCCGTCTCCGGCCCGACGTCGCCGCTTCTTGCCCAGCCTGTTCGGGCGACGCGGCCGAGCCGACCCAGAGGCCGATCTCGATCGGCCAGTCGCCGAGCAGGCGGCGGCCGTCGCTCCTGCCAGGTCGGCTCGCCGCGCATCAGCTCCAGCGCGCAGACCACGCCGGCGGCGCGCGGCGAGCTGGTCGAGCGTCAGCAGGCGCAGCGTGTAGCGCATCAGCACCGCGACGCCCGCGCCGAGCACGCCGCCGTTGGTCAGGCGCCGGTGCGCGATGGTCCAGGCGGCGAGGCCCAGATAGGCCTCGGTCTTGCCGCCGCCGGTCGGGAAGAACAGCAGGTCCACGATCTCGCGGTCGGCGTGCCGCTTGTCGGCGAGGCCGGCGCAGGTTGAGCAGGATGAAGGCGAGCTGGAACGGCCGCCATGCTCGGCGGCGTCCACGGCGGCGGGGTCGCCGCCCTGGCCGGCGTTGCGCTGGCGCGCGGCGCGGGCCACGGCCTCGTTCATGGCGCGGAAGGCCAGGCGGGCGCGGGCGTCGGTCCCCAGCAGCGCGATGCCGGCGGCGATGCGCCCGCGGGCGACGCGCATCCGCTCGACCAGGACCGTCGCGGTCGTCTCGCCGCCGCGGGCCGGCGATGGTCGGGAATCGCCGCCTCCTGCCCCTCGATCCACGCCTCATACTGCGTCGGGCAGCGCGCCGAGCGCGGCCTGGAGCGGCCCGGCGTCGGCTGCGGCCGCCAGCTCGGCCAGGCGCCTCCATCCCCCACTCGACGCCCTCGATGCGGTCGTTCGGCTCGACGCGCTCCACCTCGGCCTGCGGCAGCGGGTCGGTCCAGGCGCGGCGCACGCGCGCCGTCCGCGTCGCGTTCCCAGCCGGCGCTGGTGTTGCGGCCGACGGCGTACTCCTCCACGTCGCGGTAGTGCAGGTCGGCCAGGCGGCGGTCGGCGTCGTCGCGTCGTAGCCGGAGAGGTCGCGGCGCGGGTGGAGCCCTCGGCGCAGCGCAGCTCAAGCCGGGCCTGGAAGGCGTAGGCCAGGTCCGCGAAGCGCCGGCGCGGGCGGGCGCGGCGGTTGACCAGCACGACGGTGAGCGCCCGCACTCGGTCCACGCGAGCCGTCCGGCTGGCGCACATCGTAGGCTCGCGCGTGCGCCTCCAGCACCAGGGCGCCGCCCCTGAACCCGGCGGCGGCGCTGCCGGGCAGGATGACGCGCGGGCCGCGGCCGTCCGGCACGGCAATCGCACACGGCGGAGCCGGGCACGCGGCGCCACAGGAGCATCGGCGCGCGCTCCCTGTCCTCCTCGGTCGTGCGCTGCTCGCCGCCCTCGGGGCGACAGGAGTTCGGGCGGCAGCGGCGGCTCGGTGACGTAGTCGCCCCAGGTGACGCCTCGACGTCCACCTCTCGGACGCGCGCGGGCAGCAGCACGGTCAGGCCGAGCGAGCTGGGCATGAGGCGGCGCCGGGCGACGGCGGGATCGTCGGCCGTGTCGTCCTCGGCGCGGGCGCGAGCCGGTCTGCGGGTCGGCCGCCTCCTCGTCGGCACGAACAGCTCGGTCTCCTCCTGCTCGGCTCGGATCGTCCGGGGCCGCCTCGCCATCCTGGGCGGCGCGATGAAGCCGGTGAGATACCAGCGGCCGGGCGGCTCGCTCGAGGCACTCCTCGGCGAGGTCGTGATCGTCCGGGCCGGGGCCGACCAGGTCGCGGCGCAGGGTCGCGACGAGGCGGGCGCGCACATCCTGCGCCGCGGACCCTTGGGTAAGAATGGAGAGGGGAGCGATATCCATGGGCATCAGGCGTCTTCCGAACTCGATGTCGAGATCGGCCTCGTCCGCCGCGGTCGGGCGCGAGGCCCATGCGGTCGCTCCTCGGCCGCGCGCTCGGCGTTGAGCGCGAGCAGGCGGGCGAGCACCTCGTCGCGGAACGGGGCGGGCCAGAACAGGCGGCCCTGGTAGCGGTGGTCGGGCTCGGTCTCCTCGGTGAGGAACTCGGGGGCGGCGCGCTCCGCGAGGTCGTCCCAGCCGTAGGCGCGGAGGCACGGCCTGGTCCATCGCGTGGTGCAGCTCGCGCAGGCGGGCGATGTCGGGGCTACGGTGGGCCGGGTCGTGGAAGCGGTTGTAGAGCTTGGTCAGGCCCTCGTTGTGCGCCTGCATCAGGGCGGCGCGGTGGTCGTGGTAGGTGGAGCCGGCGGCTTCGAGTGCGGGGTCGTTTACGTAGGCGAGCGGAAAGGGAAAGGTCCGAAAGCAGTCGGAAGGCGTATAGCGCAGGTCGTCCTTCATCGTGGCAGCGAAGCTACGAGCCCAGATTTCGTGAGGACGGCACTGGCATACAGCTAGGCTTGCAGCAGCCGATTCTGCAAACACGATGAGTTTCTGGTCATAGATCATCCCAGCGGGTACCCGCGAGACTGACAGGTGTGGTGATGTCTGTGTGATTGCGTGAACGTGCTTGAGGCCAAAAATGGCCCGCCGCAGTGCTGGTCGCTTCTCGCAGAACTGCCACCAAAGACGTCGATAGATCTCCCGGTTATCACTCGCGCGGGCCGGCTTCACCAGCCGCTCCACGATCTCCAGCAAATCCGGCCACTCAGCCGCAACCGGCTCCGGGTAGTCCTGCGGTACCAGCCCCGTCCGGCGGCACTCGGCGCGCTCGCGCTCGCTCATCGCCGCCCAGCTCTTCGGCATCGGCACCCGCCGCAGCGGAAAGTCGTTGAAGTCGATGCACCAGCGCCGGTGCGCGTGGCGCGGGTCGGTGTTCACCTCCTCGCCGCCCAGGTAGGGGAAGATGCGCTCCGCGTTGCGCGGGTCCTTCGCGATCAGCCGCCGCATCTCCGACTCCGTGCTCGCGGGCTTGCCCTTCGCCACGGCCGCGTCGTCGAAGGTAAAGCCGATGCCGAGCAGGATGCAGCCCTGGAACGCCTTGCCCGCGTTCGCGGCGAGGCGGGCGGGGGTGGCGTCGAGGTCGCCCTCGACGAGGTAGGCGCTGATCCGCCGCACCTGCCGCCCGTCCAGCACCGGGCTGCGCGCCACCCCGCCCTTGAGCACGTGGACGACCGAGACGACCACCGCCGCCTCGCCCGGCCAGGGAAGGCGGCGCACGGCGCGCAGGATGCTGCCGCCCGCCTCGATCACCGCGCCGCAGCCCGCTCTCGCGCGTGTCGCCCTGGCCCACGGTGTTGGTCGCGATCAGGCCGAAGCACCCGCCCCGGCGCAGCAGCCCGATACGCCCGGCGGACGAAGTGGGCGACCAGATCCGCATTGCCGTGCGCGCCCGGATGCAGCGTCTGCAACCACTCCAGGTAGTGCGCGCGGTTGCCGTTGATGAGCGTGTTCTTGCCGGCGAAGGGCGGGTTGCCCACGATCGCGTCGAAGCCTGGGTTGGCCGCCCGCTCCGGGTCGGCCTTCGGGTCGACCCCGAACACCTCGGGGAACTCCGCTTCCCAGTGGAAGGGGCGGAGCGGGTGCGGACCGTGCGCGCAGCTCGGCGGCACGGGCGCGCAGCGCGGGCCAGGCCCGCTCGGGCTGCCCGCGGCAGCGCCCTCCAGCGCGAGTCGCGCCTGCTCGCGCGGGCGCGGCTTGGCGGCGCCGAAGAAGGTGGCCAGCACCGCGTCGCCCAGTGTGCGGACGTCCTCGATGCGGCCCTCCAACTGCGCGTGCCGGGCCTCCTGGATCGCGCGCTCCACGTCGTCCGGCGCCCCTCGGATCTCGGGCGCGCCCGCGCGCGGCCTCTTCCAAGCGCCCGCGGACGAGGCCGCCGAACAGCGTGCCCTGCGCCGGGTCGCCGCCCCAGCGCAGCGCGCCGAGCTGCGCCGCGCGTCAGCCCGACCAGGCTGTCGCCGATCTTGAGCGCGTGGTCGAGGAAGGTGAACTCGTGGTCGCGCGCGAGCGTCGCGAGCCAGAGCGAGAGCCGGGCGAGGTCGGTCGCCATCGGGTTGCGGTCCACGCCGTAGAGGCAGCGCTGGGCGACGAGGCGGCGGGCGAGCAGCTCCTCGTCCTCGTCCGCCGGCACGGGCGGGCGCTGCTCCGGGTGGACGCGCCCAGGCCGTCACCAGCCGCGCCGCGAGCTGCCGGCACGCCTCGACCAGGAAGGCGCCCGATCCCATCGCGGGGTCGCAGACCTTGAGCGCCAGCACCTCGTCCGGCGTAGCGCCCGCTCGCCGATGCGCTCGAAGGCCGGCTCCAGCGCGTGGCGGACGATGGGCTCGGTCAGCGTGCGCGGGGTGTAGTGGCTGCCGGTGCGGCGGCGCTCGTCGGTCGGCTGCAGGAGCGGCGTGCCCGGCTGGTGGACCAGGCCGCCGGGCGAGCCGCGCTCGTCCACGATCTGCGACAGCGCGGCGGCGAGCCCGGCCTCGTCGCGCGCCGCGGCGAGGGCGCCTGCGACGCGTCGCCGGCAGCTTGCCCCGCGGTCGGCCTCCTCCTTCAGCCACTTGGCCCGCGTCCGCGCCGCGCACGGCGGCGAGCGCGCGCAGGTCCACGAACACGGGCGTGCGGTCGTTCTTGCCGGCCTTGATGGCGAGCGCCGGGCCGGGCAAGGTCGGTGACGGCGAAGCCCATCACCGTCTCGTACACGCGAGCCGATCTGCTCCACGTCCAGCGCGCGGTAGGACAGGCGCTCGCCGTCCAGCACAGCAGCCCGTCGAGCACGCGCAGCACGCAGCCGTCGGTGACGGGCGGCACGCGCGGGCGGATCGCCGGGCGCGGCCTGGCCCGTGAGGAACGGGAAGGCGGCGGGGTCGAACAGCTTGCCGCCGCGCCCGCGCATCCAGCCCGCTGCCGTCGCCCCGGTGGACCAGACGGAACAGGGCGAGCAGCCGGCCCCAGGCGCCGCGCCGCTCGTCCATCGTGTCCGGGTTGCGGGCCTGGTCGTCGAGCAGCCGCGCGTGCAGGCGGCGCACGCCGTAGCCCTGGTCGTAGAGCGCGCGGGCCTCGGCGTCCGTGCGCGAGGGGATCAGGTCCCGATCCTCGGCGTAGAGCAGGAACACGAGGCGCAGCAGGACCGCGAGCAGCCCCTCGTAGAGGTGCGTCCGGGCGTTGCCGGGCGAGACGCACGATGCGCGTCCGGCTCGGCCGCGTGCAGGCCACGCAGCAACTCGTGCAGGGCGCCGAGCACCTGGTGTGGCGAGCTTGGCGGAGACCTCGGCCTGCGCTGTCGCGGCTGTCGCGCAGCAGGGCGGGCAGGCGCCGGTCCGGCGCGTCATTGAACAGGCGGAAGTGGGAGAGCAGCAGCTTGAGCCCGCCCAGCATCGGGCGGCCGGCGACGGTGCCGAGCGCGCGCAGAGGGGACGGCGAGCCAGCCGCTGGTCTCCCCGCGCGGGGCGTGGACGAGGCGCAGTTCGCGGTCGGTCAGCAGCAGGCCGGTCGGCACGCCGGTCTCGCGCAGCAGGCGCTCGAAGCGCTGGTGCGGCGTCGCCTCCCAGCCCGGCAGAGCGCCGCGGCGGTCCGGGTCCACGCCCGGCGCCTCGACCCTGACGAGGAGCTGCCACCGCAGCCTCGGCCGCGCCGTCCGCCGCGACGCGGGCGCCGCCCGGCTCCGCCACGGCCAGCGTCGGCGCCAGCACCGTGTCGCCCTCGGGCAGGCGGCGGACGAGATCCTCCGGCACGGGCGGGCCGCCGGGGCTGCCGGCGACCTGGCCGGGCTTCCAGCCGAGACGCGGCGCAGGAAGGCCCAGGCGTCGGCCAGGGCGGGGCCGTGCGGCTCCGCGGCTCAGCAGCTCGGCGACGCTCGGCCGTGTCCTGCACCGTCTGCCGCTCCGGCACCAGGCCGTGGCGGGACAGGACGGAGGGGCCACGACGAGGCCGACCTGGCCCATGTGGCCGAGCCAGTCGTAGGTGGGATCGGGCGTCGGACGTGCCATCGCCTGCGTGCGCTCATGCGGGCACGGGCCAGAGATAGAGAAGGCCGACCGGCTCGATGCGGGTCGGCGCGGATCGCGTAGCCGTCGCGGACGCGGGCAGGCTCGGTCTCGGCTTCCCGGTCGAGGCGGGTCTGGCGGGCGGACCAGTGGCGGCGATCGAGACGGCGCTGCTCGGCCTCGCGCGCCGCCTCGGCGTCGCCCAGGCCGGGGAGCAGGAGCTGCGGGTCGTCCTCCTTGGCGGCCTCGGCCTGGATGCGCGCGCGCTGGTCCAGCAGGAGGCGGCGCAGGGCCTCGCTTCCTCCTCGCCGCGGCGGGCCAGGGCGCGCTCGGCCTCCGTCTGCTGCGCTCTCGGCGCGGCGGCGCAGCTCCGGTTCCAGGTCCCGCGCGTCCCGCCCCGCCCAGGCGCGGGCGCGCTCGACCGCGGCGGGCGGCGGCGGCGCTGGATCGCGCAACGCCTCCTTGAGACGCGCGAGGGTGGTCTCCTCGCCGCGCTCGGCCAAGGGCCGCAGCGGCGCGGACGCGCCGCGCCCGGCCTCGGTCCAGAGCGCCGTGACGGGGATGATCTCCTCGTGCAGGCGCGCGGCGCTTGGGCCGTAGAGGGCGAGGCGGCCGAGCAGCACGACGCGGGGCTGGGCGCCGCCGCTAGCGATGACGCAGGCGCGCTCCAGGCCGGACTGGAAGCCCTGGCTGAGGAAGCGCGACAGCAGGCGGCGCACCAGCCGGTGCTCCAGGTGGAGCTGCACGACGTCGTCCGCGTCGGTGCCGTCCGGGCGGATCGGCGGGGCGGAAGGCGAGCGCGGCGCACGGGCGCCGCGCGCGCGCCACTCGCCGCAGCCGCTCGCCGTCGGCCGCGCCGGGGCGAGCGGAGGTCGTCGAAGGCGTCGGCCCAGGCCGCTCCGGCGAAGGCCGGGTCGGCGGGGTCGAGGCGGAAGAGCGCGCGTGCCGCCCACCTCGCCGCCGCGCGCGGCGTCGAGCGACGCGTGCGACCGGCGCGAGCGCGGTCGCGACGACGCGCTCCAGCTCGGCCGGCGGCCACGCCCACGCGCTCCGGGAGCGCTCCAGCAGCGCTTGCAGGTCGTCCAGCTCGCGCTCCTGGCGGCGCAGGCGGCGCTGCGTCGGCGTCGTCCATCTCGCCCGCGGCGGTGGCGCCCGCGGCGTCCGCGGCTCTCGGCCTCGATCGCAGGCGGCCAGGGCTGCGGCGTCCACGATGCCGCTCGCGGGCCAGGCGCTCGGTCAGGCGCGCGGCGATCGACCTGGCCTGCGGAGCCGAGCTGCTCGCGGATGCGCTCGGTCTTCCGCACGAGCGCGTCGAGCACGATGTCCTCCTCGCCGCTGGGCGAGCACGAAGTAGCGGCACCACACCTTGGGCGAGGGCTGCAGCTTGCGGTCGATGCGCCCGTTGCGCTGCTCCAGCCGCGCCGGGTTCCAGGGCAGGTCCACGTGGATCAGGTCGTGGCAGCGGGACTGCAGGTTGATGCCCTCGCGCGCCGCGTCGGTGCAGATCAGGATGCGAAGCGGCTCCGCGGTCCGGATCGGCGTTGAAGCGCGCGCTTCAGCGCCTCGCGCCGGTCCTGCGGGGTGGCGCCGGTGTAGGCGGCGATGCGGCCGTCCGGCTCCAGATCGGCCAGCGCCTCGGCGGAGCCGGCGCTCTGCAGCCAGCGGCGGGTGGCCTCCTACTCGGTGAACAGGACCAGGCGACGGCTGTTCCAGGCGCCGCCGGGTGCCATGTCGTCGCCATATCCAGCGCGCGAGCCAGGCTACGCGGGCGTCCGGCGCGTCCTTGTGCGGCCTGGGCGAGGGCGAGCATCGCGTCCACGTGGGCCAGCTCGGCCGCAGGTCGTGCCGCGGTCGCGCCCAGGGCGCCGGCCGCCGTCGCGGCGCGCGCGGCGGCGTCCTCCTCGGCCGCGAGGTCGTCTCGGTCGGCTCCTCGTCGCTCGTCCTCCAGGCCGAGCGCCCCTGCGGCGAAGGCGCGCGCGGCGGCGACGGCCGCGCGCCGAGGCGCGGCGGCCTCGACCTGGCGCGCAAGGTTGCCCGGTGGACCCAAGCGTATGCGGCGAACGCGGCGATGGAGGAGAGCAGCCGCTGCTGCAGCCCGACGAAGGCGAGCTGGCCTGCGCCGCCTCGCGCGCCGGCAGCCGTGCGATGCGCTGGTCCGCAGCGTCGCCGTACGCCGCGAGCATGCGGGGCAGCGCCAGCTCCGGCGCGTCCGCCGGCAGGCCGTCTAGCACGATCGGCTCGACGACGCGCTCGGGGAAGCGCTCGCCAAAGCGGCGGAGGTCGGACTTGAGCCGGCGGACCATGACCGGCTCCAGGTCCGTGGGCCGGACCGGCACGCCGCGCGTGAAGCGCTGTGGGTCGAGCATCTCGAGCAGGCTGCGAGAACGAGTTGGAGTGGCCGTTGTGCGGCGTGGCGGAGAGGAACAAGCCGGTGCTCGAAGCGGCCCGCGAGGTCGTCGAGCGCACGGGTGAACTGGCTGTCCACGGCGTAGCGGCGCCCGCTCGCGGGGGCGGCGTGGTGCGCCTCGTCGAGGATGAGCAGGGCGCGGGGCCGGAACTCGCCTAAGCACGTCCCGCAGGCCGGCCACGTAGGTCTCGTCCGCGAGCAGGCTGTGCGAGAGCAGGAAGCGCGACCCTGCCGCCCAGGGGTTGGCAGAGAAGCCGCGCTCGCGCCGCAGCTCGGCGAGGTGCTCGCGGTCCACGACGGTGAAGGCGAGGCCGAACTTGGCCTCGAGCTCGTCCTGCCACTGCGGGACCATGCCAGCGGGCGCGGCGACGAGCACGAAGTCGATCCTACGGCGCAGCAGCATCTCGCGCAGGACCAGGCCGGCCTCGACCGTCTTGCCCAGGCCCACGTCGTCGGCGATCAGCAGGTTGACGCGCGGAAGGCGCAGCGCCTTGCGCAGGGGCAGGAGCTGATAGGGGTCGAGCCGGATGCCGGCGCGGAAAGGGGCCTGGAACAGGTCGCGATCGGCAGCGGTCGCGGTGTTCCACTCCAGAGTGCGGAGGTAGGCGGCGAAGGTCGCCGGATCATCCGTCCCGCCCCGCGCGAGGTTATCCCAGCTGTCTCCATCGAGCCGGCGTGCGTCCAGCTCGGCGCTCCAGGCCACCTCTAGGACCTCGCCCTGAGCGTCGTCGTTCAGGCAGGCGAGACGCACCGCGTCCAGAGTGCCATCGAACAGGGAACGGCGCCCCTCGACAAGCCACTGCCGGCCGCGCAGTACCACGAAATCCCCGACTAGGGTCTGTTGAGGTTCAGGATTTTCCTTCAGGAGCGGGTGTGGTTCAAGCTCTGCAAGGAGTTTGCCATGGATCGCTTTTGCCTGACGGACGCCCAATGGGCGAAGATGCAGCCGCACTGCCTGGGCAAGCCGGGCGACCCCGGCCGCACGGGCGGGGACAACCGTTTGTTTCTGGAAGCGGTGCTGTGGATCGCCCGCACCGGCAGTCCGTGGCGGGACCTGCCGCCGATGTTCGGGAAGTGGAACACGGTGTTCAAGCGGTTCCGCGACTGGGTGCGGGCCGACGTGTTCCAGCGCATCTTCGAGGCTGTCGCGGACGCGCCGGACATGGAATACGCTATGATCGACGGCACGATCGTCAGGGTCCACCGCCACGGCCAAGGCGCAAAAGGGGGACTGAAAGCCAGGCCATCGGCAAGTCCAAGGGCGGCCTGACAACCAAGATCATGGCGCTCACCGATGCTTTGGGCAATCTGGTCCGCTTCGACCTGTTGCCGGGCCAGCGCTACGACACCGTCGGCGTCGCGCCGCTCATCAAGGACATCGAGTTCGGGGGATTGATCGCGGACAAGGCGTTCGACGCGAATTGGATCGTCGCTGAGTTGGACGAGCGCGGTGCCAAGGTCGTCATCTCTCAGCGCCCGCGACGCCTCGCACCACGCGCCATCGACCTCGATCTCTACAAATGGCGCCACCTCATCGAGAACTTCTTCTGCAAGCTGAAGGAGTTCAAGCGCATCGCCCTGCGCAGCGACAAAACCGACCAGAGCTTCGCAGCCATGATCTACCTCAGCTCCGCAGTCATCAACTCACGATGAACCTCAACAGACCCTAGAGGAGGATCGGCTTGCACCTGAATGACACGTCCTCCCCAACCTTGCTGTCCTGGGCCTACGTGCAACATCCGCTGCCAGCCGAGGGCGCGGCAGCCTGAGGAGAAGCGCAGCCAGTCGGGTATGTTCCCGATCGTGACTACAGGCTAGACGGGCTGAACAGAATGATCAACTCGGGTCGGACTTGCGGCACGGGCAGCGAGCGCCTCCATCTCCGCCACCGCCGCGTCTAGGTCGCGCGAGAGCGGGCCGGGCATACGCCGGGTGAAAGCGTCGGCGAGCGCGCGGTAATACCACAGCGTCCCGTCTCGCCCAGCGCGGAAGCGCTCGAACACGGCCGGACCGTGGGTGCGCAGGTCGGAGACAATCGCGCGGGCGTTGTGCAACTTGTCAGCGGCGGACACGAGCAGCGCGTCCGGATTCTCGGTTTCAAGGTGGACGAGGTAGGCCTCCTTGCGAGCGCGCCATGGCGGCTTTGGCAGAGTGTCCGCATCCGTGTTGGGGTGGACGGCACCCACGGCATCATGTGCCAAGATCGGAGCTGTCAAAGCGTCCATCAGGGGAGCCGTCCGCCATGGAGTTTAAGCGCATTGCCGTCGACACGTCCAAAGCCGTTTTCACCGTCCATGGATCGGACGAGCGCGGGCACCCGATCCTACGCGAGAACCTGACCCGCGCTCGCTTCGAGCGGTTCCTCGGCAAGGTGTCGCCCACCGAGGTGGTGCTGGAAGCCTGCGGCAGCTCTCACCACTGGGGCCGGTTCGCGCAGGAACTGGGACACACGGTGCGGCTGATCCCGCCGCAGTACGTCAAGCCGTTCGTCAAGCGTGGCAAGAACGACCGCAACGACGCCGAAGCGATCTCGGAGGCGGCCTCTCGCCCCAGCATGCGCTTCGTGCCGGTGAAGCCTGCTCAAGGGCAGGCGGAAGCGATGGACCTGAGCGCGCGCGACCTGCTGGTCCGACAGCGGACGCAGCTGGTGAACGCCATACGCGGCCATGCGGCGGAGTTCGGCGTGATCGCAGCCAAGGGCATGGCGCAGGTCGAGCCGCTGCTGACGAAGATTGCCAGCACGGACATGCCGCAGGCCGCCAAGGAAACACTGGCCCATTTGGGCCGGGTCATCGCGCAGCTGGATGCGCAGCTGACGGAGTTCGATCAACGCCTGGCCAAGCAGCATAAGGCCAACCCAGTCAGCCAGCGCCTGGCCGCGGTCCCCGGCGTCGGACCGGTCACGGCGCTGACAGTGGCGATGACGGTTGACCCCGTCCAGTTCGAGTCCGCTCGCCACTTCGCGGCGTGGCTCGGCTTGACGCCCAGAGAACATTCGACGGGCGGCCGCCAGCGCCTGGGCGGCATCAGCCGGGCCGGCAACGAACGGCTTCGACAGCTGCTGGTCGTAGGTGCTATGGCGGTGATCCGCCATGCCAGGCCAGGAAGCAAGACCGCCAGCCCCTGGCTGCTTGCCTTGCTGGAGCGCCGGCCGCGCAAGCTGGCCGCAGTCGCTCTGGCCAACAAGATGGCCCGCACCCTGTGGGCCATGATGGCGAACGGCACGGCTTACCGGCACTCGCCGCAAGCCGCCTAGCCGTTCGTCACCGCCGAGGAGCAAAAGGGCAGACGCAGGAGATGGCAGCCGGTCGAACCGACGAACAGGACACCCCGAGTGGTGCAAAGGCATCTCGATGCCGCATCCGTGTTTGGGGCTTGTTCGGCGAAACCCATCTGGGCCAGCGGTCAAGGGCCGCGTTCAAGGCCGGACACGTGACCGCACTCGTTCCGGAAGCCAGATCACGCCAGACCCCTTGCGCTCCGGGTGCCGTCCACACATGCACCCCCGCACGATCCGCGCCACCCTCGACCCGAAGCGCTCGGCGATGACCGGCTCCCATCCAGCACCGGCGTCCTCGACTGCGTCGTGCAGCAGCCCGGCGATGGCCTGGTCTTCGTCGCCGCCGTGCTCCAACACGATCGCGGCGACCGCGAGCAGGTGCGAGACGTACGGTATGTCCGTGCCCTTGCGCAGCTGGTCGGTGTGGATCTCCAAGGCGAGCGCGGCGGCGTCGGCAAGCCGCGTCCAGCGCGGGGCCGCTTGCGGATGGTAGTCGGGCGACATCGGCGGTCCCTCGGCTGCTTCGCCCGGCAGCTTGGGCCGCCTCGCCCTCGCCGTCGAGCCGAACATATCCAGCTCGGGGCGATGCAGATACGTGCTATAGCAGCCCGTTGCCGAAATCGGCTTGAGTTGATTTGCTGGCTGTCTGACGGGACAGCGGGTGGCGGATGGAACTGGAGCGACAGCAGGCACGCCAAGCGGACATGATGGTGTCGTGGGCGGAGCTGCCGCGCTCGCCGGGCTACGCCGTCTACGACCGGCTGCAAGCGGAGCGAACCGCGATCCGGCCGACATCGCCACGCTTAGGCGAACGATCCGCCCGAAACGAACGTCCGCTTACAGCATCAGCCACAAGCCCTCGCAGTGACCGACATGATGAAGGTTTTCGGATGCCGTCAGGCGTACGAAAACCGCCCATGCACGAACCCGCGGGCCGGAGGCAATGGTCTATGGGGATTTCGGGTTTTGCCTGTCCGTGGTGATGGCAGCGCGGGTGCGGTGATGGGCGCGGCGGCGACTTGCTGAGCGAGATTTTTTGCCCGCCGGACAGCGGATTGGGAGTGGCTGTAAACCGGCAAACACCAAAAAGCCCCTCTGGCTGTAGCTGATGTTCAGTCCCGCCGCCCGGATTTTGGCCAGGGGCGTGCACGGGGACATCGGCCGTAACTGTGGTGTTGCGGCGTGAGGTGAGCGCAAGCCGTGCCGGGTCACGACGGGCTGCTCCCGGTTGGTGCGGGCGCGTGGGGTGGCGCGCGAGGTTGCCTCCATCGCTCGAAGGTCTCGATGATGATCATGCGCCCGCCACAGCAGGGACAGGGCAGGAGGTGATCGAGTGGCACTGGCAATTCGACAGGCTCCGGCGGCGGCGCGACGCCAAGCAACTCGCGGGCACGCGCAACACTGGCCTTGCGTGCTGAACTGGCGAGCAAGCCGTAATGCCGGATGCGGTGAAAGCCGCGGGGCAGGACATGGAGCAGGAAGCGGCGGATGAACTCGTGCGGCGCGAGCGTCATGACGCGCTGGCGCTCGGGACCATCGCGGCGGTAGTCCTTGTAGCGGAAGGTGACGCCGGTCTCGTCGAACGCAATCAGACGGCGGTTTGAGATGGCGACCCGGTGGGTATAACGCGAGAGATAGGCGAGCACGGCCTTGGGGCCGGAGAACGGCGGCTTGGCATAGACCACGAACCGCTTCTTCCTAACGGCAGCGAGGTGACGCAGGAAAAGGCGACGGTCAGTGAGATCGGCCTGGGTGCCGAAGAAGGCCAGTCGTCCGGCCGCGTGGAGCTCGATCAGCCGGGTGAGGAACAGGCGGCGGAAGAGCATGCCCAGCACCCGCACCGGCAGGAGGAAGGCCGGACGCGAAGATTTCCACCGGCGCCCGTCGAGCGAGATGCCGCCGCCCGGCACGATCATGTGGATGTGCGGATGGTGTGTCATCGCCGACCCCCACGTGTGGAGGACGGCGGTGATGCCGATGCGGGCGCCGAGGTGCTTCGGGTCAGCCGCGATCGTCATCATCGTCTCCGACGCCGCGCGGAACAGCAGATCGTAGACGATCGCCTTGTTCTGCCCGGCGATGTCCGCAATCTCGCTGGGAAGCGTGAAGACGACATGGAAGTAGCCGACCGGCAGCAGGTCGGCTTCGCGCTCGGCAAGCCAGGTGCGAGCAGCGGCGCCCTGGCACTTGGGGCAGTGCCGGTTGCGGCAGCTATTGTAGGCGATGCGCCAGTGCCCGCAGTCCTCGCAGGCATCGATGTGGCCGCCGAGCGCCGCCGTGCGGCAGTTCTCGATCGCCGACATGACCTTGAGCTGAGTAAGGCTCAGATGACCGGCCTGAACGGCACGATAGCCGCCTCCTTCAGCTCGGAAGATATCGGCGACCTCGAGTGAGGTTCGCAAGCCGCTTCAGCTGCTGGGATCCTCGCCCTGCATCAACAACGCCAAACGCTCGAGAGGACTGGTCACCGAGCGGATCGTCTTGGTCGCAACACGCGCATAGAGCGCGGTTGTATCAAGCTTGCTGTGGCCCAGCAGAACCTGGATCACGCGGATATCGACATCCTGTTCCAGCAGATGGGTGGCGAAGCTGTGGCGCAGAGTGTGGGGCGACACCCGCTTCCTGATTCCGGCCGCTTCCGCTGCCTCATGGATCGCGCGGTTGATCTGGCGGGTTGAGATCGGATCGGTGGCACTGCGTCCGGGGAACAGCCAGCCATGAGGCAGCATGACGGAGCGTCGCTTGCCTTCCTTCCACCACAGCCGCAACAGCGCGAGCAGCTGGGGTGAAAGCATGGCGTTGCGGTCCTTGCGTCCCTTGCCCTGTTCGATCCGGATCAGCATGCGCGTGCTGTCGAATATCATCGACCTTGAGGCTGGCGACTTCGGACACGCGCAGGCCCGAGCCCAGGGCCATGCAGTTCTACGATGACAGCCTGAGCGCGTCGGCCGGAGCGCAAGCAGCAACAAGGTAGGGCAGGACCTATGGAAGCGACCTCTCACGGACGTAGAGGTTGCCCCAGTGCCGTTTGCTTCTCTGCTTGCCGCGCTCTCCACAGTGCGCGACCCACGCCGCGCCCAGGGTCAGCGCTACAGTATGCGCCACCTGCTGCTGTCCTCGGTCCTCGCCGTGCTCGCGGGGGCGACATCCTACCGCGGCATCATCACCTTCATCGCCCTCCAGCGCGAGCATCTGAACACCGTCTTCGGCGCCCGCTTCCAGCGCGCCCCGGCCGTGAACACGCTGCGTCATCTCTTCCTGGCGCTCGACCGCGATGACCTGGAGGCCGCCTTCCGCCGCCATGCCCGTGCGCTGAGCGCCAGCAGCGGGCTGGACGAGACGCGCACGGTCGCTCTCGACGGCAAGACGCTGCGCGGCAGCTTCGACCGTGTGGACGACCGTAGGGCGGCCCATGTGCTCGGCGCCTTTGCCAGCGACGCCGCCCTCATCCTGGCCCATCAGGAGCTGGCCGGGGCACCGGACGAGATCGCGGCGGTGCCGCAGCTGATCGCCGACCTCGGCCTCACCGGCGTGCTGTTCACTGCCGATGCACTGCATTGCCACAGGGAGGGCTTCGCACAAGCCGCCGCGAGCGGCAACGCGCTGCTGGTCCGGGTCAAGGAGAACCAGCCCACCCTGCATGCGACCCTGGCCAAGCTTTGCGCCAAGCAGTCTCCTGTCAGCTGCTGCGAGACCGTGGACCGCCGCCGTCGCGGCCGCCAGGAGCATCGGTGCGTCGAGGTCTTCGACACCGCCGAGCAGCTGGACGCGCCCTGGCAGGAGCTGGTCGCCTGTGTGGCCCGGGTGTCGCGCCTGACCTACGTCAAGGACACCTGCTCCGGCCTGTGGCCCACCCGCGAGGAGGTCGGCTACTACGCTTGCCAGACCCGCCACGATGCTGAGACCCTCGCGCACGCCATCCGCGCGCACTGGGGCATCGAGAACCGTGCCCATTACGTCCGGGACGTGAGCCTGGACGAGGATGCCAGCCGCATCCGCAACCGGCCCGGCGTGATGGCCCGCCTGCGCTCGCTCGCCCTCAACATCCTGCGCGCCAGCGGCGTCCAGAACGTCCGCGAAGCGCTCCAGGTCAACGCCCTCAGCTTCGACCGGCTGCTCGCCCTCGGCATCTCAAGCCAGAACTGAATGGCCCTGGGCCCGCGCCATAGGCGCTACCGAGTATGGCCTTGTATTTGATGCCCGGCGCCGCCTCGAGGACCCGGCCGACTTCCTCGACGCTCAGCACCGCTGGCAACTTGCGCGGATAGCGGGCCAGGACCAGGCGTCGCGACAGATCCGGCCGGTCGAGTGTTACGGTGAAGAAGAAGCGCAGAGCCGAAACGGAGCAGTTGATCGAGGGCGGTTTTACCCCGCTCTCGCGCTGATGAACCTGAAACCGGCGAAGATCCTCAGCCGTTGCCGTATCAGGCGGCTGACCAAGGAAGGCTGCGAAGCTGCGCACGACGCGAACATAATCGTGCTGCGTATCGGATCGCAGGCCGCGCATCGCCATGTCTTCGAGCATGCGCTGCCGCAGCGCACTGACGGGGCGTTCGACAGATGAGACGGGCATCGGATGTTCCTCTCATGATGAAGGGAACTCCATGCTCAGGAGGCATCTACGCCCCGCTCAAGACTTCATCGAAACGGTGTTCAGCTACTCGCAGCGCCAATCCCGCGAAGCGGGTTCGTGCATGGGCGCAAAGCGGACCTCGTCGCCCAACACCTTCTACCGCCGCGTTCCGCCCGCTGCGGTCCACACTCCGAGGACTCAGGACGGGCGCGCGCGACCGAAGGGGCTGCTAGCGTGGGGTGTCCATCAGCTAGCCGCAGGGAGGGGCGAGGTGGTCCAGCAAGAGCAGCGCACCGCGATCGTTGCCGGCGCCTACGGGGCTGTGGGGCGAAGTCTAGTCGCGCACCCGGAGCGGCGGGGCGACTGGCAAGTGGTTGGCCTCGGCCGGCGCCGGGCGCTGCCGGACCAGCAGCATGAGCCGCGCTCGCGCTTCGTCGCCGTCGACCTCACCAATGCCGCCGCGGCCCGCGCCGCGCTCTCCGACCTGCCGCCGGCCGAGGCCGTGTTCTACGCCGCCTACGCTCCACGCCCGACCCCGGCCGAAGAAGTTGGCCCTAACCTCGCCATGCTGGCGAGCGTCATGGAAGCGGTGGAGCCGCGCTCGCCCGCGCTCGGCCGAGTGGTGCTGGTGCAGGGCAGCAAGTGGTACGGCAACCATCTCGGCCCCTACAAAACCCCGGCCAACGAGGATGACCCGCGCCTGCTCGCGCCGCACTTCTACTACGCCCAGCAAGACTGGCTCGCACAGCATCAGGCGAGCAAGCCCTGGAGCTGGTCGGCGCTGCGCCCGCACGCCGTGATCGGCTTCGCCGAGGGCAGCGCGATGACGCTGCTGAACGTGCTCGCGGCCTACGCCGCGATCAGCAAGGAACTCGGCCAGCCCCTGCGCTTCCCGGGCAAGCCAGGCGCCTACACCGCGGTCTACCAGATGACCGACGCGGGCCTGCTCGCCCGCGCGCTGGTCTGGGCGGCCACCGAGCCGGCCTGCGCCAACCGAGCGTTCAACGTCACCAACGGCGACCTGATGCGCTGGTGCCACCTCTGGCCCAAGATCGCCGCCGCCTTCGAGATGGAGGTCGGCCCGCAGCAGCCGCTCAACCTGGAGGCGGCGATGGCCGACAAGGAGCCGCTCTGGGCGCGCATGATCGAGAGGCATGGGCTGCGGCCGAGCACGCTGGCTCAACTCGCCCCCTGGCGCTTCGGCGACTTCGTATTCGCCTCGGACTACGATCACATCTCCAACCTGACGCGGGCGCGCCAGGCGGGGTGGTGCGAGAGCCTGGACACCGAGGCCGCGCTGATTGAGCAGCTGCGGGCGCTGCGCCGGGCGCGGGTGGTGCCGTGAGCCCTGGAGACCGCGGCCAGGGCTGCGCCGAGGTTGCCTTCTGGACCACGGGTCTCCAACGTCGTCGCTGTTCGGCATGAGCCAGCAGATTGAGGAGCCACCAACATGGCCGCACCGCCGCTCGCCCTCCTAGACTACATGGAGGGCCTTCGGACTCACGACATTCGCCGGATCGGGGGCGCGCTCGCCGATACGGTCCGCTTCGTCACGCCCGTACGCTCGATGGACAAGGCGGAGACGCTCGCCTTCCTAGCCGCGCTCTATGACGGCTTTCCTGACTGGCAGTACGACCATGATCCCGCCGAACCGCGACCTGACGGGAGCTGGGGCGTGAGATGGCGGCAGGGCGGGACGCACAGCCGGACACTGGCCTTGCCGGATTTCCCACCAGTGGCGGCCACCCATCGCTCGGTGCTTATCCCGGAGCACGACTTCTACTACAGGGTCTCCGACGACGGCCTGATCGAGATCAGGCCTGATCCGGTGCCGGGAGGAGCACCGCGCGGCATCTTCGAGCAGATCGGCGTCGCCTTTCCACCCTTGTAGCAGCATAAACAGGAGCCGATGTCGGATCGCCGGCATGATCTGCGCGACGCCCGTGAGGAGCCTGCAGGGAAGATTTGGCCGACCATCATAGGTCCGCTTTTGGCCGTGAGCGGAATGACGGGTTTCGAGCGCGCACCCAGGGAAGCAGACATGCTGATCGTTCGTGCCCGACATTCTCGGTCAGCCAGAAGACGCGGCCACGCGAAGCTCTGCCGAATCGACTCCCCGGGCGGCGCGTGCTCCCGAGTCGCCGGAACCCGGCCCTTGCTCACAGCGACTCCGTCCACCGCCCCTACAGATAGGGAAGCAGCAGCCGGGCCGCGGCGTCGCGCAACTTCGCCGGGAGCGGGCGGGCGTCCAACTCCTCCAGCGTAAGCGGCGGACCGTGGCAGCTGCACATGAACCCCGTCAGCCGCGCGGCGAGCGCGCGGTCGTAGAACTCGACGCAGAGCTCGAAGTTGAGTCGGAACGAGCGTATGTCCCAGTTGCTGCTCCCGATCAGGCACCACTCGTCGTCGACCACCGCCGCCTTCGAGTGCCGGAACGGCGGGGGGCAGCGCCAGATCCGCACGCCGCTGGCGAGCAGCGGGCCGACATTGGCGCGCACCGCCCAGTCCACGAGGACGTGGTTGCTGGGATGCGCGATCACCACCTCCACGGCCACGCCGCGCATGACGGCCAGGTTCAGCGCCGCGGTGATCCGGTCATCCGGCAGGAAGTAAGGCGTCATCACGCTGACGCGCGTCTGTGCGCAGGCGATCGCCTCCAGCACGGCCAGTTCCACCTTCTCCAGATCGTCGTCCGGCCCGGACTCGATGACCCGGCCCGGCGCGCCGCCCCGGTCGGGGACCGCAGGGAACCAGCTCTCGCCGCTCAGGCTCTCTCCCGTGGTAAAAGCCCAATCCGACGCGAAGTCGTCCATCAGCTGGCCGACGATCGGGCCTTCGACCCGGAAATGGGTGTCGAGCACCGGCCGACGGGGCCTCGTCTCGCGCGCGTTTTCGTCCCCGATGTTCATCCCGCCGGTGAAGGCGAGCGTGCCGTCCAGCACGAGGATCTTCTTGTGCGTGCGCAGGTTCACGAACGGCATCCGCCAGGGCAGCAGGGAATGGAAGAACCGCGCCGCCGGCACGCCGCCGCGCCGCAGGCGGCGATACGCCGGCGAGAGCACCCAGCCGCCGCCCAGGCCGTCGATCAGCACCCGGACGAGGACGCCGCGGCGTTGCGCCGCGATCAGCACGTCGATGAACCGCCCGCCCCAACGATCGCCACGGAAGATGTAGGAGCAAAGCGCCACGCTCATTTGTGCGGCCTCGATCGCCGCGAGCATCGCCGGGTATGCTTCGTCCCCGTCGTGCAGGATCTGCACCGCGTTGCCTGGCAGCAAGCCTCGCCCGGTGATCCGACCGATCCCGTGCCGGAGCGACGCGAGCCTGTCGCCGCCGGCGGCGGGCGCCGGGTCCGGGTCGGCCGGGCTCCACGCCTCCCCGGAGCGGAGCGAGCGGGCCCGGCGCTTGACGCGATTCACGCCGAACAGGAGGTACAGCGCCGTCCCGGTGATCGGGGCGAACCAGACCAGCCCGATCCAGCCGACCGCGGTCCGCACCTCGACCTTGCGCAGCAGGATGTGCGCCGTCGCCAGCGCCGCCAGCACCAGCCCGATGGCCAGATAGGCGTCGGCGCGGGCGGCGGCGAAATCGCTCCAGAGTTGATTTAAAGCCGGGACCGGACGGAAATGAGCCGAGACACCGTCGCCCCGTTTCGTCCGGCCGTCATGCCTCTTGGGGCCGCCCTGTCGCCGATCGATCGCACCCGATCGACCCTCTCATTGCCGCCCCGGCCGAGTACGGCGCGCCGGGAGTCGGCGAATGCCCGGCGTTAGACGGCTCGGCAATGTAGGCGGTGTTTCCGCGTGAAGTCGAATTCCTTGGAGTCCTGCTTTGGGGTGGCTCGGGCTGGATCGGACGAACCCGCCAGGACGAGAGCTGGCCGACTGCGGAATAGCGGCTTCCGGGCTTGGAACGCCAGGCCCCGACATCCGCAGCGCCCGGTGGGAGCAGGCCTTCAATCGAGAGCCACGGGCGGCTGGCTCAAGGCCGGAAGCCTCGGCCGGCGGGCCGCGTGAACCAGCCGGTCGAGCGCATCGAGGAAGCAACTCCTGTCTCGCGCGGTCAGCGTGGCCGGCCCGCCGGTCTGGACCCCCATCTCGCGCAGGTGCCGCCCGAGCACGCGGCCCGCCAAGGCCCCGCCGATGTTGGCCTCGCTCCATTCGCGTCCGTCGAACGCCAACGCGCGGGCGCCTCGGGCGAGGCAGCGCGCGGCAAGCGGGATGTCGGCCGTCGCGCAGACATCCGCGGCCCCGATCCGCTCGACAATCCAATCGTCCGCCGCGTCCGCCCCGGCCCCGACCACCACCATCTCGACGTTCGGCAGGCCCGGCGCGCGGATCGGGCGCGATCCGTTCGAGACCACATGGACCGGAACACGCAGCCGGCTCGCGACACGATAGATCTCCTTGCGCACGGGACACGCGTCGGCGTCAACGTAGATCGCTGTCATCTAGGGGCCTCTAGCCGCGCTCGGACGAACCCGCAACCGGCCGGGTACGGCTTGGTCCCTTCCAGATACCGAGTGGCAGAAACGGACGTTCAGACGCGACCTGTCATGGGCGGGATTCGACCCAAGTCGGTATTCTCCAGCGAAATCGGCAGTCTCAGAAGCGGTCGTACGTGCCATGGCTCAGACAGTTGCCGGTCTGTCAATTTGAAGCTTGAGGTAGCTGGCTTCGCGACCATCACCGGAGATTGGGCAACGCAGCACGTGGCATCCGGGGTGTAGCGGCATCAGCCAGGATGACGCACCGGCTCAATCTTTCCCGTATCGATAAATTGGCGGTGCCTCACAATCCTGCCATCTCTCACTTCCCAGATGTGGGAGTAGTCGACCTCGACGTGCTTGCCGGTCATGCGGTTGGTCCCCTTGAACCGCCCCACCGACACGACCTTGTCGCCATCGCAGATGAATTCGTGCGGCGTCAGCGTGTACGGCTCCCACTCCTGCATCGCGGGTACCAGCATACCCTCGAAAACTTTCTGCGGGCCGCGGCCATCGATCTTGTAGTCCATCATGGTAATCCACTCGACGTCACCGGACATAAGAGCGAGGGCGCCGCTCGCATCGCCGGCGGTCAGTTTCGCATAGAGTTCTTTTACGATTTCAAGCGGGGGTGCAGCCGCCGGCCGCGGGAGGGAGCCGTCCGCCGTTGCGCGACCGCGCCGCTCACCGTCGTGTGTCCATCGTGCGATCGGGGTTGCGCGCCATGAAATCGAGGATGAGGCGGGCAATCTCGTCGTTCTTCTCTTCCAGGGCGAAGTGGCCGGCGTCCAGCAAATGTATCTCCGCATCCGGCAGATCGGCGCGGTAGGCCGTCGCACCCGCGGCGATGAAGGACGGGTCGTTCGCGCCCCAGGCGACCAGCGTTGGCGGCTTGTGTTCCCGCAGCCACGCCTGCCAGGCTGGGTAGGATGCGACGTTCGTGCGGTAGTCGTAGAGCAGGGCCGCTTGGATCTCACGCTGACCGGGCCGCGAGAGATGGGCGTATTCGTCGTTCCAGCTTTCCGGGTCATAGGCGTCCGGATGGGACGTGCCGGCGAGGTGCCGTTGCTTCGTCGCCTCATAGGACATGAAGGCTTCGACGACCTCCGGGTGTGCTTTCGGATCGGCCCAGAACTGTGCGATCTGCGCCCACTTCGGACCAAGCCCCTCCTTGTAGGCATTGCCGTTCTGGATGATCAGCGCGTGAACCCGCTCGAGATGCGCCAGGATCAAGCGGTAGCCGACCGGTGCCCCGTAGTCGAATAGGTAGAGCGTGTAGCTGGTGATTGCGAGCTGGCTGAGCAAACCGTCGACCGTCTTGGCGAGGTGGTCGAAGGTGTAAGTGTATTCAGCCGGCGACGGAGCGTCGCTCTGTCCGAAAGCTGGAAAGTCCGGTGCGACGATGTGATAGCGCGTTGCCAGCATGGGGATCAGCGTGGCGTATCCCCGGGATGACGAGGGGAAGCCCTGCAACAGCACGATGGTGGGCGCGTCCTTGGGGCCGGCCTCCCGGTAAAATATTCCGACGCCGTCGACCTGGGTCCGGTGATACGTGGTCGTCGTGTTCGTCGCAGGGACCGGGCTTGCCGTCGCTGCGGAGCCTGCAAGTGCCGCGCTAAGAATCGCGGCTCCAATGGTACGAGAGTTCATAGTTCCGCTCCTTCCCGGTGTTACGAACTTTCGTTGTTGAGCCACGGACCTTGGATGGACGCTCCAAGAAGACAAAGCGACGCAGCAAGGAGGACGAGATCCTTGAGAAGAAATTGGCCGGGGGCAGCCGAGATCGCTGGGAAGCCACCTGCCGTCGGCTCGGCTACTCCGGGCGTGCTCAGGAAGAAGGTGAGCGTAATGAGATAGGTTGTTGTGGACATCACCGCCCCAAGGGCGGAGAAAATTGGCCAGATTGCACCAAAGATGAGAGCCGCGGCGGTCGATAGCTCGAGCACGCCTATCACGTCGCTTGCACCCCTGATGCCGAACAGAACGTTCAGCCAGCTCATGAAGGGGCTGTGTGCGATAAACGGAGCGATGCCGTTCGCCTCGTAGGCCGTGAACTTCATGGCTCCGAACCAAAGAAAGACGAGAACCAAGGCCCACCGGAGCAACGCCAGAAAGGACTGCGATCCAACGCTGTGTTCGGCGATTTGCAGGTGAATTCGATTAGATTGAATGATCACGTGCGACGTCCTGTGTGACCTGTTCGTCTTTGTCGGAAGGCAAGTTTAGGAGCCGGTGGCTGGCCGCCGGTGGTCTTCAGCATTTCACATCCATCGAACAGTTGGTGCAGCGACGCTCGTCGCAGGTGTCCTTGATGCCTGGCCCGGATGGCGCGCCGGTGGGTTTGGCATCAGAGGCCAAGGTCGCTGAGGCCCGGGTGGCCGTCAGGGCGGCGACCAAGGGTCCAACGAAATTGCCGTTCGGCTTCGGCGATGGGGTGTTCGTTGATGCTCGCGAAGCGTGCGGCCATGAGGCCGTCGGCGTCGAAACGCCAGTTCTCGTTGCCGTAGGCCCGGAACCAGTGCCCGCTGTCGTCGCGGTACTCGTAGGCGAACCGCACCGCGATCCGGTCCCCGGCAAAGGTCCAGAGCTCCTTGACCAGACGGTAGTCCAGTTCCCGAGCCCACTTGCGCGTTAAGAAAGCTTGGATCTCCTCGCGGCCGTTCGGGAACTCGACCCGGTTCCGCCAGCAGCTGTCGGGCGTGTAAGCCAGGACCACCCGCGCCGGGTCACGCGTGTTCCAGGCGTCCTCCGCCGCCCGCACCTTCTGGCTCGCGGTGGCTTCGGTGAACGGAGGAACGGGAGACGGCTCATGCTTACTCTCCGTGGCTGTCACCGGTCGAACTCGACCAATGCACGCTCTTCGACATGCGCCGGCCGCTCGGGGATGCCCGCGAAGAGAGGGCCAAGACCTTCTGCATAGGTCAGATGCGCGATCACTGCGTCGCGAAGCTTCGTGTAGGGGAGATTCGCGATCATCGCGGTCTGAACCGCAGCGAGGACTTCGCCCGCTTCCGCTCCGATCATGGTGAAGCCCAGCACCCGGTCGTCATGCGCGCTGACGATCGCCTTCAGCCATCCTTGCTTCTCATCGGTCGCCAGGGTACGGAGGACGCGCGCCATCGGGAGGATGGAGACACGTACGGGGATGCCCCGTCGCGCCGCCTCAGCTTCGGAAAGGCCGACGCGCGCAAGCGGCGGCTCGGTGAACATGACGTAGGGGATCAACCGACCGTCAGTTCGGCGGTTGCCGCCGGCCATATTGTCACGAACGATCCTGAAATCATCGACCGAGACGTGCGTAAACTGCGGACTACCTGCGCATTCTCCAAGGGCCCATATGCCGGCTGCGGTCGTCTCAAGCCGTTCGTTGACGCGGATGAACCCCCGCTCGTCCAGCTCCACGCCGGTCGATTCGAGCCCGATCTCCGCAGTGTTGGCAATCCTGCCGGTGGCGATCAACAAGTCGCTGCCCTCGATCGTCTTCTCGCCATCCGGCGTGCGCACGGTGATCGACACCGAATCGCCGGAACGACCTGTCGCTCTAGACGGCTTGGCATCGGTCAGGACGTCGATCCCCTCACCTGCGAGAATATTATTGACCTCGCGGGCGACGTCGGGATCTTCGCGCGCCATCATCTGGCGACCGGGCTCGATGATCGTCACCCGGCTCCCGAGGCGGCGAAAGGCTTGCGCCATCTCGATACCGACGTATCCGCCGCCTAGAACGACCAAGTGCGATGGCAGGTAATCGAGTTCGAGCGCCTCGATGTGGGTGAGCGGCCGGATCGCGTTGAGACCGGGGATGTCGGGCACCGCGGCATGAGTTCCGACGTTGATCACCACCTCCGCCCCGGCGAGGGTGCGCGAGCCTCCGTCATTCAAGGCGACGGCGATCGACTTCGGGCCTACGAACCGGCCGGTTCCCATCATGAGTTCCGCGCCGCTTTCCTTGTAAGCCGTCAGATGCGCCGCGATGTCGCGCTCGACCATGTCCTGCTTTCGGCCACGGACCGTGCGCATGTCCGTCGTGACGCCTTCAACGCGCGTGCCGAACGGCGCCGCGTTGCGGACAACTTGAGCGACCCTCGCGCTCCAGATCTCGTTCTTGGACGGGAGGCAAGCGACAGCCGGGCACGAGCCGCCAACCCAGCGACGTTCGACAACCGCAACCCGCTTGCCAGACTTCCCAAGATGCCAGGCGAGCAGCTTGCCACCTTGCCCACTGCCCAGGATCACGACGTCAAACTGTTCTACATGCTGCATGGCTAGCCCTCACTCCGACATGGGTTCGCGCCAGTGACGATGTCCACGCGGTCCATCAGACGCGAGCCTGGGCGACGGCCAGCGTATCGATATACTGGCGGAAGGTGTTGATCTTGCCTTCGCTGACGGTCCAGACGTGGGCGTAGCGCGCTTCCGAGGTTTTGCCGGTAGCGCCGTGGACGCCTTTGAAATCACCAAGCGACACCACGGTCCCGCCTTCGGTGATGAACTCGGTGGGCACGAGCGAGAAGCTGGTCCACTCCGCTACCAAGGGTTTGAACAGCCCCTCGGCGACAGCACCGGGACCGCGGCCTTCGACCTTGTAGTGCCACATGGTGGTCCACTCGATGTTGGGGGCCATCAGGCTCAGGGCGCCAGCGGCGTCGCCGCTGGCAAGCTTGTCGTAGAAGTCGCGGATGACGTCTGTCGGGGTGGTGGTCATGGTCAGCCTCGGTCAGTGGAGGCCCGCGCTCAGCGGCCTCGAAAGTCAGATGTAGCCGTGCGCCCCGAGGGGCGTGCGGCTGCGGCCGGGAGTCAGCCCAGGTGCTTGGCGAGAAAGTCGCGCATGGCCGCACCGATCTCTTGGGCGTGCGTTTCCAGGGCGAAGTGGCCAGTATCGACGAAGCGGATCTCGGCGTCCGGAACGTCTCGCCTGAAGGCTTCGGCGCCTTGTGGGATAAAGAAGGGATCGTTCCTGCCCCAGATCGCCAGCACCGGCGGCCGCTTGTCGCGCAGGTAGGCCTGGATGTCGCCGTATAGGGCGACGTTGGTCTTATAGTCACCGAGCAGGTCTAGCTGGATCTCGTCGTTGCCCGGGCGCGCCAAGTAGAAGTCGTCGAGATTGCGGCCGTCGGGCGACACCAGCGCCGGGTCGCTCACGCCGTGGGTGTATTGGAATATGGTGGTCTGCGGGGTCAGAAGGCTGCGCAGGGCATCACGGTTGGCTTGGCTCGGCTCGTTCCAGTAGGCCTGGACCGGAGCGAAGGCCTCGGACACGCCTTCCAGGTAGGTGTTGCCGTTCTGGGAGACGATTGCGCTGATGCGGTCAGGATGAGCCAGCGCTAGGCGGAAGCCGACTGGGGCGCCGTAGTCGAAGACGTAGATGGCGAACCGCTTCAGGCCGAGCACTTCGGTGAAGCGGCTGACCACCTTGGCGATGTTGCCGAACGTGTAGGCAAAGGCGTCGCGGGCGCGCTGCTCGGTCATGCCGAAGCCGGGCAGGTCTAGGGCGACAACGTGGTACGTGCCGGCAAGCTCCGGGATCAGATTGCGGAACATGTGGCTGGCGCTGGGGAAGCCGTGCAACAGCAGCACGACCGGCGCGCTCGGATCGCCGGCGGATCGGTAAAACACCATCAGGCCATCGACGTCGACGGTGTTGAAGCGGACGGTCATCGCGCAATCTCCTGGATCTTGCGGCGCCGGCCGCACTATTCGACGAGGATGTTGTCGGCCTTTCGGGACCTATCGGGCAGCGGCCGAGTTCGGGAAGCAGCCTCCCATTCAGTGGAAAGGCCAAAGCCCCGTGAGAGGGCGTCGCCGCGTGATCGTCGGACAAGACACGTCGCCCGTTGGGCCTCGCGCAAATAGGTCGAGCGCGGCCTGGAGCCGCCGGTCTATGGTCCGCGCCAGCCCCGGAGCACGCTGCTCGACCCACTCAGCCGCTACCTGCGCGAGCGCGTGGCCGCCTTCTCCACACTATTGATCCGGCCAGGGTGGTCTTGGTCTAAGCGGCATAGCCGAATGTGCGATGGCCGAAGTAGCTTCGGATGCGGTCTGGCCGCTTCGAGAGGCTGCGCATGTGGTTGATCACGCGGCGCTTGAGATCGGGCTTGCTGCGCGCCGGCGACTTGCGCGTGACAGCCTGCTTGAGGTCGGCATTGAGGCCCTCGTCGGGATTGAGTTCGGGACTGTAGGCGGGCAGGTAGAACACCTCGATCTCCGTCCTGCGCTCGGCCAGCCAGTCCTGCACCAAGCGGGCGCGGTGGACGGGCAAGTTGTCCAGGATCAGGAACACCTTGCCTTTGACCTCTCGGACCAGGCGCTGCATGAAGCGGATCAGGACAGGCGCTTTGATCGCGCCATCGAGGATCATCCAGCGCAGTTCGCCCTTGTTGGTCACGGCGGAGATTAGGCCCACGCCCGCCCGCTTGTGGCAGGGACGCACCACGGGTGTGTGGCCCCGAACTGCGTCAGAGCGGCCGCGCACGTCGTCCGAGCGCAAGCCCGTCTCGTCTCCCCAGAAGACCGTACCCTTCTCCCGCCTGGCCCGCGCCTGGATGGCTGGGTAGTCCTGCCGCAGCCAACGCTGCACGGCCTCTGCCGACTGCTCGTAGGCGCGCCGCAGCGGCTTCTGGGCCGTGAAGTCCCAGCGTGCCAGGTATGTCCCCATGCTGCGCACTGCCAGGCGCACGCCATAGCGCTGCGACACAAGGGCCCGCACCGCAGCCCGGCTCCACAGCGCATAGGGCAGGTCCAAGGCGTCCGGCATGTGCTGGCAGATCAGCTCCTGCACCTCCGCCTCCTGCCGCGCCGACAGGAACCGTCCCGTGCCAGAGGCCGGGCCGCGCGTCCCGCTGACCAGGCCCGCCATGCCCCGCTCGGCGTAGCGCCGGCAGATGCCGGACACCCCGTTCTCAGTCAGGCCCGTTTGCGCGGCGATCGCGGCATAGGTCAGCCCGCTCTCGCGCAATCCCACCACTTGACGCCGGCGTTCCTCCTGCGCTGCCGCCGGCAGCTTGCGCATGTCCACGTGAACCATCCCAGGAACATGGGATGCCTGCTTTCGCGCCCCAAGACCACTATGGCCGGATCAATAAGCGCAGGTCGTGACCGCAGATGTTCAGATGGTCACCGCGGTAACGGCTATTGTCCACAGTCCGGATAAGCCGACCGAGCCGTTTCGTGTCCTCGCATTTACTGGGCGGACGGCCACTCCAACACTGAGATTTGCCGCATCAGGGCATCAGCGAGGCGATATCACGAGGGCATCGATGTAAGCTTTAAAAGCCGTAGAAAAGCCGAACGGATTATCCCTCCACCAATCCCGCGCACTCTGCGAGGTAAAAAGCTGTCTTATGCCATTCTCTTCAGCCGTGACGATACTTTCGTCGCCGGCGCCAAGAGCCGCCTGAACAAACATTGTCTCGCAGACATGTAGATAACTACGTAGCATCGAGTCGAACCGCCAACGCTCTTCGGGCGACAGCGCGTTTCTATCACCCAATCCCATAAGCCATATTTTCGCTATTTCGGCGTTGCCGGCCCAGAACATGTTGAGTTCGTTCAGGGAGGCAGTGACGGCATGGTGGGACGCCGCCCGCGTAACCTTAGTGTTCCTTCGGAGTTCAAGACCAACAAACACGAGAGACGTGACGACTGCTGTCGATCCGAAAATCTGCGCCAGCTGATAGATTGCAGCCAATGAGAGCAAACGAAACTCCTGCAGACCGTGTGAAAACTCTGTGCCGTAACGGCAATAAGCAGCATTCGAACTCTGTGACCCTTGCCAGCGACATAAGACTGCGAGAAGAGCGCAAGCACGGTCTCTATATTACGCGCCGCTCGTGGGCATCCGAGTTTTCACACGGTCTGCCTGATATGTGCGTGGACCGAGAAGTGTTCGGATGAACTGGCTTGCGGTTGAGTCGCCACCGGACTGGCACGATAGATTCACCGAGGTGGCGGTATTTGGAGAAGGTCAGCCGCGTATGATCACGTCGTCGTCGTAGATGCGCAAGCCAGAGGTGATCCCGGCGAGCATCGCCACGGCGTTGGTCCAGCGCATGACCCTGACCGACCAGGGGTGCAGCTGCCGGCCGTCGGGGCGGGCCGTCCGCCGCTGCGCGACCGCGCCGCTCACCGTCGTGTTGCGATTCTGCGGTCGGGGCCGGCTCCATGAATGCGGCGCATCGCGTTCGCCTCTGACTAAACCTATTCCAGACGGACACTAACCCGCTTCGAAGCGGCTGTTGCACTCGACGGGGGTCTCATGTTGGCACCGCCTAAGGCTCACCCAAAGTCCTATGTCTGCGGCCCGAACTTACGCGTAAAACCTGTCAGAGAAGCACTGCTACTCATTTGCATTACCCCTGCATTCTCAACCTCGATGTGAACCGTATTACCTCGCTTGAACTCCGCAACGAACCGCCGATACTCGGGGCTGTTCCGGGCAATGACGAGCCTGCAATGCGTACCGTCATCACCATACTTGCAATTGTCCGTTGTCAGAATGCGTGAGAACAGCCGACTTGGATTGCGATCAACCCAAATAGACAGTTTGGCACCTGGATTCCCAACCTGGTGCGTTTCAACGCCTATTCCCTCATCCCCCCGGGTCTCATGGCCAAAGGAGAAGGTCACATTTTGTCTCGCGGGGTCGCCCACCATGAGCTGCGTGGGTTGTCTGGCCTCGCTCAGCGATGGTGTGAGCATCACTGCACCGCCAAAAAGCGTTAGGGCGATTAAGTCCTTGATCATTGTTCATTCCAGCTGAGAAGATGGAGATGCCGAGCGGAAACCCGGCACTCGATTGACGACCAGATCAGTTGATCCGATAGACAACAGGACAGTTTACGATAAACCCGACTGCCCTCGGCTTACCGCCCGCAATGCTCTCGAGGATGCCGCGCTCGCCGGCGTCCTCAATTGCAATCGCATCGGTCATTTTGGTCCGGTAACCCTTCTCGATAGCGGCGTTCGTCCACCTGACGGGGAACAGACGCCACAGCGGGCTGTAGTCCAGATTGATTGTCGGGATGCCCCCCAGGACATTTAGCGGCCCATGACTACCCTTATCGGATAGCGCGCTGTCGAGGCCCTGGCGAAAAGGATTGTCGATGCCTGTAGGCCCGTTCACAAACGTATAAAGGCGCTCCGCAGCCTCACCAGGGGAGGCGTCCTCCAGCGCGAATGGAACATCTTTGAGAGCGGGCGTGTACGTTGCCCCTTCAAGCGCCGCGACCGTTGGGTCATTGGCCTCGGTGGACAGATAGAAAATCGGCTTACCGAATGTGTATCCCAGTGTTAGGTTGAGAGTGACAGTACCGTCGCGCGGACATATCTTTACAACTTTGTCTTCAACTCGGGTGTAGTCAACGTTCCCGTCGCACATCTTGTTAAGTTCGTCGGCCGAGACATTGAACGCTACCATTGGCATATTGAAGAGGGCATTTTTGGCGTTCGCGAATTGGACGAGAGGCGAGTAGTCCGCGTCTCCGACCGAGCCGGGTTGAGCGGCTTTGGGTGGGAAGAAGTTGGGCGCAGCTCCGGGAACCACTTTGTGCTCGGGCGAGAAATCAACTTTTCCGGACTTGAAGACGATCGTGCCGTCCATGTCGATACGGGCTTCACGTGCGGCCTTCCCCGTCACGGCGTAGGCAAGCTTGGGCGAGTAAGCGACGCCATGCAGGTTGGCGAGGTTCGGATCAGTCGTGTCCGTCATAATCGACCAGACCAGCTCGCCTGATTCCAATCGTCCTTTCCGCAGGGGCAGCGTCGCTGTACCTGCCTCCAGGTCTACGATCGCCGATTTCATGAGCAATACTGGGCCAAGATAGGCAGGATCGACCTCCGAAGGCGATGGCTGCGCAGTAATAACCTGCTGGTCTGGGTAGATCGATTTCGGAGCGCGGCGTATCTCTGACAGCGGCGGCCCTTCCTCACCGCGATCGACGACCGCAGCCGATGTGATGGTGGGCGCAAAAAGCATCCCGACAAAACAGAGCGCGGCCAGCCGGCCAGCGCTGAAGCGCGAGGTGTCGTTCATCATGGCATCCCGATCATTGTTCGCGTGGGGTCTCGGCCGAGGGCGGCGAGATTCTTGCCGAGAAGTTGATCGCTCAATCTCCTTGGTCTTGCGGCGCCCGCCACCCTGGTTGACGAGGGTGATCTCGGTCTTTTTAAAGAAGCTGAGTAGTGATTGAGTTCGGGAAGCGGCCTACCGCGCAGTGGAAAGCCCTGGTTTCCGCAGGCTAGGATTGTGTCGTTCCACAGTCTGGGAAGCCCTATGGATCGTCTGGACGCGATGCAGGTGATGCTCACGGCGGTGGAGTGCGGCAGCCTGTCCAAGGCCAGCCGCAAGCTCGGCCAGCCGCTCGCCACCGTAAGCCGCAAAGTGTCCGATCTCGAAAGCCACCTGAAGGCAGACCTCCTGATCCGCTCGTCCAAAGGCTTGGAGCTGACGTCCGCCGGCCGGGCCTACATCACGTCGGCCAAGACGATCCTGGAGCAGCTGAACGAGGCCGAGCGCGCCGCGGCCGGCGAGTACACCGAGCCCAAGGGCGACCTTGTCGTCACCGCCCCAACCATGTTCGGCCGGCTGCACGTCCTACCCGTCGTCATCGCCTTCCTGAAGGCGTGTCCCGAGGTGTCCGTCGATCTCATGCTGACCGACCGAGTGACCCACTTCCTCGACGATCAGGTCGACGTCGCCCTGCGCATCGCCAATCTGCCCGACAGCAGCTTGATCGCGACCCGGCTGGGCACCGTCCGCCGGGTGACCTGCGCAAGCCCGGCGTATCTCGCCTCGCGCGCAGCGCCGGCCGTGCCGCAGGATCTGGCCGACCACGATGTAATCTCGTTCGAGAGCGTGTCGTCCCCCACCACCTGGCGCTACCGGTCAGACGGGAACGAGCTCGCCGTACCTCTCAGGTCGCGTCTCAGCGTCAGCACTATCAATGCGGCAATCGACGCGGGCTTGGCAGACGCGGGGGTGATCAGGGCCGTGTCCTACCAGGTCGCCAACTATGTGCGGGACGACCAGCTACGGTTGCTGCTCGAAGCCTACGAGCCCATTCCCCGCCCGGTGCACTTGATCTATGCAAAACAAAGCCGCCTGCCGCTCAAGCTGCGCGCCTTCGCCGATTTCGTGGTTCCGCGTCTACGGGAGCGACTGGCAGAAGCGGCGATCTAGCTTCGCCGCGTCGATTATCCTCATGTAACGTGGCATGCAATGCGCCGACATGCCTTCACGTGCGGCACCACGATGCCCGCTTACCAAATGGGGCCGCTCTGAAGCAGACCAGCCGTACACCACCCAAGCTCGCCGCTCGGCTTCTCTGGTTCAACGACCGCTTCCGGGGAGCTGCCCAGCTCGGCTGAGCGCCTTCGATGGGCGCAAAGCAGCCGGTCCTACCGACCGAGGAGCTAGGGCAGCGTCGTCTCCGAGGCCGGACCTTGGTCGGCCGGCTCCGAATGTCGCAGTTGGGGTCGCCTGCCGTTGTGTCCGGGCTGCCACCGACCCTACCAGCCCAGCGCCTGGCCATCCTTGCGCGGGTCAGAGCCGGCCACGTAACGGTCGCCCTGGCGCAGCACAACCTGGGCGCCGCCGAAGCCGAACACATTATCCGGCGCCTCTATGGCCACCTCGTGCCCGTGGGCGCGCAGTGCTTCGATCACCGTCGCGCCCGTCCCGGGCTCCACCACCACCCTGCGGCCGGACAGCACACGCCAGCGCGGCGCGTCGGCCGCTGCCTGCGGGTTCTGGCCGTAGCCGAAGATGCGCTGCGCCAGCTGCAAATGGCCCTGTGCCTGCATGAACCCGCCCATCAGCCCGAACGCCATCAGCGGCGTGCCGTCCGCGCCCGCCGCGAAGCCGGGGATGATGGTATGGAACGGGCGCTTGCGTGGCCCAACCTGGTTGGGGTGGCCGGGCTCCAGCACGAAGCCGGCGCCGCGGTTCTGCAGGCTGATGCCGGTGCCCGGCACCACCACGCCGGAGCCGAAGCCCATGTAGTTCGATTGGATGAACGACACCATCATCCCGTCCGCATCGGCCGCCGACAGGCAGACCGTGCCGCCGCGGGCGGGCGCGCCGTGGCCGGGATCACCGGCACGGTTGCGGTCGATCAGTTTGGCGCGCTCGGCCAGGTAACCGGGGTCGAGCAGCGCCGCCGCGGGAACCAGCATCGCCGCCGGGTCCGCGACGTAGGCGGCAGCGTCGGCCATGGCGAGCTTGACCGCCTCGATCGAGAGGTGGAGCGTGTCAGCATCGTCCACGCCAGCGCCGCTGCCGCCGGCCGCTTCCAGCAGGCCCATCGCCATCAGCGCCGTGATGCCCTGACCGTTCGGCGGCAGCTCATGCACCACCGCGCCGGCATAGGAACGGGACAAGGTGCCGACCCAGTCGGCGCGGTGCGCGTCCAGGTCCGCCTCGGTCATCGCGCCGCCGTGGCGGGCCGCGTCGGCCGCCATCGCGCGGGCTAGCTCGCCGCGGTAGAAGGCCTCGCCTCCGGTTGCCGCGATCGTTTCCAGCGTGCGCGCGTGCGCCTCCGACCGGAACACCTCGCCGGCGCGGGGCGCACAGCCCCCGGGCAGGAAGCACTCGGCGAAGCCGGGCTGGTCGCCCAACGAACCCGCGGCGCTTGCCCAGATCCGGGCGACGATCGGCGTGACGGCGAAGCCGGCGCGGGCGAAGCGGATCGCGGGGGTGGCGACCTCCTCCAGCGATAGCCGGCCGAAGCGTCGGCTCAACTCCGCCCAGGCGGCGACGGCACCCGGCACGGTAACGGCCTCCCAGCCAAGATGCGGCATCTCCTCGCGGCCAGCGAAGCGCTCCGGTGTCCAGTCTGCGGGAGAACGGCCGGAGGAGTTCAGCCCATGCAGTTCCCGGCCGTCCCAGACGATGGCGAAAGCATCGCTGCCCAGGCCGTTGCCGCTGGGTTCCACCACGGTCAGCGTCATCGCCGCAGCCAGGATGGCGTCCACCGCATTGCCGCCGCGCAGCAGCATCGCCATCCCGGCCTGTGACGCCAACGAGTGCGAGGTGGCGATAACGGAGCGTCCGAAGACGGGCGCGCGGGCGGAAGGGTAAGACGCGGCGTAGTCGATCTCCGGCATGACAGGTCCCCTCGGGTCAGTCCTGTTGCGGGTCGGGCGCGTCACGCACGCCATCGCCCAGCAGGTTGAAGCCCAGCGCCATCGGGAAGATCACTACTCCCAGGTGTGACCGACGACCAGGGCGCCTGCGCCATGAAGCTGTGCAGTGCGGAGCAAGACGTTGCTTGTGAAGGCAATCAGTCTCTGCCCGAAGCCGGCATGGAGACGACGCAGCCTGTTGAGGCGGGCCAGCGTGCATCCAGCCGTTCGCAATCGTTCTCCGCCGACCGTACGCCTGATGTGGGAACCGATGAGGGATCGGCCGTATCGCGAAAGCACAAGAAGTTGAAAATAAACAGAAACCGGCCGGCTCGGTAGTACCCGGCGCCGTCGGGGACGACCGCGGTTCCGGTCAGCAGCCGGTGGTGGCGGATCGCACCCCAGACTGCTCCTTCGGTGGCGATCCACAGCACGACGCCAAAAGTCTACTCCCGGTCGCATCGGCATCGTCGTGACGCGAGACTGCCCCAGCATGAGGGAGATCACCGCCATGGATGAGATTAGGCGACCAGCTGAGAACCTACCACGCATCGCAGGTCAGCGTGGAGCGACCCAGGAGAGCAGCGCCCAGCCCCTCACGACCGAGGAGCGTGAGGGGCTCCGGCGCGAAGTCGAGACGGCTCTGCTCTCGGAACTGGAACAGGTCGGCCCTGACGCCCTCAACCGCGCCCGCGTGCTGCGCCGCTTCGAGGGCCGGGGCACCTGCCGTGCCAGCCTGTTCCGCTGGGCGCAGGACCTGTTCGACTCGGGCCGGGCCGCCGCGGCCATCGAGCAAGTAGTGAGGCGAGCGGGCGAGGAGGAGGCGCTTCGGAGCGAGGACCCAGCCGCAGATGCCGGCCGGGCAATCACGGCGATGCTGCCCAGGCCCGTGACGCCGGACGACATCATCGGCCGCGGTGCCCTCGACGCGATCGCCTACATCCGCCAGTGCATTCAGACCGCGCTCGACGTTGCCGAGCACGCGCGCGGGCCCGACGGCCGGCCGCGCAACCCGCGCTTGCTGCTTCAGGCCACTGACAGTCTGCGCAAGACCCTGGAGACGGCCACCCGCCTGCAGCATGCCATGCGCGACCTGCAGAGCATCGAGGAGTTCCACCGCCATGTGCTCGCGGAAGTCGCGAAGGAGTCGCCCGACACGGTCCGGCGAATCGTCAGGCGACTGGAGCGCCTCTGCGCGACCTACCTGCTGCCGCAGGGCGGGGCGGCATGAGAGAAGCAGCGTGCAGGTCCTGCGCCGGCGGCGCCCCTTGGATCGCGAGGGGGCCGCGGCCGAGCCTCCACGAGGGCGCCCACCTACCCGGCGCGACCGCCACCAGCTGATCGCGGAGCAGGGCAGAATGGGACGACAGAAGGATGGCTGAGCACTTCGGCCGGTATCTGGGCGCCTAGCTCAACACCTCCTTGGCGGGCGCGCGGTAGTGGCACCGACCGCTGCTGGAAACAACGGTAGCAACCGACGGCGCGCGCCGCCCCAAAGTCGAACGACCTAAGCGGGTCACTTCGACACGCGCCTCGATCCGGCTACAGTCCAGCCCGACGCCAACGAGGTGACCAGCCCCATCGGGTGATCCAGGCAAAACGTTAGTGCGGGACGGCAGCGGGCGGGGGATGTGACCCGGTCGGGCCTGGGCGGCCGGGCGGCATCGGCGTGCCCGACAGGACGACCTCCGGCGCAGGTGGCCGGTAGCCGAGCGAGGAGTGCGGGCGTACGGTGTTGTAGCGCACGCGTCATTGCTCGATCAGGGCCTTGGCCTCTGCGAGCGTGTTGAACGCCTCGGCGTTGAGCAGCTCGTCCCGCAGCTTGCCATTGAAGCTCTCCACGTATCCGTTCTCCCAGGGGCTGCCCGGCTCGATGTAAGCGGTCTTGGCACCGACGCCGCTGATCCAGCCCTTCACCGCTGTGGCCACGAACTCCGGCCCGTTAGGCACGAGCGCGGCCTCTTCCTCGTCCCCGGTCTGTGCCTGAAGCGGGGCTGCCATCTTGGGGACCGTCGCCATATCTGCCGGCCACTGCTGCTGCAGATCCCCGTACGAAGCGGTGGGACCACGTGGGGCCGGTGGGATTGCTTCCTGTTCCGCCAAGGCTTCGCCCCCGTCCCACCAGCCCCACCATCCGATGGGACTGGTGGGGCTGCCCTTCAAAGTGCGGAGATCCCCTGTTCTGCTGGTCTTCGGCGGTGCGGCCCCACCGGACCCACCAGTCCCACTGCCGGGGGACATCGTGCCGGTCGCAAGCGGCGCTTCCGCGCCGAAGCAAGCGGCAAAGGCGAGGCTGACCGGGCGAGGCATCGTCGCCGCCCAGCACTGAGCCGCGGACGACGTAGACGCGCGGCCGGCCGAGGCCGGGCAGGGGGCTCGTGGCGCTGCAGGTGCCTTCCATCCTGATCGCGCCGCAGGTGGCCGGCGCCGGCGAGGGCTCGCGCGGCCCGCTCGGGGTTGAGGCCCTTGCACACCTCCGCGGCCCAAGTCTCGGGCAGAATCAGGAACTCCCATCGCCCGCCCTCGCCCGAGCCCCACCCGGCGCCTGAACCCGGCCCGGTTGACCGTCCGCGTGTCCGCGGTGACCGACTCGATGCCGCTGCCACCGAGGAACTCGAACCGGCTGCTGCCGTGCACCTCAATGAAGGCGCGCACCTGCGCGATCGCCTGTGTGTCCTCACCCGCGCCAGCCCCGCCGCGCGCTTCCAGCCACGCCTCGAAGCACGCGCCAGCGGCCCGCATCGCCTCGCGCTCTGGCCAGGGCAGCACGCCGTAGTTGCGCGCCAGCTCGCCGACGGCGCCGATCAGGGCGAAGCGGGCCGCCACCCGCCGCACCTGCCCGTCCGCCGCCGCCGGCACATAACGGTCCAGAAACCCTGCGCGGAGGTTGGCGAGGAAGGTCCGCAACGCTTCCAGCTGCGTCGCTCGCTCGTGGGTCAGGCGGGCGAGGTAGGCGCGCCCGGCCCGGCCGTAGACGGTCGTCGTCGCCGCCCGGAGATGGTCGGCGAGCGCGGCGGGGCTCTCCCTGCCGTGGAGCATCTGGAAGACGCCCATGCCCGCTCCGGCGTCCGCGGGCAGGTTCACGAGCCGCACCGCGAGCCCGGCCATGGCGCGCTTGCCCGCCTCGGCCATCTTGCCGCCGAGCGACACCTCGCCCGTGGACAGGATCAGGCAGCGCCAGGTGCGCCTGCGCCTGGAGTCGCCGTCGCGCCCGGCTCGGGCCTTCCCGATCTGGTTGGCCAGCATGTAGACGGCATCTCCGGCCTCGCGCGCGTCAGCCTGCCCGAGCTCGTCGAGGATCAGCACCGCGTCGCTGCGCTCGGCCGCGACGGCCTCTAGGCCGTTCACCGTCGCCCGCCACGCGCCGATTTGCCCCTTCTCGTCGCCGCGTCCCCACACGCTTCCAGCTGCACGGACGATGCTGCTCTTGCCGGAGCTGGATCCGCCGACGACGTGGATGCCCCCGCTCTCCTCGGAGGCGACCTCGAGCAGCGGCCCGGCGAAGGCAGCGGCCATGAGCAGGGCCATCCTGTCGTTGCCCACGGCGTAGCGGGCCACCTCGCTTTGCCAGTCCGCGAGCGTGCCCGCCGGGCGAAACGCGTCCTCGCCGCGCGCAGTCGCCGCGTCCTGCAGGACCACGTCGTCCGCGCCCGGCCCGAACGCTTCTCCGCCGGGCAGCATGAACACGGGCCCGCGCTCGGACTCGTGCCAGCCGATGCGGTCCACGCAGCGCAGCCGCCGCGGCGAGCGCACCGCGCCGATGAAGCCCTTCAACGCCTCGTGCGCCGATCGGGTGTGGGAGCAGTGCAGCCCGCGGCTCTCCAGCTCCGCGGCAATCGCGCCGCCCTCCGTGTGGACCAGGCGCTTGGGCACGATCCACTGGTGCACGCGCCCGTCCCGGTCCCGCCAGCGCAGGTGCACGCCCCACTCCTGCCCGGCGCCGTCGTTCGTCTCGCCCACGACCTGGAAGGGGCCGGCGACGAACAGCCAGTCGGGATCGGGGTTGTTCTGCGTGGGACGGGGCTGGAGGAACAGCCCGCGCCCGTCGAGCCGGTAGCCCAGAGGCAATTCCGCCAGCGGCGGCACGCCCGCCGTAGTCGGCGCCTTGGCCAGCAGCGCAACCAAGGCCTCCGGCGTCGCGCCCTCCGGTAGCGGGTCCGCCAGGTCCCAGCCGTCCGGCCACTCGCTCGGCACCTCTACGACGCGAACGGAGGCCGCTCCGGCCTCGGTCGCGAGCCGCGCGACCGCCTCGGCGTAGCGCCGGCCCGGGGCGTCCCTGTCCGGCCAGATGATGACCACGCGCCCGGCGAGCACCGACCAGTCTGCCACAGCTGCGGCGCCGCTGCCGCCCTGGGAGGCGACGGCCACGTGCCCGGGGAAGAGCACCGCCGCCGCATCCACCTTCTTCTCGCCCTCGCACACCAGCACGGGCGCGTCGCGGCGCGCTATGAGCCGGTCGAGCCCGTAGAGCGGGACTGGCGGGGTCGGGCGCTTAAAGTGCCACCCCGTCCTGTCCAGGCGCTGACCAGCGTGCCGACCCCGCGTGGGCGTCCACACTCGCCGTCCGTAGACGTAGGGCAGCACCTCTTTCCTGACCTTGCCGCGCCTGTCCCGTAGTGGCCGGCCATACTCGTCGCACGGCTCGAAGCGGGTCACCGCGAGCAGGGGTCGCCCGCCGGCGTCGCGGTAGACCCAGCGCCCGACGGCAGTGCCGTGCGCGGGGTGGACTATCCGCCCCGCCTCCGGCGGCTCGCCGGGCGCGGGCAGCATCGGCTCCCACAGTTCCTCGGGCGGCTCCACCCGTGCCGGGTCCAAGCCGTGCGCCTCACCCGGCGTTAGCGGGGCGAACGGATCGGTGGTGTCGGCGGCCTCACCCACGGCCAGCTCGAAGTCGGCTTCGTGCCGGTCAACCATGCTGCAGCCTCCCACCGGGCAGGCCCAACATCGCCGCGAGGCGCCGTCCAGCCTCGATCGGGCGCAGCCCGTGCAGGTAGGCGGCGAGGCTGACGGGGTCGCCGCCACGTTTGCCGTTAGCGAAGTCGGCCCAGCGCCCGGTCCGTAGATTGACCTTAAAGCTACCGGGATTGCGGTCGTCGCGACGCGGATTCCGCGCGACCCACTCCGGGCCCTCGGCCCTGCCGTCCGGCAGCCAGCGCGCAAGCAGTTGGGGCAGCGCGCACAGTGCCGCGGCGTTCACGGCCGCGAAGTCGAGGCGTTCGACGCACCGGGTGGCGAGCCGGTCGGCGACACGGGGGTCAGTTGGAACGATCATGGACTACTCCTGGTGGGAGCAGGGCGCTTGAACCGGGAGTCGGCCGCGGGTAGAGTTCGTGTGCGACGTTTCGTCTACTCTTGCAGCCCCGGCGCACCCCGCTGGGGTTGCATTCTTAGGGAAGCGCGCTCTTCAGCTCCGACAGGCGCCAGCGTGGGCTGCGTGGGTTGACGTAGATAGGCTTGGGCAGCCGGCCTGCCTTCACATCGCGCCAGAACGTCGAGAGGCCACGGCCCGTCTCCTTCGCGGCTTCGCGTGCCGAAATGAGCGGATCGTCAGGCCTATAGTCGGGGGCCGGATCGCGACGGGCGCATCTGCGCGGTCGGACCGGTCGAGATGAGGAAAGGTGAGACATCGGCTGGCACTCCACGTCTGTGCGAAGTGCCGGCCCATCTATACCAGTCTACAAGGCGCTGTAATGCCCAAACCCCTACCGGGGTTTGGGCATCCTTGCCCGATGGACGGCTGCGATCCGCTTATGGACACTGCGGGCTTCCGTGGTCACACGGTGCTTCGATCCAGGCTCCTCAGCGCGTGACCCGTGCAGATCAAGCACCGCCTCAATCGCCGCTTTCTTGCTCAGGCCGTTGAAACACAACGCATCTACAATGAAGGCATCTTCTTCCTGCTCGTCCAGCTTCCGGGCGCGCTCGAAGGCATCCCAGCCATTGCGCTTGAGACCGAGCGCATGAAGTGCGCGCTTGCGAGCCTCGGCTGGGCTGAAGACCGCCTTGCGACGGTGCGCGCGTTTGACGGAGTCCCAGGTGCTAGGCAGCTTTCCGTAAGGCGTTGGGGTCTCCATGTAGTCCTTGCCCTCGGTTAGGTCGTGGAGCCGCCTCGACACGATGGCTAGATAAGATAGACACCAATCTGGCATAGCTAGCCAATCCGACCCCGCCCTGGCGCGCTTCTCATTCATATCGAACCACATCGAGAGCGCCTTCCAAGTGTAGAGCGGGTTTCCGGTGCCATCCGCCAGAGCATGGAGTTCGTCCATGTTTTCCAGCGTTGTGGCTTCCATCGCCTTCCGGAAGCGTTCTGCTTGAGCAGCTCCGTCGTCGTGCTGGCCCATGGCGTCTACGCCTTCCCACGCTGCATAGAGGTGAGCTTGTTGACCTCGGCGGTGGTGGGTTGCACGCACCACTCTGCCCAGGCCTCCATAAGCTGGCGGCGCTTGTCGAACAGGTCGCCCCGCGCGTAGGCGGCCACCGTCTTGTCTCGCACGGCATGCGCCAGCGCGGCCTCGGCCAGGTCGGCAGGAAAGTGACTGTACTCGCCCACCCAGTCGCGAAACGTCGAGCGGAATCCGTGTGGCGTGATCGCGTGCCCGTTGCGGTCGCACCAGCGCGGGGGCTGCTCGGGAGCCAGATCGTCGCCGTACTCGCCGCTGCCGACAGCTGCGCTCTCGTCCGCGGCCTCCCGGTTCATGCGTCGCAACAGCATTTCCAGGGCCATGCCGGACAGCGGAGCACGCGGGCGCTGGCCCGGGAACACGGGGGTCTCCGGGCCGCGCGAGAGCGGCTGCAGTGTGCGGAGCAGGATGGTAGCCGCGCCGCTCAAGGGCACCCGATGCTCCCTGCCCGCCTTCGTCCGCTCCTCGGGCACCGCCCAGACCTCAGCGTTAAGGTCCACCTCGCGCCAACGCGCGCCCAGCACCTCGCCCGAGCGCGCGGCGGTCAGGATCGCAAACTCCAGGGCACGCGCAGCCATCGCCGGGCGGGCACGCAGTTCCGTCATGAAGCCGCCCATGCGCTGCCAGGGCAGAGCGGGGTGGTGGCGCACGCGGCGCAGCTTGCCAGGGCGTGCCAGCATGTGCGCGAGGTGCCCGCGCCAGCGCGCCGGGTTCTCGCCCTCGCGCAGGCCGCGGGCACGGGCGTAGTCGAGGATGTTCTCGATGCGTCCACGCAGCCGCGAAGCCGTCTCGGGCTTGGCCTGCCAGATTGGCTCCAGCACCCGCAGCACCGCCGTCGTGTCCACGTCTGCCATCGGCGCCGAGCCCAGAGTGGGATAGGCCCAAGTCTCAAGTGTCTGCCGCCATTGGTAGCGGTGCTTATCATTCCGCCACTCGCCCTCGCGCGCGGCCAGGTAAGTCTCCGCCACAGCGCGGAACGTGCTCGCCCCTGCCCGCTGCCGAGCCGCTTCGCGCTCCCGTCCTTCGGCCCGCCGCGCCTCGATCGGATCCTGCCCCTCACGTAGTTTGGCGCGAGCTTCGGCCGCGCACAGGCGGGCCTCGGCAAGGGACACGCGGCCGGGCGGTTCGCCTGCCGAGCCAAGACCCATCTGGCGCTCGCGGCCACGCACCTTGTAGCGCAGCAGCCACTGCTTGGAGCCGCCCCGAGCCACCTGCAGGTAAAGGCCGTCGCCGTCCGGATAGCGGCCCGGTTCCCTCAGCGCCCGTACGGCCACCGTTGTCAGCTTCGTCATGCAGGTCTCCCTACCCCCGCTTCTACCCCCGCTCTCTAGCGGGCTGCGGGTGGACTTGCCTAGACACTGCGGGATGCGCTAGCCACATAAGGTCGATAGCTCAGGGCAATTCGGGACAGTGGTGGATGGGGCTAGACACCAGTATGTCGGAAACCCCCTCCACCATAACGGCGACTCACGGAATCTAGGCTCTAACGCCTATTCCTCGTGCATGCCGTGGCGCATGCCGTCGCGGATTGGTGAGATGATGAAGTCGAGCACCGTTCGCTCGCGGCCGATGATGAGGACGTCGGCGGGCATCCCGGCGTAAACGGCGACGCCGGGGAAGGGCTTCAGCGCGTCCCGGTCAAGCTCGGCGCGGACGAGGAATACCGGGTCGCCGTGCGCGTCCTGCTGCCGGTCGGCGGCGACGTAGACCAGGCGACCCTCGATCGTTGGCACCCTATGCGCCTTGTAGGCGGAGAGCTTGACGTTGACGCGCGCGCCGACATGGACGTGCTCGATCTCCGTCGGCACGACTTCTGCCTCGATCAGCAGCCTGTCGTCGCTGGGCGCGATGTCGAGCACCGGCTGGGCCGCCGTGATGCTGCTGCCCGGCGTAAAGAACTTGATGTCGGTGACCACGCCAGCCTCGGGTGCGAGGACGACGCTGCGTTCGAGCAGGCTCTCGGCAGCCCGCAGGCGCTGGACGGCGTCGGCGATCGTTGCCTTGGTCTCCTGCAAGTCCTTGGCCGCGTCCGAGCGCCGGGTCTCCGCGAGGTTCGTCAGCTCGAGCTTGGTCTGCTCAATGGCCTCGCGGGTCTGCTCGAGTCGGCCCGCGGTGTCGCTGAGGGTGCCCTGCAGCTCCGCGATGGCCCGGTGCATCCCCAATGCCTGCGTCCTCGGCGCAAAACCGTCCCGGAGCAGGGTGTCCACGCCTCTTGCTTCCTCCTCGGTCAGCGACAGGCGCGTGCTCAGGGCTTGCACTTGGGTCTGCAGCGAGGCGGCCTCGGTCTGAAGCTGCTGGACCTTGCGGGCGGTGATGCGAGCACTGCCGTCGAACGTGTCCCAGCGCGAGGCGAAGAGCGCGCGCTCAGCCTGCAGCAGCGAGGCGACAGCCGGGTCCCGCCTAGCCTCCGCGATCAGGTCTGCAGGGATATCTAGCGTGCGCCGGTCCTGGGTCTCCGCCTCCAGGCGGCCCGTCCTCGCGACGGCGCCCCAGTATTGCGCCTTGGCCTGGTCACGGGCGGCGCTCGCCTGCACGTCGTCGAGGAGAAGCAGGGGCTGTCCGGCGGCGACGTGGTCGCCCTCCCTGACGAGCAGCTTCTTCAGGATGCCGCTGTCCAGCAGGCTCACGGTCTTGCGCTTACCCGCGGCGACGAACTCACCGGAAGCCGCCACCGCGCTGTCGAGCCGCGTGAGAGCGGCCCAGGTGCCGAGGCCGCCGAAGCCGAGTGCGACGGTCAGCGCGCTCGCGAGCGCGACGCGGCGCAGCGACGGCGCCGGATAAGCATCGCCAGCCGCCTCAATCCCGCCCGGTCCGGTCGCTGCCATGCTCATGCTATTCTTCCCTGCCGGGCCGAGACGGGCTGCACATGGGCCGGGCCGGGTGCCTCGACTTTAGGCGGCGGCTCGACGGACGCGATGCGGCCGTCCCGGACCGTGACGATCAGATCCATCCGCGCCAGGAGAGGCGGGCGATGGGTCACGATCACCACGACCGCACCTGCCGCCCGCGCGGCGCTGACGGCCCGGAGCAGCGCTGCCTCGCCCGCTTGATCCAGACTCGCGTCCGGCTCGTCGAGTGTAAGCAATAGCGGTGCGCCGTGCAGGGCGCGCGCCAGCCCGATGCGCTGCCGCTGCCCGCCGGAGAGCGTGGGGGCGCCCTGGCCGATGCGCGTTTCGTAGCCTTGGCGCAGGCGCCCAACCATCTCGTGGACGCCGGACGCGGTCGCGGCGGCGATGACGGAGTCAGTTGGTCCATCCTCGAATCTGGCGACGTTCTCCGCGACGGTGCCATCGAGCAGGTGCACGCCTTGGGGCAGGTAGCCGATGCGGCTCCGGTCGCTCGCTGCGATCGGGATGCCGCCGAGCCGGACGTGCCCGGCGCTCGGGGACAGCAGGCCGATGATCAGCCGCAGCAGCGTGGACTTGCCAGCGCCGTTCGGCCCGACAAGCGCCGTCGCCGTGCCCGGCGCCAAGTCCAGCGTGACGTCCTGAAGGAGTGCGCGGCCGGTCCGAGGCTCGTGAAAGCACACATCCCGCAGCACGAGACCGACCTCGCCCGGCGATGGCGCCGCTCCCCCGCCCGATGCAATCTCGGGCGCTGCCAGGAGTGCCACCACACGGCGCCAAGCGGCCCAAGCCGCGATCCAGCGCCGCCAGCTCGACACGAGCGCGTCGAACGGTCCGAGCACCTTGCCGAGCAGCAGGTTCGCACCCATCAGGCTGCCGGCCGACGCCTCGCGCGAGAGGATCAGCACCGCGCCGAGCGCCATCACCCCGGCCTGCATGGCGAGGCGCGCCACCTTCGCGGCCGCCGCGACGTGGTCGGACCGGTGCCCCGCCCGGCGCATCCGGTCGAGCGCCGCCGCGTGACGCCGCGCCCAGCGCCGGGACAGGGCCGGCGCCATGCCGAGACCCTCGGTGAGGTCCGCCTCGCGCAGGCCCGCGGCGAGCTGGTTGGCGGCCTGAGAACGCGCCTGCGCCGCTTCCGTGACCGCCGGGCGCACGAGCGCGTCGGTCACGACGCCCACGATGGTGAGCAGCGAGACGCCGGCGACCCCGAGCCAACCGAAAGCCGGGTGCAGCATGAACATGACCGCGAGCAGAAGCGGCGCACAGAGCGCGTCCAGCGGGGCCGACACGGCGCCGGACGAGAGGAAGCCGCGTATCTCGTTGAGGTCGCGTAGTGCCTCGCCGCCAGCCGACGCGTCGCCGCCCACGCTGCGCCATACCCCTGCCTCAAGGACCGGAGAGCCGAGCGCCCGCCCAACCTGGTCGGAGATTGCGACGAGCGTGGCGGACCGCAGGAAGTCGAGCGCGCCGTAGATCACAAGCCCGGTGCCGCACGCGACGGACAGCATGGCGACCGTGTCCATGTTCCGGCTCAGCAGCACGCGGTCGTAGAGCTGCATATCGTAGATCGGGACGGCGAGGATGGCGATGTCCACGAACACGGTCACGAACAGCGCGAGAGCCAGGCCGCACACGAGCGCGGCCCTGGCCCGTTGCAGCGCGGCCAAGCGGGTGTAGGCCGGGTCGGTCACGACACAGACGCGGCGCCGCGGAGCAGCCGAACCCGCGGGCCGTCTATGGCGCGGAGCACTTCCGCGGGCTCGCCGCAATGCTCGATCAGCCCGTCCCGAAGCACCAGCAGCTTGTCGGCGGAGCGCAGCACGGAGGGGCGATGGGCAGAAACTAGGGCCCCCACCCCCTCGGTGCGGAGCCGGGCCAGCAGGGTGACCAGCAACTCCTCGCCGTCTGCGTCGAGGAAGGCGTTCGGCTCGTCGAGGACGAGCAGCCGGGGCCCGCCGTAGAGGGCGCGCGCGAGGGCGAGGCGCTGGCGCTGCCCCGCCGAGAGCACAAAGCCGCTCGCGAAAACGCGGGTCGCGTAGCCGTGGGGCAGGTCGGCGATGGTCCGATGTACGTCTGCGCGCTTCGCCGCAGCGATCACCGCGTCGAGGTCCGGCTCGGCGCCGCGCGCTATGGTCTCGGCGACCGTGCCGTCGGACAGGGTGAGCGACTGCGGGACGTAGCCGACGTGGCGCGCGAGATCCTCACGGTTCCACAGGAACGTGCTATGCCCGTCGAGGAACACGCCGCCGCTGGTCGGCTCGACCATGCCCAGCACGAGGCGGAGAAGCGTCGATTTGCCCGAGGCGGACGGCCCGATGACGCCGATGATCTCGCCCGGCTCGGCGCGGAACGAGACGCCGCGGAGGATCGGGCGCTCGGCGCCGGGCGGCAGGTAGACCAGCCGCTCGACCGAAAGGTGCCCCAGTGGGCGCGGCAGGGCGTGGGCGTAGCGGAACGGCACGCTCTCGCCCAGCAGCGCGCGCACGCGCCGCCAGGCAGCGCCCGCCTCGGCCCAGGAGCGGAGCGTCGCCGCGAATTGCTCGATGGGTAGGAGCATGCGCGCCAGGATCATGTTCGCCGCGACCAGCGTGCCGGCTGCGGCATAGCCGTTCAGAACGAGCACCAGGCCGGTCGCCACCGTGCCGCCCGTCATCGCGCTGCGGAGCGCGCGGTTGACGGCGGTGACGCCGCGGTTGCGCAGCAGCGCCCGCGTCCCGGCCGAGAGCGCCTGCGCCTCGGCATGCCGCCAGCGCCGCCCCAGCGCCGCGAGCATCCCCATCGCGACCACGGCCTCGGCGCTCCGGGCCGCGCCGGCAACGTCCCGGAAGCCCGCCGCAGCGGCGTCGCTCGCCTCCGCCATGTGCCGCCGCGCGACCACGTCGCCGAGCAAGTTCAGGACGACGAGCACGACGATGCAGGCGGCCCCGACCACCGCGTAGCCCCAGCCCATCGCGAACAGGACGAGGAGCAGCACGGGTGACCATGCCAGCTCGAACGGCGCGATCAGGAGCGGGCTGCCGATGAAGTGGCGGAGCGTCTCCGTGTCGCGAAGGGCTTGCATCGGGTCGGCGCTGCGCGGCCAGGCGGCCTGGGCCGCTTGCAGGAGCGGCGGCGCCACGCGCCGGGCGAAGCGCTCGCCCAGCGCCTCCATCGCCGCGAGGCGGAGATGGTCTATTGCGACGTAGAACACGATTCCGACCGCGAGGCCGGAGGTGAGACCGGCTAGCGTGCGCATGTTGTGCGTCGTCATGACGCGGTTGAAGACTTCCATGTTGTAGATCGGCACGGCGAGCGCGCCGATGTTGCAGGCGAGGCTCACCGCGATCAGCAGGAGCGCGCCGCGCGCTGTTTCCCGCCGCAGTGCCGCGAGCGTCGCGTCGCCCGAACGGCTCGCATCCTCAGCCACCGAGGGACCGGATCAGGCCAGCGACGGAGACGACGAGCGACGTGCCCGAGACCGCCAGCGCCCACAGCGCCGCGCGCGGGATCCGGCGCTCGCGGGAAGGCGCGCCGGTGTCCGAGAGCGCGGCCAGGCGCTCGTCGAGCCGTACCACGAAGCGCTCCACGGCGGAAATCTGGTCGGCGAGCGCCGCCATCGCTTCCGCGGCCATTTCGGGTGGTCGGGTCAGCGCGGCCTGGAGATTGCGATGCAGGAGGCGCTGCGATCCGATCAGCGCATCGACACCGCGCAGCACCCGGCCGACCTGATCGGGCAAGCCGTCCGCCGCCGGAGGCGCCCGGAGCGGGACGGCTTCGCCGTCACCGGCCCTGGCGAACACGGCCAGCTCCCCGGCGCGGCCGCGGACGGATTCCGGGATCGCCAGCTCGAAGGCGTGGCAGCCGTCGCCGATGCCGCTGCGGGCGAGGTCTTCGCGCGATTGATTGGCCGTGGCTCGCGCCACCACCTCGTCCCCGAGGCGCAGCTCGACCGCCGCGCGCAGCTCGGGCGCGCGCGGCGCCCAGGCCCATCCGAGCATCCGATCCGTCGTGACGGCCTCGACGTAGCCGGTCACGTCCGAAACGCCCGGCGCTGCTTGCGGCGCGACTGGGGTGACGACGCCCACGGTCAGGCCGCGAGCGCCGGGCGCCGGGCAGTGGCGGCGACCTCGTCAACCATCTTGTGCGGCACCCGGTTCTCGTCGAGGAACAAGCGCACGTCGCGGTAGCGCTGGTAGTAGGCACGGTTGAACTTCTCGAACAGCGACTGGTCCCAGTAATCCTCCAGCCGGAAGGGCTTGCGCGCGAACACGTTGAAGCTCGGGATCTGGAACGTCTCCGCGAACTCCACCGTGCGGCTGTCGTAAGTGAAGTAGATCGAGGGGATGCGGTTCGCGAGGCTGAGCAGGTTGCCGTGCAGGCGATAGCCCAGAACCAGGTCCTGCGCCCGGACGAACGCCTCGAACTCGGCCACTGAATCGGCGTAGAAGAGACGCCGCTGATAGAGCTGTTCCAGGGGATCGTCAGGCCCGTGGAGCCATCCCTCGCGCGCAAATGCGCCAGCGCCGTCTCGCGCTGCTCCGGCGAGCCCCAGAGGATCTTCTTCTCCTCGACCTCACCTTGGGCCGCGACGCGCAGGTCGAAGCGGGAAGCGAGGTCGAGGATCGTCTCGCGCTGCAGGGCGAGGTAGCGGCCGATGTCCTGCGCGTAGTCGTGCCCGACCTCGCGGCGCAAGGTGTATCCGACCCGGCGCACCGCATCGAGCGGCGGCAGATCTATCCTGAGCGCCGGGTCGTTGTTGCGGAACACAGTTGGGCAGCCGATGATGCGGACGTTGCGGATGCCAAGCGACCACAGCACGTCGGCGGTGTAGGTGCCCCTGACGCCGAGCGAGACCGAGCGCTCCGCGATGCAGTCGAGCACGCGGCGCGCAGGCGTGGCCGAGCTGCAGCGGCCCTTTCGCTGGTGCCTGCGCGCCGATGCCGAAGGCGATGACCGGGATGCGCAGCCGGCTCAGCACCGCGGGCGCGTTCTCCCAATCCATTTCCGCGTGGAGATAGTTGGACCCGCGGAGGATGGCGAAGTCGAACTCGCTGTTGTAGCGCTCGATGTCCGCGTCGGACGGGTCCCGGATGTTCATGCCTCCCAGCGACGAGAAGCGCAGCAGCTTGAGCGAGCTGTCATAGACGAAGGCGTCCCCGATGTTGTGGTAGTGGTCGGGGTCAACCGAGAAGCCGAGATCGCTGTACCAGCGCACGCAGTCGTGGTCGTAGACTTCGCCCGACGGGCTGATGACCAGGATTTTTCCGTTCATGTGTCCTCCGGTCAGGCGGCCTTGCGCCGCGGGCGGCGGGCCGGCTCGGACGCCGGGCGGCGTCCCTCGATGGAGCGCTGGTAAAGCACGCGGTGCTGGCCGGCGAACTCGGTCAAGCCGAGCGGACGCGGCGCGGCCTCGCGCAGGCGCTGCCAAAGCCCGGCATCGCCCAGCGCCTCGCGCAGCTGGTCGGCCAGGTCCTCCGGGCTGCCCACTCGGAAATGGAGTCCGTTGACGCCGTGGCTCACCTTCTCCGCCATGCCGCCGATGTCGCTGACGATGGGCGGGCGGCCGTGCAGAAAGGCTTCCTGGATGACGACCGGCGAGTTCTCCCACCAGATAGACGGCACTATGACCCAGTCCACCTGCTCCATCAGCCGCGGCAGCTCCTCGGAACGGTAGCTGCCGTAGAAGCGGGCACGGCGACCCGCCCGCTCCAGCAGCTGGTCGAACGTCTCGCGGAAGGACGCCGGCTGATTCTCGAGGCCGCCGCCAAAGATGCAGAGCGCGGCGTCGTGGCCCCAGACCTCATCCTCGACCGCGGCGACCGCCTGCAGCAGCACGGGCAACCCCTTGAATGCGCTGAGCTGTCCGAAGAAGCCGAAGCGCGCCCGCCGCCCGCCCGGGCCGAGCGCGCGGGGAGGTGCGGCCGGCTGCGGGGCGAGGCCGTTCTCGATCAGGGTGAAGCGCTCCCGCGGCAGACCCCAGGCCGCGTAGCGCTCAACCAGGAAGGCGCTCGGGGAGACGTAGGCATCCGCGAGCGCGAGGTGGTCCTTGAGGAACGACTCGCGCCGGAACATCTCCGCAGCGGAACGCTCCGGGAAGCAGGCGGCGCAGTCCGCGGGCGAGGCGCGCCGGCAGAGCGCGTTCCGCGCCGTCTTCACCATCTGCCCGTGGTTGGCGCAGATCGGCAGGTATTCGTGGAAGGTGACGACGATCGCGGCGTCCGGCAGGGTCCGGCGCGCCTGCACGATCGCTTCCACGCCGAGGCCGATGACGTGGTGGAAATGGACCACGTCGGGCCGAACCTGGCGAAGGTAGCCGGCGAAGGCGCCTTGCAGGTCGGCGATCCCGGTGTTGGAGAGCCAAAACGGATCCCACGAGTCGGCATGTAGAAAAGCCTCGCGCTCGCCTTGGCGCAGGCTCATGAGCGGCGTGTCCGCGTGGCGCCGGAGCGCGCCGCCGGCGCGGGCGAGGTAGAAGGCCTCAGTCCCAGCGAGCTCGTTCAGCCCGCGCATGAGATTGTGCGAGGCGACTTCCGCGCCCCCGATGGAGAAGGCGGGGTGGCCGTGCGAGACGATCAGCACGCGCATTACCGGGTCTCCTCGGCGGCGAGCCGCGCTCGCAGGCACCAGCCGGCGACGAGGCGGCCGACGCGCTCCTGCATGTCGGTCCCGCTGCCCGCGTCCTCGCTCGCGCAGACCTGCACCGCGGGCGCCCACAGGCAGGATGCGCCGGCGCGCCGGAGGCGGAGAAGCAGGTCTATCTCCTGCGCCCAAGGCGTGGCTGTCATCGCGGCGTCGCTGCCGAGCATCGCGAGCACCTGGCGCGGGATCAGGCAGCAGGTCGCGCTCACGCCTGCGGTCTCGCGCGCGGGGCCGGGCGCGGCGAAGTTGGACGGCAAGCCGGCCTGCCGCCGGTGGAGCTGGACGTAAGGTTCCATGTCGAGCGGCTCGACGCCGTCGAACCCGGCGAACCGGATCGAGTCGTCCTCGTAGAGGACCGTGGGCGAGACGCAGGCTACGCCGCCGTGCTCGCGCGCGATGGCTCCGAGCGCGCCTCGCCAGCCTTTTGTGCGGCCCACGGTATCTTTGCTGAGGAGCAGGAACCGCTCCGCTGCGGAGATCTCGGCAGCGACGGCTAGGGCCACACCGGGTGTGGCGTTGCCGCCGACGCGCGCTGTCGTACAGGACAGGCCGTAGAAGCGGGCCAGTCGTTCCAAGGCGGCGATCCCGGCGTTTGTCCAGTCCTCGCCGCAGGCGAAGAGGATGCCTTCGTGCCGGGCGAGCGGATCGCCGAGGAACTGCGAGAGCAGGGCGCGCGGCGGCTCGCCCGCGGGCAGCGGCACGACGATCACGTCCGACCAGTCAGCCGGCGCGGGCACTGGCGCTTTCGCGCGGGCGGAGGAGGGCGCGCGCTCGGCGAGACGCGAGAGGAACGGCGCGAGCTGGCGCTCGACCGCCTCCGATCCCGACGGCTTGTGCAGGTCAACGCTGGCTAGCAGCTTCGCCTGCGCCGCCGCGCCATCAGCCGGCGCGAGGGCGAGCGGGACGAAGCCGCACCCGCCGTCGCGGAAGCCGACATCGAGGTAGAACAACTCGCCGCCGTCGGGACCGGTCCCTAGAGGCGCTTGCACGGTGAAGCCGTGCGAGTGCCACCCCAACTCGCCGGGCGGCAGGGTCGGGTCGCTGCGGAGCGCGTCGGTCACGTCCTCGCGGGGAATGCGGGTCCAGGACTCGTCGAGCCGGGCCGACGTGCCGCGCGTGCCGCACAGGTGCACGCTCGCCACGGCGCGCGCCGGGTCGTAGAGCCAGCCCGTGAGGTAAGACCCGGCGCCCGGTGCGGCCATGGCGAGGTCAATGCCCAGTCGGACCGGGTGCCCGGCGTCGTCGAGCGTGTAGCGGCCCAAGTAGCGCGACCGGAGCGCCGCGGCGATCACGGCGCGGGTGTCCTGGTCGCAGCGCAGCGTGGGCTGCACGTCGCGGAGATGCCCGACCGTTTCTTGCTCCGACAGGGAACGATGGGTCTCGAGCACCGGGCGGCGACGGATGCCGTCGCGGTCGAGCAGGAAGACGGTGTCGAGCGCGCCCGCCTGCGCAGCGGCGGCCGGCAGCACCAGCGCCTGACCCGAGGCCGCAGCCGCGATGTCGGATCGCGCGAAGGAAGCGGTGCGCGCCGCATGCAGCTGGAGCGTGCTTCCGGCCAGAATGACGGCGCAGCCGGCGTCGGCCGCCCGCCCCCAGCCCTGCATGTAGAGGCAGCGGTCCACGATGGCGCCGATGATCTCCACGCATCCGTCCGGCTTCGCGGCACGGTCGAGGAAGCTCGACACGGCCTCGCGGACGGCCGGGTTCGCGGCCGTGGTCGGCGGCGTGAACACGCCCATGAGGAAGCGGGCGACGCGCGCCGCAGCCTCTCCCGGTGCGGCGCGCGCGAGCTCGGCGCCGAAGGCGGCCGGCTCCAGGAAAAACGGCGGCAGGCGCGCCAGGACGCTGTCTGCGTCACCCCGCCGCCCGGTCAGGATCAGGGTATCCCCGTCCTGGGCCTCAACTCTCGACGGCAGTTGGACGGCGGCAAGGAACCGGTAGGACTCGGTTCGCCCGGCGCCGGCCGGCCAGGCAATACGCGTGAAGCGGTTCCGCTGCTCGCTTGCCCGCTGAAGGGCGGCCGTCCCTTCGGGGGCCGGGCGGTCGCGTTGCCATCCCAGCAGCATCAGCGCGCCGGGTGCGACGCGCCAGGCAGCGAAGATCTCGCCGACATGGCTCGGATCGCTGCTCCGATCCTGGACAAGCAGCTCGGCTACGCTCATGCCGCACTCCTCCGCGTCGCGGTCCGCGTTCGCAGCAGGTCCGCGTAGAGGGCGGCATGATCGGCGGCGGCGTCCGCCACAGTTCGCGGTGTGGCGATGTTGCACGCGAGCCGCCGCCACAGGTCAGGCTCCTCGGCGGCGCGGTGCATGGCCTGCGCCAGGGCGGCGGCGTCCCCGACCGGGACGTGCAACCCGTCGATCGCATCGCGCACGGCCTCGGCCATGCCGCCGACATCGCTGCAGAGCACGGGCCGACCGTGCAGGAACGCCTCCTGGATGACGAGCGGCGCGTTCTCCCACCAGATCGAGGGCACGACGACCCAATCCACGGCGGCCATCAGCCGCGACTGGTCGCTTCGCCTGTAAGGGCCCGCATACCGCGCGTCCGGCGCCGCATCGAGCGCCCTCCGGAAGCGCGCGACCGTATCCTCGGTCTGGAACGCTGTGCCGCCGTGAACCGTGAGCGCGTGCGCGATGCCCGTCCGACTGAGACGCCCGGACGCCTCGGCCGCTACCGTCGCGCCCTTGAACCGATTGATATGCCCGAAGAAGCCGAAACGATCACGCCGGCCGTCTGGCGACGACCGCGGGGCGGCCGGAGTGGCCGGGGGCAGGCCGTTGCGGATCACCTCGATCCGCTCTGGTTCGATCCCCCACTCGACGAAGCGGTCGCGCAGGAACCGGCTCGGCGCCACGAACCGGTCCACGACTCGCAGCGCGCCGCGGATATGAAGGTCGCGCAGCCGGAACTCGGTGGCTGAGCGGTCCGGCAGGCAGCGCCGGCACGCGTCGAGCGACGACCCGGCGCAGAGCAGCCCGTCCGGCGTGCACATCTGCCCGTCTTGGGCGCAGATCGCGTAGTAGTCGTGCAAGGTCATGACGATCTGCGCCGCCGGCAGGAGGCGCCGGATCAGCGGCAGCACCTCGACGCCGAGCTGGAGCACGTGATGCACGTGCACGATTTCCGGCCGGAGCTGGCGGAGGAAGGCGGTGAGTTCCGGCACGACTCCGTGGATGTCGGTCTGCGAGAGGTGGAACGTGTCGAAGCCCGCCGTCCACAGCAGCAGCTCGTCGCTGCCCGTCCCAGTGCCCTGGAAGGCGGTGCCAGGAGCAGCAGGCCGCTGCCCGGCGGACGTGCCGGCAAGGTAGGCGCCGAGCATTGCGTGGCGGGCCCGCAGCTCGCGGAACAGGTCCCGCGAGAAGATCTCGGTGCCACCGGCCTGAAGCTCGGGGTGGGAGTGACAGAGGAAGAGGAGCCGCATCGCTGTTCGCCCCTATTCGAAGACGCTGATGTCCTGGAACACCGGTGCGGCCCGGCCGCTCCAGTGTCCGTAAAGGGCCGGGCGTAGGCGCCATCGGCCGAAGCGGAGGAACTTCTCAAGGAAGTGGTCCTCGTCGAAGGCGACTGCCGCCAGCGGTGCCGCCGGGTCGGCATGGAACTCGGGGCCTGGCGCGTCCGGATCGAAGGCGAGCCGGCCATCGCCGCGGCGCAAGGCGTCCCGCGCCGGCCCGTTCATCAGGAAGGCGGTGGCGAAGCAGCGTCCGCCGGGCGCGAGCAGCCGGGCGATCTCCTGCGCGTAGTTCGTCAGCACCGCCGTGTCGAGATGGGTCAGCACCGAGATGAGGCAGATGAAATCGAAGGACGCATCGGGAAAGGGCAGCGGTACGGCCGCTGCGTCCTCAACGCCGCCCGGGTTGTAGATCGGATGTCGCAGGTCAAGGTGCTCGAAGCGGAAGCGGGGATAGAGGGGCGAGATCGCGCGCCGGCACCAGGCAATCCCGTCCGCCGCTACGTCAACGCCCATGTAGCTTCCCCGCTCCGACAGGTACTGCGTGAGCGGCACCGCCATGCGGCCGACGCCGCAGCCGAGGTCGAGCACCCGCTCGTCTGGCCGCAGATCGGCGAGGTGGATGAAATGGCCGAGGAACTCCGCCCCGATCGCGCGGAAGTCGCCGTCGCCGCACAGCATCAGCGGCTGGGGCGGCGCCGGGAGGAACCGGTTAGCGGCGAGCTGCTCTTGCAGCCATGCCACCGGCGGCGGGTCAGCGAGCTCGATGCTCATGGTGCCCTCCCCTGCGCGCGCGACGCGGCCGTCATCGCCGCCGCCATCGCCCCATCCCAGCGCGCATGATGCAGCAGGCGGTTGTAGAGCGATGCGTGAGTGCGGGTGTAGCCGGCGTGCAGCTGGATCGAGCGCCGCTCGAAGTGGAAAAGCTCGGCCTCGGGCACGTAGAGGATGGCGCCGCCCGCCTCGCGGATGCGCAGGCAGAGATCGGAATCCTCGTAGTCGCCGATGATGTAGTCCTCGCACACGCCACCGAGACGCTCGAACAGCGCCCGCCGTACCAGCAGCGCCGCGCCCGTCACGCCCGGCACCCGCCGCCTCGCCGCCGCGTCTGCCCAGCCGCGCGGCATGCCCTTGTGATAGTGGCGGTTGAACCAGATCCCGTCCTCGTCGCGCTCGAAGAATAGTCCCGCGTGCTGGATGGAACCGTCGTCGAACAGGAGCTTTGGCCCGGCAGCGGCCACCGAGCTTCGGGCGAACGGCGCCATGAGCGGCCCGAGCCAGCCGGGGCCGGCAGGGATCACGTCCGAGTTGAGCAGCAGCAGCAGCGGCGCCGTCGCGACGCGCGCGCCGGCGTTGCAGGCGGCGGCGTAGCCGAGATTGCGCGGCATTATGACGAGCGAGACGGACATCTCGGTGAGCCGATGGAGGCCGCGCAGGAGGTGCTCGACCTCGCCGCGCTGCTCAGGGCTGTCGAGGACGAAAATGAGCTCGCAGCCGCGGCATTGCGGGTCTTGCGCGAGGGCGACGAGCTGAAACCGCAGGAAGCCGAGGTTGCGGTAGAGCGGCACGACGAAGGAGACTGGCGGCCTCGGCACGGCCCGGCCGATCCGCACCTGCTCCGGCCTGCCGGCCTGCGCCATGGCGGTGCGATGCAGCCGAGCGGCGGCCGGGGCCAAGCTCCTCCGCATGGCCAGGGGAGTCAGCGATCCGGGCGGCACGCAGCCGAGCACGACGTCGCGCGCAGCGGCAGCCGGGAGCGAGCGCGCGACAGGGGTGAGCCGGAGCTCGGCGCCCGAGCGCAGGCGGAGGAGCAGGTGCGGCTGGAGCGTATCCCCGCCCGGCAGGTCCTGCACGTGCAGCAGAAGGCCGCGCGCGTGCGCGCCGGCATGAGTGGCGGCGGCGAAATTCCTGTCGATATCCGGCCGGCGCACGACGTCGGCGGCGTCCAGGGACAACGACACGCGGGCAGCATCCGTCGCCAGGACGATTTCGTCCACCAACCGGAGCGGGTCCCGCAGCCAACCCGAGACGAACAGGCCTCCGGCGCCGTCCGGCACGGCGAGTTCGAGTTCACCGGCGACGGGCTGACCGGGATCGGCCAAGCGACGGGGCTGCGCCGGGAAGAGCAAGTCCATGTCCCGCAGCAGCGTTCGCACGGCGGGCGAAGGTCGCGTAGCCAGTGCCCGGCGGCACGCCGCGCGCGCGGCGGCTCCGGGCACGGAACCGCTCTCGGGCAGGGTGAGGACATGCGGGAGCGACGGCGGCACGTCCACGGTCCAGGTCTTGGGCGCGATCCCTGCCGTCATGAGAAGGTCGCCCATCTCGGGAAGTGGCACGATTTGCAGGCCATCCTCGCCGCTTAGCAGCGGGAAACGGCCTGGCACGATGCGGTCGCGGCCGATCAGGACAAGCGCCGTATCACGTCCGGCCCTGATCGGCGCCGCCAGGACTTGGTCGGGCAGAACCTGGGCCAGCACCGATGCCGTGCCGGCGCTCTCGGCGCAGTCCAGGGCGAGCCGGGCGCAGGTCTGCGCGAATGCGACCGACCGACCAAGCTTAAAGGCGGGACAGCAGAAGGTAATCAGGAAGTCGAGCAGCCGATGGCGAGCCGCTACGTCCAGACCGGCGGCGATGGCGAGCGGGTCGGCTTCGAGTTCCGACTCACGGACGGCGACGGACTCCCCGTCGCCCTGCTCGATCCGCAGCGGGACGTCAACCGCCTCGGCGGCCGGCAGCCGAAACGCGGCGATGCGCGACGGGGCCCGGTCCGTCCCGACCTCCACCGTTCCGTATGGCGGTGCCAGGCGCCGCCCGCCTACGCCGATCTCGATCCCCGCGCCGCCCCGCCCCAGGCCCTCAAGGACGATGAGGGCGATGCCGGGCGCGAGCCGTGCGCCTCGCGGGACACGGCCGCCAGTGGCCACTACACGCAGCAGCATTTGCGCGCCTCTGCCCTTTTCCTGCCGAAGTTGGGTAGTGCCCGCACGGTCGCGGGCGGCCCGTCGCTAGTGGATCGTGAAGAAGCCGGACGGATTGGTATGGATGTCCTCGGCCTTGACGTTCACGAGCGTGATCGTCTCGTGGCCAAGGGTGATGACTGCGTTGCCGTGGTCGTCGGTCACGTGCGCCAGGAGGTCCTGCGGCGACTTGAGACTGAGGCCGTTGATGTTGCGGGCGATCTGCAGGACGTCGCCGTCGTGGAAGTCGAGCACGAGGTTCTTGCCGCCGCCGTTGCCGAAGGCGAACGTGTTGTCACCGGGGCCGCCCATCATCGTGTCGGCGCCGCCGCCGGCGTAGAGCGTGTTGTTCCCGGCACCGCCGGCCAGGAACTCGCTGCCCGACCCGGCGTGGATCACGTCGTTGCCGGCGCCGCCGAGGAGCGTGTCGCCGCCCTGGCCGCCATAGATCACCGCGTCGCCGGACCCGCCCTGAACGAAGTTGTGCTGGCCGCCGACCTCGATCAGGTCGCTTCCCGCACCCCCGAAGATGCTGTCGTGACCGCCGCTGGCCTGCAGGTAGTCGTCGCTGCCGTCGCCGGTCGTGATCATGTCGTGGCCACCCGACACCATGAAGATGTCGCTGCCGTCGCCGCCATGGATCTGGGCGTGACCGCCCGTCGAGCTGATGAAGTCGTCGCCGTTGCCGGCGATGATCGTGTCGTGCGCGAACGTTGCGAAGATGTCGTCGTTGCCCGCCGCCGTACCGTGGATCACGGCGCCCGCGTGCGTGTCGGTGAAGTATGCGCCGCCTGAAACAGTCGCCATCTCTCTGCACCTCGTTCGTTGCCGTAGCTCGTTCGCGCCCAGAGGACCTGGTTCGGCTCGCGAGTGACACGAAATGTAGGCGGCGAGAGTTGCTAGACGGTTAATGCGTCCAAGAAATCTTCACTCCGTCTCATGAAACTGTCGTGACAGCCAAGTCACGGCTCACGGCGCAGGTGGCCGGCTCTCCCGCGAGGTCGCCGAGCAGCTTGAGCCAGGCTGGCAGGCAGACGCGCCGAAGATCGTAGCGCTCGATGACGGTTTGTCGCGCCGCGTCGCGCATCGGCCTGTAGCGATCCGGGTTGGCGAGCGCGTCCACCGCGGCGTCCGCGATCCCGTCAACGTCGAAGAAGCCGCGCAGGATGCCGTTGTGCCCGTCCTCGATCACCTCCTCGACTGGCGGCGTGCGCGAGCCGATCACGAGCGCGCCCGCGCTCATGGCTTCCAGCATCGACCACGACAGCACGAACGGATAGGTCAGATAAACGTGGGCCGCCGAGACCTGCAGCAGCTGCACCAGCGTTGCGTACGGGACGCGCCCGACGAAGTGAACCCGGTCCATGTCCAGACGGTCCTGCACCTCGGCGAGGAAGATCTGTTTCCAGCTCTTCCCGGAGGCGGGCACGGGTCCGTAGGACGCTTGGTCGCCGCCGACGATCACCGCTCGGGCCTGCGGCCGGCGCGCCAGGATGGCGGGCAGCGCCCGCATGAAGCTGTGGTAGCCGCGGTATGGCTCAAGGTCGCGGCTGACGAAGGTGATCACCTCGTCACCGGGCCGCAGCGAAACGTTGCCGCGGCCGAGCGTGATAGTGGCATGCGATGAGGGATGGACGGCATCGGTGTTGATGCCTTCGTGCACGACGGCGATTTTGGCGCGCAGCTGATCGGGGAAGCGACTAGCCTGCCACGCGGTCGGCGCCACGCCCTGATCGGCGTCGAGCAGGGCAAGCGACATCGCAGCGTTGCGAGCGCGCATCTGAAGGGAGAGGAGGTCGGGCGGGGAACCGGAGAGCTCGGCGTCGAAGCCGACGTCGGCGCCCTCGGCCGAGTAGAAGAACTCGGCGTGGAGCAGGATGCGGCAACCCGGCCATACGTCGCGCACGAACAGCGTCTCGCCCCAGCCTCCGTGCCCGACGACAAGGTCCGGGGCGAAGCCTTCCTCACGTAGGGTGACGAGGGTCCGGGCCACGGCAGCGCCGCGTGCGACGCGCTCGGCGTAATGATCGGCGAGCGGCACGCTCGTGCGCACGCTGTTGGAATCGAAGCTGTAGGTCCGGACTGGGATGATTTGCGGCTTTGCGCTCGTCTCGGGCACGACGGCGACGAGCTCATGCTGCCCGGAGCGCTGGAGAGCTGCCGCCACGTGCAGGAACTGTCCGGGAAAGTTCTGATGTAGAAAGAGTATGCGCACGCTTATGCTCTGCGGGCCGCAACCGATAATAGTGCGAAGGTTGTGGGCTGGATCGTTTACGCTCGATATATCTCCCCTCCAGTTACCTTTCGGTTAATTGCGTCCGCCTCGCTACGTGAGGTGCGGCAAGGCTAGCCACTCCGCGCCGCGCATCTCCTCCAGACGCGACGCGGTGCGCTCGAACGCGCGAGCGCCTTCGCCGCGCTCATAGAGCTGGTCCGGCATCGCGTCGGCGCTCGCTACGAGCTTGACCCGGTGATCGTAGAGCGCGTCCACCAAGGTGATGAAGCGCCTCGCCTCGTCGTAGTTCGCGGGCGACAGGCGCGGCACCCCATCCAGCACCAGAGCATGATAATGCGTCGCAAGCGCCAGGTAATCGCCCGGCCCAAGCGGCTGGCCGCAGAGCGCGTCGAAGTCGAACCGCGCCACGCCCGTCGCCGCGAGCGGCACCACCAGGCTGCGACCCATGACCATGAGCCGCGCTGGCCTCGCCTCGGCACCGCCCGTCAGCTCGGCGAATGCTCGGTCGAGTGCTGCGTCCGCCCGCGCGTCCGCCGGCACGTGCCAGGTCTCCATGTCGCGCAGCCGCTGCCGTCGCCAATCGCGTTCCCCGTCCAGCACCAGGATGTCCAGGTTGCGCTCGATCAGGGCGATGAAGGGCAGGAAAGCGTCCCGCCCTGGCTGTCCGGCGAACAAGTCTCCCGGCTTCGTGTTGCTCGTCGCGACCACGACCACGCCGCGCTCGAACAAGGCCTCGAACAGCCGTCCCAGGATCATCGCGTCCGCGATGTCGTTGACCTGGAACTCGTCGAAACAGAGCAGCGCCGCCTCGGCCGCGATCCGGTCTGCCAGCGGCGGGATCGGGTCCGCGCCTGCCGGGTTCTCCTGGCGCCACGCGTGAATGCGGGCGTGGGCCTCCTGCATGAACTGGTGGAAGTGGGTGCGTCGCTTATGCGGGACCTGGGCTGTCTCGAAGAAGAGGTCCATCAGCATGGACTTGCCCCGCCCGACGTCGCCGACAAGGTAGAGGCCGTGCGGACGCCCTTCCGGGATGTCGTCCGCCCCGCGTTTGCGCCCGAAGAGCCGCGCGAGCAGGCCCGTCGCCTCCGCGGGTTGCGGGTCATAGCCGCGGAGCGCTGCCCACAGCGATTGCAACCGCTCGGCGGCAAGCGCCTGCGCCGGGTCGGTCGAGAGCTCGCCGCGCGCGAGCTTTGCGCGGTAAGCGGCAAGCGGCCCTTCCAAAGTGGTTGCTAAGCCGTGCACAGGAAACTGGTACTGCAACCCGTTAGCCACATATCAACCAAATGCGAGGTAGGAGGCTTTTTCTGGATTGACACGTTGGTATTCCAGTATGTTGCCGAAGAGAGGAGAAGTAAGCGATGAAGATGGGCATCCTGGTGGCGGCGATGACCCTGGCCGCAGGAACTGCCTCCCACGCGATGGGGGTCCATTCGGCATCCGGCGGTCAGCTCTACACCTGCGCCCGCGGCCCGATTACCCGAGTTTCAACACTCGCGGCGCGGCCGGCGCCGTGCTGCGACGGCAAGCTGCAATGCCCGCAATTCCTGGCCACCACCACGGTTCTGCGTCCCAAGCACGACCCGCACACCTAGCGCCTGGCGGGCGGCACGGCTATACCTCGGCCATGCTCGATCTCGCCGGCCTCGACAAGACACGCGTTAATCCTGATCCGTTCGCTCACGTCGTGGTCCCCCATTTCGTTCCTCCGGCGGTGCTCGACGAGGTCATTGCGGACCTGCCTGCTTTATCGAGCGGCGGCTCGTTCCCACCTGAGGCGCTGCGCCTAGGCCCGAAGGCGGCCGATCTGATGGAGGAACTTCGTGGAGGCGCCTTTCGTGGTGCCGTCGCCCGAAAGTTCGGCCTCGATCTCACAGAAGCGCCCGTCATGGTCACGCTGCGCGGCCAGACCCGCGAGAAGGATGGGCGCATTCACCGCGACTCTGAGGCCAAGCGCGTCACCGTCCTGCTCTATCTCAACCCGGAGAGCGCGGCGTGGACACGGCAGGAAGGCTGTCTGCGCCTCCTGCGCGGGCCGGACAACCTAGATGATTACGGTGTCGAGGTTCCGCCTGTGAACGGCACCCTGCTCGTCTTCCCGAACGGCCCGGCGACCTGGCACGGGCACAAGCAGTTCGTGGGACGGCGCTACGCGATCCAGCTCAACTATATGACGACCGACAACAAGGCCCGCAGCGAGATGCGGCGGCACCGGGTCTCTGCGCTGGTGAAGCGCCTGACCCGCGCGGCGTAGCCGGGCCCGTTATTCTCGCCGGAGCACCTGGTCGTTGAGGAAGGAGCTGAGGCCGCCCGCCGCCGTGAACGCCCGGCGCAGGGCAGCCTCGTCATATTCGCGCTCGACCCACTCGAAAAATGGTACTCGGCCTTCCCCCTCGCGGGCGTAGAGCGTGAAGAAGGCATCGAGGATGCCGGTGCGCGAGCGATTGAAGTGGCCGAAGCGCCACGACAGTTGGCGCGCGGCCTGGGCCGCCGTGCCGCCCTCGAATAGGATCGCCAGCCCAGCCGCCAATCCGGCCCGGTCCGCCCCCGACTTGCAGTGCATGAGCGCGGGCGTCTCCATGACGGAGTAGATCTCGTGGAAGCGCAGGATGCGGTCACGATGCGGGGCGCCGCGGCTCTCGAAGGCCATGTCCACGTGGACGAGGCCGAGCCGCCGGGCCATCTCGCGGGAGAGCGCGTCGGAGCCGCAGGAACGCTGGCCGCGGAGGTTGACCAGCGTGCGCAGGCCGTGGCGCCGGGCAGCGCGGGCGAGGCGGCCCGGCGTCGGGTGGTTCGAGCGGTAGAGCTTGCCCGGCATAACTTCGGCCCAGTTGGTCCAGGCAATGCGGAACACACCGTGGTCCACGGCCAGGCTGTCGCCCCAGGCGGCGAAGCGGCCGCTCGGGATGGCAAGGTCACCGCGGAAGGCCATGGGACGCGGGCCGGCTAACCCTGACGGTCCACCAGGAGCTGCTTGATCTCGCCGATCGCCCGCGCCGGGTTGAGCGACTTGGGACAGGTCTGCGTGCAGTTCATGATGGTGTGGCAGCGGTAGAGCTTATATGGGTCCTCGAGCCCGTCGAGGCGGTCGCCCGTTGCCTCATCGCGGCTGTCGGCGATCCAGCGATAGGCCTGGAGCAGGACGGCCGGGCCGAGATAGCGGTCGCCGTTCCACCAGTAGCTCGGGCAGGACGTGGTGCAGCAGAAGCAGAGGATGCACTCCCAGAGGCCGTCGAGCTTGCTCCGCTCCTCCTTGCTCTGCAGGCGCTCCATGTCGGGCGGCGGCAGCGTGTCGCTCTTGAGCCAGGGTTCGACGCTGCGGAGCTGGGCGTAGGCTTGGGAGAGATCGGGGACGAGGTCCTTGACCACCGCCATGTGCGGCAGCGGGTAGATGCGGACGGCGCCCTCGATCTCGTCGCTCGACTTGATGCAGGCGAGCGTGTTCGCGCCGTCGATGTTCATGGCGCAGGAGCCGCAGATGCCCTCGCGGCAGGAGCGGCGGAAGGTGAGAGTGGAATCGATCTCGTTCTTGATGGCGATGAGCGCGTCGAGGACCATGGGGCCGGTCTTGGCCATGTCCAGCTCGTAGGTGTCCACGCGCGGGTTCTCGCCGGAGTCCGGGTCCCAACGATAGATGCGGAACTCCTTGACGTGCTGGGCGCCGGGCGGGGCCTTGTGGTGCTTGCCCTGGCCGATGCGGCTGTTCTTGGGGAGGGTGAAGGTGGCCATTTATTTCACTCGCACATCATATCTCGAAACATCTCGGCGCCATCATCGCCCTTCGGGCGGCCCGGACCACGGGCTTTGGTGACGCCCTCGATGTCCCAAGCATGACGAGGCAGCTTTTTCAGGTTCAATAGGTCTGGATTAATCTTATAAGCTTGATGAATGTAGTATGTCTCAATCGCATCAACAATTTTTTTGGCTCGCGGCCCGCGCGAACCGACGGGGACAATGAGGAACACAAATAGTTTCCCACGCTCATAGTATCGAAGTAACACTTCCAGTTTACCTAGCTTATGTGGTGTGAATAGTTCCTTATTGAGAGGTCGCTGACTTTTACCGATATACCACGGAGTGTAGCTCTCATTCCACTTTCGAGCGAATACGTAGCAGCCATACCGGCCCAGACTCGCCTTACTCCGCTTAGCATGTGGGTCGTCGATCACAAACGTGGCGTTGCCACGCATTGTCTCACTACGAACCACCGAATAAGGACCGAAGATGCGAAAGTCGGTCAATGCTGCCTCTCAGCGCCAGCCGTGCCCGATTGCAACGCCCAAGGCCACACAAACGCCGCTTAACGCGACTGCTACGCCGATCCCTTGCAGCATGATGCCCCATACCGAGAGCCGAAACCGACGGGGCTTCAAGCGAAGCTGCTCCCGCCCGAGACCGATATCGGCTTGCGCCTGATCACGCCGGGCGTCCCTCTCGGCGATGGCCTGCATCAGCTGCTCTCGCTTGAGGTCGACGTCCGCGATGATCTGGCGCAGCTTGAGCTGGTCGATCTTCTCGGGCGTGGGTCCAGCCGTGCCGCTCATGGCTCCTTCCTAATACACCCGCTTCTTCGGCGGGAACACCGACACCTCGTTCGTCAGCGTCCGCATCTTCACGTCGCGGTAGGCGAGGTCCACGCGGCCCTTGGTCGTCGCACCAGGCGAGCGTGTGCTTCATCCAGTGCTGGTCGTCGCGCTCGGGGTAGTCGTCGTGGGCGTGGGCGCCGCGGCTCTCGTGCCGGGCCTCGGCGCCGACCATGGTGACCATGGCGTTGTCCACGAGGTTCTCCAGCTCCAGCGCCTCGACGAGATCCGTGTTCCAGATCAGGCTGCGGTCCGTCGACCTGCATGTCGCCCATGCCGGCCCAGACCTGCTGCATCCTGGCCACGCCCTGCTTGAGGCTCTCCGAGTTGCGGAAGACGGCGGCGTGGGCTTGCATGACCTTCTGCAAGTCGAGCCGCAGATGTGCCACGCGGGTGCCGCCGTGGGCGTTGCGGGTGCGGTCGAGGCGGTCGAGCGCGGCCTCGCCGGCGCGGGGCGGCAGCGGTGCCTGGGAGGCGCCGGGCTTGAGGATCTCCGCCGCCCGATGCGCCGCGGCGCGGCCGAATACAACGAGGTCGAGGAGCGAGTTGGTGCCGAGCCGGTTCGCGCCGTGAACGCTGACGCTGGCCGCCTCGCCGACCGCCATGAGGCCTGGCACCACCGCGTCCTGATCCTCTTCCGTGGGGCGCAGGACCTCGGTGCGCAGGTTCGTGGGGATGCCGCCCATGTTGTAGTGGACGGTGGGCAGGACCGGGATCGGCTCCCGCGTTACGTCCACGCCGGCGAAGACCTTGGCGGTCTCGGAGATACCGGGCAAGCGCTCATGCAGGAGCGCCGCGCCGAGGTGCTCTAGGTGGAGCAGGATGTGGTCCTTATGGGGGCCGACGCCGCGCCCGGCGTTGATCTCGAGCGTCATGGATCGGCTCACCACGTCTCGGCTCGCGAGGTCCTTGGCGGTGGGCGCATAGCGCTCCATGAACCGCTCGCCTTCGGAATTCGTGAGGTAGCCGCCCTCGCCGCGGGCGCCCTCGGTAATGAGGCACCCCGCACCGTAGATGCCCGTGGGGTGGAACTGCACGAATTCCATGTCCTGCAGCGGCAGCCCGGCGCGCAGCACCATGGCGTTGCCGTCGCCCGTGCAGGTATGCGCGGAGGTGCAGGAGAAATACGCGCGGCCGTAGCCGCCCGTCGCGAGGACGACCATCTGCGCGCGGAAACGGTGCATGGTGCCGTCTTCCAGGTTCCAAGCCATCACGCCGCGGCAGGCGCCCTCCTCCATGATCAGGTCGAGGGCGATGTATTCGACGAAGAACTCGGCCTCGTGCTTGAGGCATTGCTGGTAGAGCGTGTGGAGGATGGCGTGGCCGGTGCGGTCCGCGGCGGCGCAGGCGCGCATGGCGGGCGTCTTGCCGTAGTCCTTCATGTGGCCGCCGAAGGGGCGCTGGTAGATGCGGCCGTCCTCGGTCCGCGAGAACGGCACGCCGTAGTGCTCCAGCTCGTAGACGGCGGGGATGGCCTCGCGGCACATATACTCGATGGCGTCCTGGTCGCCGAGCCAGTCCGACCCCTTCACGGTGTCGTACATGTGCCAGCGCCAGTCGTCCTCGCCCATGTTGCCGAGCGCGGCCCCGATGCCGCCCTGGGCGGCGACCGTGTGGCTGCGCGTCGGGAACACCTTGGTCAAGCACGCCGTGCGCAGCCCGGCCGCGCCCATCCCCAAGGTCGCCCGCAGCCCGGCGCCGCCCGCGCCGACCACCACCACGTCGTAGGTGTGGTCCACGACCGTGTAGGCGCGGCTGGAGGGCCCAGAGGAGGGGATGTTGATAGCGTTCATGGAGTGTTCACCTCGGCTAGACCGATATGGGGGCGGTGAACGCGAGCCTCAACACGGCGACGGCAGCGGTCAGGCCCAGCAGGACCGAGGCCGCCTTGGTTGCGAGGATCAGCATGTTCATGAACCACTTGGCGTCTATGTAGTCTTCATAGACGACCTGCAAGCCGAGCTGCATGTGGTGGAACGTGGCGGCGATGAGCGCGAGCAGCAGCACCGTGTTCCAGGGATGCGCGACCCAGGCCGCCACCACTGGCTGAGGCGCACCAATGAGGTGCAGCATCGCGTAGATGAACCAAAGTGTGAGCGGGACGAGCGCGATCGCCGTCAGCCGCTCGGCATACCAGTGATGGACGCCGGCGTGCGCCGATCCGGTGCCGCGCACGCGCCCGAGCTGGCTACGCATCACCTCGACGCGGATCTTCTCGGCCATCGCGCTACGCCGGCCAGAACCAGAGGCCGACCGCCCAGGCCAGCACGGTGCAGACCACGGACGCGATCACGGCGGCCCAGCCGGACAGGTGCGTGCTCTCCAGCTCGAAGCCATAACCCAGATCCCAGGCCAGGTGCCGGATGCCGCCGAAGAAGTGGTAGAACAAGGACGCCGTCCAGCCGAACAGCAAAAACAGGCCGAGCCATGAGGCAATGAAGCTCTGCACGGTCGCGAAGGCGCTGGGTCCTATGGCAGCCGCGACGAGCCACCAGACGAGGAGCAGCGTGCCGAGCGAGATCGCGATGCCCGTCACGCGGTTCATGATGGAGAGCAGCGAGGTGAGCTGCGGGCGATAGACTTGCATGTGCGGCGAGAGCGGGCGGCGGATCATGGTTCCGTCGCTCGTGCGCCCGACCATGAGCGCGTCGCGTACGTCCTTCATTGGCGGGAGAGCTCCAAGGACCTGGGCGGATTACAGGTTGGTAATCGCAGAGGTGGGCGGGGTCAACGCAGGGTCAAGGAAACCACCGAGCAGCCAGCAAGCCTGTTCTGCGCTGGGTGAATACGTGACCGGCAATCACGCCGCCCTCGGCAAGGTAAGCGAGGATTCCCGGCGGGCTGTGGACCGCAGCTGCCGTCGCGGTCCACATGCAACGCCCGAGCGATGCTACTTGTTCATGTTCCAAATATCGGTATCGAGTCGCCAGTCGCCGCCGACCTTCTTCCACACCACGACGTATTTGCCTTCAACCTTGGATACCTGGCCATTCTGACCGTGCGCATCGAGACTGAATCGGCCGATCTCCCGAGCCGCTTGCCCATAGTCCTCGACGTTGACGACGGTCAGAACGAAGTTTGGGGAGCTGTCCTTGACGAAGGCGCCCCATAGCTTCTGGATGGCGTCGCGCCCTTTCACCATGTCTGCACCGGCCGGCAAGACGGTCGCATCCTCCGTGTAAAATTGCGCCAAGGCCGCGGCATCCTGCTTATTGGCGGCCTGCGCGAATTGATTCTCGAGCTTCTGGATTTCGGACGTAATGCCCTGAGCCATGGTCGGACTAGCCGCAAGCAGCAGGGGAATGGCAAACATCAACGCTCTCATGATGGTGATCCCTCCCTCAGCGACAGGTTTGTCCTGACTTGACAACGAACAGTCTCACGGAGACCATTCCGGTGTCAACAAGTCTTCGTGGTCGCCTGCAGGCGGCTCCCATCAAGAGCCCAGCTTAAGCCCTGCCACCCCCGCCAGGATCAGCGCCACGCAGAGGACGCGGACCGCTCCCGCCGGCTCCCCTTCCGCGAAGATGCCCCACGCCAGCCCGCCCGCGGCGCCGATCCCGGTCCAGACCGCGTACACGGTGCCCATCGGCAGCGCGCGCAGCGCCTGGCTCATGCAGTAGAAGCTCACGCCCATCGCCGCCACCGTGGCCGCTGACCAGTCGAGCCGGGTGAACCCGTCCGCCCGCTTCAGGAACACCACCCAGCAGACCTCGAACAGCCCGGCGACCACGAGCCAGGCCCAGGGCCCACTCTGGGCGATCGCCCTCACGCAGCCCGGCGCAGCCGCCCCTGCTCGACCAGCGCCTCCGCGATCTGCACCGCGTTCAGCGCGGCTCCCTTACGCAAATTGTCGGAGACGCACCAGAACGCGAGGCCGTTCTCCACGGTCGGGTCGCGGCGGATGCGGCTCACCCAGACGGCGTCCTCGCCCGCACAGTCGAGCGGCGTGATGTAGCCGCCGTCCTCACGGGTATCGAGCACTTGCACGCCGGGCGCGTCGCGCAGCACGGCGCGGGCGTCGCCCGGCGTCACAGGGCGCTCGAACTCGACGTTCACCGCCTCCGAGTGTCCGATGAACACCGGGACGCGCACGCAGGTGGCGTGCAGCTTGATGTCCGGGTCGAGGATCTTGCGCGTCTCGACCGCCATCTTCCACTCCTCCTTAGTCGAGCCGTCGTCGAGGAAGCGGTCGATATGCGGGATGGCGTTGAAGGCGATAGGCTTGGTGAACTCCTCGGGCTTCACCGGGTCGTTCACGTAGGTGGCCCGCGTCTGCGCCCACAGCTCGTCCATGCCGTCCTTCCCAGCGCCGGAGACGGACTGGTAGGTGGCGACTACGACGCGCCGCACCTTGAACCGGTCGTGCAGCGGCTTGAGCGCGACGACGAGCTGGATCGTGCTGCAGTTGGGGTTGGCGACGATGCCGCGCCGGATGCGCGCGAGCGCCTGCGGGTTCACCTCGGGCACGACGAGCGGCACGTCCGGCTCCATGCGGAAATAACTCGTGTTGTCCACGACGAGGCAGCCGGCCTCGGCCGCGCGCGGGGCATGGACGGCCGAGACGCTGGCGCCGGGGCTGAACAAGCCGATGTCCCAGCCCTTGAAATCGAACGTGTCGAGGTTCTTCACGCGCAGCGTGCGCTCGCCGAACGAGACCTCGCGCCCGGCGGAGCGGGCGCTCGCGACGGCGGCGACCTCGTCGGCCGGGAACTCGCGCTCGGCCAGCGTCTTGAGCATCTCGCGCCCGACTGCCCCCGTGGCACCGACGACCGCGACCCTGTAGCCCATCCTCTTCCCCTATCTCAGACCGGCTCCAAACCGGCCCCACCACCTATGCCCTCGCAGGGCCAGGCGCAAGCAGCACATCCTCCGCTGTCCCGCAGGCGGTCAGCACCGCGCGCAGGTTGCGGATCAGTGGAAACACCTCCTGGTTCCAGTCGTCGCCCTGCGCGTCGTGCGCCGCCTGCTCCATCTCGACGATCTCCCGGTCCTCCTTGAAGATGCGCTCCGTGAACATCACCAGCAGCGGCCACGCGGCGTCGAGAAGGCCGGGGATCTTCGGCCGCAGCACCGACAGCAGGCCAAACGTGCGGATGCGTCCGCTGCGCCTGGTCCAAGGGCACATAGACGATCCACAAATCCATCACCGGCGTGTCGTCTTTCGTACGGATTCGCAGTGTCTGATACGGGTATTCCGTGCGGATCGTCATGACATCGCGCTCGGCCGTGGAGGCGCTGGCGCTGCGGCGCTGGCCGAAGACCAGGGCCTCTCCCAGCGGCTGCTTGCCCGCGGTCCGGGCGAAGGTATAGCGCGCCTCGATCCAGTCTTCCCCCTGGCTCTGCCCGAGGAAGCGCGGCCTGATCTGGCCCATCTGTTTGCGGTGCAGGAACTGATGGTTCATGTCCATCAGGTTCTCGTGCATGAAGCTGTAGTGACAGGCGACCACGCGCCCGAAGCGCCGCGTCTTGTAGCGGGGGTCAGCGACGGAGCCCAAGCCCGGCAACGACACCTCGTCGGCGCGCGCCGGGTCGCCGGGGAAGACCAGGATCAGCCCTTCCGCTTCCCGACAGGGATAAGACCGCACGCCATTTGGCAGCTTGTCCTTGCCGAGATAGGGCACATCGACGCAGCGCCCGGCCCCGTCGTAAGTCCAGCCGTGATAGCAGCAGCGGATCGCGTCACCCTGCACCACGCCTTTGCTCAGTGGCACCTGCCGGTGAGCGCAGCGATCCTCCAACGCGAAGACCGGGCCGCTTTCTGGGCGAGCCAGCACGATCGGCTCGCCGGCAAAGCGCACGGCGAGCGTCTTGCCGCGCTTCAGCTCGTGGGACCAGGCCAAAGGATACCAGTGGTCGGGGTGGGAGCCCACGCGGCGGAGATCGCGCGGCCGCTTGCTCGCTTGGCTGACGCCATTCAGCTCTGACAGGACCTGATCCATTCACTCTCGCGTCCGCAAGTGCCCGTCCCGCGTCTGAGACAGCCGCAGGCCGACGGCACCCTAGAGAGTATCTTGCATCGCATCCAGTTCCCCGGCAGGGCGGCGCGATGCTGCACGTTCGAGAGATTACCTCCCGCGACCCGGCCGAGGCGTTCTCTGCTTGGTCGGGCGAGCCTTTCCTCGCGTGGCTCGACAGCGCTGCAAGCGGCGATGCGCGCAGCCGCTACAGCTATCTCTGCGTCGAGCCGTTCCAGGTGCTTGCAGCGACGGGCGCTAGCGTCAGGGCCGGCGGGGCGCCGCCTCCCCGGCATCATGCGTGAGACCCTGATCGAGCGCTGCGGCGTCCTTGAGGCGCCGCAGCGGGTCGAGGACCTGCTGGCAGCGGACGCGGCGTTCCTGGGCAACAGCCTGGGGCTGCGCCCGCTGGCGTCGCTGGAAGGAAAGCCATTCGGGGCGAGGCCCGATCTCGTTCCTGAGCCTCGCGCGCCGGCCGATGACGGACCGGCTGGGCGACGCCTGAGCCGCGGAGGGCACTGGAACGCCACGTTCGACCACGCCATAGGTGTTTGCCATGGACACTATGACCCGCGGCAGCGACGCGGAGATCGCCGGGCGCTTTGATCTGCGCGCGCTGCCGGATTCCTTCTACGATGACCCCTATCCGACTTATTCGGCGCTCCGCCGCGCAGCTCCCGTGCTGCGCCTGCCCGATGGTTCCCTCTTCCTTACGCGTTATGCCGACGTGCAGGCGTGCTATCGCGATCCGGTTACCTTCAGCTCCGACAAGACGCGCGAGTTCGGCGCCAAGTTCGGACCCACACCGCTCGGCGAGCATCATACAACCAGCCTCGTCTTCAACGACCCGCCGCGCCATACGCGCGTTCGCCGCCTCATCATGGGCGCGCTCACCGCCCGCGCCGTCGCCGCCATGGAGCCGGAGCTCGTCCGGTTGGTGGATGTCTTGCTGGATCGGGCAGCTGCGCGCGGGCGCCTCGATCTGGTCGAGGATTTCGCGGCCGCTATCCCGATCGAGGTAATCGGCAACCTGCTCGCCGTGCCGCGCGATGAGCGCGGGCCGCTCCGCGCGTGGTCGCTCGCCATCCTCGGCGCGCTGGAGCCGGCTCCGTCTCCTGACCAGCTCGCCGCGGGCAACCGGGCCGTCGAGGAGTTCGTCGCCTATCTCCGCACCCTCGTCGTCGAGCGCCGCCGCCGGCCCGGCGACCCGGCCCACGACGTGCTGACCCGGCTTATACTGGGTGAAGGCGGGGGAGAGCACGGTGAACGCCTCGCGGAGACGGAGCTGCTGCATAACTGCATCTTCCTGCTCAACGCCGGCCACGAGACGACGACGAACCTGATCGCCAACGCTCTCGTCCTGCTTTGCCGCTTCCCTGTCGAGCGTGTCCGGATGCTCGGCGACCCGGCGCTGATCCGTACCGCCATCGAAGAGGCGCTTCGCTACGAGAGCAGCAACCAGCTCGGCAACCGAGCGCTGGCCCGCGACGCCGAGATCGCAGGCACGCTTTACCCCGCCGGCACCGGGATCACGCTGGGTATCGGCGCAGCCAACCGCGACCCGGCCGCCTTCCCCGATCCAGACCGTTTCGACGCGGCGCGCGATCCAAACCGGCACCTCGCCTTCGCCTTCGGCATCCACCAATGCGCCGGGCTGAGCCTGGCACGGCTGGAGGCACGCGTCGCGGTCGGGCGGTTCGTCGCGCGGTTCCCGGCGTATCAGCTCAGCGGCGCGCCGGTGCACGCCAGGCGTGCCCGGTTCCGCGCGCTCGTCACAGTCCCCGCGGTTTTGATGCGCCTTTAGGCTGGCCGTGAACAGCCAGCGCGCTCTAGGCGTTTGCATCGGCGAGCATCTCCACCCGTTTGCGTTGACACGCAAACGTGATCCGCTCTAAGTGGCGACGGCTAGCACGCTGTTGCCGACGCTAGCGGCTGGCTTGATGCGGCTCATCGAGACGTTCGCCCGCGACAAGAAAGTGGGGCCGCGGGCATAAGCCTCGTCGATATCATCCCTACTCTGTCCTTGAACGTGGGCGATCCAACGCATCGTTTTCAGGCCGGCAATCCAGATGTTTATGATCGAAACGAGCGTCGAAACCTTGTGCACCGAAGGGACCACGGCACGCGACGCCGCAGCGCGGCGCAGGGACCGTCCAGAGCGACGTGCGCCGTCCGGGGGTGGTTTCTGCTCGCGATCGCAGTTGATGATCCACCTCCCTCCCCGCCCCTCGCCAGGTGGCCGTGCTCGGACAGCAGCTCCAGCGCCATCTCCAGCTCCGAGCGGAACAGCGCCAGCCCATCACGACGGTCAGGCGCTCGAGCGGATCGCTCGCTGCCGGCAACGCCCGCAGCCGCTCGTCCGCATCAAACAGTCCAGACTGGCCCGCCGCCCTTGTCGTCGCCGAATCCGAATGAAGCCAAGCGAATCAGGTCAGGCCATCCAACGCCAGGTTCTTAGAGGTGCCCAGGTGGCGAGGCCATTCACGCCCGTACGTTCAGTCGCGCCTAGGGTGCGCTGTTGACTGAGATCGCAGCCTGCGAATCCGATGATCACCGGTGCCTTGATGCGCGATCTCAATGGTCCTGAATTCGTCGCCGTCCTTCGGACGCACTGACTGAACCGGATCATAGCGGGTTCGGTCGGGTAGCTGTATATAAACGATTGCGCCTTACGTATTCATGCGAAGCCCATGCAGCCGGCACGTAACCTCGCGCTAAGCTCTCCGGGTGGTCTCGGTACCTGAGACCGTACTCCCTTTGGATGCCGCTATGGGTTCGTTGTCCAAATATCGTAATCATTGTGACCTGGACCATCTTCCATAGGCCCGCCCCGAGAAGGCACATCCAGCGTGCGACGCAGTCCTCCATTCTGGAGCATAATCGCGTTATGATCGAGGTTTTGGGTGCATAAGGTGCACGTCCCCGGGATCACACGGCTTTATCGCCGTGTCGCTGCCCGTTTGAGCGCGCGGCCGGATACAGAGCACGTGATGTGTCTCAACCGGGGCTGCTTCAGCGTTGTCATGGCGATCTACTACGCCCTGGCAGTGCCTGGAGGGGTGATGATCGCCTTCGCCGAGGCGTTTATTGCCCTGGCAATCACGGCGGCTCTCTTCACGCACATCGTCCTTGGGCCGGATCGAAGCTGGGCGCGCCGGACGATCGCATTGATCGCCGACATGGTCACGATCTGCCTGATGATGCACTTCGGCGGAGCGCGCACCGCGTGCTTCTACCCGCTGATCCTGTGGACCATTCTTGGCAACGGTTTCCGGTTCGGCCGGCGATCCTTGCTCACAGCTGCGGGGATCGGGACAGCAGGCTTCACGGCGATGGCTCTGACGACCCCGTTCTGGGGGAAAAATCCGACTCTCGCGACGGGGCTGGGGCTCGGCCTCATCGTCCTGCCGCTGTACACTCTCGTCCTCCTTGACCGCTTGCACACCGCGAAGCAGCAGGCGGAGGCGGCCAGCAAGGCGAAGACCCTCTTCCTTGCGAGCGTGAGCCACGAGCTGCGCACGCCGCTGCATGCGATTATCGGCATGGGTTCGCTGCTGGAAGGTTCCAAGCTTCCAGCGCAGCCGGCCGAGATGGTCGGCACCATCATGTCGGCATCCCATACACTGCTGGATCTGATCAACGACCTGCTCCAGCTGTCCGTGGCGGAAGCTAGCGCCATAGCGGTGAATGTCGATGAATTCGACCTTCTCGCACTGCTGCGGGACGTCCACGGGCTGATCGAGCCGCAGGCACGCGAGAAGGGTCTGCGCGTCGCGCTGAACGTTGGGCCTCGGATTCCAACGCGGCTGCGATGCGACGCACGGCGCATCAAGGAGGTTCTCCTCAATCTCAGCGGCAACGCCGTCAAGTTCACGGAGACCGGCGGCATCCTGATTGCGGCGAGCGCCGTCGATCCGTCGGACGGTAGGTCGCGCTTGCGGCTTGAGGTGATAGACACCGGGATGGGGATCGAACCGGACGCGCTCGATGCCATTTTCCAGCCGTTCACTCAGGCGCACCGATTCATTGCTCAGCGGCATGGCGGGACGGGTCTCGGCCTCGCCATCTGCAAGCGCGTGACGGAAGCGCTCGGTGGCACAATCGGCGTGCGCAGCCGTCTCGGCGCGGGCAGCACGTTCCACCTCGAGATCCCGGTCGAGGCCGCTCGCCAGTCCGGCGACGTGATACCGGCACATTCCGTCGATGGCCCTCTGACTGTCCTCGGCATCGGCGCTGGCATGCATGAACACTTGCGTGATGTCGCGAGAGCATGGGATCCTGCCCCCACCTTTGTCGAGTGCGGCACAGGCGCGATACGGCATCAGCTTGCCACCGCCGCGGCGGCCGAGGACCGAGTGCTCATCTCCCTGCCCTTCTCGGAAGAGACGGCCGAGATCCTCGCTGCGCAAATCCGCACCATGACCGCGGCTGAGATGCCTCCACTGGTATTGATCGGCGCGCCCAATACTATTGCGGGGTCTTCCGACCTGCGGTGGGTCGTGCCGACGTGGGTGGAGGAGGACTTCACGCAGGGGGACTTGCGAACAGCGCTCGCGATAGCCGAGGCGCTGCAGCCCACGCCGACCGAGACCGCCGAGGGAGCTGCGTCGCCCGTCGCCGACGCTCCTGCCCGTCCAGCACGCCGTCAACTCTCAGTCTTGGTGGCCGACGACAACCGTACCAACCAGCGCGTAATGGCCAAGATGCTCGAGGTCGGAGGGCACGACTGCACGATCGTCAGCGACGGTGAGGCGGCTCTCAATGCACTGATGGGTGGTGGATTCGACATCGTGCTGATGGATGTCAACATGCCCGGCATGGACGGCCTTGAGACGACGAGACTGTTCAGGCTCGAGTCCCTGGGCCAGCCGAGGATACCGATCATCGCCGTGACGGCGGATGCGACGCCGGAAATGGCCGAGCGGTGCCGGACGGCCGGCATGGACGGCTGTCTTGTCAAGCCAGTCAGCGCGGATGGCCTGCTCGATTCCCTTGAGGCTGCCGTTGTCGTGTCGGATGTTCCCCAACCGATCAAGGTTTCGCGCCCGAGTCTATATGTCGTGCAGACGCCGGTGCTCGATGACGAGCGGCTCAACAGCCTACGGGAGATTGGCGGCGAAGGATTCATCGTGGATTTGCTTCGGGACTTCCTCGATGACGCGGGAAACCTCTTCCGCCGACTAGAGACAGCGCTCGAGGCGGGCGACACGGCATCGGTCACGGCTGACGCGCATGCCCTTGCGAGCTCGGCCGCCAATGTTGGCGCGGTGCGGCTGAACCGACTGGGCCTCGCGCTAGAACGGGCGCGCGCGGGCGAGGTGCAACTGCAAGGGCATAGACGCTTGCGTGAGATCAAGGACGCCTTGGATCAGATCGAGACGGAATGCGTCGAGGTCGGCAAGCGCTCGCACGTTTAGGCTGCGTCCGCGCCGACAGCCGTGTCCGGACCCCGGTGCTGGCCACAAAAGACGGTGATCGTGGCCGATCTGCGCGGGCTGCGTAACAGGCGTCTTCGATTCGCCCGCGGCATGGATGAAGCGCTTCGTCCGGACAGGCGCCTGTGGCGCTCTGCACCGAGCTGGTGTTTGACCCGACACGCTGACGCCGATGACGCGGGTTGAAACGCACGTTACTCGGGTTCAAGCAGATCAATGACTTAGGTGCCGCGAAACGCCGAAGTCGGCGGGTTACTCTTCGAGTTGCGTCCGGGGCAAGTCGGAGTCTCTATCGCCGTGCACAATAAGCAACGCTGCCGACTCGGCTTGGGGCGGACGCGAGCTACGAGCACCAACACTCCGGGGGGCCTCTCTGCAACGCGAGCGCCCAGCAACCGATGCCTCCTGGATAGGTGCTGCGACCAGCTGCCTGACTCGGAAAACCCGTCCAGGACCTCCGTCCCGCGTCGCTTACGCTGCCCGAGATGGCCTCCAGGATTTCTGGATGACGGAAGGTCAACTCACCAAGATCCCGGAATCCGCGTTGACGTACACGGCCGCGGAACGCCTCACGGAAATCCTCACTTCACAGCCGCTAGCTTTGCATTGGTGAGACAAGCTCCACAAGCAGGATAATGTCACTATGTGTGAAATAGTTAAATCACCGCACTCGTATCAACAGCCGGCGTTCCTGAAAGTAAGCTCGCCGCTCGCGCGCAACGTAGTGTTACGATGGCCGGTGGCTCGCGACACGCGCGGGCTGCAGCACAACTGCAACCAATTTGTAAAGGCGCCGTACAATGACATACCTCAGCACGATCAAGCCCGCGAAGCTCTCCTCAAACCCGTCCGCGGCGATGATTCACCCCAGGAGCACCGCGCTTGCCGCGGCGCCAACTCACGTTGCCGTGGCGTCCCAACATTACGAGAACATCGAAGTGAGCCTCGACCCCAACACCGCGACGTATTGGTGCCACATGTCCCCCAAGGGCAAGCCAATCGTCACGAGCGCGCTCCTCGATGATCTCCGCGTCATGCAGGGTAGCCTCCACGACCTGTTCATGGCTGCCGAAGGCACTGGCGCCCAGCCCTTTAAGTATTATGTGTTCGCATCGAATACACCAGGGATCTACAGCCTCGGCGGCGATCTCAATTGGTTTGCCGACCGGATGAAGGCCGGAGACCGCAACAGCATCCGCGAGTACGCTCACGCCTGCGTTGAAGTCGTCTATCAGAACGTACAAGCATTCAACCTACCTGTTATCACGATGGCCCTCGTCCAGGGCGATGCGCTCGGCGGCGGCTTCGAGACGGCCCTGTCATTCGATTTGATCGTAGCGGAGCGGAGCGCGAAGATGGGCCTCCCGGAAATCCTGTTCAACTTGTTCCCTGGGATGGGCGCCTACAGCTTCCTATCACGGCGGCTTGATGCCAGCCGTGCCCAAAAGCTGATCTTGGATGGTGAGATTTTCACTGCCGAGAAGCTGCACGAGATGGGCCTGGTTGACGTATTGGCCGAGGACGGACAGGGCGAAGCGGCCGTCGAAGATTACATCAGGACCATGTCGCCGAAGCACAACGCGCACTATGCGCTCTACCAGGCCCGCCGGCGCGTGAATCCTGTGACGCGGGAGGAGCTGCGCGACGTCGTTGACATCTGGACCGATGCAGTGTTCGGCCTCACCGACACAGATCTTCGGAAGATGCTGCGCATCACCGCCGCACAGGACCGCCGCTTGAACCGGCGCGCGCTGTCGTCAATCGGGATGGCAGTGGCATAGAACAGTCTCGCCCGGAATCACCGAGCCATCGCCAGAAGGACACATCGGCGTGTCTCGCGGTAGCAGGGCCGCGCGACACAAACTCAGCCGCCGGATCCGACCGATGGAACGCCCTAGCCGCCGTGCACGAGGTGCACGGCGGCTAGGGGTGGCAATCGCTGGGCGTCTGTGGCTACAAGAGTCGTGGCAACGGCGGCCTTCGTCGGGTGCCCATCGAGCAAAGCACTATACTCCGGATGCTGTGACGTTTTGGACTGGATGCAACGATGTCGGGAGGCACCAAGACAGCGGATGGGACGGCAGCGGTGCGGGCTTTGCACCTCCTGGACAGTCGGCCCCCATTCGTTTTCAGCGACCCATATGCGCTACATCTCACGAGTGCGTGGTGGCGCACAGTGGTCCGAGTCCCCAGCCTGCGGTGGCTGATCGTCGAAACCTTACTGCGGCCGCTGCGTCCTGTGCACGGTGAGATGCTAGCTCGGGCACGTTTCGGGGAGGACGCGCTAGATCGGGCCGTGAAGAGGGGCACCCAGCAATACGTTATCCTCGGTGCCGGTCTCGACAGCTTTGCCCTGCGGCGACGCGATCTCGCTGATCGGGTCACCGTTTTCGAGCTAGACCATCCAACAGCCCAGACGGTAAAGAAGGACCGGTTGCAGCGCTTGGGTGAGAACATACCGAGCAATCTCGAGTTCGTGCCGGTCGACTTCGAACGTCAGACCGTGGACGAGGCGCTGAGCCGGACGCGCTTCGATAGCAACCGCCCGGCGTTCTTCAGCTGGTTTGGCGTCACCTACTATCTCTCCCGCGCGGCAGTATTTATGACGCTGCGCACGATCGCGAGCGCGGCCGCAACCGGCAGCGAAGTCGTGCTGGACTACTGCGTCCCACCCGACATGCTGCCGCCGGAGGAGCAGGAGGAATTCCGCTTCCTGCAGAGGTTCGTCAAACGGCGGCGCGAGCCCTGGCTGTCGTCATTCGACCCGCCAACTTTCGTGTCCGACGTGGAGGCACTCGGCTACGACGTGCTGGCGGATCTTTCGCCCGAGGAGCAGAAGTGTGCATACTTTCTCGACCGACGCGACGACCTCCGCGGACCAGGGTGGTCTCGCTTCGCGCACCTCAAACTTCGCGGTTGACGCGAGGTATGGCCTCTGACAAGGGCTGGCCCGGCCTCGTTCGACCGGCACCACGTGGACGCTCCTGCAACGCTGCTCATCACATGGCAAATCCGCTACCAGCGCCGATGCAGCAACACCCGCTTCCATTCCGCTTGCCCGCCTCCTGAACACGCCGGATCTCGGCGAGTCTAAAGAACGTGCGCAGACGGGTGGTCTCGCTGGGCGGCGACCAGCGCGCGTTCGTGGCTGAACAGGCGACCGCGCGACTGCACCCTGCTCGAGTTGATGGAAAGACAGCAGCGCGCCGGTGCTGGGACGAGCAACGGACCCGGTGCAGGGGCCGCGCGCTGCACTCGCGCGCGGCCCCTGCACCGGGTCCTATCGCGCTCGTGCGACGGGTGCCGGTCGCGGCCGAGCGCTTGGCCGAGCTGCGCGGCTGAGCGGGTTCGTGTATGGCGCAACTGCCCGCGCAGGCGTCCAGCACGACGCCGCACATGCCGTCACGCCTTCCACTAACGGACTGAAGGCCGTAGCGGCATGGGCCACGCAGCACTCGATGCCGTGCGGCTCCTGGCCGAGATGGCCGAGGCGGGCCGGCACCCGCAGGAGCTCGCGGCCAACGCCGACCGTATCGCACTGGGCTCAAACCTTGACGGCGCGAGGGGCGCCGCGCCCGAGCGCCGCGCCCTCCTCGTCCAGGAGCTGCAGCGTTGGTGCTTGGTGGCCAGCTCGCATTATGCGCTGCGCTGCGACCAGCTGCACCGGGCACTGCGCCTGTGTAACTGAGAGCGCGCGACGGTGTGGAGAGGTCGTCGCGACCAGGGCTAGGTTGCGGGCACGCGGGAGACACGTCTACAACGGACTCTGAGAAGCGCTCGACCTGCGTTAGGTGGAATCTTGTATCTTGCGTTGAGGGTGCCGTGAGCGCGCCGATGATGGCAGTTACGGGGCGAGGCCGGACGGCACCGCCGGTCCTGCGCGGCAGCGTGCCGCTGCTCGGGGTCTTGCCCGCACTCTCCCGCGACCCGCTCACGGTCTTCACCCGTGCTCGCGCCCTCGGCGACGTAGTGCGCCTCGCCGTGCCCGGCCGTCACCCCATCCTCGTGCTCACCGAGCCCGCGCACATGCGCCACGTGCTGCAGGAGAACCATGACAACTATCGCCGGCCGCCGTTTCACGACCGGCTGAAGCCCCTGCTCGGGGAAGGGCTCGTCACCAGCGAGGGCGAACTGTGGGGCAAGCAAAGGCGGTTACTACAGCCGGCCTTCCGGGCAGAGCGCATCCGACGCTTCGTCGATATCATGGGCGTCGCCGCGGTGGAGCTCGCGAGCCGCTGGGAAGCGGCGGCCGACGCTGGGCAGGTCTTGGACGTGTCGCAGGAGATGTCGGACCTGGCGCTCGACATCGTGCTGCGCTGTATGTTCGGCCAGGACCAGCGGGTCGACGGTGCCGCCGTCGGCGCGGCTGTCCAGGAGGCGCAGGAGTGGATCGCGACCCGCTTCTGGTCCCTGCTCCCGGACTGGACGGAGCGCCTGCCCCTTCCATTGAACCAGCGCTTCCGGCGCGCACGCGCCATGCTCGACGGCGTGGTCGAGCGCATCATCGCCGGGCGGCTCAGCAGCGGCAGGACGGGCGACGATCTCCTCGGGATGCTGCTCGCGGCGCAAGAGGACGGGGGTGCCGCCGTTGATGCTCGCCAGGTCCGCGACGAGGCGATGACGGCGCTCATAGCCGGCCACGAGACCTCGGGCGCGGCGCTGACCTGGACCTGGCACCTTCTTGCCGGCCACGCGGATGTCGCGGACGCGATGCATCGCGAGGCGGAGGCCGTTCTCGCTGGCCGTCCCGCGCCGTCGGTGGAAGACCTCGGCCGGCTCGACCTGCTGCGGGCCGTGGTTCAGGAGACCATGCGGCTCTACCCGCCGGTGGGTTGGTTCGGGCGCCTCGCAGCAGGGCGCGACCGGATCGGCGGCCACGACATCCCGGCCGGCGCCATCCTGGCGCTGAGCCCTTGGCTCGTGCAGCACGACCCGCGGTTCTGGCCGGAGCCGGAGCGCTTCGACCCGGCGCGCTTCGCGCCGGGCACGCGACAAGCGCCTTACACCTATTTTCCGTTTGGCGGTGGACCGCGCACCTGTATCGGCAGCCATTTCGCGATGACCGCGATGTCCATCGCCCTCGCGGTGCTGGTGCCGCGGGTCCGCCTGCGCCCGGCGTCTGCGGCGCCGGTGCGGCCGGAGCTGCTGGTGACTTTGCGCCCGGAAGGTGGGCTGCCGATGCGCGTCGAGCGCCGCACGCCGGCGCCGTGATCTAGGCCCATGGTCACGAAGTCTTAGCGGAGGGCTTGAGCGATGATGCCCGCATAGGCAAGGGATCCCCTATGAGGGGCGGCGCTATACTCGGACGGCCTGCCGGCGACCAAGCGTATTGGCCCGAGCCCTGACAGAGGCGACGAGCGGGCACCGGTCAGGCAGCCTGGCCCGCTAATACTTGCCCCAAACTGCCTCGCCTGGCCTAGGCGCGTCGAAGCTCGGCCAACACGCGATGGCAGCGGGCATGACGCGCGGCCTGCGCCTGCGCCGGGTCGTGCTGCCCCAGGTAGCGCGGACGGCGCTGCCAGCGCTGGTGAGCGAGCTGACCCTCTTGATCAAGGTCAGCCCGGCGGTCGCGGTCACTGGCGTCGTGGATATCACGCGAGCCGCCGTGCGGATCGGCGCCGAAACCTACGAACCGCTGCCGCCCTTCGCCGTGGCGCTCGTCCTCTACAGCGCCATCGTGTTCGTGTTCGTGCACGCGCAGCGCCGGGTCGAGCGGCGCCGGCGCCTGGCCACCGCATGATCCGCGAGTTCGCGCTCGTCTGGGACCACCGGGGCCTGCTGCTGGAGGGGTTCCTGACGACGCTGTGGCTCGCGGTGCTGGGCGAGACCGGATCGCTGCTGCTGGGCGCGTTGCTGTCCGCGGGGCTCATGTCGCGACGCCCTGCCGCGGCCTCGGCGGGTCGCCTGTTCGTGGACACGATGCGCTGCATGCCGTTCCTGCTCTTCGCCTACATCATCTATTACGGGCTGCCCTCGGTCGGCTTGAGCCTGGGCAACTCGACGGCGGGGCTGCTCGCGCTCGTGCTCTACCACCTCGCCTACACGGCGGAGCTGCTGCGCGGCGCCTGGGCTGAGCTGCCGCCGGAGCAGATGGAGGCCGGCCGCGCCTTCGGCTTCAAGGGGCTGGGGCTGCTGCAGAACCTCACCGAGGCGCCATCCACGTGCAGCGCCGCCCGGCTGCCGAGGTGCGCTGCGAGGCCGAGGCGCTGCTCGCCCGGGTGGGTCTCGCCGAGAAAGCGGACGCGTTCCCCGCGCGGCTCTCGGGCGGTCAGAAGCAGCGGGTCGGCATCGCGCGGGCGCTCTTGATGAGGCCGGACCTGCTGCTGTTCGACGAGCCGACGAGCGCGCTCGACCCGGAGCTGGTAGGCGAGGTCCTTGCCGTTATGCGCGCCCTCGCGCGGGAGGGCATGACGATGGTGGTGGTCACGCACGAGATGGCGTTCGCGCGCGAGGCGGCGACGCGGGTCGTGTTCATGGACCACGGCCGGGTGGTCGAGACCGTCGAGCCGGACCGCTTCTTCCACGCGCCGGAAAGCGGCCGCGCCCGCCAGTTCCTGATGCGCTACGCTCCCACACCCGCGGTCGAGGAGGCCCGATGACCGACGCGATCTTCCATCTCATCCCCGACGCGCCCCGCCCGGTCGCGCCCTACAGCCACTTGGTCGAGAAAGACGGATGGCTGTTCGTAACCGGGCAACTCGCTACCGACCCGGAGACGACGACCGCCCCATGCCCGACGGCATCGATGCACAGACCCGCAAGGTCATGGAGAACCTTCAGCGCGCGCTGCGCGGCGCGGGCGCGTCCTTCGCCAACGTGCTGTGCGTGCGCATCTTTCTCACGCACTTCGACCGCGACTACGCCGCCCTGAACCAGCTCTACGCCGCGTACTTCCCGCCGGACCGGCTGCCCGCCCGCACCACCATCGGCGTGACCGCGCTCGCCCGCGGCGGCCTCGTCGAGATAGACCTTATTGCCCGGCGCTGACCGACCTACGACTGCATTCGCGACCATTTCCAGCGCTGCCGTCGGTCGCGATCGCGATCAGCGTCAGCGCAACGGTAACGGACATCATCGAGGTCGCCGGCCTGCCGGCGCATCAACAGCGCTCCCCGTGCAGACGCCCCGCCCGCGGCCGCCGACGCGATGCAAACTCCCATGCAGGCCCGCGGCGGTTCGCCGTAGGGCCGGACGAGAATCGTTTCCTTTTAGAAGGTTACGCAATGTATGCACCGACACCCATCAGCGCCGGCTATCAAAGGACATGCGTGACATGATGCTCAAAGAGAAGGAAGGGCGGGTTATATAGCCGTATGGCCGATCTCAAACTCATTTCCGAATGCGGTCGCCGTTGAGGGAGCGCGCGCGTAGCGGTCCCGCCCCGAGCCCGCCGTCCTCAACTCGTGTGCAAAGCGAGAGCGGCGACTTGATTGCTCTCTCGGGCGATTGGATCGCACAGCGAGGCCCCATCCCTGCCTTCCCCGCAGGCGGGAGCGAAGGTCCGATCGCGTTCGAGACGGCCGGGCTGGGCCGGTGGGACACCGGCCTGATCGAGTTCTTGTGGGAGGGCAAGCGCGTCGCGAGGCAGGAGGGCCGCATCTTCGATGACCGCGGCTTGCCGGAACCCGCGCGTGAGCTGCTGGCCCTGCTGCCCGATGTGCAGGTCGCACGTGGGCCGTCTAAGCGGGCTGGCTTCCGGCCGCTTTACTGGCTGGGCGGACGCACCGTCGATGGGTTCGCTGAGGCGGGCGCCCTCAGTGAGATGCTGGCTAACTGGTGCGTCCGCTAAATGAGTGTGACATTCGGTGCGGTCGCGATACCGAGGCGACGCGGGCTGCGGTGCCGCCGTCTGCGGCCCCAGACGAACGGGTGCTTATGCGCGTTCCAGTAGTCGGTTGCACTCCGGATCGTCTGCTCGACTTCCGCCCACGTCTCGAACCGGTGGCCTTTGAGGGCCAGTGAGCGCAGCACTTTCCACCACGGCTCGATCAGGTTCAGGTAAGCCGCATACTTGGGCTGGAAGACGAACTCCCAGCGCGGATGGGCGAGCGCGAACAAGAGCACGTCGGTCGCGCTGTGCGTGGCGAGGTTGTCCAGCACGGCGTAGACCCGCTCGACCGTGGGGTCGATCCAGCCCTCGACCTGGCCGAGGAAGTCGACCCAGTTCGCGGCGGTGCGCCCGTCGTAGGTGGCGGTCAGCGCCGCCCCTGTTGCCGGGCAGAAGGCGCCGAAGACGTAGCCTTTGCCGCGCCGACCGTAGTCGATCTCCTGGCGCGCTCGCTCTGCATCGGGGGCGGCTGATCGGACGACGCGCTGGCCTGGGTAGCTCTTGCTGGCGACGGGCCCCATCTCGTCGACGCAGATGACGATGCTGCCCTCCGGCGGCGCGGTGTAGAGCTGCTCAATCGCCCCCTTTTGCGGGTGAACTCCGGATCCACTCGCGCGCCGAACCAGGTCTCTTCCTGGCGCCACTTCAGGCCTTCGGCGAGCAGCACCTCGCTGATCCGGCTGCGCTTCATGCCGATGCCCTGCTCGCTCAGGTAGGTCACAAGACGATCCAGTGTCCACGACGCGAACGGCAAGCCGAGATCAGCGGGTCGGCTCAGGGCGGCGGTGATGACCGCGCTGCGTTCCTCAGGCGAGTAGGTCGCAGGGCGCCCCGAGCGCATGTCCTCCTCCAGCCCACTCACGCCACGCGCGTTGAACCGCTTGAGCCAGAAGCGGACCGTAGCCCCGCACAGGTCCATGCGGGTCGCGATCTCCGGCGCGCTCAGGCCATCGACGGCGTGCTGCACGATCTGGGCTCTACGCACCAGCCCCGCGCCGAGCGTGCGTGAGCGCGTCATGTGCGCCAGTTCCTCCGCCTCATTGTCGCCCAAGGCACGCACCCGGATGGTCATCGGCCTGCCTCCTGCAAACCCGCTGCCGGTCCGAACGCGCCAGGTCGGGCGAAGTCGCAAAGCACTTACCGGACGCACCACTAACAGCGCCACCGGCACGCTCGCGGCCTTCGTGGGCCGGGTGCGGATGCGAGCGGTGGACTTGGTCCAGAACGTCGGCGATGCTGGGCCATCCGCGCTGACGATCGTGGGGGTGGTTAATTTCTTGATCGGCGCCATCCTGGCCTTCGTCGGCGCCGTGCAGCTACGCAAGTTTGCTGCCGACGTCTTCGTCGCGGACCTGGTTGGCCTGGCCGTGGTGCGGGAGATGGCGTCCGTGATGACCGCGATCATCATGTCGGGCCGCACCGGCGGCGCCTATGCCGCCCGGATCGCCACCATGCGCGGGAACGAGGAGCTGGACGCGCTCTCCGTCGTGGGCATCCCGGTCGCCGAGTACATCGTCCTGCCTGCCGTCCTGGCGCTGGCGATCACTATGCCGCTGCTCTACCTGTACGGCTGCCTGCTGGGTATGATGGGCGGCTGGATCGTGGCCGTCGCCATGCTGAACATCACCACGCTGGGCTTCGTACACCAGATCGTCGATGCCGTGCCAATAGGCCAGTTCCTGTTCGGCTTCGTGAAGAGCTTCGCCTTCGCGATCATGATCGGGCTGACGAGCTGCCGCATCGGCTTGCTGGCCGGGCGCAGTGCTGCGGATGTGGGCACCGCAGCCACCCGCGCCGTGGTGGTAGGCATCGTCGGCGTCATCATCATGGATGCGGTCTTCGCCGTGCTGGCCGAGGTGGTGGGGATCTGAGGCATGGCCGATCCTGCCCGCGCGACCCAGGGCGAGGTGCCGCTGTTCGCGCTCCGCGGCATCACCCTCGCTTTCGGGCCGAAGGTGATTCAGCAGAACCTCTCCTTCGACGTGCGGCGCGGTGCCATCTTCGCCATCATGGGTCCCAGCGGCTGCGGCAAGAGCACGGTGCTGAAGACCATGGTCGGCCTGTTGCGCCCGCGCCTCGGCATATTCCAGGTGGATGGCGAGGATTACTGGGCCGCGACGCAGGCCCGCCGCACCGAGATCGGCCAGCAGCGCTTCGGCGTGCTGTTCCAGAACGCGGCGCTGTGGAGCGCGATGACGGTGGGCAGCAACGTCGCTCTGCCGCTGCAGATGTTCACGCGGCTGAAGGAGCCGGAAATCCGCCGCCTGGTCATGGTCAAGCTCGCCCTGGTCGGTATGGACCATGCTTCGGATCAGTTCCCCGCCGAGCTCAGCGGCGGCATGCGCAAACGGGCTGGGCTTGCGCGGGCGTTGGCGCTCGATCCGGACGTGCTGTTCTTCGACGAGCCGTCTGCCGGGCTCGATCCGATCACGTCCGCGCGGCTCGACGAGCTGATCGTCAACTTGCGCGATGGGCTAGGGGCGACGATCGTCATCGTCAGCCACGAGCTGCCCAGCTTGTTCGCCATCTGCGACGATGGTGTGTTCATCAGCGCCGACACGAAGACGGTGATTGCGCATGGCGCGCCGGCCGAGCTGCGCGACTCGTGCCGCGACCCCACGGTGCAGGCCTTCATGCGGCGCGAGCAGCTCGACGCGGCCACCGACAGGAAAGGTTGAGCGGATGGCAAACAGGCAGGCCACCATCGGTGCCTTCGTGCTGGGCGGGATCGTGCTCGCGGTCGGCGCGATCGTGTTCTTCAGCCGCGCCAACCTGTTCTCGCCCCGGCGGCAGGCGCTAATCATCTTCGATCGCGACGTCAGTGGGCTGTCGGTCGGCGCGCCAGTTACATTCAGCGGCGTGCGGGTGGGCTCGGTGCAGAGCATCACCATCCAGTACAATGCCGACACTCACACCGGCTACGTCCCGGTCACCGTTGAGCTCGAACCCGACCGCGTCCGCGTCGTTCGAATGGGAGATAACCTACCCGCCGGGCTCGATCTGCCGAACTTGATCGCTCGCGGATTGCGGGCCCAGTTGGTCACGCAGAGCTTCGTGACCGGGCAAGCGCAGATCGGGCTCGATTTTGCGCCGGGCACGCCGGCCATCCTGCATCCGCACGCGACCGATCTGGCCGAGATTCCGACCCGCCCCTCGACGGTCGAGCGGGTCAAGGAGCAACTCAGCCAATTGCCGCTGCAGGAGCTGGTGGCTACTGTGATGACAGCGTTCGCGAGCGCGCGCACGCTGCTCGATCAGCTGAACAAGGACTTACCTCAGGTCATGGCCAGCACGCGCGCCGCGACGGATGGGGCCGCACAAACCACGACCAGCGCTGCCCAGATGATAAGCGCGCTTCAAGACAAGCTGGGCACGGTGCTGGACCGGGTGGATCGGCTGGCCGCCAACGCCGACCGGCAGATCGGTCAGCGCGGGACGGAGCTGCAAGCCTTGCTCCTGTCCACGCGGCAGACGGTGCAGCAGGCGAACACGGCGCTCACCGACATGCGCGGTCTGACGGCGCCCCGAGGCGAGACGCGCGCTAACCTGGATGCGACCTTGCGCGATCTGGCGGCCGCCGCGTCCTCCTTGCGCGGTGCGGCACTGGATGTGGAGCGCAACCCGCAACTGCTGCTGACAGGCCGCCGATGATTAGGGATCGGCCTTGAGTTACCGCGCACGCTGGGCGATCGCCCTGGTTCTTCTGGTTGCTGGCTGCGCTGGGCCGCCGCTGGCAATGTACACGCTCGGCTCGCCGGCCAGCAGCCTAACGCCGAGCGGGCCCGTGGCGAGCCGGCCGATCACGGTCGAGGTGCGACGCGTAGCGGTGCCAGACTTCCTGGATAGTCAGGACATCGTGCTGCGCAACGGCAATCGATTGGATCGCAGCACCACCGGCCGATGGGCCAGCCGACTGTCGGTTGGCGTCACCCGGTTCGTCACAGCCAGGTTGGCGGGACGCTGGCCAAACGCCGTGGTCACCGATCAGTCACAGGTCGAGGCGCCATCCTATCGCATATACATCACCATCACCGCGCTGAACGTGGACGTCAACGGCTCCGCGACGCTCGAAGCAGACTGGCTGGTCGTGCCCCACGACCCGGCGCGGCCCACCCGCCGCGGCCGCGGCCGTTTCACCGCCGCCGGCCCGGTGAGGAGCGATCAGCAGGTGGTCAGCCTAACGGAGACCGTGATGCAGAAACTCGCGGACGCGATCAACGTGCCCGGCCTGGACGCGGGTTCGACCGATGACAGAAGGTCGCGAATCGGGCGGTGAGCGGGGGCGGCGTCATTTCCTCCGGTGCCTTGCGCTCAGGACGCCAGCCCTGAGAAGGTGCCCGGGACCACTCGGCAGCGGCATTCGGGCTCGACGTAACCTCCGCGATCCTGCCGCTTCGGCAACTCAAGCTTGTCGCGCCTCGGCGCCTCGTATGGAATGCTGCTGAGGATGTGCCGGATGACGTTCAGACGCGCTCGCCGTTTGTCGTCCGACGCCACGATGTGCCACGGGGCCCACTCCGTGTCGGTCGCCTCGAACATCGCGTCCCGTGCCCGCGAGTAGTCGTACCAGCGCCTGTACAACTCCAGGTCCATGGGGGACAGCTTCCACAGCTTGCGGCCGTCGTGGATGCGCGCTTCGAGGCGACGGGTCTGCTCGTCCTGGCTCACCTCGAGCCAATACTTCAGAAGGACGATGCCGGAATCGACCACCGCCCGCTCCACGGCCGGCGCCATCGCCAGGAAGCGGGCGACGTCCGCCTCGGTGCAGAATCCCATCACGCGCTCTACGCCGGCGCGGTTGTACCAGCTCCGGTCGAAGATCACGACCTCGCCCGCGGCGGGCAGATGCGGAAAGTAGCGCTGCACGTACATCTGCGACTTCTCGCGCGCGGTCGGCGCAGGAAGTGCCACCGTGCGGAATGTGCGCGGGCTGACGCGCTCCGTCAGCGCCTTGATCGTGCCGCCCTTGCCTGCACCGTCGCGGCCCTCGAACACGATGCAGATCTTGGCGCCGGTTGCCTGGACCCATTGCTGCAGCTTCACGAGCTCGACGTGGGCATCGAACAGCGCCGCTTCGTATGCCTTCCGCCTCAGCCGCCCGGTTTTGCCGAGGACCGACGTCTGTGACTGATCGTCCAGCCGATCACGCTCCTTGTCACGCTTCGCCACGGCGCGCTCCCCTGCCCGGTCCATTTGCGTTCGGCGCGGTGCATCGTGCAAGAGGCGCGGAACCCCGTCGATTTCGCGGCTCGATTTTGTTGCATTTTGCAGACGTTGGCCGACATCGCCCAGACGAGTGGCCCGCTCCTGAATGACGCCAAGATAGGCTCCTCGGCGCGGGGATCAGTCAGTGTTGAACACACAGCACAGCATTGGGACGGACGCCCCATCATTCCAGACAAGGCCTAGCGCTATGTTCGCCACGACGTGGCTGGGCATGGTCACACAGATTGACATGGTGCATCGGGCGCTCAAAGCTGCGACAACGACGTCACCCAAGGCGCCAGCCGAGAGCGACGAATGTTCGATCAAGGGAGAAATTGACGTGATAACGAAGAGAAAATTATACGCTTGTGCGATCAGCACAGCGTTGCTCGGCCTCGGTGCCGTCGCGGGATGCGCGCCGCAGCCCGCACCGACGCCAATGGCGACCGAGACAGACCAAGGTTCGACAACTGGGACCGTCACTTTCACCGGCGGCGCCGTCGCGCTCGGTATCGGCTTTCAGTGGGGCAGCGGCACGCTGACCTATAACGGTGCCACCTATCCGTTCCGGGTCAGCGGATTGTCGGTGATTGATGTCGGAGCGAGCCGCATCAGCGCGACAGGCAGGGTACGCAACCTGCGCAACCTCGCTGACTTCAATGGCAACTATGTCGCCGCTACTGCAAGCGCTACGGTCGCGGGCGGTGCGGGCGCGACCGCGTTGCGAAATCAGAATGGAGTGATCATCGACGGCATTTCGACATCGCAAGGTTTGCGTTTCACACTAGCAGCGGGTGGTGTTAACATTGCTCTGACTCAGAGGTGATATCTGACTCCTGCTTGCATTGGACCGGATTTATCATTCGAGTGACAATCAAAAGCGGTTTTCAGAATTCGCAAGCTGTTTTGCAGCCAGGAATAGGTAAGCGGTCTGGAGCAGGAACTGCACGATGAGGCCGAGCCGATCATAGCGCGGCGCCAAGCGCCTGTTCTCGAACAGGCTGCGTAAATTCACCATCGTCGTGTAGTGAATGGCATGTTGTCGCCGTTGTGGAACCGGATCCCGCCGGCCGACCTGCCGTTCGGCTCCAGATCGGCCACGCCATCGCGTGACACTTCGGTGCGCTCGTCGCCGCGCTGAAAGTTGCAGTGCGTGCCCGTAGGGCCGTACCAGCAATCGAGGCCGATCTGGAGGTGCCGTCCGAAGATTGGGGGAGAACCCGCCTCTGCCCAGTGCGGGCCTGCCACGGCAAGCAGCGACGTGCTCGATGGCCACCGCCAGCGCCCAACCTGCCCCACGCAAGCGACCCGGCTCACTCGTCGGCGACAATGTTACGCAGCGTGCCGACGCCGGGAACCTCAACCTCGACCACGTCGCCGGGTGCCAGGAAGCACGGCGGGTCGAGCCGAGCGCCTGCGCCGCTTGGCGTGCCGGTGAGTATGAGATCACCCGGTTCCAGCGTGCAGAACGTCGAGATGTATTCCACGATGCGCGCGAACGGGAATATCATGCGGTCGGTCGTGTCATCCTGTCGGATCTCGCCGTTGACGCGGGTGATGATGCGCATCGGGCCGGATGCGATCGCGTCGGCGGTGGTGATCCAGGGGCCGAGCGCGCCGCTGCGTGCCCAGTTCTTGCCCGGCGTGACGTTGAACTTGCCGTGGCGCACCCAGTCGCGGATCGTGCCCTCGTTCGCGACCGTGTAGCCGAGCACGTGCTCCGCCCAGCGCGCCTGCGGAATGCGCCGCCCCGTCTTGCCGATGACGAGCACGACCTCGCCCTCGTAGTCGAGCTGCTGACTCTCCGGAGGCCGCACGAGCGGCGCCTCCGGCCCGGTGAAGCTCTCGGGAAAGCGGACGAACAGACTCGGGTATCGGGGAGGGTCGGAGCCGTCCCGGTATTCCGCATTGCGCTCCGGGTAGTTCACGCCGACGCAGAAGCACTTGCCCCAGGTGAGGAGCGGCTTGTCAAGGCGCACGTCGGCATGGGCGTGGTCCGGCGGTGCGGCCGCCGTTGCCGCCGCTGCATCCAGGTCGCCCGCTGCCACCAGTTCGTGCAAGGCGGCATAGCGGCCCTGGAGTCTGCGGCCGAGATCGATCACCCCGTCCTCCGTCCAGAGGCCGAAGGAGCTGGTGCCGGGCGCCTCGAAGGTGATCAGCCTCATGGACCCCTCTCACACGAAATGGCAGGAAACAGTGCCGAACAGCCCGTAGTCGGCGTGGACCGTGTCGCCCGGCCCGACCTCGATGGGGCGGATGAAGGAGCCGCTCGGTACCACCTGGCCCGGCTCCAATCCCTGACCAAGCAGGGCGAGCTTGTTCGCAAGCCAGGCGATGCCGTTCGCCGGGTGGTTGAGGACGCCCGCCGCAACCCCGGTCTCCTCGACCGCGCCGTTCTTGGAACAGATCGCCGCGACCCAGCGCAGGTCGTGGTCGTGCGGCCGAACCGGGCGCCCGCCGATCACGATGCCAGCATTAGCGGCGTTGTCGGAGATTGTGTCGCGAACGGTGCGCGCGGCCCCGGTCTCCGGGTCCTTGCGGAAGATGCGCGTGTCCAGGATCTCCAGGGCCGGCGCCACGTAGCCCGTGGCGTCGAGCACGTCAAAGACCGTGCAGCCCGGCCCGCGCAGGGGCGAGCGCATGACGAAGGCCAGCTCCGCCTCGACCCGCAGGCCGATGAAGCGGGCGCACGGCACGTCGCCGCCGTCGGGGAACACCATATTGTCCAGCAGCACGCCGGAGTCCGGCTCGCCGATGCCGAGGGCTTGCTGCATAGCCTTGGAGGTGAGGCCGATCTTGTGGCCGATCACCCGGCGCCCGGCGGCGATCTTAAGCGCTATCCAGGCCGCCTGTATGCGGTAGGCGTCGGCCAGCGTCATGCCCGGATGGTCGAGCGAAATCATCCGCACCTGCCGGCGCGTGCGTTCGGCCTCGTCGAGCCGCGCGGCGGCGGCGAGCACCGCCGCCTCCTCGAGCGTGCCGCTCTCCATCACGCGGCCACGATAGGGGACGCCTCGTACACGGGCGGCCGGGCCGCGACGCCTGCGAAGGGGGTGCCCTCCTCGAACCAGGAGCGCGGCGCCGGCGCCCCCCACAGAGTCTGGCGTTGCGGGTCACGCAGGTCCCAGCGGATCGGCTCGTGGTCGGGGTCCACGGTCTGGTAGTCCGAGCAGTAGATCTCGATCCGGTGGCCGTCGGGGTCGCGGACGTAGAGGAAGAAGGCGTTCGAGATGCCGTGCCGCCCAGGACCGCGCTCGATATGGCCGACGTAGCCGGTGGTCGCCATCAGGTCGAGCAGGTCTATGATGCTGAGCGGTGTCGGCACCCAGAACGCGACGTGATGCAGCCGTGGCCCGGCGCCGTGGGTGAAGGCCATATCGTGCACGCCGCCCTTGCGATGCATCCACGCCGCCCACAGCCGACCGGTGCCTTCCTCCTCGGTATACTCCGTCGTGCGGAAGCCGATGGCGTTGTAGAATTCCACCGATGCCTGCACGTCGGGCGTGAAGCAGTTGAAGTGGTCGATGCGCAGCGGCTTGACGCCCTTGTAGAGCGCATATTTCTGGTGAATGGACGGCAGCTTGTCCATCCGGAAGTAGAACTCCAGCGGGATGCCGAGCGGATCCTCGGTCCGTAGGGTGCGCCCCTGGTAGGGTTCCTCGGCGAAGCGTGTCGGAAGCCCCTGCGCGCGGAAAAAGGCGTGTGCCTTGTCGAGGTCCTCCTCGCTGAAGACCTTGAAGCCGAGCAGGTTCGCCTCAGGCCGGCTTCCCCGCTGCAGGACGACGCAGTGGTGGCCACGCTCCTCCATGGCCCGGAAGTAGAGCCGGTCCGCGATCTCGTCCGTGACCTGCAGGCCCAACGTATCGCCCCAGAACGCCCGCGCGCGGCCGAGATCCGACACCGTGAGCACGACGTGGTTCAGCCGCACGACTTGGAACGGCGGATAGAGGACGGACTGCGGGACCGGCATGGCGATTTCCCTTCGCTTCAGACGCCGACGCGCGGGATCGTGTGGCTATCGTAGGAAACGGCGATGTTCTTGGTCTCCATGTAGAACTCGAACGAGTAGTCGCCGCCGTCGCGGCCGATGCCGGAGTGCTTCACGCCGCCGAAGGGCGTGCCGAGATGGCGCACGTTCTCCGAGTTGATCCAGATCATCCCCGCCTCCAGGTCGCGCGCGACGCGGTGCGCACGGCCGAGGTCGCGGGTCCAGATATAGCCGGTCAGGCCGTAGCGCACATCGTTGGCGATCCGTATCGCGTCCGCCTCGTCGTCGAACGGGATCACCGTCAGCGCCGGGCCGAAGATCTCCTCCTGGGCGATCCGCATGGCGTTGCTGGCATCGAGGTAGAGCGTGGGTTCCACGTAATTGCCCTTGCCGTCCATGGCTCGGCCGCCGCCCACCGCAACGCGGGCGCCCTCCCGCCGGGCGATCTCGGGGTAGGAAAGGACCTTCTCGCAGTGCCGGGGATGGATGAGCGGCCCCACCTCGGTCGCGGGGTCGAGTGGGTGGCCGACCCGGATGCGGCGGACGCGCTCGGCGAGTGCTTCGGACAAGCGCTCGTAGATCGTGCGCTGCACGAGGGCGCGCGACGACGAGGTGCAGCGCTCGCCGTTGAGCGAGTAGATCATGAACAGCGCGGCGTCGAGCGCGCGATCCATGTCGGCGTCCTCGAACACGATCACTGGGTTCTTGCCGCCGAGCTCGAAGTGGACCCGTTTCAGGGTGGCCGCACCCTGGCGCATGATGTGCGAGCCGGTCGTGGTCTCGCCCACGAAGGCGACGGCCGTGATGGCTGGGTGCTCGGTCAGGGCCTTGCCCGCACCCTCGCCGAGGCCGTGCACCAGGTTGACGACGCCAGGCGGCAGCCCGTGCTCGCGGATCACCTGATCCATGATCTCGGTTAGGATCACCGCCGTGAGCGGGCTCCACTCCGCCGGCTTGTGGACGACCGTGCACCCGGCGGCGAGCGCGGGAGCGATCTTCCAGGTGCTCAGCATGAACGGCGTGTTCCACGGCGTGATCACGCCCACGGGACCGATCGCCTGGCGCATGCTGTAGTTGAGGTGGTGCTCGTCGGGTAGCGTCTGGCCGTCCTGTGCGCCGGGCGCGAGGTCGGCGTAGTAGCGGAAGTTCTCGGCTCCGCGCAGCGCCGCCTTGGCCATGTAGCGGATCGGCTGGCCCGTGTCGGTGCTCTCGACCAAGGCGATCTCGTCGGCGCGGGCCACGATCGCGTCAGCGATGGCGTGCAGGATGGCGCGCCGCTTGGCGCCGGGCACGGCGGCCCACGGCTTGAACGCAGCGGCAGCAGCGCGCGCCGCGCGGTCCACGTCGGCCGCCTCGCCCAGGGCCACGGCGCACTGGCGCTCGTTGGTGGCCGGGTCGAGCGTCTCGAACGTCGCGCCCGAGGTGGATATGCTGCGCTCGCCGGCAATCAGGTGCGGGACGACACCCTCCCGGAAACGCTGCGTGAAGCGGTCCGCGGCCGCCAGGTTCGCGGCGAGCTTGGGGTTGGCGGTCTCGTTCATGCTCCGCTCTCCCGGCGCTTCAGGCGCTCGTGCAGGTTGTTGGTCTTGAGCGACGCGGTGCCGTCTATCTCCTGCACCTCGACGGTGAGGCCGAGGCCGCGGGTGCGGAGCGCCTCCGCCGTCTCCCGCTCCAGCGCCGCCATCAGCGCCGCCGCGACGCGCTTGCGGGTCTCCGCGTCGCGGCCAGCTCCGATGCGGGCGACGACGGCCACGAAGGCGTTCTCGGGGTCGCCGTCGGCGACGGCGTAGATCTCGCGCCGCTCCGCCCGCGTGCGGAGGCCGCCGATAGGAAACACACGTGTCGCCAGCGCCGCCTGGTGCAAGGCGTCCACCAGCCGCCGCGGCGAGACCTGGGATTCCAGGTTGCTGGAATACTCCACGATGACGTGCGGCATCGACCTCCTCCCATCTGGACCGTTCAACCTACCAGCACACTCCCCGGTATTGGCGAGCCTTCTCCCGGCAGGGCGCACCACGCCTCGCCGGGCGGATCGTGTGTCCCGCTCAGGGCACCGACAGGATCAGCACCTCCGGGTTGCCGAGCGATGCTCACAGCGCGCACTGGTGCTCGTCCACGAAGTCGGTGAACACGGCCGGCTGGGTCTGAAGAGAGAGCAGCCGCGGCGCGTCGGTCTCGTAGCAGGGCCACACCGAGCGGATGTATGCGCAGCAGGGACAGCGCGCCGAGGCGAAGCGCGAAGTTGGGGTCGCCGTTGAGGCTCAGGTCGCGCGAAATGTGGCGGCGGCAGTCTTGATTCGGTTTCAACGATTCGGTGAGCGTCCAGCGTCCGGTAAGAAGGGAGCGCCTCCCTATGCTAGTCCGGTTCCAGATGCCACGAGGGCCGTTCAGCAACCCAGCACCTTTACGGAAACCTTGCCGGAGCAGCCAGGCTGCTATAGAGAAATCGCGTCGAGGTATAGTTTGAAGGATGATGGTGTGTAAGGTGTCTCCCTTATACTGTAATCCCTCGGTCGGCTCTTAGCGGATCGCTGCCGAGCGCGAGCGCGCCTGCGCCGGGCCGCTCCGAACGGAGTTTTATGCCATGCAATCAAATCCGCCCGCGTCCACCGCCAAACGCCGCCCGCTCTGGCGGATGGCGCTGAAGGCGGTGGTCGATGGCGGCCCGGGAACGTGCCATTTCGCGCTGACCAGCGTCTGCAACGCGCGGTGCGAGTTCTGCGACTTTGCCGTGGACCGGCTGCCGACGAGCGCCCGGCACTCGGTCACGCTCGAAGACGCCAACCGCGCGGCCGACATCCTGCAGCGCAACGGCGTCCACTTCCTGCTCTACACGGGAGGCGAGCCGCTGGCCCACCGCGACTTCACGGCGATGGTCGCGCACGCTTCCGGCATCGGCCTGGCGCCGAGCCTGGTGACCAACGGCTCGCTGCTCACACCCAAACGCATCGACGCCCTGGCCGACGCTGGACTGGTCTCGGCCTACATCTCGGTGGATGCCGCGTCCGCCGACGTGCACGAGAGGAACCGCGGACTGCCGGGCGTGTGCGACCGCATCCGCGAGGCCAACGCTCGGTTTAGGCGGCGCGGCATCTCCACGGCCGCCTCGGTCACCATGAGCCGCTTGGCGGACTACCCAAGGCTGCCGGCATTCCTGCGCTCGCTGGGCTTCGAGAGCCTCACCTTCTCCTATCCCCTGACCACGCTGGCGTCGCCTTACCTGGCCTGCTCCGATTCTAAGCTGGTCGAGTATTCGGACGAGGAGTTGCACGCCGCCTTCGAGGCGGTGAAGGCGCTGAAGCGGGAGTTCCCGGTCCTCAACCCGACGGCTTCCATCGACGATATGCAGCGCCACTTGCGCGGCGAGCCCGAGCGGTTCGAATGTCTCGCGGGCTGGAAGTTCTTCTACCTGGACTGGCACCTCGACCTCTATCGCTGCCACAATTGGGAGCGGCCGCTGTGCCGGATTGACGAATTCGACGGCTCCCAACGCGTCCGCGATGGGTGCCAGGCCTGCATGATCGACTGCTACCGCGACGACAGCGTCATGCAGCACGTCGGCGTCGCCGTCAGTGACGGGGTACGCGCGGCGGCGCACGGACGGCTCGGCGAGGCCGCCCGGCACTGGTTCAGCCGGAAGAACCTGACGTCCTTGGGGGCGGTGCTGGAGGATGCACCGGCCTGGCGGCGCCAGGTACAGCGGCGGACCGGAGGCTAAGCCCTTCGTCTCGCCGGCACCGATCCGTCTCCTCCGCGCTGATAGCCGAGATAGCGAAAGTTTGTGTCAGGGCCGGCGCGGACGCAGCCGGCGTCAGCCTCCGCCAGGCCCATAACCCCGAAACGCCGAGCAAGACCTCCCGCGTCCGGCGCAGCAGCGCTAGCGTCAATGCGGCATCCGGCGGCACTCCGAACAGACTGCACGACGCCAAGATCGCGCCTTCCTGCACACCCAGGGCACCTGGGACCATGAAGGCCGCGCTACGCAGCGCTTGCGTCAAGCTCTCGACGATGAACCCGTCGCGCAACGACACGATGTAGCCGAGGAGGTAGAGCACGCCCGAGATCTCGACAGCCCCTAGCGACCAGGCGGCAAGATGGCAACAAGATGCTTTGGCGAGCGTCCATCGGTCGGCGTGCAGCCGAAGCACGCTGCTCTGCAGGTCCGCGAGCCGGGCGGCCGGCAGCGCCGGCCATCGCCGGGCGAGTCTGACGAGCGTCGCCTCGGCCAGATGCACGGGAAGATTGCGCTGCGCCGCTACCATCGCCACCGCCGCGGCCGTAACCAGCAGGACGCCAATGGTCGCGGTCCACGCGAGATGGAGGTCGCTCTGCGTCGCGAGCAGGAGGAGGACGCCCACAAGCGTGAATGGCGCCTGGGTGGCACCCTCGACGGTCATGTCCACGGTCGCAGTGGCGCCGGCTACGTCAGCGGGCACGCCATGGCGCACCAGGCGCCGCGCGGCCGCTGCCTGCCCGATGATCGCGCCCGCGGGGACGAGCGCGTTCAGCGACTCCCGGAACCAGCGCAAGAGAACCATGGTGCCGATGCCGGGGCGCGTGGACCGGGGCAGCAAGGCGCGCCAAGCGAGGGCCGTCAACACGATCTGCATGGCATGGACCGCGAACGAGACGGAGAGGCCGAGCGGCGCGCGCCGCAGCGCCTCGCCGATACCCGGTATGTCTTGGCGGTTGAGGAGCAGGATCGAGGCTAGCAATGCCAAGCCCAGGATAGCACCGAGAACCGATTTCATGAGGTCACGATGGGTGGCATGGCCCCTCTTATACCAAGCCTCATGGATCGGAACTCACACGCCCGGTCGCGCAGACCTAGAGACTCGATGCGCCAGGGTCGATCGCCGAGCCTGTTCAAGGCGTGGCAGCAATATTCGCACGTCTTATCGTGGAAGGCGACAGCAAGATTTATGATGCAACGTTGCGCATAAGCTGCGACACTGTCAATCGACATTGGAACGCGGCCGCGCAGTCGTTTGAAGCCGGGAGGTGACAGAAGGTGAGAGTGCCCGGGGCGTGGTGATTCGTGGTTGCAGGCGGCATCTGCTGCCTGGCGTTTATCATTCCGCTCCCCTCCGGACCCCCCAAACCTCCAGACGATCCCCTCCTCAATCGACCATCGAGCTCTTGACGGCCGGCGGGACGCACAACGTCTTTTCAAAACCGACTCAGATACCACCTGTTACTGCGTTGCTGTCTTACGCGTCGCACGACTCGCCCGCAAGCGCAGCAGGGGTTAGCGTTTCGCATCCAAGCGCATGCAAACGCATGACAATGCCTGACAGAGTGGTGTGCGCCGTCAGCATTTAATCGCTCCAGTTGCGGAGATTGCAGATGGATGGTGACTCAAGAATCGGGCGGGTCGCGCCGGCGCACTCGGCTGCTCTTGCCACTGGCGATACAGCACCGGACCGCGTGCCCGAGCTTCGTTTCTCTACTGCGGATATCCCGGCGCGGCTGCAATTCGACGCCTGGCGCGAGCGGCTCTCCGCGTGGGTGGAGGTGCTGCCGGTCGGGGAGCCGGAACGCGGCTTCCGCGTGGAGCAGCGCACCTGGCAGCTCGGGCCGCTCGCCCTGAGCTGGGCCGCAGGCGAGGAAAACGCGCGTAGCCGTCGTGACCTCGCCCGCATGCGGCGCGACCAGCTCGATCACTGGGTCCTCACCTTCATGCGTTGCGGCGAGTACCGCAGCCACCTCGGCGAGGAGAGCGTTGTCATCAACCGGCACAAGCTGGCCCTGTGGGGCATGCAGATGCCGAGCCATTCGGAGCGGGGAAAGGCGGAGTGGCTCACAATCTTCGTCGCGCGGGACGCACTGCCGGAGATCGCGCCCGCCTTCGACGCGCTGCTTGGCCGAACGCTCGACACCGCGCTCGGCGACCTGCTGCGGGCGTACCTGGACGCGCTGGCGCGGCAGTTGCCGCAGATGACCGCCGCCGAGGCGCCGCGGGCCGCGGAGGCAACCCTGGCCGTGTTGCGCGCCGCCATCAGCGGCTCGGCCGAAAATTGCGAGGGCGCACGGCCGCAGTTCGAGGCGGCGGTGCGCAACCGGGCTATGGCGCTGGTTCGGCGGAACCTCGGCTCTGCCCGGCTCGACCCGGCGCGGCTGTGCCGCATGGCGGGCATCTCCCGTAGTGGCCTTTACCGCATTTTCGAGTCGGATGGGGGCGTGGCGCGGGCGATCCAGCGCGAGCGGCTTCGGGCCATACGTCGCGCGCTCGCGGACCCTGCGGAGCGGCGCGGAATCGCCTGCATCGCGGAAGAGCTTGGCATGCCCGATCCCTCCAGCTTCAGCCGCGCCTTCCGGCAGGAGTTCGGCCTGACACCACGGGAGTTCCGCGCAGAGGCGTTGGCCATGGGCGGCGTGATACTGCCGGGAGGTGCCGTGCAGGGCCAATCGCAGCACCTCGGCGAGATGTTCCGCCAGCTGCGGTGAGAAAGCACGCAAACCTGTGGCGGGATGATCAGGCCGGCGCTTACAGGACCTGGTCGTCGTTTGCCAGCCGGAAGCCCGCTCAGCACCGGAAGGCGTCCTCAAGCGATCGCTCGGCACGACAGTTCGCACATCGAGGAAGGGCTGCACCGTGGCCCTGTTCCTGCGCATCTGCTCCAGCAACTCGTCGAGCGTGTCGGCGGGGTGCCCGTCGAACGTGCGGGCGAGCACGTCGCGCCGGTCAGCACAGGCTCGACGACGTCGAGCTTCACAGCCTCGGAAGGACGCGACCACTGTCCAGCACGCTGCGCCACCGTCCGAGCCGGCGAACTAGGCTTTCTCGTGCCCGAGGGTCAGGCTACGCACCATCCTGCCTGCGCATGAAGGCGGCCGCGGCAGGATAGGCGAGCCCGCGCGCCGTCAGCCGCGACCGGATCAGTGAGAGGTCGGGGCGGCCAGCGATGCAAGGGGCGGTGCCGGCCCGGGCACGGGTGCGCGCGACGCGGCGAGTTGCAGCAGCAGAATGCGCCGCACCTCGGCGATGGTCGCCGGGTTAGACTGGGCCGAGTGGCCAGACCGGACAACCAGCTCAGAGTCGACCCCGTCGAGGTGCGCGCTGGTGTAGCGCACCACGCCGTCGCTCGCCTCGCTGAGCGGCCCGCTGGTCCGGACGGCGATGATGGAATGCGCGTGCACGCCGGGTGCTATGGGCACCGCAGCCAGTGCCTTGATGAACGGATTGCCCGGCGTCATGCCGTAGATGCTGCCGAGCTTGAGCCGGCTGGGAACGACTTCCAGCGCGTCCGCATTGCCGGTCAGGATCTCTTGCCCCAAGGCGGCGACGTCCAGAGGGAGCGTGACCAGACGACTGATCAGTCGTACGATGGAGAACGCCGCGATATAGCTGCCCCGGTGCGGTGTCGCGATGAAGATCACACGCTGCACCTCGGACAGCGAATGCGGGAAGAGGCTGTCGCGCAGCAGGGCGTGTGACTGTGGGCTCAGCCTGAGGCTGTCCAGTGGGCGTTGGCTGATGCCGTTCCAGAGCCGATCGCCTGGATCGATCACGAGCATCTTGGCTAGTAGCCCGCCTTGGCTATGCCCGATCACCGTCATGCGGCCCAAAGCCGGATCGGCCCGCGTGCCGCCGAGCTGCTGGACCGCGGTGTCGATCGCACGGCGGAGCCGCAGCGCGGAGTAGGGGATCGGACCGCCGGACGGGTAGCTGAAGAACCAGAACTCGAAATTGTCGCGGATCTGCGGATCCTCGAGCAGGTCGTTCACCATGTCCGCCCAGCGGAACGGGCTAGATGCCGTGCCATGCACCAGGATCACGGGCATGCGGCCAGACCGATGCGGCTCGAGGGCGATGAGCCGCGTCGGCGCGCGGTCGAACAGCATACCATTGAGGAAGCCGCGGCGCTCGTCTGCCCAGACCGACGCCTCGACCAGGCTTAGGGCACGAGCCGTTGTCTGGTTGTACTCTAACGGAACGACCTGGTCGCCGATGCGCACGTCTCGGTCGTTGAAGATCGTGTGGACGACGAGGCTCGCCCGCAGCGTTGCCCCGGTGGCTAGCTGCCGCCGCGCGTTGTCCATGACCATGAGCGCGTTGGCGGGTACGCGCAGCCGTGGAGCTACCTCCAGTCCCCGGCTCTGTAGGGCCGCTCCTCCTGCCTCCTCCGGCATAGCCGCGAGCGGTGCGCCGAGCCCAGGGCTGCGGAAAATGTTCTGCAGCCCATTGACCGCGAGGTCTGAGGTCGGCGCGAACGAGACCAGCGGCCGGCCGGCCCAGCGAAGCTGGGCTTGGTCGATCCCGAGATCGAGCGTGCCGAAGGGCAGCGCGTAGTGCCCTGCCGAGAGCCTCGCTGCGCGCTTGTCCGGGGGCGTGAAGGCAGCGCTTAGGGACAGGTTGTAGATGTCGCAGGCTTGGCGGAAGCGCCGGTCATAGGGGCTGGGCTGATCGGCGGTGCCGCTCGGGAACAGGAAGGCGTAGGCGTAGATCGCAGCGGCGAAGGCGTCCGGCTGCGACCCGGTCAGACGCTGCCGCAGGTAGCTCATCTCCGCCAGCGCGAACAGCTCGGGCCACGCCTGTCGCCGGGTCACGACCTGGCCGTGCAGCGACGCAATCGTCTCGTCCGGGTAGCGATCCCAAGCCTCGAGCAACCCGTGCCGGCGCAGCACGAGAAGGGTGGCGTCGCTCAGCCAATTCCCTGACAGCGCGCTGCGGTTCAGCTGCGCGTAGCTCTCCTTTGGCCCGAACCGCTCGGCGCTCAGCGGCGCCGCGCAGCCAGTGAGACTCAGGAGAGCCGCCAGGGCAACCAGGCCAGGCGCAAGGCACCGCCATCCCGCACCAAGGCGCAGCAGGATGCATCGGCCGCGGGCGCCGTCGCCGGTCACTCCGCTGCGAGCGCCTCGGGCCATTATCACCCGAGCGCGACGCGCCCGTGATGGCCGCCACCACTAGCGCGGGAAGTCCAGCGTCACGGTGGACCGGAGCCCCCAATCACAGCCTGCCGCTTGCCTGCGAGCGCAGCTGCGGATGCCAATGCCGGGCCGCACATTCTGGCCAAAGACGCTGACGAACCGGTCGTTCCTCGGCGTTAAGGGACTCGCGGGCTGGACGTTGCGGGTGTAGCGGAACGCAGCCCCGCGCCCGTCGCCGCCGTCGAGGCTGTTTTGGAACGGCACGCCGATCAGGTTCGCGATCAGGCTGGAGAGGTGCTGGGCGAGGCTCTCAGCGGCTCGATCCGCCGCGCCCTGTCCTGGTCTGCCCTGGCCGGCGTGCGGCCTGACGGGCGGCGCGTCCTGGCCGCCCGAGGCATGGCAGAAGCAACTCTCCACGGCGGCGAGGCCCGCCGCAATCTCCCGCAAGCACGGAAGGGTAGGCAGGGCACGCTCATTAGGATGTGCTGGGCTGCGCACGGCCCTGCTGATATCCACGCTGGAAGGCGCGCTGCTGATTCTGCTGGCTCCGGTCGTAGAGGAACCCGCCGCCGGCGCCCACGCCCGCGCCGATCAGCGCGCCGAGACCGGCGTTGCCGGCGAGGGCGCCGATCACCGCGCCGCCAGCCGCGCCGCCGACACCACCGGTCAGGGTGCGCTGCTGTGTCGAGTTCATGTCCGCACAGCCACCGAGGGCGACGGCGCCGGCCAAGGCGAGGACCGGCAGGGAATGGCGAGGATGGCGCATTCGTTTCTCCTCTCTACTGGGCGGGGTTAGCGGACCCGTCGCCGTCCGGCCGTAGCCGGAGCGGTGGGTGTGGTCGGGCAGGGATAGGATTCGGCAGCGAACCGCATCAGGCCGTCGATGGCCCGTTCGTCAGCGTATTGCGGGTTGGCGCGCGCCCAGGCGACGAAAGACGAGCGCGCCTGGTCGAAAGTCGGCGACGGGTTAGGCAGGCAGAAGATCGGCCGGTCCACGCCGCCCTGCGCCGTAAGCGACTGATGATACTGGCCGGCCGCGACGAAGAAGCCTTCGCAATAGGCGAGCGCGACCGGCCGGTTAGGGTCCTGCTCGGACGCGCCGCAGAGCGCCGCGAGGTCACCGGTTCGACGGCCACCGACGTTCGGCTGTGCCGCGGGCTGTGCCGTCGCCGCCTGTACCGCAAGGAGTGTCGCTGCTGCGACCACCCCATAAAACGAACAGTACCTGCATCATACCTCCCTTGGTCACCATTTATAGTCCTGCAATGGGTGCTGACGTTTCGGTATGCCGGACCGGCGCTCTGAGGCACAAATCTGGGTCAGCTTTCTCACACAAGGCTTCGTCGCGCAACGAGTTTGAACGTTGGCCCGCAGGCAGGTCCAAACATTCTCGACCGCGTCCGATTCGGGCGCGTAGAAGGCAACGGCAGCACGCTGATCCCCTTCGGGACGCACAGCCTGGGCGATGTGTGCCAGCCTGCCTGGTCCAGCACGAGCACGGGATAAGCACCCGCGGTGACCTGCTTGCTGATCTCGGCCAGGTGCAAGTTCATGGCCTCGACGTTGACGCTGCGCCTCACCCGGATGAGGCTTCGGTGGGCGTTGGTGCAGCGCGCTGCCGACGCTGCGGCGACGGACGGCACCAGTCCCGTCAACCAACTGGCTCGACCGTCAGCGCGTAGCGGCAGGCTGGGTGCGGCGCGAACTTGCGGCCGGTGAAGCGCACCCCGTCGAACCGGCCCATGATCGTCCGCCCGCCGGCCCGCATCCGCAGCGTCCCATCTGGCTGGATGCGTCCGGTGAACGGGCCGAACCGCACTGAGTCCCCGTTCACCCGCCAGTTCCGCACGACGATTGTCGACCGGCATCGCCCGCCCGGGTTGTTCAACGATTGCCCGTGCCCAGCATACAGGCCCGAGGGGGGCAGCTCAACCGGACCAGATGGCGGCGGTGGCGGCGCTTCCCCTAGCGTGCGCGGCGGGGCGCCCGGGAGGGTGACCGTCACCGCGCTCGTTTTCCCGGTATTAGTATCGAACGTCTTTTCGCATCCGCACAGCGTCAGCGCGGCGCATGCTGCCAGCAGGCCGTTCCGCCAAGACACCATCCCGTATCCCTTGCTTGCAGAGGATCGCCGCCGCGGACGCCAGGCCCGGCGCATCGTGCTGCCGCCGGATTCCGCCTGTCAAGCCACGGAATGATGGATTGGCAGGCGCATGCTAGGGCAGAAGACGCCATGGGACCTGCGGCGCGGCGGCCACGCAAGATGGAAATAGGTGATCGGCGACGGGCTGCGCTCGAACAAGGACGAGTGCCGGGCCGCCGAGGTGGAGACGTTGCCGTCCAGGCGCTCAACCGCACGCTGGCGCTGGTATGCCTGAACTACACCCGTCGTCTGACCCCGGATCGGGGTCGGGACGGCTGTACCTCCGCTTCGGGTCCGTGCAATAAGCTGCTGCCTGCGCCACCCCGGTTCCAGGCGATCCCAGACGGGTCCACGCAACAACCTGGCCACACACTGTAACCATTCCCCTGTACCAACGCCCTGGCACCCTATACCACGGCCAAGGCAAGATCGAGCCACAGACGCAGGAGAATTCACGAATGAGGCGTCGTCATGTTCTGAGGACAATAAAGTGGGCAATGATATTATTCAGCGTCAGTGCAGTAACTCTGCTCGGTATCCGCGCATACGACTCGCAGCGCGGGCCGCCTCTTGAGCTCTGGCATACCTATGTTCCGCATGAGCTGAATGCCAGCGAGCTCGACCAAGCGAATTGGTCTGACTACATGAAGGCTGAAAGTACCATCTTCGATAGCGTGCGACAGGAAGTCACATCCAAGATCGGCCCGAAGGAGCACGATGCTTTTAATCGTTATTTTGAGGGAAGCTTGATCTACCCGGGCCATTTCGCGCAGGATTGGAACCGCTCCTACGTGCTGGTGCCCGCTTCAACGCGGGTTGGTGCAGCAGTGTTCCTCCATGGCTTGACGGACTCGCCCTATAGCCTGCATCACATCGCCGAACGATATCGCGAGGCAGGCTACGTCTCGATCGTGATCAGGCTTCCAGGCCATGGAACTGTTCCCGGCGCGCTGACAGATATCCGGTGGGAACAATGGCTGGCCGCAACGCAACTCGCCGTGAGGGAAGCGCGCCGCCTTGTTGGCCCGAAGTTGCCATTACATCTGATCGGATATTCCAATGGCGGCGCGCTTGCAACGATGTATGCGCTGGACTCCCTCTACAACAAACAGCTTGCCCGGCCGGATCGTATCATCCTGATATCACCGATGATCGGCGTTACTCGATTTGCCCGCTTCGCCAGCTTAGCGGGCCTGCCCGCATTGCTTCCAGCGTTTGCAAAGGCTGCTTGGCTCAGTCTGCTGCCGGAATTTAATCCATTCAAATACAACTCCTTCCCGGTCAACGCGGCGCGCCAGTCTTATCGCCTCACACAAGCTCTGCAGCAGAAACTTCGACGCTATACCGAGACTGATCGCTTGGCGGATCTACCACCCATCATCACGTTCCAGTCAGTGCTGGACTCCACGGTCAGCACTCGTGCAGTCGTTTCCGATCTCTACGCGCGCCTACCTGCCAACGGCAGCGAACTCGTTTTGTTCGACGTGAACCAGAATGCGAAGATCGAGCTTCTGAGGCCTGCGTCCAAGATCATGGTTGCTCGCCTTCTGCCCGATCCGCCACGGCGATTCAGGACGACGATTGTCGCCAATGCAAGCCCGAATGAAAGCGAAGTCGTAGAGCGTGTCATTGAGGCTGGTGCAAGGTCCGAGTGGTATCGTCCGCTGGGACTATCCTATCCAGCGAACGTCTATTCGCTTTCCCATGTCGCCCTGCCGTTCCCGATGAGTGACGCCCTCTACGGTTTGCGACCGGACTCGGCCGAGCACTTTGGCATCGAACTTGGCTCGATCGTCGCTCGGGGCGAGCGCGGTGCCCTCATCATATCTCCCGACTTTTTATTCCGCATGTTGTCAAATCCGTTTTACCCCTACATGATTAGGCGGATTGAGGACCTCATCACATCCAAAGCTGAACCGCAGCCTGCGCGCTTGCCCTGGCCAAACACCGCTATCGTCACCGATCACGTTGCTGGTCTCAGCGAGGTCGATGCGACGTTTGATGACGATGAGTTCTCCTGGGATCCGTCACCGTGATCGCGCGCCGCTGCGCATCGCACGTGTGAGTAACTTTGACCGGCGAGTTGCTGCGTTCGCCCTCGCCACCCGCTGCGGGACGGCGGTCAAGATGCAAGCACCCTAGATGTGGTCCAGGGGCTGCGCAGCTGCCTGCCGATCGTGGAGAACCGACGCCACGACGGCGCGGTACGACAAAAGGGTGTCGCCACCCTCATGCGCACCGTCGACCTCGCGGACGATATGCGCCTCTTCGGGCCGCGCTGCGTCCCACGTGCCGGCAGCGAGGAGACCCGCAACGACGACGTCTTCGTGCTGCGCACCAACGCCCGTCTCACCCCGTTGCAGGCGGTCCTCCCCTACCCGGCTCTGATGTTCGGGGAGCAGCTTTTCCGCCCGGCTAAGTGCCTGCTGCGAACGCTGTCGATCGACCACGCCCCGGGTGCGGCCATCCATGGCCATCCGCGGCCAAGTGGTCTGCTCGGTTCTTGCCCTGATCCTGCGCAAGGGGCTGGACGTGCGCTGCCGGAGAATGGGCCTGCGAAGTAGGCTTGCGACCAGAGGGGGCGACAAGCTGCGCGACCCCGACCGGCGGCAGCAGGCAGCGATCGAGCAAGACGGTAAGACCTGGACCCTGCGCACCTCCGCCACCGGCGTCGTGGGCTCGCTGTTCACGGCCGCGGGTATCGCCCTGCCGACGCGGGGCGAGCACCGAGCTGCCCGCCTCGCCGAAGCGCCGCAGCAGGCTACGGCGTCGTGAGCCGCTTCGCCTCGTCCAGGCGCAGCCCGAACTCGGCCGAGCTGGCCTGGTCGTCACGTTCGATGCAAGCGATCTTGGTCTCGGCAGTCACGCTAGGCTCGAGTTCCGCGACTAGCTTCGCAACCAACCCACCCTCAGCCCGTGAGTCCGTACTCTAGCCTGACCGCGTCAGCCCCCACCAGCCTGCATGCTCTCGTCCTGAGCCGGCGGGTGAAGAAGGTGCTAGGATTTGATCTGCAGGGTGGTCGGGTCGAACTCGACGACCTCAATGCCACCACCGGATTTCTCGACCGCCGCTGCTCCGCGGCCGAAGTCCATTGCGACGATCCGGCTGGCCGGGTGTTTCAGTTTGATGTTGTTGAGCAACATGGTAGTGAGGATCTCACTGACCGTTTGGCCGGGAGCGGACAGTCGTTTCTGCACTTCAGCGCGCACCGCCGGGTCCAGGCCAGCGAGTTCGGCTTGCTCGAGACTTGTCGCTGCTTGGGCGCGGACAGGGAGTGGGTTGGCCACGACGCTCGCCCCAAGCACTAGGACCGCGAATGTTACCTTCATTCTCATCGACGCTCTCCGACATGTCTCATTCGGACGGATTTATGCCGTTCGCTCGTAATGTTTCTCATGCATCCGGAAGGCTGGCAAGCCGAAAACCGCTTCGCGGTAAGCTCGAGGCAACGGCGGCTCGCACCTGTCATCGTCAGAGCCGGCCTTACCGCTCCCACTCGCTGGATGCTTCCCTCCGCTCTGTCCAGCTGAACCGGGGTCGATTATAGGGTCGGGCGACCCGTGATCCGGCACAGCGAATACAAGGCGCAACGTGAGAGGGGCGAAGCATGGCCAGGACCAAGATCGCGATCGCGTGCCAAGGCGGCGGCAGCCAGACTGCATTCACAGCTGGTGCGCTGAAAGGGCTCTGCGAAGCGAATGTCCGCGACGAATTTGAGATCGTAAGCATCAGCGGCACGTCAGGCGGAGCAATCTGCGCGACGTTGGTCTGGTATGCCTTCGAGCGAGGCGAGGAACCCGTCTGGGGACGGCTCATGCAGTTTTGGCGGGACAATTCCGCGCAGAGCTGGGCCGAGCAAAGCTTCAACCAGTTCGTCGTCGAGTCACTGCGGATGAGCAACAGCGGATTGCTCGCTAGCTTCGCATTCAGCCCGGCCTCGCCGCTCGTCCGAACGATGGCAGACATAGCGATGATGGGCCAACGCGAGGTATTCAGGAGCTTCCCGACCCTACTCCGGTCGCACATCGACTTCGACGAGGTCGCGTCGTGGGGACCCCGGGAGAAGCGTCCCATCCTGATCTTGGGCGCCGCCAACGTCAACACGGGCAGGCTCGCGAAGTTCATCTCGTCTAAAGAGCCGATTCGGATGGAGCATATCCTCGCGTCCTGCGCGGTGCCCAACATCTTTCCTGCGGTTCAGATTGACGACGATGTTTACTGGGACGGACTATTTTCCGATAATCCGCCGATCAGCGAGCTGACTCGGCCAAGCAGCGTCGGCCAGGAGAACCTGCCCGAGGAGATTTGGCTGATCAAGATCAACCCCACCACCTACGACGCGATCCCGACGCGGCCCGACGACATCGCGGACCGCCGTAATCAGCTCGAAGGGAACATATCGCTGTTTCAACAGCTCCGCCATCTCGAGCTGCTCAATGACATGATCCTGCAGGACGCGCTCCGACCTGAATTCCTGGAGCAGTTCTACATCAGAGCGCCGATCCGCATCCCCAAGTCGTTCCGCACGGATGCCGATAAGCCCTACCATATCCCATGTGTCGAGATGTCGGCAGAGCTTCAGAATACGTTGGATTTCGAGAGTAAAATCGACCGGAGTGCCAGCCACATCAACGAGCTGATCGCAGACGGCGAGAGGCGCGCTCAGGTGTTCCTGAGGGAACGCCAGGCAACTCTGTCAGCGTCGTCGTAGAGAGGAAACGGCAGCCCGCTACGAGGCCGGTTCACATCCGCATCCGCATCCTGCGCGCTGCCTACCCTTGCAAGGACAACGCGGCGAGTGCGAGACGACACTATGCCAAGCCGTGGGGCGCTCACAGATCGGGTTACGCTTCGGGTTCACGGAACGAGGGTGGGCTGGTGGCGACGGAGACGGAAGTTGCCGCGGATCGGCGGACTGATCACGGGTTAGTTGGTTGCGGTTCTGCGTGCGCTTCCTCCTCGCAGCGAACAGGTGAGCGGTGGTCCGGGGCCGAGTGCAGGCGCACTGGGATGTAGAAGCCCTCGACCAAGCCGAAGCATGCTGTAGGCGTCTCGCGTGGCCGCTTCGCTGGCCCGCGCTAACGGCACACCCGCCGCTGAACTGTGCGCACGCGACCGAAGCGGTCGCGGACCCGGCGGGGCTCCGTCCAGCATCGGCGCCGCCGCGATGAACGGGACTGCGCCAGCACAACGAGGTCGTCCGCCTGAGCCGGCGGTGCCGTGATAAAGGGCATCAGGGCCAACGACAGAGCCCCAGCAAGAAACTCACGACGAGCATTGGCCATCTGGACTTCCCTCCCTGTCTCCTCAACCGTCGCGGTGCTTCGTCAGTTGCCGGCCACGGCGGCTGGCAAAATCCACGCGCCACGACGGGGTGCAGCCCCTCAATCTTGCGAGCTAGCGCCGCCTCCTGCTACGACAGCAGCGCGCTTCGCGCCAGCAGCTCCGCCGTCAGCGCCTGGCGCGGCAGTAATAGGTCGTACGCAGAATCACGCCGGTCGCGTCCGGGCCCGCGGTGATCGAACTGCTCGCCGAGCAGCAGGGCCCCGGCCGTCAGGGTCCACGAAGCGAAGATTCGGTCCATGCAGGTGATGTCCGTATCTCGAGCAACAGTCATGGACCCTGTCGGCGTCGCTTGGAAAGGATCCACGGATCGTGCGGCGCGCGTTTCAAACGCGTTACAGAGTCGCGGAACGTTAAATGTGTTCCAAAGTGCTGCGGAGTCAGGTTATGCTTTTGTTGGCTCAATGGGCACAACGACAGACAGATCCTGAAGCGTTTCTACTGAGACCCGAAGGAACCAAACGATGATCGCAAGGCGCAGGCAGCTGCTGCAAGGTGTAACCGCGTTGGCTGCCGGACTGACAAGCTCCAGCATTGCGAAAGCGCAGCACGCGGGCGAGTTCGACATCGCCGCCCACCTTGACGAGTTCATGCGTGATATCGGTGGAAGCTCGAAAGACGCTGGCGGGCGCGTGACGTTCACTGGGCGCGATCCGATCGTGCGAAGCCGCTTCCGCACGGGCGCCTGCATGGCCATCCCGGCGATGGGCGCGGCAATCGGCGCGGCCGCGATCTGGCGGGAGCGCACGGGGCAGGCGCAGGATCTGAGCGTGGACTTGCGCCAGGCCGTCTACGCGGTGGCGCCCTGGGCACGCCTCCTCGTCGAGGAACTGCGCGCCATCAACATGCTGCCGGGTGACCCGCTGCCTCCCGAATGGACCTGGCAGCCGACGATGAACGGCCGCCCGCTGCAGGCACCGCTGGTGATCGGCAACCCGCTCTCCTTCGCCATCTTCGAGACGCGCGACGACCGTCGCGTGACGCCGACCGGCCTCTATCCGCAGCACTTCGTGGGATTCCTGCGCGTCATCGACGCCGCTCCCGACACCGCCTCCATCGCCGCTTCCATCCGCACCTTCGACAGCGCCGACCTTGAAGATCGCGTCGGCGAGGCGGGGATGATCATGGGAATCCACCGCACACAAGCGGAGTGGCGGGCACACCCGCAAGGCCAGGCGGTCGCCGCGACGCCGCTGGTCGAGATCATCAAGGTTGGCGACAGCGAGCCCGTCCCGTGGACGCCGAACCCGACGGCGCCGCTGTCGGGCGTCCGCGCGCTGGCCTGCGCGCACGTCATTGCCAGCTCGACCGTGGCGCGCAATCTGGCCGGATACGGCGCCGAGGTGCTGCACGTCGCGCGCGCCCAGGGCTTCGAGCACGAGGCGATCTGGCAGGACGTCAATGTCGGCATGCGCTCGACGGTGCTGAACCTCAAGGACGCCGAGCAGCGAGACGTGCTGCAAGGCCTGCTGCCGCAGGCCGACGTGTTCATCGAGGGCTTCCGCGGGCGCAAGATGCAGGAGCTCGGCTTCGGGGTGGAGCAGGTCGCGCATGCGCGTCCCGGCATCATCTACTGCTCGGTGCGCCCCTATGGCTGGGAAGGTCCGTGGAAGATGTACGCGGGCTTCGATATGGAGGCTCTGACAGTCAGCGGCTTCACCGCTATCGAGGGGAGCGGACCCGACCACCCCCGGTTCCCACCCACCTTCGTGATGAACGACTACATCGCCGGCTACCTTGGCACTGCCGGCGTGATCGCCGCTTTGGGCCGCCGCGCCCGCGAGGGCGGCAGCTACCACGTGCGCGTGAGCCTCGCGCGCTGTGCGATGTGGTTCATGAGTCTCGGGCAGGTTGACGAGGCGGAGCTTGCCAACCCGGGGCAGGAAAGCCAACTCGGACCACCGGAGACGATCCGTGCCATGACGCCCTACGGCGACTACGAGCGCCTGGCGCCGCTCGTGAAGCTGTCGCGCACGCCGACGCGCTGGCGCGAGCCTCTGCTGGACGTGCGCGGTGCGGCGCGGCCGACCTGGGAGAGTTGACATGCTGCCGCGCGCCGCGCGGCCGCTGCCCGCCGCACGTCCCGTGCACAGGCCCCGCCTCGCGGATCGGCGACCTGGAGGTGTGTTCTAGACAGCGCAATAGACACCGACGCCGCTCGCCCCGCAGAATCGTTTCTACAATCGACGCCCGCTGTTGCGGTGCGCCTGAGGAGGCAAAATCATGACGGCCGACACCGACAAGAGCAGGAAGCCAACACGTCGCGACGCGCTGCTCGGCCTGAGCGCCGCCGTCGGCGCGGCATTCGCCGCCGGCTCAGGCGCGTCGCCGGCCGCAGCACAGATGGCTCAGGGTCACCGCGAGGCGCGACCGGGCACGTCGCCGCTGCAGGGCGTGCGCGTGATCGAGCGGAGCGCCGTGCTCTCGGGTCGCCTGACTGGCTGGTTGCTCGCCGACCAGGGGGCTGAGGTCTATGTGGAACGTGGCACCGGCGCTACGCCGGGCAGCCTCGACGATGCCTTCTTCGATCGCGGCAAGATCGCAGTGCCGCCGGGCAGCACCGAAGATGCCACCTCGGCCGACATCGTCATCGTGGACGGCGGTGCGCAGGCCGTGCGCGCGCCGCACCAAGTGCTGGTGCGGATCATGGCCGCGCTGCCGGGCGACGACGCCTACGGCGATCTGCCCCACGATTGCTCGGAAGACCTGATCAATGCGATCAGCGGTTTCTTTACGAACATGAGCGTCTCCGGGCCGCTCCTGAACCGGCCGGTGATCTACACGCCGGTGCCGCTGCCGTCCGTCTATTGCGGCGTCAACGCCGCGGTCGCGGCTGTCGCGGCGCTGGTAGATCGGCAGCGCACGGGGCTCGGGCGGGAGATCCTCGCCAGCAGACTGGCCGGAGGCCTATCGGCCATCGGGGCGCTCAGCATCACCTCGGAGGGCTTACCCAAGTTCCTCGAGCCGATCGTCGTCGGCGGCTTGCCGCCGGGACTGGCACCCGACCAGTTCCAGACATTCGTGGCTGATGCGCTCCGGGATCCGGAGCGGCAGATGTGGCTGGAGCGCCGCTTCGCGCCGCTCTCGACGCCTTACCGGACGCGGGATGGCCACTGGTATCTGCCGATGGCTGCCCCGAACCGCCGCCTGTCGCGGCGTCTCCTGGAAGCTATGGATCTCTGGGATCAGGCGCTCGCCACCGGCGCCGTGTACGTCAATCCCTACGATCCCGCAAATATCGCGGATGCCCGTCGCAACCTCGGCGATAGCCTGTCGCTCGGCTTCAGCTACACATCGAAGCTTGCCGACCTGCTGGAACCCGCCTTCCTGACCCGCACCGCGGCGGAGTGGGAACGCTTCCTCGACGCCCGCGGCGCCGCTGGCACGATCATGATGAGCTGGGAGCAATGGCAGCGCGATGCGGATGCACGCACCGCCGGCGTCTTCGCCGAAGTGCCAGGCACGGACGGCGTGCAGATCGGCCGCGCGGTGTGGACGCGTGGCGGGCAGCCCTACGCGCCGCTCGTCGCGTGCCGCGCCACCGCCGCGCTGCCTGCCAGCGGCGAGCCGCCGCCCGCGGTCACCGGCCGGGCCAAGGCGCGCCTGCCTTTGGAGGGCTACACGGTCGTGGACATGACCAACGTCCTCGCCGGGCCGTGTTGCACGCGCATGCTCGTCGAGCTCGGCGCCACCGTGACCCGCGTGGACGTGATGGACCCGCAGCACCCGCCGACGATCCACGTGATGTGGTCGGGCGAGAACTCCGCTGGCAAGCGCAGCATCATCCTGGACCGGAGAAAGCCGGAGGGGCTCGCCATCATTCACCAGCTCACCGAGCGGGCGGACATCGTGGTGGCGAACATGATGGACGACCAGATGGCGCGCCTCGGGATCGACGCAGCGTCGCTCGGGCAGCGCAACCCGCGTGCCATCGGCCTGCAGATCACCGCGACGCGCGGCGAGCGGCACGGGCCGCGCCACCACGACAAGGGCTACGACCCGTCCATCCAGGGCACGACCGGCGTGATGATGCGCTTCGGCGGGCCGGAGACGCCGACCTTCCACGGCATCGCTTCGGCGGTGGACTATCTGTGCGGCTATCTCGGCACATACGCGGGCGTGCTGGCGCTGTACGCGCGGGAGAGGCGGGGCGACGGGCGCGGCGACTGGGCGGAGACCTCGCTCTGCAACGCGGCGACGCTGATCCAACTCCTGTTCCAGCGTCCTGGCAGCGAGCCGCCGGCCAGCGCGCGCGGCCAGCTTGCGACCGGGATGACCGCCGGCGCGCGTGTCTATCAGCTCAGCGACGGCTGGATCTTTGCGCAAGCGCCGCGCGACATCACGGCCGAGCTCGCCGATCGCAGCCGCGCGGACGCGCTCGCCTGGTGCACGCAGCAGAACATCCCGGCAGTGCCGGTGCAGAGCTGCAAGGAACTCGCCGATCGTCACCGCGAGCATCCGACTACGACCGTTAAATTCGAGAAAACGACGAACGACGGCTGGTCCACCGAATGCTTCGCGCCGACCTGGTTCGCGTTCGACGGGCAGACGCAGCCCCGCCCCAGGGCAGCCTCGCGCATCGGCGCGGACGCGCTCCCCGTTCTGGCGGAACTCGGGTATGGAGGCAGCGACGTGCAGCATCTCGTCTCGAGCGGGGCCGTGGGTCGCACCGAGTGGGCCAAGAGCTGACGACCACGACGGGGAAGCGACGATGCGGGACGTGAAGCTTCCGAGGACGATCGGCGCATGCCTTGTCCTTTTGCTGCTGTCGATGGCTCCGCCGGCGGATGCGGCTAACGGGCCGGTGATCTATAACGATCAGCTTGTCGAAGGCCTGCCAGGCCCCGAAGCGCTGTACGACCCTGACCAAGGCGAGCCTCAGGCGCTGCTGCCCGAGCCGCGCAACGTGCTGTTCCCCGGCCTGACCCTTCCCTGGCAGGCGGAGCGGCTAGCCTTCCGCGAGCGCCTCTATAATCAGTATGGCCTGACCTACGCGTTCAGCTATCAGCAGCTCAACCAGTACGCCACGCAGACTCTTCCGGGCGTGCGACAGGATTGGGCACTTGGCGGCTGGGCTGCGGCAGGCGTCACCTGGACGCCGCTGGATCGCGGCGGTAACTACCAGGGAACGCTGGTCGTGCGCGGCGGCTGGCGCGGACCCCTGGGGGAAAATCCCTGGCCGGCCCCGTTCGGGCCCGCGAATCTCGGCTCTGCATGGTCGGCCTACGAGTTCACCTCCTGGAAGTCTCAATTCAAGATCGAAGATTTGTTCTGGGAACAGACTATCGGGCCGACTTTCAGCTTCCGAGTCGGCAACCAGGGCCCGCAGACAACGGTAAACACGTTCCGCTTCAAGGACGCACGCACCAGCTTCACGGCGAGCCCGCTCGCGTTTTCCGAGACGATTCCGTATCCGGCGTTCGGCGCAGGTCTATCCTTCCGCTGGCGACCGATCGAGGGCAGCGGGCTTTACGTCAACGGCGTGCTCAATGATATGAACGGCAACCCGAGCCAGGGAAACCTCAATTGGTCGCATCTTCAGCTGGGCCAACTCTTCGCCGGCATCGAGGTCGGGAAGCAGTGGCGGCGCGAGAACGGCGAGTACGATCAACTCGCCCTACTGGTGTTCCACGCGGGCACACGCAGCATCTTCAACCCCGATACCACCCCGAACAAGGCGGGCGGCGGCTTCAAGGTCCTGGGTGAGAAGCAGTGGGGTCGGATTGTCGGCTTCGCGGCCTACACCTACAACACGGCGCAAGGCGGCGGTATTTCGACGACCTTCTCCGACAATACCGCAGTAGCGGGCGCGGCGCTCTTACGTCCCTTTAACATTCTCGGCGAGGTGGCGCTGGCGGGGATGTGGTCGCAGCCTTTCAAAAACATCTTCCCTGGCAGCGGCCAGCGCGACCAATGGGGGGTCGAGACCTACTGGAATGTCGCATTGACACCGAACAGCACGATCGCACCCGGCGTCCAGCTCATATTCAACCCGTCCTTCAACCCGAGGGCCGATTTCATCGCCGTGCCGGACCTGAAGTTCAGGGTTGCGCTATGAATCCCCGGTACGGCAACCGCGCGGCGATTAAGGGGTAAGGGCAGCTCTGCCGATAGCGGCGGCTCGCGCACTCCAGCCACAGCAGCGCTGTCGCGACCCGTTGCCGCACCAACCCGAGCCACGCCCTCCCAGCCTGCCTCGGCCCGGACCGCTCAGACCGTTTCCGCGAGCCTCGCGTCACCTCGTCAACGAGGCCGAGGCGGTCAGGAGCGTCCGAACCCCTCTGTGTCCTCGAGTTCGTGATGGGCTATACTGATCCCGATGGTAGCGACAGCCGACCAGCCCGCGCCCCGGCTCCCGGGCAATCACCGCCTCGTTCACGACGTGGTGTGCGAGCTTCCGCCCGGCGTCCACGCCACGGTCGGCGAGGTGTTCGCCGAGGCGCGTCAGCGCCGGCCTCGAATCGGCTTCTCCACCGTGTATCGCGCCCTTGCCCGGCTGCGCGACCTCGGCCTCGTCGCGGAGGTGCGCGTGCCAGGCCGCGGGCCAGCGGTCTATGAGTCGACGCGATCCAGTCACGCCCACTTCCTCTGCGACCGTTGCGGTGCCGTGGATGATGTTGACTACGCGCTCCCCGCAGCCGTTCTCGACGACATCGCCCAACGCTGCGGCAAGGACATTGCTGGCGCCTTCTTGACGCTTCACGGCACCTGCATGCGCTGCGCCGACGGCGAGGGATCGGCGTAGGGTCGCTCGATGCGTCCTGCTCCGAGCCGCCGCTCCCTTCTCGCTACCGCCTTTGCCATCCCGGCGATCGCTCGCGCCCAGACGGCCAAGCCCGTCCGCATCGCCGTGCTCACCGATGAGACCGGTCCCTATGCCGATTCCGGCGGCGCCGGATCCGTCTTCGCGGCGCAGGCAGCCGTGCAGGACTTCGGCGGCACCGTTCTCGGCCAGCCGATCGAGGTTCTGCATGCCGACACGCGGAACAAGCCCGACGTCGCCTCCGCCATAGCGCGGGGTTGGTATGACAGCGGCGTGGACCTCGTCACCGACCTGCCCGTCACCCCCGTCGCCGCCGCCGTCCAGCAGGTCGCGCGCGAGAAGGGCAGGAGCGTCATCATCACCGCTGCGGCCGTCACCGCGTTCACCGCCAAGCTGTGTGCCCCGATATCGGTGCACTGGGCGGATGACACCCACGCCCTCGCCGCCGGCACCGCACGGCGCGTCGTCGCGCGAGGCGGCAAGACCTGGTTCTTCATCACTGTTGACTTCGCCTTCGGCCTCGGCCTGCAGGCGGAAGCGACCGAGGTGATCGCGCCTGCCGGCGGGAAGGTCGTCGGCGCCGCGCGCTATCCGCTGGGCAACACCGACTACGCCTCCCAGCTCCTCGCGGCCCAATCGAGCGGCGCCGACGTGATCGGCTTGGCGAGCGTCGGCAACGACCAGGTTAACCTGATCAAGCAGGCGCATGAGTTCGGCCTCGTCCGCGGCGACCGGCCCACGCTCGTCGCCTTTCTCGCCTACATCACCGACATTCACGCCCTCGGCTTGCCCGTGGCGCAGGGCCTCACCTTCTCGTCAGGATTCTACTGGGACCAGGGCGAGCCGGCCCGCGCGTTCGCCCGGCGCTTCTTTGCCGCCCGCCGGGCCATGCCGACCCGCAACCAGGCCGCCATCTACGCCTCGACGCTCCATTTCCTGAGAGCCATGGCGAAGGCCGGCACCCGCGACTCCCTGGCGGTGAACCAAGCGATGCGCGCGATGCCGGCCGATTACCTGGGCCGCCCGGCCACGATCCGCGCCGACGGCCGGGCGCTCTACGATCTTACGCTCTACCAGGTGAAGGCGCCCGGCGCGAGCAAGCAGCCCTGGGACTACTACGCACCGCTCGCCACCATCTCGGCCGCCGACGCCTTCGCGCCGATGACCCCAGCCTGCGCCGCGAGCTGAACGCGCGGGCGTGATCCCCGGCGTGACTTCGCCCTGGCGAAGGCCGCGATGTCCTCTGCTAGCTGCTCGGCGTGGGTGACCATGAGGCCGTGGGCAGCGCCTTCGTAGACGGTGAGCGTGGCGCCGGGCACGATCGCGGCGGCCCTGCGACCGCAAAGGTCGAGGGGTGCCGAGACGTCGCGGTCACCGTGGATGACGGCGGTCGGAAGCGCCAACCGGGCCAGTTCCGGCCGAAAGTCGGTCTCGCCGATGATCCGTTGGAAATCGAGCAGCGCCTTGAGCGAGCCGGACAGCACGATCGCCGACAGCCAGTCAATGACCTCCTGCCCCGTATCCGGGCTGACGAACGGCCGCCCATTCTCGGCGAGCCACTTCGGCAGGTCGTCGCGGAGCGCCTGCCAAAGCGCCTTGAGCGCCGCTGGGTCCACACCCTCAGGGTTATCCTCGGTCCGCATCGGGAAAGGCAGGCTAGGGGCGAGCAGCAGAAGCCGGGCAATGCGTCCTGCGCCGTGCCGGGTGATGCAGCGCACCGCTTCCCCGCCGCCCCCCGAATGCGCGACGATGGTCGCGCTGCGGATGTCACGCGCATCAAGCACCTGCGCCAAGTCGTCGGCGAGAATGTCGTAGTCGAGGCGCCCCGTCTCGGTTGAGCGGCCGTGGCCGCGCCGGTCGTAGGCGACGACGCGATGGCCGGCCTCGGCGAGGCGCACCATGACTGGCCCCCAGGCGGAAGAGCTCAGCCCCCAGCCGCTAAGCAGCACGATCGGCGGGCCCTCGCCCCAGTCGCGGACGAAGAGATCGGCGCCGTCACGGGTGCGGACGAAGCCAGGGGGCGCTGGCGTAGTGGTGCTCATGGTCATCTCCTTGATGAGGGTGAACGGGCGCCGTCAGGCGCCCGCGGGAAGCTGGTCGAGGAAGCCGGTGACGCGCGCCAGCCGGCCGGCCGCGTCCAGCGTCGCGAAGTCGGTGCCGCGCGCGACGGCCGCGCCGCCGCTCTCAGGCGCGAGCCGCCACGAGAAGCGGAGGTTGCTGCCGTGGCTGTCGGGCGTTCCCGCGAGGCTGAAGCGGTGGCCGGGGAACTGCGCGCGGGCACTGGCGATCATGGCGGCGATGCCGTCGCGGCCCTCGCCCTGCATCAGGGGATCGCTGTAGCGGGCGTCCTCGGCCCAGACCTCGGTCATCATGGCGCGGCGGCGGTCGTCGTCGCCCTCGTTCCAGATGGCGAGATATCGCTCGGCGATGTCGTGGTGATTGCTCATCCTGTGCTCTCCTTCGGTCTGCACCGGGCAGTTCGCTCGATGCATCCCGACCATGGCGAGCACGGCAGCGGGAAGCGATTACCCGCGAGGTAATGGAGAATGACGGGCCGAGAGCGTATCGAGACGCGATGCTGAACACCGCCCCCCAGCCCACCGTGGGCAATCTGATCCGCGAGTGGCGCCAGCGCCGAAGGCTGAGCCAGCTCGACCTCGCGTGCGATGCCGAGATCTCGACCCGGCATCTCAGCTTCCTGGAGACCGGCCGCGCGCAGCCGAGCCGCGCGATGCTGCTCAAACTCGCCGACCAGCTCGACGTGCCGCTGCGCGCGCGCAACACGCTGCTGACCGTTGCCGGCTTCGCCGCCTCCTATCCCGAGCGGCCGCTGGACGCCCCCGCGCTCGAGCCCGCGCGCCGGGCGGTCGATCTGGTCCTCAGGGGTCACGAACCCTTCCCGGCAATCGCGGTTGATCGCCACTGGACGCTGATCGCGGCGAACGGGGCGGTGGCGCCGCTGATCGCGGGCGCTGCCCCAGGCCTCCTCGCGCCGCCGGTCAACGTGCTCCGGCTGAGCCTTCATCCGGAGGGGATCGCGCCGCGGATCGAGAACCTGGGCGAGTGGCGCGGGCACTTGCTCCTGCGCCTGCGCCAGCAGCTCGCGGCGAGTGCCGATCCGATCCTCGCCGGGCTGCTCGACGAGCTTGAGAGCTATCCGGGCCGGGCCAGTGCCACCCGGCCGCGGGACGATCTCGCCGGGGTCGCCGTGCCGCTCCGGCTGCGCGACGGCGACGGGCGGGTGCTCTCATTCCTCAGCACCACGACCGTGTTCGGGACTCCCGCCGACGTGACCTTGTCCGAGCTGGCGCTCGAATGCTTCTTCCCGGCCGACGAGACGACCCGCGCGGCGCTCGGCGGCAAGCCCAGCCACCCGCCCCCTTGAAGTCTGAGCACGCCGCCGGCAGGTTCGACCCCGGGCAAGGCGTTGGAGACGACATGAATCCGCTGGATTTCGCACCTGGGTCGGAGACGGACGAGACCCGCACCACGAACGAGGCGATCATCAACACCATGACTGGAATGGCCGACTGGTGGGAGGTCGGCGCCGAGGCGACGCGGGAAGCGCGGCGGCGTGGCGAGGGACCGTTCCCGCCCACGCCAACATCGGAACGCGCCCTCACGCGGACGATCAAGGGACCCGGCGGCCACGATATCCCGCTGCGCGTCATCGCGCCCGCCGACCCGCGCGGCGTCTATCTCCACATCCACGGCGGCGGCTGGGTGCTCGGCGCCGCCGACCAGCAGGACCCGATGCTGGAGCGCATCGCCGCCAACGCCGGCCTCGCCTGCGTCAGCGTCGAGTATCGCCTCGCCCCCGAGCACCCCTACCCGGCCGGCCCGGACGACTGCGAGGCGGCGGCGCTCTGGCTGGCGCGCAACGCGAAGGCGGAGTTCGGCTCGGACAAGCTCACCATCGGCGGCGAGTCCGCGGGCGGCCATCTCTCAGCCGTCACCCTGCTCCGCCTGCGCGATCGCCACGGCTACAACGGCTTCCGCGGCGCCAACCTGGTGTTCGGCGCCTTCGACCTCAGCATGACGCCGAGCCAGCACGCCTTCGGCGATGAACCTCGCCTCGTGCTGCGCACCGCGGACATCAAGCAGTTCGGCGCCGCTTTCATCCCAGCCGGCATGGATCGGCGCCACCCCGACATCTCGCCGCTCTACGCGGACCTGCACGGCATGCCACCCGCGCTGTTCACCATCGGCACGCGGGACGCGCTACTCGACGACACCTTGTTCATGCACGCCCGCTGGATCGCCGCGGGCAACCAGGCGGAACTCGCGATCTATCCTGGCGGCGCACACGGCTTCACGGCCTTCGCCTTCGCGCTCGCCGCGGCCGCGAACGCGCGCATGGACGCCTTTCTTCAGGCTGTGACCGCGGACCGGGCCGCGAACTCGGGCCGAAGCAGCGGATAGAGCCGGCTGAATGCCGCCCGGCGCGACGCCAGCCGCTCGGCCAAGCCCGGCTCCGGCTCGATGATCGGCAGCGCGGGCGGGGCTGGGTAGGCGTCGCCCGAAGCGTCCCCACACGCCGCGCGGGCCAGCCGCGCCGCACCCAGCGCCGGCCCGGCCTCCGCGCCCACCACAGGCAGCAGCGCCCGCCCCGTCGCCGCGGCCAGGATGCGCAGCCACGCAGCACTTCGTCCCCCGCCCCCGATCACCCAGAGCGCGCCGTCCGGCAGCCCGCCCGGCGCCAGCGCGTCCAGCCCATCCGCGAGCGCAAATGCCACGCCCTCCAGCACCGCCCGCGTGAGCGCAGCGCGCGTCGTCCCCGCATCCAGGCCGAGGAACGCGCCGCGCGCCTGCGCGTCGTTGTGCGGCGTGCGCTCGCCCGAGAGGTAAGGCAGGAACGTCACATGCCCGCCGCCCTCCGGCTCGCGCTCCATCTCCGTCAGCAGCTCGGCTTCCGGCGCGCCGGCGACGCCCGCGAACCATGCGAGGCTCCCCGCGGCCGACAGGATCACCGACATGCGATGCCAGGTTTGCGGCAGGCAGTGGCAGAAGGCGTGCACGGCTCGCTCCGGCGCCGGTTTCGGGGCCGCGTCGCAGACGAACACGACGCCCGAGGTGCCCAGCGACACGAACCCTTGCCCCGGCCGCACGCAGCCGATGCCGGCCGCCCCGGCCGCGTTGTCCCCTGCCCCGCCTGCGACCGGGATGCCGGGCGAGAGGCCGAGTTCCGTCGCTGCCTCGGCGCGCAGCCGGCCGGAGACGGCGTTGCCTTCTACCAGCCGCGGCATGTGCCGCTCGCTAAGGCCCGTCGCGTCCAGGAGCGCCGGCGACCATTGCCGGGCGGCCACGTCCAGCCACAGCGTTCCCGAGGCGTCCGACGGCTCCGAGACCGCGTCGCCCACGAGGCAGAGCCGCAGCCAATCCTTGGGCAGCAGCACGCGCGCCGTCGCCCGGAACACCTCCGGCTCGTGGCTGCGCACCCAGAGCAGCTTGGGTGCCGTGAAGCCCGGCATCGCGAGGTTGCCCGCGATCTGCCGCGCCAGCGGATCGAGCGCCGCGCACTCCGCCGCGGAACGGCCGTCGTTCCACAGGATCGCCGGGCGCAGCACATGGTCGCGGGCGTCGAGCAGCACGGCGCCGTGCTGCTGGCCCGATAGCCCGATCCCGCGCACGCCCGAGAGGTCGCGCGACTCGCGCAGCCCCTCGACCGCCTGGACGAGCGCGTCCCACCACGAAGCCGGGTCCTGCTCGCTCCAGCCTGGCCGCGGGCGGGACACGGTGAGCGGCGCCGTCGCCTGCGCCGCGACGGCGCCGGACTTCGTCGGTCAGGACCGCCTTCACGCCAGAGGTTCCGAGATCGAGGCCGAGATACATGGGCCAGCCCTCCTCCAGGGTCGGATGTAACGGATATCGCGCCCGAGGGGCGTCCGTCCGCATTCGCTTGAACGACCGTCACACTCCCGGCAAGATGACTCATTCCCGTTCGAACTGAAGCAAGCGCTTTTGGGTCAAGTCTTGAGGTCGCCAGCGATGCCGCAGAGACACCGGCTCATTACCGCCCTGCTCGCGGCGCTGCTGGTCCTGCCGCAGCCGGCCGCCCTCGCGTCCGCGCCGACGGCTCAGAATACCGTGACGATGCTGCAGGGCGTGCTGCCGGCGGTGGTCAACATCGAGAGTTTTCGAACCGCGGCCAGCGGCGACAAGCGCGGACAATGGGTTCGCACGTTCGGGTCAGGGTTCCTCATCAGCCCGGACGGTACGATCGTGACCAATCGCCACGTGATCGAGGGTGGCGAGGCGATTGCGGTCACCTTCCGGGACGGCACCCACGCGCTGGCGACGGTGATCGGCGCCGCGGCCGTGGTCGATCTCGCGGTCCTCAGAGTATCGCTGCCCCGCAAGCTGCCGGCCCTCGCATTCGGCGACAGCGACAAGGTGCGGATCGGCGATCCGGTGTTCACGATCGGGAACGGACTTGACCTAGGGGTCTCGGTGAGCGAGGGGATCGTCAGCGCGCTCGACCGCGATATCAGGACCGGTCCCTACGACGCCTATATCCAGACCGATGCGGCGCTCAACCACGGCAATTCCGGCGGGCCGCTCGTGGATTACAGCGGCAAGGTCATCGGCGTGGATACCGCGCTGGTCTCGCCGACAACGGGCTATGCAGGGCTCGGCTTCGCGATCCCGTCCAACGAGGCGAATTTCATCATCCAGCGCTTGCTGAAATACGGCACGGTTCGAGCCGGCTGGATCGGCGTGCAGTTGCAGAACGTGACGGCGGATTTGGCGGACGGATTCGGGCTGCCCCGTCCCGAAGGGGGGATCGTTATGGCCGTGACCGCCGGGTCCCCGGCGGAGAAGGCTGGGCTCAAGATCGGCGACATCATCACCGGCGTAGGCGGCCAGCCGAGCGCCAATGCGCGTCAAGCGATGACCTGGATCGCCCGCGCTGAGGTGGGGCGGCCGACGACGCTGACGGTGTTCCGCAACGGGGTAGAGCAGCAGATGGAGGTCGCGGTCGATGAACTCCCTGGCGACCGGACACCCTATAAGCCGACCGAGACGAGCGCCGGCTTGGCAGCCATCGCCGACCAGTCCGATTTCGGCATCAAGCTGACCGAGGTGACGGCGTCAACCAATGCGCATTACGGGATGGACATGAAATCCGGCGCTCTCGTCGCCGCCGTCGCCCCAGGGAGCGCTGCGGGTGCCGCGGGCCTCGTTCCGGGCGACGTGATCCTGCGGGTGGAGAACACGCCGGTCGCAAATCCCAGCCGATTTCGCGAACGCCGTCCAGGCGGCGAGGAAGCTCGGGCGCTACTTCGTGCCGCTACTGGTGCAGAAGAAGGACCAGCTGCAATGGATCGCGGTGTTCTCCAAGGTTCCGCATCTGGCTTCGCCCGACGAGCCGACGGCGCACTCCAACGCTGCTGGCGGGCGTTAAGTCCACCCTCCATCCACCACCCAGCACTGGTCCGTGCACATGCGGCTGTCGTCCGCGGCGAGCCATAGCACCATCCGCGCCACGTCCGCGGGCACGAGCTGGTCCGGGATGCACTGGCTCCGCGCCCGATCCGCGTCGGCCTCCGGCGTGAGCCAGAGCGTCTTCTGCCGCTCGGTCATGATCCATCCTGGGATCACCGTGTTCACGCGGATGTGGTGCGGGCCGAGGTCGCGGGCGAGACTGCGGGTCAGGCCCTCCACGGCCGCCTTCGCCGTCGTATAGACCGGCATCCCGCCCTGCCCGATTCGCCAGCTCACCGAGCCGAAGTTGATGATGGAGCCGCCGCCGGCCTCGATCATGCCGGGTGCTACGGCTTGAGCCACGAAGAACTGGTGGCGCAGGTTCGTGGCCATGCGCTCGTCCCAGTATTCGGGCGTGACACTCTCCCAGCTGTGACGGTCGTCGCGCGCCGCGTTGTTGGCGAGGACGGCGATCCGCCCGACCTGCTCCGCCGCGCGCGCGACCGCACCTTGCAACGCCGCGATGTCGCGCAGGTCGCACGGCTCGAAATGCGCCCCCGTCCGCGCTGCGTGAGCCCTCCCCCCGTCCTCGTCGCGGTCGATGAACGCCACCCGCGCGCCCTGCTCCGCGAAGTCCTCCACGATGGCAGCGCCGATCCCGGACGCTCCGCCCGTCACGAGCACGGGCCGATCCTTCAGGCTCGGATACGTTGCGAATTGTCCGCTCATGCCCGCCGAACCTCCCGGTATTCGCGCCGCACGATCTCCATCAGCTCCGGCACGCTGGTCTTAGCCGCCTCGCTCTCGTAGGTGATCCGCCCCCGCTGCATCAGGATGATGCGGTCGGCAACGTCGAGCGTCTGCGCGTAGTTGTGCATGATCATCGCAATGGCGAGATCGCCCCGCGCCCGCAGCCGCGCGATCAGGTCCAGGATCAGCCCGGCCTCGCGCGCACCCATCGCCGCCAGCGGCTCGTCGAGCAGCAGGATGCGCGCGTTCGAGTTCACCGCCCGCGCCACAGCGATGGCCTGGCGCTGCCCGCCCGAGAGACGTTCGCACTCCAAGTCCACGTTCGGGATGTGGACCTGCATCCCGTCCAGCACCTCCCGCGCCTTCTTGCGCATCGCCGCGTGGTCGAGGAAGGGGAACGGCCGGCGCACGATCTCGCGCTTGAGGAACATGTTGTGCGCGATGCTGAGGCCGCCCACGAGGGCCAGATCCTGATACACGCACTCGATCCCCAGAGAGCGCGCATGGTCCACCGAGTTGAGCGCAACCGGGTGCCCGTCCACGCTGAGCCGCCCAGTGGTCGGCGAGTGGAAGCCGGTGAGCACCTTCATGAGCGTGCTCTTGCCCGCGCCGTTGTCGCCGAGGATGCCGAGGATCTCGCCTCGGCGCAGCATGAGCGACACGCCGTCTAGCGCCGTCACGGCGCCGAAGCGCTTGGTGATGTTCTCGGCCTTGAGGGCCTCGCTTCCCTTGGCGCCGCTGAGCGGCGCCGTTTCTGTCGTGGCGCTCATCACGACCTCCGCAGCCGCGGCAGGTGGACGTTGCCGATCATGGCGAGCAGGATCGCGGCCCCCAGGATCATGTTGAACGTGAAGGCGTTGACGCCCTGCAGGATGAAGCCGTCGCGCAGCACGCCGAGCACGATGGCGCCGAGCAGCGCCCCGATGATCGTCCCAGCGCCTCCCGCGAGCGGCGTACCGCCAATCACGCCCGCCGCCACCGCCAGGAACATCACATCGTTCCCGCCCGCGAGCGGGTCGGTGCTGCCGATGCGGAACGCCTCCAATATGCCCGTGTACGCCGCGAGCGCCCCTGTCAGCACGAACGTGCCGATGCGGATGCGCGCCGTGCGTATGCCGGCCTCGGAGGCACCGACCGGGTTGCCGCCGGTCGCAATCGTGTGCAGGCCCCAGCGCGTGTGGCGCAGGACGACGTGCATGACCGCGACGATGACCAGCGCCCAGATGAACTGGCTGTAGCCGCCCGCGCCGAAGAAAGCGGCAAAGGTCTCGCTGCCGGGCGTAGGCACAGGGCTGCCGTGGGAGATGGTGAGTGTGAAGCCGTTGAGGAGGTAGAGCGTGCCCAGCGTGGTCACGAAGCTGGGCACGCTGAGCCGCACGGTGACCAGCCCATTCACCAGCCCGACCAGCGCCCCCGCGGCGACGCCGAGGAGGAGGGCGAGGAACAAGGGTATGCCGGCGCCGTTCGCGAAGAACATCACGAACGGCGCCAGCGCGAACATCATGCCCGCGGAGAGGTCGATCTCCCCGCAGATGAGCAGCATCACCTCGCCGCACGCGATGATCGCGGAGGCTGCCACGAATTGCGACAAGGTTTGTAAGTTCGCGCCCGTCAGGAAGTTGGCGTTCGCCACCTGGAAGTAGATTACGAGCAGGATGGCGACGACCAGGATGCTGGCCTCGCGCCAGCGCAGGGCCGCGTCCAGCAGCCGCCCTCCACCCCCGCCCGAACGTGCCTCCGCGGCAGCGCTCATAGCTAGATCGGACCCTGACGCGGCACGATCATCGCCGTCTGGCTGTCGCCCTCGTAGCGCGTCTTGGTCGCGAGATACGGCTTCACGCTCTCCTTGGTGACGAACTTGAGACCGGTGTTGGTGTCCGCCGGACCCACAAGCCCGCCGCTCGCGAGGAAGGTGAACATCTGGATCGCCGTGTAGAAGCCCTGTAGGTAAGGCTGCTGATCGATGGTGAAGTCCAGGTTGCCGGCCTGGATCGCCTGCAAGGTTAGCGGCAGCAGGTCGAACCCGCCGCCCTTGATGCCCTTCTTGGCAAGGCCGTTGTCGCGCATCACCTGGCCGATGCCTTGCGTGCTGCCGCCATCGACGGCGAACATGCCCTTCACATCCTGATGGCCGAGGTAATACGCCTTGATGGCGTTCAGCTCATCGTTCACCGTCGCACCCGTCGCGATGACGCTCGTGGTGATGTTCTTGCCGCTCTTCTTGATCGCGTCCTGCGCGCCGTCGATGCGCGGCTGGATGTTGGACTGGCCCGGCGTAGAGATGAACAGCGCGACCGGCCCCGAATCCACGAGCTGGACGATCCGCTCGCCCATGAGCTGGCCCGCGCGATACAGCTCCTGCCCGATATAGGCGAGCCGACCCGTCTTCGGCTCGTCGGCGTTGTAGGCGAACACCGGGATGCCGGCCTGCATCGCCTTCTGCACCGGGCGGTTGAACGCCTGCGGGTCCACGAGGCACACGGCGATAGCGTCCGCCTTGCCCGCGATGGCGGTGTCCATGGCGTTGACCATCTCGCCCGCGTTGCTCGTCGCCGACCCGGTCCACTGGTAGTCGCACCCGAGCAGGGCGCAGGCGTCCTGGATGCCGTATTGAGTGGGCACGAAGAACGGGTTGGTGGTGACGTGGTTTACGAACACGAAGCGCCAGCGCGGGTGCTTCGGGAACGGGTCGGATGCCGCGGCGAGCGCGGGCCCGGCGGCGAGGGCGCCCACGCTGCCGGCCGCAGCGGCGAGAGCGGCGGCGCGCATCAACGCGCGCCGTGTGGCGTCGTGGTTCTGGTCGTGCATGGGCTTTCCTCCTCCGCGTCGCGGCGCGTTCAGCCTGAGGCTTGCGGGCGCCGCCGGGCGCTGTCAAGAGCACCTGCTAGGGCAGCAGCGGCCGCTCCACCGCGCCCCGCACCCGGCCCATCATGATCATATCCCAGGGACTCGGCATCTCACCCACCGGCACGTGGACCAGCGCCGGCTCGCGCAGCGCGAACGCCTCGCGCAGCCGCGCTTCCAGCGCCGCCGCGTCCCGCGCCTCGTAGGAGGCGACCCCGAAGCTCTGCCCGAACCCGACCCAGTCCGGGTCGTGCAACGCGTCGGCGATCCGGCGCCCGCCATAGGCCTGGTCCTGGATGCGGCGCACGTTCCCGAACGCTCCGTCGCTGAAGACGACCACGACGACGGGGAGATTGTGAAGCTTGGCGGTCGCCAGCTCCATGGCTTGATAAGCGAACCCGCCATCCCCCGCGATGCTGAGCACGCACCGATCCGGGCACGCGGCTTGCGCCCCGAGCGCCGTGCCGTAGCCGTAACCCAGATTGTCCTGGTAGCCCGAGAAGAACAGGCGAGGCCCCGGCACGGGGAAGGCGAGCCGCGCCGCGAAGCCCATCTGCGTCACCTCGTCCACGAGGATGCCGTCCTCGGGCAGCGCGGCCCGCATGGCGCGCAGGAACCCCATCTGCGGCTCCAGGCGGGAGAGCCGCTCGGCGAGCCAGGCCCGGTGTCCGGCGAGTTCCTCCTCGCGCGCCGGCCGCGCCCGGTTGTGGGCGGACAAGCGGTCGAGCAGCGCCCGCAGCCCCTCGGCTGCATCCGCCACGACCGCGCACGCGGGCGGCCGCAGGCGACCCGGCTCGTCCGGGTCCACGTCGAGCCGCACGATCGCGAGACCGTCGTCCGTACCCCACGCCGCCTGCTGCATGTGCAGCCGCGTGCCCACGGCGAGCACCACATCCGCCTCGGCCCAGAGACGCCGGGCGATGGGGTAGTTGACGGCAAGACGGTGCTCAGTCGACAGGACCCCGCGCCCGCGGCGGTAGCTGCCGACTGGTGCCTCAAGCATCTCGGCGACGAGCCGGACCTCCTCGGCCGCGTCCAGCGCGCCGCCGCCCACGATGATGAGCGGCCGCCGCGCCGCTCCGAGAATCCGCGCGGCCTGCTCCACCGCGTCCGGGTCGGGCGGCGGCACGACGGGCGGGATCGGCCCCACGACCGGCGCCGGCCCGGACCGGTCCCACACGTCGATGGGACACTCGACCGCCACCGGCCGCCGCCGTCCCGAGAGTGCGAGGCAGATCGCGTTCGCGACCTGCGCGCTCGCATCGAACGGCCCGGTGATGCGGGCCACGTGCTTCGTGAGATGCCGCAGCAGGCCGAGCTGATCGGGGATCTCGTGCAGGTGCCCGTAGCCGCGCTCCAGGGCGAAGGAGGGAATCTGCCCCGCGAGCGCCAGCACCGGCGCACCCATGCCCCAGGAAGTGAGCAGGGCTGAGGCGGCGTTGAGGATGCCCGGTCCCGGCACGGCCGCGAACGCCTGCGGCCGTCCCGTCGCGAGCGCAGCGCCCAGCGCCATATATCCGGCCGCCTGCTCGGTCCGCGGATGGACTACCTTGACGCGGTCGCGCACCCCGTGGAGCGCGTCGAAGAGCGGGTCGTTGTGCACGCCCGGCACGCCGAACACCTGCCCGATCCCGTGCGCCGCCAGCGTCTCCACCACGGCCTCTGCCGCCGTCATCTTTCGCCCTTGGCTTTCCATGCGCTCTCCTTGAACCCGCTCCGGCCGCAGTTCACTATGCCTGCGCGCCACGATAAGGAAACGTCCGGATGCTCCGCGGCAAGCTCGGCCTGCTCCTCGCCTGGACGCTCGGACTAGCGCTCGCGCGCCCGGCGTCCGCCCAGGTCAAGATCGGCCTCACCCTATCCGAGACCGGTCCCGCCGCCTCGCTCGGCATCCCACAGCGCAACACCGTCGCGCTGCTGCCGGTCGAGATCGCCGGGCAGAAGGTCGAGTATATCGTGCTCGACGACGGCTCGGACACGACCCGCGCCGTCGCCAACACGCGCAAGCTCGCGGACGAGAGCGGCGTGGACGTTGTCATCGGCAGCTCCACGACGCCCGCCTCCCTCGCAATGATCCCCGTCGTTGCCGAGAAGACCACGCCGATGCTCTCGCTCGGGGCGAGTGCCGCGATCATCTCGCCCATGGACGCGCAGCGGCATTGGGTCTTCAAGATGCCGCAGAACGACGGCCTGATGGCCGATGCCGTCGCCGCCTACATGGCCGCCCACGGCGTCAAGACCGTCGGCTTCATCGGCTTCAACGACGCCTACGGCGACGGCTGGCTGCGCGAGGCGACCCGCGCCCTCGGTGCCAAGGGCATCAAGCTCGTCGCCACCGAGCGCTACGTCCGCACCGACACGAGCGTCACCGGCCAGGTGCTCCACCTGATCGCCGCTCACCCGGACGCGGTGCTGATCGCCGCCTCCGGCACGCCCGCGGCGCTGCCGCAGCGCGAGCTGCACCAGCGCGGCTACAAGGGCGCCTACTACCAGACCCACGGCGTCGCCAACCGGGACTTTCTGCGTGTCGGCGGGCGCGACGTGGAGGGCACGATCCTGCCCGCCGGCCCCGTGCTCGTCGCCGCCCAACTGCCGGACAGCAACCCGATCAAGCCCGTCGCCCTCAACTACACGCACCTCTACGACGCCAAGTATGGCGAAGGCAGCACCTCCACCTTCGGCGCGCACGCGTGGGACGCGAGCCTGCTGCTGCGCTACGCCATCCCGATCGCGCTGAAGACGGCCAAGCCCGGCACGCCCGAATTCCGCGCGGCGCTGCGCGACGCGATCGAGGGCGCGCACAGCCTGGTCGTCACCCAGGGCGTCATGGACATGACCCCCGAGAACCACAACGGCTTCGACCAGCGCGCCGTCGTCATGGTCACGATCCAGGGCGGCACCTGGAAGCTGCTGCAGGAGTAGAAAGCGCGGACGTCACCGCGCGTGGACGCCAGCACCCTCCTGATCCTATTGCAGGACGGCATCGTCAACGGCGCGATCTACGCGCTGCTGGCGCTCTCCCTCGTGCTCGTGTTCGCCATCACGCGCATCATCTTCATCCCGGCCGGCGAGATCGTGGCCTACGGCGCTCTCGCGTTCGGCGCACTCGACCAGGGCAAGCTGCCGGGCTGCGCCTGGCTGCTGCTCGGGCTGGGCGCTGCCGCGTTCGTCGCCGGGCTGTTCCAGGAGCGGGGACGCCGCGCACTGCTCCGCCTCGCCGCCGAGACCCTGGTGCTGCCAGGCGCCGCCGTCCTGCTCGCCCGCGCGCTCGCGCCGCTCAAGCTCGGCGCCTTCCCCGAAGCGGCCCTCGCCGTGCTGATCGTGGCGCCCCTCGCCCCCTTGCTCTATCGCCTCGCCTTCCAGCCGCTCGCGGAGGCAAGCGTGCTCGTGCTTCTCATCGCGGCGCTCGGCGTCCACCTCGTCCTCGTCGGCCTCGGCCTCGCCTTCTTCGGGCCGGAAGGGTTCGGCGCTCCGCCGTTCTCGGACGCGCAGGTAGTACCTGGGTCCGGTGCAGCTCAGCGGCCAGGCGCTCTGGGTGCTCGGTGCCACGGCGGCGCTGATGCTCGCCCTGGCCGTGTTCCTGGACGGCACGCTGACCGGCAAGGCGCTGCGGGCGACGGCCGTGAACCGGTTCGGGGCCAGGCTCTGCGGCATCGGCACGGCCGCCTCGGGGCGGCTCGCTTTCGCGCTCGCGGGCATCATCGGCGCGCTCTCGGGCGTGCTGGTGGCGCCCTTGACGACGATCTACTACGACAGCGGCTTCCTGATCGGCCTCAAGGGCTTCGTGGCCGCCATCGTCGCCGGGCTGGTGAGCTTTCCCGGCGCGGCACTCGCCGCGGTCGCCGTGGGCTGCGTCGAGAGCTTCGCCAGCTTCTACGCCTCCGCCTACAAGGAAGTGATCGTGTTCGCGGTGATCATCCCCGTCCTGCTCTGGCGCTCGCTCCGCAGTCCGGTGGAGGAGGAATGAGGGCCGCGCTCGACCGGGCTTGGCCTGCTGCTCTGGCTCGCCGCGCCCTTCGTGCCGGGCGTTCCGCTCTACTGGGTGACGCTCGCCAACTCCGCCGGCATCGGCGTCATAGTAGCCGTGGGAATCATCGTGCTCACCGGCATGGGCGGCATGACCAGCTTCGCGCAGGCCACGTTCGTGGGCTTCGGCGCCTATGCGACCGCGCTGCTCACGACCCGCCTCGGCTGGTCGCCCTGGCTCGCGCTGCCGGCCTCGCTCGCCGTGAGCGCGCTCGCGGCCATCCTCATCGGCGCGATCACGCTGCGGCTATCCGGGCATTACCTGGCGCTCGGCACCATCGCTTGGGCGGTGAGCTTCTACTACCTGTTCGGCAATTCCGACTTCGTGAACCGCAACGACGGCATCTCGGGCATCCCGCCCGTCAGCGTGCTCGGCCACGCGCTGCTGGACGGGCGCGCCTACTTCGTCGTCGTCTGGCTCGCGGTGGCGCTGGCGCTGCTGCTGCAGCCGCAACCTGCTGGACAGCCGCGTGGGCCGCAGCCTGCGCGCGCTGCGGGGCGGCTCGGCGGCGGCAGCGAGCTGCGGCGTCCACCTGGCCCGCGCGCGCCTGCTCGCCTTCACCTGGGCGGCGACGCTGGCGGGCCTCGCGGGGTGGCTCTACGCACACATGCAGCGCAGCGTGAACCCGACTCCGTTCGGCCTGAACGCGAGCATCGAATACCTGCTGATGGCGGTTCTCGGCGGCCTCGCCTTCCTGCCCGGTGCCGTTCTGGGCGCGGCGCTCTTCGTCATCGTCAACGACTGGCTGCAGGACCTGCTGCCCCGCTTGCTGGGCGGGCTTAGCGGCTTCGAGACGGTGGTGTTCGGGGCGCTGCTCGTGCTCTTGCTGCAAGTCGCGCCCGAGGGACTCTGGCCACACGTCCGCGCCCTTTGGCGCCGCTTGCTGCCGCGCCGCCCGCCCCGGTCCCAAGCCGCGGAGGCAGCACCCCTTCGCACCCGCGCCTTACCGTCGCCTGGCACGCCGCTTCTCGCAGCGGACGGAATGCGCAAGCAGTTCGGC
>CAWIUA010000012.1:0-67181 GCA_963839135.1 uncultured Alphaproteobacteria bacterium
GGACGCCTATAGCGCGCTGAAGACGCTGCTCGTGCGCAAGCTCGGAGAGAAGAGCGACGCCGTCGAGGCAGTCGCGAAGCTCGAAGCCAGGCCCGACAGCGAGGGGCGGAAGGCAACGATGGCGGAGGAGCTCAAGGTCGCGAAGGTCGCGGACGACCCCGACCTGCTGGACGCGGCGCGACGGCTTCAGGCGGCCCTGGAACAGCTGCCGGCCGAGGGTCGCGCCCCGGCCCAGAGCGCTGTCGGCAGCTACATCGCCCAGGCTAGCGGAGGCAGCACTGCGACGGTGAACGTCGGTCATGATGGCTCACTCCGAAGCCGTAGCGGCAACGGAAGCAGTACCTGCAGGTAGGACCTGCAGACTAACTAAGAATGCCGAGCAGCTATCCCTAGGCAGTCCCCGCCGCGGCCAACCTGGCGCGGGCGGACTGCACGCGCGCCATCGCCGCATCGTAGGCGGCGAGGTCGTGCTTGTCGGTGGCCTCGTAGGCGACCTCCGCCTCAGCGAGCATCCGCTCCGCGTCCGCGCGGGAGACCTCCGCGACCGGCACCGCCTCGTCAGCCAGCACGGTGCAGCGCTCCGGCGTGATCTCGGCGAAGCCGCCGCTGACGAAGAGCTGGTCCGTTGCCCGCCCACCCTCGTAGATGCTGATCGTGCCGCCCGACAGCAGCACGATCATCGGCGAATGGCCCGGCAGAACGCCGATCAGCCCCTCGGAGGCGGGGATCACCGCCATCTCCACCTCGCGGGAGAGCAGCAGCCGATCCGGGCTGACGATCTCGAGCGGGAGCAGCGCCATCAGGCGGCGACCTTGAGCGTCTCGCCCTTCTTCACGGCATCCTCGATGGTGCCGACCATGTAAAACGCCTGCTCCGGCAGGTGGTCGTACTGGCCGTCCACGATGGCCTTGAAGGAGCGAACCGTGTCCGCGATGGGCACAAAGATGCCGGGCGAGCCGGTGAAGACCTCGGCGACGTGGAAGGGCTGGGAGAGGAAGCGCTGGATCTTGCGCGCGCGCGCGACCACCAGCTTGTCGTCCTCGGACAGCTCGTCCATGCCCAGGATCGCGATGATGTCCTGCAGGCACTTGTAGGTCTGGAGAATTCTCTGCACCTCGCGCGCGACCGCGTAGTGCTCCTCGCCGACGATGCGCGGGTCGAGCGCGCGCGAGGTGGAGTCGAGCGGGTCCACGGCCGGGTAGATGCCCAGTTCCGCGATCTGGCGGGAAAGCGTCGTCGTCGCGTCCAGGTGGGCGAAGGAGGTGGCCGGCGCCGGGTCGGTCAGGTCGTCGGCGGGCACGTAGATGGCTTGCACCGAGGTGATCGAGCCCTTCTTCGTGCTCGTGATGCGCTCCTGCAGCCCGCCCATATCGGTGGCGAGCGTCGGCTGGTAGCCCACCGCGGACGGGATACGGCCAAGGAGCGCCGACACCTCGGCGCCGGCTTGGGTGAAGCGGAAGATGTTGTCCACGAAGAAGAGCACGTCCTGGCCCTCCTCGTCGCGGAAATACTCAGCGAGGGTCAGCCCCGAGAGCGCCACGCGCGCGCGGGCGCCCGGCGGCTCGTTCATCTGCCCATAGACGAGCGCCACCTTGCTGCCCTCGGTGGTGTTTTCGCCGAGCTTGATGACGCCGGCGTCGATCATCTCGTGGTAGAGGTCGTTGCCCTCGCGCGTGCGCTCGCCGACGCCGGCGAACACCGACACGCCGCCGTGCGCCTTGGCGATGTTGTTGATCAGCTCCTGGATGAGCACGGTCTTGCCCACGCCCGCGCCGCCGAACAAGCCGACCTTGCCGCCCTTAACGTAGGGGGCGAGCAGGTCCACGACCTTAATGCCGGTGACGAGGATCTCGGCCGCCGTGGCCTGATCCTCGAAGTTGGGCGCCTCGCGATGGATCGGCAGGTACTCGGTCGCATGCACCGGGCCGCGCTCGTCGATGGGCTGGCCGATGACGTTGAGGATGCGCCCGAGCGTGCCCGGGCCGACGGGCATCTCGATTGGCTTGCCCGTGTCGATCACCTCGTTGCCGCGCACGAGGCCGTCCGTGCTGTCCATGGCGATGGTGCGAACCGTGCGCTCGCCCAGCTCCTGCGCGACCTCCAGCACGAGCGTGCTGTCGCCGTTCTTGGTGGTCAGCGCGTTCTGGATGAACGGCAGGTCGCCCTCGAACTGCACGTCCACGACGGCGCCGAGCACCTGGGTCACGCGGCCGACGTTGTTGTTTGCCATCGTTGCTCTCCTTATCGGACCGGGATCAGAGCGCCTCGGCGCCGGAGATGATCTCGATCAGTTCCCTGGTGATGTTAGCCTGGCGCGTGCGGTTGTAGCTCAGCGTCAGGCGATTGATCATCTCGCCCGCGTTGCGCGTGGCGTTGTCCATGGCGGCCATGCGCGCACCCTGCTCGCCGGCGGCCGATTCGATGACGGCGCGGAAGAGCTGGATCGCCAGGTTGCGCGGCAGCAGGGCGCCCAGGATCGTCTCCTCGTCCGGCTCAAACTCGTAGATCGCCCGCGCGCCGGGCGCCTGCTCTTCCGCCGTCTCAGGCATGGGCAGCGGCACGAGCTGCGCCTCGGTCGGGACCTGGGAGATCACCGAGACGAAGCGGTTGTAGAGCACCGTCACGATGTCCGCCTCGCCGCTCTGCACCATGGCGGTCGCCTTCTCCGCGACCTCCGTCACGTCCGCGAAGGCCACGCTCTTGCGCCCGGCGAAGCTCACCTCGCCCACCAGCCGGTCCGCGAACTCGCGCCGCAGGTAATCCCGCCCCTTGCGCCCGACCGTCATGATCCGGACCTGCTTGCCCTCGCCCTCCAAGCGGCGGATCAGCGTGCGCGCGGCGCGGCCCACGTTGCTGTTGAAGGCGCCGGCGAGACCACGATCGGCCGTGACCACGATCAGCAGGTGCGTCCGGTCCTGCCCCGTGCCAGCCAGCAGCCGTGGCGCGTTCGGCAGGCCGCGGGCGCTGCTCGCGAGTGCGGCCAGCATCCGCTCCATGCGCTCGGCGTAGGGCCGGGCCGCCTCGGCCTGGCTCTGCGCCCGGCGCAGCTTGCTCGCCGCCACCATCTTCATGGCAGAGGTGATCTTGCGGGTGTTCTTCACCGAGTTGATGCGCCCGCGCAGGTCCTTGAGGCTGGCCACGGCCCGGCGCGCCTCAGGCGAAGGTCTTGGCGAAGTTGTCGAGGAACGCGACGAGGCGCTGCTCGGTCTCCGGCTTGAGGTCCTTGTCGGTGCGGATCGTGTCCAGGATGCCGGGCTCGCGGGTGCGCATGTCGCCGATCATCCGGCGCTCGAACTCGGTGATCTTGCCCACGGGCAGCGGGTCCAGGTAGCCCTTGGTGCCGGAGTAGATGCTGACCACCTGGTCCTCCACAGGCATCGGGCTGTATTGCGGCTGCTTCAGCAGCTCGGTCAGCCGCGCGCCACGGTCGAGCAGGCGCCTCGTCGAGGCGTCGAGGTCGGAGGCGAACTGCGAGAACGCGGCCATCTCGCGGTATTGCGCCAGCTCCAGCTTGATCGAGCCAGCGACCTTCTTCATCGCCTTGACCTGCGCCGCGGACCCCACGCGCGAGACCGAGAGGCCGACGTTGACGGCCGGGCGGATGCCGCGGAAGAACAGCTCGGTCTCCAGGAAGATCTGGCCATCGGTGATGGAAATGACGTTCGTCGGGATATAGGCCGACACGTCGCCGGCCTGCGTCTCGATTACCGGCAGCGCCGTGAGCGAGCCGGCGCCGAGCTCGTCCGACATCTTTGCGGCGCGCTCGAGCAGGCGCGAGTGCAGGTAGAACACGTCGCCCGGATACGCCTCGCGCCCCGGCGGGCGGCGCAGCAGCAGCGACATCTGGCGGTAGGCCACCGCCTGCTTTGAGAGGTCGTCGTAGAAGATCACGGCGTGCATGCCGTTGTCGCGGAAGAACTCGCCCATGGCGCAGCCCGTATAGGGTGCCAGGAACTGCATGGGCGCCGGATCGGAGGCGGTGGCCGCGACGACGATGGAATAATCCATCGCGCCCTGTTCCTCCAGCGTGCGCACGAGCTGCGCCACCGTGGAGCGCTTCTGCCCGACGGCGACGTAGATGCAGTAGAGCTTCGTCTTCTCGTCAGTGCCGGCGTTGACTTGCTTCTGGTTGATGATCGTGTCGATGATCACCGCGGTCTTGCCGGTCTGACGATCGCCGATGATCAGCTCGCGCTGGCCGCGGCCGATCGGGATGAGGGCGTCGATGGCCTTGATCCCGGTCTGCATCGGCTCGTGCACGGACTGGCGCGCGATGATGCCGGGCGCCTTCACCTCGACGAGGTGGTCCTGCACGTCGGTTAGCGGGCCCTTGCCGTCGATCGGCTGGCCTAGGCCGTCCACGACGCGGCCGAGCAGCCCCTTGCCGACCTTGACCGAGACGATCTGGCTCGTGCGGCTGACCGTGTCGCCCTCGCGAATCGCGCGGTCGTCGCCGAAGATCACGACGCCGACGTTGTCCGTCTCCAGGTTCAGCGCCATGCCGCGGACGCCGGCAGAGGGGAACTCCACCATCTCGCCCTGCATCACGTTCTGCAGGCCGAACACGCGGGCGATACCGTCGCCGACCGAGAGGACCTGGCCAGTCTCGGCGACGTTCTGCTCGCTGTCGAAGTTCGCGATCTGCTGCTTCAGGATGTCCGAAATCTCGGCGGGACGGATGTCCATCTCACGCGGCTCCCTTCATGGCGTATTGGAGTCGCTGCAAGCGCGACTTGAGGCTGGTGTCGTAGAGGCGCGAGCCTACGCGCACGACGAGGCCGCCGAGCAGCGACGGGTCCACTGACTCCTGGATGCGGACCTGGCCGTAGCCGGCTTCGATCAGGCGGGCGCGGAGCTGCTCGCGCTGCACGTCTGTCAGCGGGTGCGCGGTCGCGACCTCGGCGACGACCACGCCGCGCTTCGCCGCGACGAGAGCGGCGAAGGCGGCGATGACGCCGCGCAGCACGTTCAGGCGGCGATTGGCGGCGATCACGCCCACGAAGTCGTGCACGAGCTTGCCGAACCCTTCGCGGCCGAGGATGGCGAGCGCGGCGCGGCTCGCGGACTGAGCATCGATCGTCGGGTCCCGGAGCAGCCGACGGAAGTCGGCGCTCTCGTCGATCAGGCGGCCAAGCGCCTCCGTCTGCTCGACGGTCTGGTCGAGTTCTCCGGTCTCATCTGCTCTCGCGTAGAGAGCGGCGGCGTAGCGCTGAGCCACACCGCCAATTTGCTGCGTCGTGCCAGACACGGGCGTCCACGTTGCTCGGGAATGCCGGCCCTTTGCCGACGCCGGGTGCCTAGCATGGGGTCGTGCAGGCGCGCAACACCACGTTACCGGGGGCGCGGCAACGGCGAGTGGGCCGATGTATTCGGCCGAAAACCTTGGAGGAGAGCCATGGCGCAATACCGCGGAGACCGAACCATTGAGGGGCCGCGCTACGACCCGGTGCGCCGGACCCTCATCCTCGGCGGCGGCTTGGCCGCGAGCGCGGCCCTGGCGGGCGCCGCAGCCGCGCAGACCGTCCAAACTTCTCCCGGGCCGAACGTGCTTGATGGCCAGGACATGCCCGAGCCGCCGCCCGACAAGAGCGCCGGCCCGGTGCGCCCAGGGCGTGGCTCGCAGCTCACGGGCAAGGTCGCCGTGGTCACTGGCGCCGCGCGCGGCATCGGCCGGGCGATCGCCGTGGAGCTGGCCGCGAACGGAGCCGACGTGATCGCGCTCGACATCGCCGGCCCCGTCAGCACGGCGTCAAACGCCAAGCCCGCTACGCCCGAGGAGCTGGCCGAGACGGTGCGCCAGATCCAGACCTACGGCCGCCGGGGCGAGGCGATCCAAGCCGACATCCGCGACATCAAGGCGCTGCGTGCCGCCGCCGACCACGTGGAGCAGACCTATGGTAAGCTGGACATCCTGGTCGCCGACGCTGCCATCCAGGTCTGGAAGCCGCTCCTGGAGATGGACGACAGCGAGTGGTTCGACATCATAGACAACAACCTGAACGGCACCGCCAACACGATCCGGGCGTTCGCCCCCAAGATGGTGGCCCGCAAGCAGGGGCGGATCATCGTGCTCGCCTCCATGCAGGGCAAGCACGGCACCGAGAACGCGGCGAGCTATTCGGCGTCCAAGTGGGGCATCCTCGGCCTGATGAAGTCGGCGGCCCTCGAGTTCGGCAAGTACAACATCACCGTGAACGCCGTGATTCCCGGCCTCGTGGACACGCCGCTCACGCGCTACGAGAAGCGCCTGGTGAACAGCGACGCCGAGGTCACCGGCAAGATGCCGTCCGGGACGCCGACGCCGCAGCAGGCGTGGGACGTGCGCGCGCCGACCGTGCCGCTGAAGGTAGGCTGGCTGCAGCCGGACGACATCTCGCCCGCCGCCGTGTTCCTGGCCTCCGACGCCGCCGCCATGGTCACGGGGGCAGAGTACGAGGTGACCGGCGGCGACAGCGCCAAGGATGTCTAGGCCGCCTGGCTAGGGTCGTTCCGCCGTCCCAATCAGCCTACCCTGCGACAGCAGATGCGGACGGATCGTGCGCAGCAGCAGGCTGCGGCCCGGCGGATAGGGATACTCCGGCACGACTTTCAGAGCGAATACCTGGAACGCGTAGCGGTGCGGGCCATGACCGGGCGGCGGGTTCGGCGCCATCCAGCCCGGCCGCGCCGCGGCGTTGCGCCCGCAGGCCCAGCCCTCGGCCGTGAAGCCGCGCATCCGGGACGGTATCTCCTCCTCGCCGAACCCGGTCTTCTCCGGCGGGATGCTGTGCACGATGAGGTGGGTGAGGGGCCGGAAGGACGGGATATCCGCGTCTTCAACGAGCAGAACGAGGCTCTGTGCGCCGCTGGGCACGTTCTCCCAGCGGAGCGGCGGCGCGATGCTCTCGCCCATGGCGGTGAAGCGCTCGGGCATGGGCTGGCCATTCTCGAACGCTGGGCTGCTAACTCGTATCCCGAACGGGAGGAAGCCGGACCACTTGCTGCTCGTGACCGCGCTGATCCCGGGCCGCACCTTCCGCAGCGAGTGGCCGATACGGTGCTTCCAGTCGTCTTGCATAACGAACCCTCGGGGCGAAACCAATGCACCTAGCGCCGAGGCGCGGGCGCAGTTTCCATTGCCGCCTGCAACAGCTGTGCGAGCCGCTCGAACTCCGCGGGCGTCAGCGTTTCCGCCCGGCGCTCAGGCGCGATCTCCGCCCGCGCGAGCAGGGCGTCGCCGCCCAGGCTGCGCAGGGCGCCGCGCAGCATCTTGCGCCGCTGCCCGAACGCCGCCGCCGTGAGTCGTTCCATGGCGGCGAACAGCGCAGGGTCCGGCTGCGCCGTGCGCGGCACGAGGCTGACGACAGCGGACCAGACCCGCGGCGGCGGGGTGAAGGCCGCGGGTGGCAGGCGCATCCCGACGCTCGCCGTGCAGACCCACTGCGCGAGGACGGAGAGCCGTCCGTAGGACGGCGTGCCGGGCGCGGCGCAGACCCGCTCGGCCACTTCGAGCTGAAGCATCAAGGTCAGCTGCTCCCAGCGTGCCGCCTGCCGTAGCCAGCCGACCAGCAGAGGTGTGGCAACGTTGTAGGGCAGGTTCGCGATGACCTGGCGCGGCGCCGGCACGAGGGCGGCGAGGTCGAGCCGGACCGCGTCCGCATGCAGCACGCGCAGCCGCTCCGGATGGCTCGCGCGCAGCTCCTCGACTGCGGCGATGGCGCGGGGGTCCAACTCGACGGCGAGCACGGAGGCGGCGGGGGAGGCGAGCAGCGCGCGCGTCAATCCGCCCGGTCCGGGACCGACCTCGACGAGGTGCCGCCCGGCGAGATCCCCGGCCTCGCGCACGATGCGTGTGAGCAGGTTCGTGTCCAGGAGGAAGTGCTGGCCGAGGGTCTTGCGCGCATCAAGGGCGTGCCGGGCGATGACCTCCCGGAGTGGGGGAAGCGACGCGCTCAGGACGAGGAGCGTTCGTCCAGCATGGCCTTGCGGCGGAGAGTGCGCAGGAGCTGGCGCGAGCTGAGCTCGACGCGCTGCTCCAGGAGCTGCGAGCGCACCTCGTCGCGGGACGCATCGCCCGCATTCTTCTGCTCGCGGGCGCAGATGATGAGCACGGCGATGCCGTCCGTTGACACGATCGGCTTGCTGGCCTGGTTGAGGGGCTGGGTGGCGAGGAGCTCGCGCAGCGGCGGCGCGCTCACGGAGGCGAGCTTGACGGTGCCGGGGTTCGGAGGACGCGACGAGCCGGCCGCGGGCGCTGCCTGCTCCATCTGCGCGCAGGACTTCACTGTGCGCGCGAGCTGCTGCGCTTTCAGAAGCGCTTGCTTCTGCTGGTCGTTTGGTGCCTGCGGGTTGAGCGCTTGGGTAAAGGGGAGGAACGCCTGGCGCAGGTCCACCAGCGTCTCCATGTCGTTGCCGATCTCGCGCTTGCCTCGGAGCGTCACGATATCGAGGCCGCCCGGCACCGGGATCGGGTTGCTGATGGCACCCTGCGGCATCTGGGCGAGCAGGTCGGCCACGGCCGGGTCGAGCTGGCTGGCATGGGTCCATCCCAGGTCACCGCCTTGCAGCGCGGTCTGACTCTGGCTGAATTGGGCGGCAATGACGGGGAACGGGGCGCCGGCGCGGAGCTGGGCGATGACCGCGTCGGCGAAGCGCTGCGCATCGGCCTGCTTGGCGGGATCCTCGACGGGGATGAAGATCTCGCCCAGCTCATACTCGGGCTGGCCGCGCTCCCGCTTGAGCCGCTCGATCTGGTCGGTGACGTCGGTGTCCGAGACGTCGGCCTTGGACCCCAGCTCCTGCCGCAGCACGCGCACCCAGCCGAGCTGGACACGGACCTCGTCGATCAGCGTGCGCAGGGCGATTCCTTGACCCGCGAGCATCTTGCGCAGTGCCTGGTCGGGCATGTTGTTGTGTTGCTCGATGCTGGCGATAGCGCGGGCGATGTCCTCATCGGGGACGACGACCTTGCGACGCTGCATCTCCTGCAGCTCAAGGCGCTCGTTGATGAGTTGGCGAACGATCTGCGGGCGCAGGCGCGCGAGCACGTCGGGCGCGAGCGACAGTCCGGTGCTCACGGCGAACAGCCGCGCGCGGTTGTCCACGTCGCCGGAGGTGATCGCGTCGCCGTTGACCACGGCGACGATGCCGTCTGCCGGGCTTGGCGGACCCTCCGCGCGCGGCGCTGCGGCCTGGGTGCGCGCCGGAGAAACCGCGTGCGCCGTCCCGGCGAGCAGGGCGGCTGCGAAGAGCGGCAGCATGAGGAACAGGCGGCGGTTCAGTGGCATGGCGGTCAAGCGCTCCAGACAGGCTTCGCGGGCATCCTCGGCGAACTGTCAGCGGTTTAGCCGAGCTTGCGGGGCGAATGCCAGGCTCCCTATCGCCGTGGCGGCACGAAGGGAAGGGTGCTCGACAGCCCGCCATCGACAGCGATCGCCTGCCCATTGACGTAAGATGAGTCATCGCTCGCGAGGAACAGGGCCGCGGCGGCGATCTCGTCCGGCTGTCCGGCCCGCTGAAGCGGGTTGAGCTGTCCGATCCTGCCCTCCGTTCCCCGTGCCCGCGCCCGCTCGAACAAGGGCTGCGTCATCCCGGTCTCGATCAGCCCAGGGCAGATCGCATTCACCCGGACTCCCGTGCCGATCAGCGCATTCGCCGCGGTCTGCACCAAGCTGATGACGCCGGCCTTGCTCGCGCTGTACGGCGCGCCGGCGGCATTGGCCCGTAGGCCGGCGACGGACGCGGTGCAGAGGATGGAACCCCGGCCCCGTGCGATCATGTGCGGCGCCACGGCCCGGACGGCCAGGAACGCCCCGGTCAGGTTCACGCGCAGCACCTCCTGCCACTGCTCGACTGTCGTTTCCAGGAACGGCACCGTGCCGCCGCTGATGCCGGCGTTGGCATAGAGGATGTCGATGCCGCCCAGCATATCGATCGCCTGCGCCACGACCATGGCCACGTCGGCCTCGTTTCCCGCGTCGGCCGCGAGCGCCGTCGCGCGCCCACCGGCCGCGACGATCTGGCTGACGGTCTCGGACACCCCAGCGACGTCGCGGTCCACGGCCAGCACCGCGGCGCCCTCCCGCGCGAACAGCAGCGCGGTTGCTCGGCCAATCCCGCTGCCCGAGCCGGTGATGACCGCGGACTTGCTTTGCAGCCGTGCCACCTGCAACCTCCCTGCCGACGCCGGCAGTTGAGAGCGATCCTGCGTAGCCGGCAAGTCCTAGCGGCATCGGAGGATACGAGATGCGAGCGGTCCTGTGCGAACAGTGGGGCGGCCCGGATCAATTGCGCGTCGCGGAGCGTAGCCTGCCCGATCCGGGGCCGGGCGAGGTCAAGGTCGGAGTCAAGGCGGCCGGGGTGAATTTCCCCGATGTGCTGATCATCCAGCGCAAGTATCAGGTGCAGCCGGAGCTTCCGTTCACGCCGGGCGCCGAGGTCGCCGGCGTCGTTATGCAGGTCGGCCCGGATGTCGCGGATCTGAAGCCCGGCGACCGCGTCGCCGCATTCTGCAGCCTGGGCGGGTTCGCCGAGGAGGTAATCGTGCCGGCGCAAGCCTGCGTGATCCTGCCCGAGGGTGTCGGGTTCGAGACGGCATCGGCGTTCCTGCTCGCCTACGGCACTGCCTGGCACGCCTTGCGCGACCGGGCCGCCATGCAGGAGGGCGAGACGCTGCTCGTGCTCGGCGCGGCCGGAGGCGTCGGCCTGGCCGCTATTGACATCGGTAAGGCGATGGGCGCGCGCGTGATCGCGGCGGCCTCATCGCCGGAGAAGCTCGCCGTATGCCGCTCCTACGGCGCTGACGAGGTGATAGACTACCAAGTGGAGGACCTGCGCGGCGCCATTGCGCGGCTCACCGGCAAGCAAGGGCCGGACGTGGTGTTCGACCCGGTGGGCGGCCGGTTCGCCGAGCCGACGTTCCGCTCTATCGCCTGGGCTGGCCGCTACCTCGTGATCGGCTTCGCGAACGGCGAGATTCCCGCGCTGCCGCTCAACCTGCCCCTGTTGAAGGGCGCCTCGCTGGTCGGCGTGTTCTGGGGGGCCTACACGAAGCGCGAGCCGGAGCGGAATCGCGAGGCCATTGCGCAGATGCTTGCGTGGATCGCCGACGGGAAGCTGCGCCCGCTCGTGTCCAGGACCTATACCCTGGATCAGACGCCGCAGGCGCTGGAAGACATGGCAGCGCGCAAGGTGGTGGGAAAGGTCGTCATCACGCCCTAGCGGCCGGGCGGCTCGGTAATCTGCCAGACCTCGAGCTCGGCGATGCTGGGGCGCCGGGTAATGGTGAAGCGGGATGCGAGATGGCTGTACAGCCTGTTCTTTGTCACACCGCGTGCGGTGAGGTCGGGCCAGGGCGCCTCCCAGTCGCTGCCGTCGAGCACGTCGAACACCATCACGCGGCCACCATCGCGCAGCGTGTCCGCGATTGCCTGGTCGAGCTTGTTGAAGAACGCGGCGACATTCGGCGAGCCGCCCAAGGCGACGTCGAGCTTGAGGTCGCGCAGCCCAGGCAGGTCGAACGCGGCGAGAGAGGGCCGGCCCGAGTAAGCGGCGAAGTAGATCAGCAGGTCGCGCGAGGTGAACTGCGCCTGCATCTCGGCCTCATAGCGCGCGAGAGGATAGGTCGCGACGGGGACCGCGAAGAGCGCGAGGTTGACGGCGATGGTCAGCGCCGCCCAGATCGGCACCCCGATGCCGACCGCGACCGGCGGGAACAGGGTCACGAACAGGAGCACCGTCGGCGCTGTGAGGCCCACCCAATGCTCCGGGTCGTTGAGATTGTAGCCAATCCCCCAGGCCAGGGCGCCGACGAGGAAGGCGAAGGGGATAAGGCAGCGTCCGCCGCGCAGCAAGGCAACTAAGGCACGCACGTAGATGGCGGCCAGGATCATGGCCGTTGCCGCCCAGGGCACCAAAACCGGCAGCAATGCCGGCGCGTAGGACCGAAGCGTCGGGATCTGGCCGCCGATCCAGGCACGGGCAATGGCACCGAGGCCGGGCGCCGCGATGAAGTCGTTGACGATGCTGAACACCGCCCGCCCCGCCTGATCGGCCCATGACCGGTCAACCGGGCGCACGGCCTCCTTCGCGGCGAGCGCTGCCGCGAAGCCTTGCCCGCTGAGCGGCCCGGCATTGATGAGAACGTAGGTCCCGCCAGCGAGAAGGGCGAACAGCAGGGCGCAGGTGGCGCCGAGAAGCACGGCCTGGAGCAGCGCCCGTGGCCAGCCCGCGCCCTCGCGGCGCGCCGCTGCCATGAGCGCGAGAGCGGCGAAGGGTGGAGTCGCCAGCACGCCCGCGAAGAACCCGGCAGCCACCGCGAGCAGAGCGCCGCCGGCGAGGGCGACCGCCGGGCGGTGTGCCCGCCCGTCCGCCTCCGCCAGCGTCAGCAGTGCGAGCGCGCCGGTCGTGAACGGCAGCGCGACCAGCTTGAAATGGGCAGAGGGCGCGAGCGTGATGACACCGCAACTCGCCGCGACTAGTGCCGTGGCGAGCACCGCGATCCAGCGCGCCATCCGAGCCGGATGAGCAACCCGTAGAAGATCGCGATCGCCGCTGCGGTGGCGACGGTGCTGATGTGCTTCTGGCTCGCCACGACCGGCTCGCCGAAGCCGAGCCAGCGATGCCATAGGAGCGCCGCAGGCTCAAGGAGCACGTGGCCGAGATCATAGACGAAGCGGTCGCTGCTGAGCTGGGCGGCGAAGCGCTGCGCGTCATGGTAGGGAAGCTCGCCGTAGAGCGAGACATAGAACAGCGCGGCGAGCACGAAGACGAGCAGGCTCTCTAGGCGCCTGAGCCAGAATTGCCACGCCGGGGCGTCCATGATCAGAAAGCGTGGAAGCCGAATGCCCCCACGGTCTTGAAGGTGATCGTGAACAGCACGATTGTCGCGCCGCTGTCGCCGTTGAGCGAGGTGTAGCGGCGGCTGGCGTTCGCGTCGAAGATGAAGCATTCGTCCTCATAGAAGCCGTGGACGCCCGCGCTGACCATCGAGTTGGTCTCAAGATTGCGCCGGGCGTAGGCGGACAGGTTCCAGTGGTCGAGGAAGTGGGTGGATGCGCTGAGCGTAATCTCGTCACGCGGCACGAAATAGTCTGGCGGGATCTGAGCGAAGTCGCTCAACGTGTAAGGGCTGGTGTTGCTGTGCAGGTAGCCGAGGCCGACGTGTAGCAAGGGCACGCCCGCGGCGGCGACCACGTCCGCGTAGCGTATGGTAAAATCCCTGTGGTCGAACCGGGTGTTGGCACTCAGGTCGAACCAGGACACGGGCCTAAACGTGGCGCGGGCGACGATGTCGCTCACGGTGGTGTTGTCGAGGCCTGTTCCGGGGAGGTAGCTGTTGTCGCGGTTCGGCCGCAAGCTGTCGCCGACGAGCCCGTCAAAGGCCATGTTGTTCGGCAGCGTCCAGTTGCCGTGCAGCGCGACGTTGAGGCGCACGCCGCCTTCCTGCCGGTCCAGCCCTGGGTAGCGGTTGAGCTCGAACAAATTGTTCGCGTTGAACAGGAAGTCCAGGCTGTCCTCGTTGGGACGATTATTCTGCCGGTAGCCGCCTGTGCCGGGCGCCGCTATCACCTGCGCGATCGGCTCGATAAGCTGCGTGCCAAGCGCGCCTCCGTCCCGCACGAAGGGCCAGTTGACCTTCATCGCGACCTGCGGCTGCGCGAAGGCCGAGCTGGCGGACGCGAGCGGGGAAAAGTTCGGATCCTTGTTCAGGCTCTGCGCGTTATAGCCCGCCGTGTCGGTGCGCAGGGTAAGGCTATACCTCTCGCCGAACGCGCCCGTGAAAGGCCGGTCCCAGTTGAGCCGCGCGCCGATACGCTGGTCGTTGGTGCCCTGCTCGCGCAGGATGTTCCAGCTCTGGGTGCTGAGGCTGAAGCGCCCGCCGAGCGCGTCCGGCTCGCCGAAGAAGTCGTATTCGTAGCGCGGCAGCACGTAGGGCAGCTCGGTCTGGTTGATGCTGCTTGTCAGCCCCTGGAACGCGGTGGCATCGAGCCTCGCGTAGGAGCCGACGCCGAAGCCCTCGGCATAGATGTTGGTGGTCAGGATGTTGCCGATGCTGGAGAGGCGATAGTCGGTGAGGTATTTGGCCGAGCTTGCCTGCTCGATGTTGAAGCCGTAGCGCCAGGTATCGTTGTAGCTGAACTGGCCTAGCGCGAAGAGGTCGCCTTGAGGCTTGCCGAGATAGTAACCGAGACTGCCGTCCACCTTGAGCGTGCCGTCGTTGAAGCGGCGGCGGTAGCGAACGTTCAGATTCGGGTCGGCCTCGGTGGCGATAAGCGGCGTAAGCGTCACGTCTGATTCGTTGTCGAGCACCCAGTAGTAGGGCACCGCGAGGAACGGGCCGAGATGGCTGGCCGTTCCGATGGACGGGACGAGAAAGCCGCTCTCGCGCCTTACCGACGGGTCAGCGTGCCAGAAGTAAGGAAGATAGGCGACAGGGAATCCGTAGATGTCCAGCGTCGCGTCCTGATACTCGACGCGCTTGTTCTCCGCGTCCTGCACGCCCGACCGGGCGCGGATTTCCCAAAACGGCGGGCGGCTCGGATCCTTCTTGCACAGGTTGCAGGTGGTATAGACAACCCGGCTCATCTCATTGACCTTGCCCTCGGTGCGCCGCGCGCCGTTGGCGACGAGCTTGCCATTTGCGGCAAGCTTCAGGCGCATCCCCTTCAGCACGCCCTCCCGCATCCCGCCAGTCAGCTCCGCGTAGTCCGAGTAGAGGACCTGTCCGTCCGGCTCGATGATCGTGACGTGGCCGCTGGCGGCGGCGACGTTGGTGTTGCGGTCATAGGTGACTTTGTCGGCGCGCAGGACGTGGCCGTTCTGGAACGCCTCCACGTGCCCGCTTGCGGTCACGATGCCGCTGTCCCGATCGTATTGCAGGTTGTCGGCCTCGAAGGTCACGGGCTGGTTGCGCGACAGCGGCGGCACATGGCCGTGCGTGCCCGGCGGCGTGATCTGGGCGCCTGAGTCCTGCGGCCAGGCGATGGCCGCAAGGGCCAGTCCGGGCAGGACGAGCAGACGCCAAGCCAAGGCGCTAGCCGTCCTCAACATGGAGCAGGAGAGCCAGGGCGAGCAGCAGCCCGGCAGCGGCCGGCGCCCAGGCTGCGAGCACCGGCGGCAGCGCGCCCGACTGTCCGAACTCCTCGGCGACCTTGCTCACCGTGAACAGGGCGAACCCGGCGGCGACGCCGCTGCCGATCATGCGGGCGACGCCCCCGCGACGCGCCGGGCGCATCGAGAACCCGGCAGAGACGAGGCACATCGTGCCGGCCAGCAGCGGCAATGCCAGCAGCGCCTGGAAGTGCAAGCGATGGCGTATCGCCGAGAATCCGGACCGCTCCAGGAGCGCGATGAAGCCCGGCAGCTTCCAGACGGAGAGCGTGTCCGGCAAGGCAAAGCTGTCCTCGACGCGGGAGACCGTGAGGTCGGTGGGCAGGCGCATCGTGCCGACCGGGACGGGCAGGTGGTCCGGCTCCAGCGTGCGCGCGTTGTCGAGCACCCAGTCGCCGTCGCCGAGCGTAGCCTTGGTCGCCTCGACGCGCTGCAGCAGGCGGTCGTCAGGATCGAGGCGGAACACGCTGACGCCCTTGGCGGCCAGGTCGCCGCCGCGGAGATTGACGGAATGCGCGTGCAGGATGGCGACCCCGTTCGGGTCGATCCCGCGATCGCTCTGGCGCAGCCAAAGCTGCCCGCCGTTGAGCGCGAGCGGCCCGCCACCGGTGCGCAAGTAGGCATCGTCGAGCGCCTCCGCGCGGGCGAGCATGGCGGAGGAGAGCGGGCTGACCGCTGCCGTGGCGATCACTCCGAGCATCGCAGCGCACAGCACGGGGGCTGTCAGGAACTGCCAGGCCGAGACCCCGGCCGCGCGCGCCACGATCAGCTCGGAGGAGCGCGTGAGGCGCCAGAACGCGAGGATGCCGCCGAGCAGGATCGCGAACGGCAGGATCTGCATGGCCACGTAGGGGAGCCGCAGCCCTGCTATTTCGGCGATGATGCTGAACGTCGCGTTCGGCTTGGTCGCCGCGCGGCGGAGCAGCTCGATGAAGTCGAACAGCGACACGAGGCCCGACAGCGCGGCGAGCATCACCAGCGCCGAGACCATGAACTGCCGGGCGACGTAGAGCGAGAGGGTGGCCGCGACGAGCATGGACGATCACACCTGGGCCGGACGCGCCCGGCGATCCGCGGCCCCATGCCGCAGCGTCTGCGCGACCTGCGGTGCGAACAGAATCCAGGCGCACACGATGCCCGGCAGCACAGCCTGGACCAGCATCAGCGGGATGAGCGAGACCTGCCGTGCCGCAAGATCGGAGATTGCGAGGCTGAGCGCGAGCAGGCCGACCACGGTGAGCGCGCCGGCGACCGGGCGCAGCACATTCCCGTGGCGCCGGAAGGTGCCGGTGAGAACAGAGACGAGGCCCACGAAGGCGAAGCTTGCCGCCGTGAGCGGCTGGGTGAGGCGGCGCCAGCCCTCGACCATGAACTTGCCCCGGTCCCGCGCTGCGACCTGCTGGGGATCGGGGCGGAGCAGCTCGCCAAGGCCCATCTCCGCCGAGTCGCGGAAACGCTGCTCGTCGCCTTTCGCACCGCCAGCAAGGTCCAAGGTGGTCTCTGCGAAGGTGAGCACGTTGAGGCGGCCGGTGCTGCGGTCCAGCTCCTGGCGGCTGCCGTCGAGCAGCAGGATGCGGGGAGCACCGGCGCTGCCGCCGACGAGGTGGCCGCGCTGAGCGAGGATCGTCGCCTCGCTGTTCCGCTGTCGTCCGTCCTCGATCAAGATGCCATGCAACGTCCCGTCCTGGTCGCGGCGGCTCACATAGACGGTGAGGTCATCCGACACGGGCGTGAACACGCCTTCCTGCAGGAGGAACGCCGCGAGGCGGTTGCGGATCTCGAACTGGTATTCGCGAAAGGCCGCGTAGGTGACCGGCACGATCCAGAGCGTGAGCACGTAGCCGGACACGACGGCGAGGGCCGCGAGCGCGAGCGTGGGCCGCGCCAGTGCGAACGGCGACAGCCCCGCGGCGCGCATCACCGTCAGCTCACGGTCACCGGCCAGGCGTTGATAGACGAACTGCACGACGACGAACGTTGTGATCGGCAGGATGACGGCGACGAAGCCCGGCACCAGCAGGCCGGTCAGCTCAAAGAACACGCGCAAGGACAGGCCCCGGTTGACGACGAGCTCGACGAAGCGCAGCGATTGCGTGAGCCAGATCAAGGCAGCCAAGCCGCCCGTGGCGGCGATCAGGGCAACCAGGATCTGGCGAAAAACATAGCGGTCCAGCCGGGTCGGGAAGGTCATGGCCGGCACCATATAGACCGGGTCGGCGCGGCGGAAGCCGGGCGCCCGCGAGTCATCGCCCGGTGTGGCGCCCTGGTGTCTGTCCGCCGCGCTCGCGGTGGCTTAGGATAAGGTCCATGAGCACCACCGAGCCACGGGGGCGCGGCGCCACATCCGCCCATACTCCTCGCAGCCGGAGTGGCGTGCCCGTGCCGGCCATGCGTCTCACCTTGCGCCTGGACGTCGGCGGCCGCGCGACCCTCGGGCCGGGCAAGGTGCGCCTCCTGGAGCTGATCGGCGAGACAGGCTCGATCTCGGCCGCGGGGCGCGCCATGGGCATGAGCTATCGCCGAGCCTGGGTGCTCGTGGAGAGCCTGAACGCCTCGTTCGCCGGGCCGCTCGTCACGGCACATCCGGGCGGCGCGGGCGGCGGCGGCGCGGCGCTGCTGCCGCTCGGAGCCGAGATCGTCCAGCTTTACCGTGCCCTGGAGCGAGGCGCGGTCGGCACCGGCGCGGCCGAGTTGGAGCGGCTGCGCGCGGTGCTGGCGTCACCGCCCTGACGTTCGGGTGCCGGCGTCGGCTGCGCCCGGCGGCAGCACCTTGCCCGGATTCATGATGCCGCGCGGGTCCAGCGCCTGCTTGATGCGGCGCATGGCGTCCAACTCGGCGCCGCCGCGCCAGATGGGCATCAAGTAGGGCTTGAGGCGTCCGACCCCGTGCTCGGCCGAGAAGCTGCCGTCGAGCCGCCGCACGACGGCGTTCACCGCGTCCATGATCTCGGGGCCGCGGGCGAGGAAGGCTGCGCCGTCGGCGCCCTCCGGCTGCTGCAGGTTCATGTGGATGTTGCCGTCGCCCATGTGCCCGAACGGGACGGGCCGGACGCCGGGGATGAGCGCCTCGCACGCGGCGGATGCCTCCCGGATCAGCGCCGGCACGGCGGAGACGGGCACCGACACGTCGTTCTTCACCGACGCGCCCTCGCGCCGCTGCGCCTCGGCGTGCTCCTCGCGCAGCTTCCACATCGCCTGGCGCTGCGCCTCGCTCGCGGCGAGCGCCGCGTCTTCCACCTCGCCTGCCTCGAGCGCTTCTGCGAGCGACTGTTCCAGCGCCTCGCCCAGGGCGGCACCCAGCCGCGGCGTCGCCAATTCGATAAGCGCGTAGTGCCGCGCGGGCCGTGCGAGCGGCAGACTGCTCCCCGGAACGTGGCGCAGGACGAGCGCCATTCCGGTCCCTGACATATACTCGAACGCGGAGATTGCCGCCGGGTCCGCCCGCTGGATGCGCGTGAAGAGGGCGAGTGCTGCGTCCAGGCTGGTCACGGCGCATAGCGCCACGGCGGTCTCCCGCGGCCGGGGCACGAGGCGCAGCACGGCGGCGGTGATGACCCCGAGCGTGCCCTCGCTGCCTACGAGCAGCTGGCGCAGCGCGTAGCCCGTGTTGTCCTTGCGCAGCCGCCGCAGCCCCTCGAACACCTGCCCGTCCGGCAGCACCGCCTCGATGCCGAGCACCAGCTCGCGCGCGTTGCCGTAGCGCACCGTGTTGTTGCCGCCGGCGTTGGTGGCGAGGATGCCGCCGACCTGCGCCGTGCCCTCGCTGCTGATGGAGAGCGGCAGCAGGCAGCCCGCGTCGGCCGCCGCCTCCTGCGCCCGCTGCCACGGCAGGCCGGCCTCGACCGTGAGCGTCATGTCCACCGGGTCGAGCGCGCGGATGCGGGCCATGCGCGAGAGGGCGAGCACGATCTGCTGGCCGCTGTCGTCAGGCGTGGCGCCGCCGACCATGCTGGTGTTGCCGCCCTGCGGCACGATGCCGACGCCATGCTCCGCGCAGAGTCGCACCACGGCCGCCACCTCAGCCGTGCTCGCCGGGCGGACTACGGCGGCGGCGCGGCCCTCATAGAGGTTGCGCCAGTCGCGGAGATAGGGGGCGATGTCGCCCGCCTCGATGATCAGCCCGCGCGCGCCGACGATGGCCTGGAGCGCGTCGAGCAAGGGCGCTTGCGGAAGCATGTCGCGCATTGCGATCTCCTGCGGGTGAGGCTGCGCCTCGGTGCCGAGCGCGGTCAACCAGGCTACGCGCGGCGCGTTAAGTCAGGATCGGAGGGAAGGAAACGCCATGGCCTATGAGCTGCGCGTCACTGGCACGTCCAGGGGACGGTTCGACACGGAGGAGGCGGCCGTCGCCGCCGCGCGCGACGTGATCCGTGCGAACCCTGACGCGGACCCGGAGATCTTCGATCTGGAAACGGGAAAGCCCTGCGCGCCGGGCGCGAGCAAGACGTGGCGCGAGGAACTGGCGAATCGGGTCGGGTTCTAGGCTGCTCCGAACCGCACCTTTGTAAGCTGCTCGGACACGTCCCAGAGCCGCGAGGCGGCCTCCTGGTCACGGCCTTGGGGCGCGGTCTTCGCCGGTGCCGGGCTGCCCGTCGCTTCGCCGAACCCGTCCGGGCCGTAGTAGCCGCCGGGCTGCACGCCGGGCGCGGTCGCGGCGTAGAGGATGGGGAGGGCGCCCTGGGCCGCCGATTGACCGAAGAGCTGGGCGCCGAATGAACCCAGGGCTGCCTTCAAGCCGCCGCCGCGACCCTGGGCAACACCCCGGAAGATCTCGGTCCGCGCGAAGCCGGGATGCGCGGCGACGCTCGTCAGGCCCCAGCCGGCGGCATCGCTCCGCCGCTGCAGCTCGGCGGCGAATAGGAGCATCGCGAGCTTGGATTGGCTGTAGGCGCGCCACGGGTCGTAGCCGCGCTCCGCTTGCAGGTCATCGAAGTCCATCCGTCCCCTGCGGTGCGCGAGACTGCTCACGCTGACGATGCGCGGCTGCCCGGCGCGCTTCAGGCTCGGCAGCAGGCGGGCGGTCAGCGCAAAGTGGCCGAGATAGTTGGTGCCCAGTTGCGCCTCGAAGCCGTCGCGTGTCACCCGGCGCTGCGGCAGCCCCATGATGCCGGCGTTGTTGACGAGCAGGTCGAGCGTCGGATGCCGCTCGGAGACGCGCGCGGCAAAGGCGGCGACGGAGGCAAGATCCGCAAGGTCAAGCAGTTCGAAGCTGGCCTGGATGCGAGGCCCGAAGGCGTTGATCCGCCGCGTGGCGGTGTCGCCCCTGCGAGCATCGCGCCCAGCGACGATCACAGCAGCGCCAGCCCGCGCCAAGGCAAGGGCGGACTCGTAGCCCAGGCCAGCGGTCGCGCCGGTCACGACGGCGAACTTGCCGCCCTGCGGCGGAATGTCTGCGGTGGTCCATTTGTTGGCCATGGGCGTTCCAGATCAGCGTTCGCACGATGCCTCTCGACGCAGCCGATATAGCACATGCGGTCGGAGCGGGTGGCCCTCCGGCAGGCGCGGATGATCGAAGTCGCCCACCTGATCGCGGATGGCGCCGAGCCGTTCCATGACGCGCCGCGACCGCCAGTTGCCGGGCACGGTGAACGCGACGATCTCCGCCAGGTCCAGCCGCCCGAAGCCGTCTGCGACCGCCGCGCGTGCTGCTTCGGTAGCGTAGCCCTGACCCCAATACGCGCGCGCCAGGCGCCAGCCTATCTCCACTGCGGGCGTGAAAGGCGCCTCGAACGATACCTGGGCGAGGCCGACGAAGCCGATGAACGGCGCCACGCCTGGCGCCTCGACGGCCCAGAACCCGAAGCCGTGCCGGGCAATGTGCGCCTGGGCGCGTTCCGCCGAGGCGGCGCTCTCCTCCGGGCTGAGAAGCGCCGGAAAGTGCTCCATGACCTCGGGATCCCTGTTGAGCGCGGCGAAGGGCGCGACGTCGGCGGCGCGCCACTCGCGCAGGATCAGGCGAGGCGTCCGCAACACAGCATTCTCAGCCGCGCGGCGCCGCGGCGCGCTGCAGCCGGTCGTTGATCGCGAGGCCCAGCCCCTCGCACGGCACCGGCATCGCGACGATCCGGGCGAGATCCCGGCGCGCGCCTTCCGCGTCTAGCCATCGCAACCCGGCGAACAGCCGCGCCGCAGCCTCGACGAGGTCGGCCCGCTCGCTCAAGTGGAACAGGCGCGCCCGCGCCGCCCGGCGCCGGGCCGAAGGCGAGCAGGGCCTCGTCCGCTCCCGCTGATGGGACGCCGAGCCGCAGGGGCAGGCGCGGGGCGTAGTGCGAGACGAGCAGCCCTGGGCTGCGGAGCGTTCGCGGCGCCTCGGCCTGCGCCGGCGTGATGCCCTTCGCGACCTTGCCGGCAACGCGCTCCAACCTCTCGTGGGGCAAGCCGCCGGGCCGCAGCACGCAGGGACGGCTGCCCGTGAGGTCCAGCACCGTGCTCTCGACGCCGATAGGGCACGGCCCGCTGTCCACCACGGCCGCGATACGGCCGTCGAGCCCGTCCAGCACGTGCGCGGCCGTGGTCGGCGAGACCTGGCCGGAGCGGTTTGCGGATGGCGCCGCCATGGGACGGCCGACGCGCCGGAGCAGGGCGAGGGCGGTTGAATGGGCGGGAACGCGGACCGCGAGCGTCTCCAGCCCGGCGCCCGCGAGCAGCGCCACAGGACAGGTTACGCGCCGCGGCAGGACGAGCGTGAGCGGCCCCGGCCAGAACGCGGCGGCGAGGCGCCGGGCGATCTCGGGTGCCTCGACGTGGGCGAAGGCGGCGTCGGCGTTCGGGTAGTGGCAGATCAGCGGATTGAAATGCGGTCGGCCCTTAGCGTCGAACACGGCGGCGACGGCGTGAGCGTTGCAGGCATCCGCGCCGAGGCCATAGACGGTCTCGGTGGCGAAGGCGACGAGCTGGCCGTCACGCAGCAGGCTTGCCGCGCGCTCCAGCCCGGCGGCATTGTCGGCGAGCACCTCCGTCACGCCGGGCGACCCGTGCAGACGAAGCCGGAATTCTCCCAACCGGGCTTGCCGTACCGCATCTCGCTCCCGTCGAGACCGCGCATCGTTCCGCCCGCGGCCTCGAGCACGGCCTGGGGCGCGGCCGTATCCCACTCCATGGTGCGGCCGAAGCGCGGGTAGAGGTCGCCCACGCCTTCGGCGAGGCGGCAGATCTTGAGCGCCGATCCGATGTTCGTCACGGCGGCGACCGTCCGCCCCGCGAGGAAGCCGTCGAGTCTCGCATCGTTCCGGTGGCTGCGCGAGGCGAAGACGTGCAAACCCTCCGGCGGCGGCGTGCGGGCGCGGATGACGTGCTCCCCGGCGGTGGTCCGCTTCCAGGCGCCGCGGCCGACCAGTCCGAGGAACAGCTCGCCATAGACAGGCACGCCGACCGTGCCCAGCACCGCGCGGCCGTCGCGCACAAGGCCGATGTTCACGGTGAACTCGTCCCGGAGCGCTGCGAACTCGCGCGTGCCGTCGAGCGGGTCCACAAGCCAGAACTCGCGGCCGATGTCGGGAAGGTGTCCCGCCGCGATCTCTTCCTCCGCCACGACCGCGATCCCTGGCGCCGCCGCGCGCAGTCCCTCCACGATCACCGCCTCCGCGGCGTGGTCGGCGGCGGTGACCGGCGAGGCATCCTCCTTGTGCAGCGTCTCGAAGCCGCGGGCGCGTACGGCCAGGATGGCCGCTCCGGCGCGCCGGGTGAGGTCTGCGGCAAGGGTGAGGAGGGCGGTATCGTCCATGACCCGAGAGGGTAGCTGCGGATGGCGCCTCTGGCAAAACGAGGGTGCGCTGCTACGTTGAGCGCTTATCGCGCCGCCACGGAAGCTGGGGAGCTCTCATGCTGGACATCACTTTCGCCGAACCTTCGCAGCCCAGCGGCGGCGCGCTCGCCCTGCTGATCCCGGAAGGGGCGCGTCCCACCGGGCTGTGGGCACAGCTCGACGAGGCGACGGGCGGCGCCATCGCCCGCGCACTGGAGGCGGGCAGCTTCACGGGCAAGAAGGGCCAGACGTGTCTCATCTTGGCGCCCGGCGCCGGGTTGGCCCGCGTCGTCGCCGTGGGTCTCGGAAGCGAGGTGACCGAGAGCGAGGTCGAACGTGCCGGGGGCGCAGCGGCGGTGGCGCTGGCGCGCGACGCGACGGCGGCGCTCGCGGCGGACCAGCTGACCCCTGAGCAGGCCGCCGCGGCAGCCACGGGCGCGGTGCTCCGCTTCTATCGCTTCGACCGCTACCGCACCAAGGAGAAGCCGGAGGACAAGCCCAAGCTCACAGGAATCCGGGTCCTCACCGCCGACCCGGACGCGGCGCGCCGGGCCTGGGAGCCGAGGAAGGCGGTCGCACGCGGCGTCGAGATCGCGCGCGACCTGGTGACCGAGCCGCCGAACGTTCTCTTCCCCGCCGAGATGGCCGAGCGCTGCCGCACGCTGGCTGAGCTCGGGGTCGAGGTCGAAGTGATGGGGCCGAAGGAACTCGAGGAGCTGAAATTCGGCGCCCTGCTCGCCGTGGCACAGGGTTCGGCCCGCGAGCCGCGGATGGTGGTGATGCGCTGGAAGGGCGCGGAAGGAACCAAGCCGCTCTGCTTCGTGGGCAAGGGCGTCACCTTCGACACCGGCGGCATCAGCATCAAGCCGGCGTCGGGCATGGAGGACATGAAGTGGGACATGGCCGGGGCGGGTGCCGTCGTCGGCCTCATGGCGGCGCTCGCCGGGCGCAAGGCGAAGGTGGACGCAGTGGGTTTGGTCGGCCTCGTCGAGAATATGCCGAGCGGCACGGCGCAGCGGCCCGGCGACGTGGTGACGACGGCCTCGGGCCAGACCGTCGAGGTGCTGAACACCGATGCCGAGGGAAGGCTCGTGCTCGCCGACGTGCTCTGGTACGCGCAGGAGCGGTTCCAGCCCGAGTTCATGGTGGATCTGGCGACGCTCACGGGCGCCATCATTATCAGCCTGGGGCACGAGCACGCAGGGCTGTTCAGCAACGACGACGCGCTCGCGCAGAAGTTGCTCGCGGCCGGGACTGGCACGGACGAGAAGCTGTGGCGGATGCCGCTCGGCGAGGAATACGACAAGCAGATCAAGAGCGACATCGCCGACATGAAGAACATCGGCGGCCGGCCCGGCGGCAGCGTCACGGCCGCCCAGTTCATCCAGCGCTTCGTCAACGGCAAGCCCTGGGCGCACCTCGATATCGCGGGCACCGCCTGGGCGACGAAGGATCTGCCGCTCGCGCCGAAGGGCGCCACCGCCTACGGCGTGCGCCTGCTCGACCGCCTGGTCGCGGACCACTACGAGACGCGCTGAAAGAAGGCGCGGTGAAGGTTCGCCTCGCCCGGCGCGTGCGGGGCGCCGATGTGCGGGTCGTCCCCGTGCGCGAGGGCGCCGCGCCGCCGAAGGCCCTGCGCGCCGCCATCGCCGGCTTCACCGGCAAGGCCGGCGATGTGTGCGAGTTGGTGACCCGCAAGCGGCGCCTGCTCCTGGTCGGTTGCGGCGACGGCCGCCTGCCGGCGCTGGAAGCGGCGGGCGCGCTCGCGGCTGCGCGACTCAAGAACGCGCGCAAGATTGCGCTCGACACGCGCGGTCTCGCGCCCGAGGTCGGGTGCGCCTTCGCGACCGGGTTCCGTCTGCGCGCCTGGCGCGACGACCGCTGGCGCACCAAGCCCGACGAGGATGTCCCGCCCGGGCGGCTGCGCCTCGTCGTGGACGATCCGGAGGCGGCGTATGCCGCCTGGGAGCGGACGCAAGCCCCAGTCGAGGGCGCGCTCTTCGCCCGCGCGCTCGTCACGGAGCCGTCCAACACGCTGACGCCCGCCGGCTTCATCGCCCGGCTCGACACGCTGCGCCGGGCCGGCGTGGATATCGAGGTGCTGGAGCGAGGTCAGTTGGAGCGGGAGGCGCTCGGCCTGCTGCTCGCCGTCGGCGAAGCCTCCGCGAACGCGCCGTGCCTCGCCGTGCTGCGCTGGGCCGGCACGCTCGCTCAGCCGCCCGTCGCGTTCGTGGGCAAAGGGATCACGTTCGACACGGGCGGCGTGTGCGTGAAGCCGGCTCAGGGAATGTGGGAGATGCGGGCGGATATGGCGGGCGCGGCCGCGTGCGCCGGGGCGATGCTCGCGCTGGCGCTGCGCCGCTCGCCCGCGCCGGCCGTCGCCGTACTGCCGCTCGCCGAGAACGCGCTGGGGGCAGCGAGCTATCGGCCCGGCGACGTGCTGCGCGCTGCGGACGGGACCACGGTCGAGGTCGTGGACACGGACGCGGAGGGCCGGCTGGTGCTGGCGGATGCGCTTGCCTGGACGATAGTGAAAGTGCGGCCGCAGGCGGTGGTGGACCTGGCGACGCTGACGGGCAGCATCGTCACGGCGCTCGGGCACGAGCGCGCCGGGCTGTTCGGGGACGCGGCGCTCAGCGCGCATATCGCCGCGGCGGGCGAAGCGGTGGAGGAGCGGGTCTGGCCCATGCCGATCGGCGAGCGGCATCGCGAGGACCTCGCGTCCGAGATCGCCGATTTGCGCCAGTGCATGCCCGGCCGCGGCCAGCCCGATGCCTGTCAGGGCGCTGCCTTCCTGCGCGCGTTCGTGGGGGAAACGCCGTGGGCGCACCTCGACATTGCGGGCGTCGAAAGCCGCGAGGAGGCGAGCGACCGGTTCGCCAAGGGCGCGACCGGGTTCGGCGTGCGCTTGCTCGACCAGCTGATGGCCGCCCGGTTCGAGGACCCGCACCGCGTGTGAAGGGCTGGGGATGACGAGCGTCGATTTCTACCATCTGACTCGGACCGGACCGGAAGCGGCGCTGCCGCGCCTCCTGGGGCGGACGCTCGACGCCGGGCAGCGCGCGGTCGTGCTGCTGCGCGACCCAGCGCGCGTCGCGGTGATCAGCCGGGCGCTATGGGCGAGCCAGGACCCGCCCTGGCTGCCCCATGGCTCTTCACTCACCGGCGAGGCGGATTTGCAGCCGATCTGGCTCGGGATCGAGGATGAGGCGCCGAACGGGGCGCACTACCTGTTCCTGCTGGACGGCGCGGTGAGCGCCCGGCTAGCCGCGTTCGAGCGCGTGTTCGACCTCTTCGACGGGCGCGACGAGACGGCGGTGCAGGCAGCGCGCTCGCGCTGGACCGCGGCTAAGGCGGCCGGATTTACCCTCGCATACTGGCAGCAGCGCGAGCGCGGGTGGGAGCGGAAGATGTGACGGTGCTGCCTACGACTATCCCGTACGCAGATTGAAACGTGCTATGCTACACGCCGAGTCCGCACTCGCGCGGCTCGCGTCCGGTCGGAGGCACGATCTTGGCGGACTCCGAAATCGCCCGCATCCGGGACCTCATCGCGGCCCACCCACGTCCAGCGGAGCTGAGCGAGCGGCGCCGGCGCCTCGACATGCTCGGCGAGCAATCCGTCTTGCCTGCGGACGTCCACGTCGAGCCGACCGTCGTGAGCGGCGTGCCTGCGGAATGGACCTCGACACCGGGCGCTGATCCATCGCGCGTGCTTCTGTATCTACACGGAGGCGGCTATTTGTCCGGCTCCATCGCGAGCCACCGAGCTATGGTCGCGGAGGCCGGTCGGCAGGCGAAGGCCAGGACGCTCGCTCTCGCCTACCGGCTGGCGCCCGAGCATCCCTTTCCGGCCGCGCTGGAGGACGCGCTGGCTGGATACCGCTTCCTGCTGTCGAACGGCTTCTATTCCCGGCAAGTCGTGATCTCCGGCGACAGCGCCGGGGGAGGCATGACGATCGCCACGATGGTCATGCTGCGCGACGCCGGCGAGGCGTTGCCGGGCTGCGCCTGGTGCATCTCCCCTTGGGTGGACCTGGAGATGACCGGCGCCAGCATCGCGGGCAAGACTGCGGTCGATCCGCTGATCCAGAGGCCCTACCTGCAGGAGCTGGCCGACGCTTACCTCGATGGCGGCGATCCGTGCGACCCGCTGGCCTCGCCGCTCCATGCCGACCTGCACGGCTTGCCGCCGCTGCTGATTCAGTGCGGGTCGGAGGAAACCCTGCTCGATGACTCCGTTCGGCTGGCCGGTGCCGCCGGAGCCGCCGGCGTCGCGGTGACGCTGGAGGTCTATCCGGACATGATCCATGTCTGGCCGCTCTTCTACCAGCAGGTCGCGGCCGGACGCCGTGCCCTCGCCGCGGCGGGGCGGTTCATCCGCGCCGTCCCGCACCCCGCGGAACGAATGGACGCCTGACGGTTGCGGCCAGGCAACTCCTAAAGCACAGGCACCCCGCATCCTAAACGCAGCAGCCGGGCTACTGCGTGCGCGAAGAGCGCGATGTCGCGCTGGTTCTTGGCGCAGATCAAGCGGCAAGTCTCGTTGTCGAGAGTTGCGCCGCTTATCCTCTTCTCGGCGTGGCCAGTCACGTTCAGCACCGGGATATTCCCAAGCGCGAGCGTCTTGTGCATCCAGGCTTGCGAGAGTTCCGGGAACTCGCAGACGTAGTAGCACGGCATGGCATCGATGAAGCGGCACGCTTCATCGAGGTCGCCCCGATCGTCGAGCGACCAGCAGGACCCGGTCAGCTGCCGAAAGTGCTGATCGCGCAGGTAAACGTCCACATATGGATCGTCACTGGCCACGAACTCACGGAACGCTGCCGCCTTGGCAAGCATGACGGCGCGGAAGCGCATCTCGTAACGCTGTGCGTCATCGAGCACAACGATGTGCCGGAAGTAATTGTAGAGCGAGAGCAGGCGCGAGACGGGATGGCGGAAATTGGTGATGCAGATGTGCCCCTCGCTCACCGCGGCGAAGATGTCGCGCCCGTAATGCCCGGCATAGATGTCGTAGCCGCGATACTGGGCGTAGGCGCCCGCAAGCTCGTCATGGCCGACTCTGTCGTTTTCGATGATCGGGCAGAGCTTGCCGCCGGGAGCGGACGTCTCAATGGTCCTGCGGAGCGAAGTGCCACCCGCCTTGGGATTGTGAAAGAAAAAGATCCTACGGCTCAAGTCGCGGCTCCTTGGTAACGCGCTGTCACCCGGCATTACGGACCACACGCTGGCTGCCCACGCTGGCAGCACGCACGACGAGGCTCTCTCTGATCTGGCTGCTCGGCTGGCCAACGGCTTCGCCTCGACCGGCGCTAGACCACCTGGTCCTGGGCGAACTTGCCTCCGCTGCCTGCTCCGTCGCGCGGGTCCGTTCTCAACCGGACTCGTATAGTCATCGCTTGAGACTCAGAGAGCCGTGGAGGAAGATCGTCGATGGTCTCACAGCCGTTGTTTGTCCTGGGCTCGCCCCGTTCCGGAACGACGTTCCTTTGCTTCGCGCTCAATCAGCATCCGCTCATCCGCCTGACCAATGAGCGCCGGCCGCTGACGCCGCAGATGCCGGCCGAGTGGGACTGCGTGGCAATGGAGAAGAACGCAGAGGGGGAGGCGGAGATAGCGATGCGGTTGGGATACGGTCTGGCGGCCCCCGATGATCCCTGACCTTTAGCCTAAGCGCTGCCTCCCGCCCTCGTCGCGGTCCGATCAGATCCTGCGCGATCTCGGCCAGCGTGCCTGCTTTGAACGGCTTGGCAAGAATGCGCTCACGCGGGGTCAGGGAAAGGTCGCGCAGCGCCTCCCACTGCCCGCTGGTGTAGACGACCAGCAATCCCGGGTACAGGCGCATCGCCTCGCGCGCGAGCGCATGGCCATCCCCCTCCGGGAGGTTCTTGTCCGCCACCAGCAGCCTGGTGCCGTGCTCGCGAAGAACCTCGCGGGCCGCCCAGACCGACTCGGCATCGCGCACGGCAAGCCCTGCGTCGGCTAGAACTTCGATCAGCAGCTCGCGGAGCAGCATCTCACCGTCGAGCACCAGCACGTCGCACACCGGGCGTCTCCGAGAGTAATACTCATCGTATCTACATGCTGACCAACTTATAATCCACGAAGGATACGGCCGTCTCACCGAATCGTGTAAAAAGGTACTCAGGCGTGGTCCGGCGGTGACGTGCCACAAATGCGCATGACCTCCTCGATTCTCCTCGCCGCTGCCCTGGCCGGCTTCGTCTATGGAATCACGCCCGGACCCGGCGTGCTGGCCGTCTTCGGCATCGGTGCCGACCAGGGGCGCCGTGCCGGTGCTGCCTTCCTCGGCGGACATCTCGTCGGCGACGTGGTGTGGGCCACCATCGCGCTCGTCGCGATCATCGGCGTGCACGCGGTCGGGCCGGAGGTATTCGACGTGCTCGGCCTGGTGAGCGGCCTTTACCTCTTCTGGCTCGGCTTCCGTTCTGTGATCGCCCGGCGCCGGGCGGAGGGCGACGAGCGGGCGCGCGTGCGGCGCCCGCTCGCGCATGGGGTGGTGTTCGGCCTGACCAACCCGAAGGCCTATCCGGTTGCCGTCGCCACGTTCACGGCCCTGCTGTCTGCCAGGGCCGCGGAGCTGAGCTGGGGAATGCTGCCCATGCTGGTGCTCGCCAGCCTCGCCGGCGGGCTCGTTTCCTACGCGATCCTGGTCGCCATGGTCGGCGCCGCAGCGGTCCGGCGCACTTATTGCCGGCACGAGACGCTGATCACCCGGCTCTCCGGCGTTCTCTTCATCGGCTTCGCCGTCAACGCCCTGGTTCACGCGGTGCCAGGGCTGGCCGGGTATCGGCCGCGCCTGCCGGAACCTGGTGCCTGATAGGGATCGGTTCGGAGACTTGCGAGCTGTCCGCGGTGCCGCCTAGCCTCCGCCGAAACCACTGCCTGGAGCAACAGCAACGCATGGACGCCGAGCACTCCACGATCCGCTGGGACTGCGCCGCCGCCAGCGGCTTGGCTCTCTGCGTCCTCGCGGGATCGCCCGCGCCGGGCCGACCGGCGCGGGCTGCCGAGCCAGCGTCGCCGATCGCCTACTGCGCGCGGGTCGGAACCGACGACACGGTGCAGCCCTTGCCGCGCTCTTTGCTGCCAGCGGCGGAGAAAGCGTTCGGCCTTCACTTGCCGGAGGACATGGGCGAGCGCGGGGTGAGCTGGCGGTGCGCAGACGGCAAGGTGCTGGCCTGCTTCACCGGAGCCAATCTGCCCTGCGGCAAAGCCGACACGCGCACGAAGAACGAGGCGGCCGACGAGTGGTGCCGTGCCCATCCCGGTGCCGGCATCCCGCTCGTGGTCGTGGGCCACGATACGGTGTGGCGCTGGCGCTGCGATGGGCAGGCCGCCGTGCGTGACGGCGCCGCGTGGCAGGTTGATCCCCGTGGGTTCGTCAGCGGGCTGTGGCTGCCGCTGGATAGGTCAGCCTGATCTGGTCAGACGAGCGTGCGGCAGAACGCCTCGAACGCCTCGCGCCCGGCGAAGGCCTTCTGCGCTCCCGGCCGGGTAATCGAGTCTGCGGCGTAGCGGGACGCCCAGCCCAGCGCGTCAGCTACGTCGCCGGAGCGTAGGTAGTAGTGGGCGAAGCTGCCGATGAAGGCATCGCCGGCGCCCGTGGTGTCGCGCGGCACCACAGGAACGGGCGAGATGGGCGTGGCCGGCCCGTTGCCGACCAGCAGCGCGCCGGCCGCGCCGAGCGTGACGACGACCGTGCTGACCCCTTGCTCGATCAGCCTCCGCGCCGCCCGCTCGGCCTCGTCGCGCGTCGCCGTAGGCAGGCCGGTCAGCAGGGCTAGCTCGGTTTGGTTCGGCACAAGGAAGGTCGCTCCGCGCACCAGGTCCAGCTGAAGGCCCGGCGTCGCGGGGGCCGGGTTGAGCAGGATCTTCTTTCCATGCCGGCTCGCCCAGGCGACAGCGTGATAGACGGTCTCCAGCGGGATCTCCAGCTGCAGAAGGATCAGGCCGCAGCTCAGCAGATCATCGGCCGCCTCGTCGAAGTCCTCGGGCAGCAGCCGGCCATTGGCGCCCTCGACGATGAGGATGCGGTTCTCCCCGTTCGGCTCGACGAGGATCGAGGCCACGCCGCTCGACACGCCGGGCACGGTCCGCACGTGCCGCGTGTCCATGCCGAGGTCCTGGAAGCCGCGCAGCGTGCTCTGCCCGAACAAATCGTCACCGACGCGGCCAACCATTACAACGTCGCTCCCCAGCTTGGCCGCGGCTACCGCCTGGTTCGCGCCCTTGCCGCCGGGCCCCATTTCGAAGCGCGGCGCCGCGAGCGTCTCGCCTGCGCCGGGCATCCGGTCAACGTAGGTGACGAGGTCGGTGTTGATGCTACCGACGACGCCGATCCGTGCGGTCATTCCGTGCCCTCCCTAGTCTCACGCGCAGTCTCGCACAGCTTGACGCGTTGTTCTGCTGCAAGCGCCGCGCGTGCTTGACCTGCCAGCCCTCTAAGTGCTTCCCTGAAAAGAGTCATCAAACAACAAGAAATTTCCTGCGGTCTGCACTTCGAGTGCCGCATCGAATGGGAGGAGAATAGGCGAGATGATCAATCGCAGTAAGAAGAGCGTGCTCGCCATGGCGGCCAGTGTCGCACTCGGCTGCGCCGCTCTCCTGAGCCCGGCCAGCAGCTCGGCCGCGGACAGCCCGCACTACACGTTCGCCATGATCACCCACGGCCAGCCAGGCGACGCGTTCTGGGACATCATCCGCAAGGGCGCCGAGGCGGCTGCGGCGAAGGACAACGTTAAGCTGGTCTATCTCGCCAATCCGACCGCCTCGGGAGAGGCGCAGCTGGTTGACGAACGCGATCCAGCAGCACGTTGACGGCATCGCTTTGACCCTGGCCTTCCCCGACGCCGAGGCGTCGGCGGTGAAGCAGGCGCAGGCGGCCGGCATTCCGATCATTGGGTTCAACGCGGGCGGGAACGACTGGAAGCATGCCGGGCTGCTGGGCTACGTCGGCCAGGACGAGACGATCGCCGGCGAGGCGGTAGGTGAGCGGCTCAACAGCGAAGGATCGAAGAGCGCCATCTGCGTGGACCAGCAGCAGGGCGCGGTCCAGCTCGAGGAGCGCTGCAACGGTATCAAGAAGACCTATCACGGCAAGTTGTTCGTGCTCTACGTCGCGGGCTACGACATGGCCAGCGCGCAGTCGCGCATGGTCGCGAAGCTCCAGCAGGACCCGAGCATCGACTACATCGTGACGCTGGGCGCGCCGTTCGTGCCGACGGCGCTCAACGCGATCCAGATGGCGGGCAGCAAGGCGAAGGTGGGCACGTTCGACCTCACGCCCAGCGCGGTCAACCTCATCCAGCAGGGGCAGCTCCAGTGGGCCGTCGATCAGCAGCCCTTCGTGGAAGGCTATGAGGCGATCGACATGCTCTGGCTGTATAAGACCAACGGCGACACCGTAGGCGGCGGGCAGGCCGTGCTCACGGGGCCGACCTTCGTCACTAAGGAGAACATCGGCGAGGTCGCCAAATACGCCAAGCAGGGAACCCGCTAGGCGGACAGATCGCAGGGCAAGAGGGCGATGCCGGCCGGATACGGCCGGAGGGAGGACCCATGAGCACCACGGCAGGACGAGGCCGATCCTCGCGCCATGCGCCGCCAGACGGTGCACCAGCCGCTGTGGAGGGCGATGCTCAAGCGGCCCGAGGTGGGCGCGCTTGCCGGGGCGATCCTGGTCTTCGTCTTCTTCTACGTCGTGGCTCCGCCCTTCCGGCAGGCGTCGGCTTTCGCCACCGTCCTGTATCAGTCCGCGACTATGGGGATACCGGCGGTGGCGGTGTCCCTGCTGATGATCGGCGGCGAGTTCGACCTGTCGGCCGGCGTCGCCGTGACGACCTCGTCGCTCGCCGCGTCCATGTTCGCGATCCAGGTCGCGGGCAACGTGTGGTTCGGCGTCGCCTTCGCCCTGCTGCTGTCGCTCGGCATCGGATGGCTCAACGGCTTCCTGCTGATCTGGACCCGGCTGCCGAGCTTCCTGGTGACACTGGCCACCTTCCTCATGCTGCAGGGGCTGAACATCGCCATCACCAAGCTCGTGAGCGGCGGCGTCGCGACCGCTGACATCAGCGGCATGCCGGGCTTCGACTCGGCCCAGGCGGTGTTCGCCTCCAACGCGCAGTTCGGCCGCGTCACGATCAGCATCGCGATGCTTTACTGGATCGTCTTCGCCCTCCTCGCAACGTGGCTCCTGCTGCGCACTAAGGTCGGCAACTGGATCTTCGCCGTGGGCGGCCAGGGCGACAGCGCGCGGGCGGTCGGCATCCCGGTGCGCCGGGTGAAGATCGGCTTGTTCATGCTCGTCGGGTTCTCCGTCTGGTTCCTCGGCATGCACATGCTGTTCGCCTACAACACGGTGCAGTCAGGGGCGGGCGTCGGCAACGAGCTGCTCTACATCGCCTCGGCCGTGGTCGGCGGCTGCCTGCTGACCGGAGGCTACGGCTCAGCAGCCGGCTCGGCGCTCGGCGCGTTCATCTTCGGCATGACGACGGAAGGTGTCATCTACGCTGATTGGGACCCCGACTGGTTCATGTTCTTCGTGGGCGCGATGCTGCTGCTGGCCACGGTCGTCAACACCTGGTTCCGCGACCGCGCAAGCAGGGGCAGGTAGCATGGCGAACCAATCGGCACCGATCATACAGCTCAGCAACATCGGCAAGAGCTACGGCAGCTTCAATGCCCTGAAGGGCGTGAACCTTTCCGTGCGGCAGGGCGAGGTGACGTGCATCCTCGGCGACAACGGCGCCGGCAAATCGACCCTGATCAGCATCATCGCCGGGCTGATCAACCATGATGATGGCACGTATGCCGTGGACGGGAAGCCGATGCGGTTCAGCTCCCCGCGCGAGGCGCTCAACCTCGGCATCGCGGCCGTCTATCAGACGCTGGCGATGGTTCCGCTCCTGTCCGTCTGGCGGAATTTCTTTCTCGGCTCGGAGATGATGCGGGGAGCAGGGCCGTTCCGCCGCCTCGACGTCAGCGCCATGCAGGCGAAGACTGACGAGGAGCTGCGCCGGATGGGCATTGACCTGGCCGACTTGGAGCAGCCGGTGGGAACGCTCTCCGGCGGCCAGCGCCAGGTCGTGGCGATCGCCCGCGCAATCTATTTCGGTGCGCGCGTGCTGATCCTGGACGAGCCGACGGCAGCGCTCGGAGTGACGCAGTCCGGCGTCGTCCTGCGGTATATCGCGGCGGCGGCGCGCGAGCAGGGGATCGGCGTCATCTTCATCACGCACAACCCGCACCACGCCTACATGGTCGGCGACCACTTCATGGTGCTGGCACGGGGCGAGGTGGAGGTTGATACCCCGCGCTCGGAGCTGACCCTGGATCGGCTCATGTTCCACATGGCCGGCGGCGCCGGGCTGAACGCCCTGGAGCACGAGCTGCACCGCGCGCCCACCCCCGAGCCCGCCATGCAGCCCGCGCAGGAGAACGGCTGACGAGGCGAGACCGGCCGCGTTCAGCCCTCGCTCCAGCACGCGACGCCCTGCGGCGGCACGACCGGCCCCCCGATGCGGTAACGCCCGGCGTCCCGCTCCGGCGCAGCCCATGGCTCGCGCCGTAGTTGAACGCGAATTGCCACGGGCCGCGCCGCCGCAGCCGGACGCCGGGCGGAAGTTCGGCCAAGGTGAGGCCCGCCATCTCTCCCAGCGCGAGCCGCATCACCGCGCCCAGCAGCGCCGCGTCCGGCCACGCGCCGAGGTAGAGCGCCCGCCCGGCCCGGACCAGGGCGGGCGTTCCGTCCTCGAACGAGGCCAGGCTCTCCGCCCCGCGCTCCGCCTCGATCCACTCCCGCCAGCGCTCCGCCTCTCCCGCGACGGCGCCCGCGACGCGGTGCCGCAGCCCTGGGCGCAGCGAGGCCACCTGCGCCACCCGGATCGGCAGCAGCGCTTGCAGCGGCCCCGGCGGCAGCCCGTCCGGCACGGCGAAGTTCGGCGTCTTCGACCCGGAGCGCGGGCCGAGCAGCACGGCGCCCTCGGCCTCGCGCAGGGCGGACAACGCCGCCTCCGTCACGATCGGCAGGCTCGGCACCAGCACGGCGCGGTAGCCCTGGAGCGGCGCGCCGGGTGCCGCGAAGTCCACGTCGAGGCCGAGGCGCCGCGCCGCCTCATACCAGCGGAAGCACAGCTCGAAGTAGTTGAAGTCCTGCCCCTGCGGCTGGATGCGCGCCACCCACGCGGCCTCGTAGTCGAGCACGAGCGCCACAGGAGCCGGCCTGGTCGCGGGCAGCGCGCCGCCGAGTGCCGCCAGCTCGCGCCCGACCTCGGCCGCTTCCTCGCCGCCGGGCGAGCGCGCGCCGTCGGGGCGGTGCAGCCCGGCGTGCATCTGCTCCTGCGCCTGCGGATACTGCCGCCAGCGGAAGTAGCTCACCGTCTCGGCGCCGTGGGCGAAGGCTTCCCACGTCCACAGCCGCACCATGCCCGGCCGCGGCACCGGGTTCCACGGCGCCCAGTTCACCGGGCCGGGCTGCTGCTCCATCACCCACCACCGCCCGCGCCCGACTGCGCGGTAGAGGTCGTGGTGGAAGGCCGCCATGTCGGGGTGCCCGGTCTCGGTGAAGGCCGCGCGCTCCTCGGCCGTGCAGGGGAACTGCTCGGTGAAGCCGAGCGGGTAGGAATCCCAGGCCGCGAAGTCCAGCTCGGCGGCGACCTGCCAGTGGTCGAACTCCAGGAACCTTCCCATGAAGTTGTGGGTGATGAAGCGGCCCGGCGAGCGCGGCCGGATCACCTCCGCCTGCATCCGGGCGAACTCGGCCACCTGGTCGGAGGCGAAGCGCCAGTAGTCGAGCCGGGCGGCGGGGTTCGTCTCCGTGACCGCGCCCACAGGGAGCGTCACCTCGCCGAAGCCGCCGACCTCCATGGACCAGAAGCGGTTGCCCCACGCCTCGTTCAGCCGCTCGGGCGACTGATAGCGGCGGCGCAGCCAGTCCTGGAAGGCGCGCAGATCCTCGGGGCCGTAGGAGAGCACGGTGTCGTGGCAGCCGAACTCGTTGTCGAGCTGCCAGCCCGCGAGCGCCTGGTGCTCGCCGTAGCGGTCGGCGACGAGCGCGGTGATGCGCCGGGCGGCGTCGAGCCAGGCCGGGGCGGAGAAAGTGGTGTGGCGCCGGGAGCCGAAGCCGCGGACGCGCCCCTCGGCATCTACGGGCAGGATCTCCTGGTGCCGCGCGACCAGCCAGCGCGGCGGCGTGGCCGTCGGCGTGCCGAGCACGACGCGCAGCCCGGCGTCGCCAAGTGTTCCCATCGCGCGGTCGAGCCAGGCCCAGTCGAGCCGGTCCGGCTCCGGCTCGATGCGCGACCAGGCGAACTCGCCGATGCGGACGTAGGTGAGGCCCATCTCGCGCATCCGCCGCGCGTCCTCGGCCCATAGCGCCTCCGGCCAGTGCTCCGGGTAGTAGCAGGCGCCGAGGAACGCTGGCGCGTCCTGGGCGGTCACTCCTTCACCGCCCCGAGCGTGAGGCCCGCTACGAAGTGTCGCTGCAGGAGGAAGAAGATCACGACCGAGGGTGCAGCGGCCACCAGCGCGCCCGCGCTCATGAGCTGCCACGCGGCGAGCCAGGTCCCCGCCAGCGCCTGCAAGCCGGCCGTGACGGGCCGCGCCGAGTTGGACTGCACGAGCACCAGCGCCCAGAAGTAGTCGTTCCAGATGAAGGTGAACTCCAGCACCGCGAGCGCGGCGAGCGCCGGGCGGACGAGGGGAACGACGATGTACCAGAAGATGCTCAGCTCCGAGAACCCATCGACGCGCGCGGACTCGATCAGGGCATCTGGCAGCTCGCGGATGAAGTTGCGCATGAACAGGGTGCAGAACCCGGTCTGGAACGCGATGTGGAAGACGACCAGCGCCCAGACCGTGTCGTAGAGCGGGAAGACGTGGATCATCAGGTTCCGCACCGGGATCATCAGGATCTGGAACGGGACGAAGTTGCCGGCGATGAAGATCGGCAAACAGCAGCGTGGCGCCGGGGAATTGGTAGCGGGCGAGCGCGAACCCGGCCATGGTCGAGACGGCGAGCGCCCCCGCGACGGCCGGCAGGGTGATGCTCACGGAGTTAAGCAGGTACTGCCCCATGGGCGAGGAGGTGAACACCTGCGTGTAGTTCTGGACGAGGCGGAACTGGGTGGGCCAGCCCCAGAAATTGCCGCGCGAGAGGTCGTCGAGCGAGCGCACGGAAGTCAGCGCGATGGCGAGCAGCGGCAGCAGCCAGACGAGCAGGCTGACCGGCAGCGCCACGCCGTAGAGGGCGCGGGGAAGCGGACCCGCCTTCTGGATGGGTGCCGGGAACACTAGCGCCGCTCCCGCCGCAGCATGGATACGAGGAAGAACGCGATCCAGATGTCCATGATGAGGAACAGCACCGTCGCGATGGCGGCGCCGTAGCCGTAGCGGAACGCGGTGAAGGTCTGCTGATACATGTAGTAGGAAAGGACCTGCGATGAGTCGAACGGTCCGCCCGCCGTCATGATGGAGATCAGGTCGAAGCTGCGCAGTGCGCCGACGACCGAGACCACGATCGCGATGAAGGTCGCGGGCCGAAGCTGCGGCAGGATGACGTGGACCAGCATCCGCCAGCCCGCGGCGCCATCGAGCCGCGCCGCCTCGACCAGCTCCGGGCTGACGCCGGTCAGCCCGGTGAGGTAGAGGATCATGCAGTAGGCGGTCTGCGGCCAGAGCCCGGCGAGGATGACGCCGAATGTCGCCCAGCGCTCGTCGCCCAGGATGTTGACGCCGGGCAGGCCGAACGCGCCGAGGATGGCGTTGAGCAGGCCGAAATCCGGGTTCAGGAACCACGAGAACACCAGCCCGACCACGACCTGGCTGATGACGAACGGGAAGAAGAACAGGGACTTCACCAGGCGGATGCCGAAGACCTGCTGGTTGAGGAACAAGGCGAGCGCCAGGCCGAAGGCGGGCGCCAGCATGTAGGCGATCAGCCACCAGAGGTTGTTCAGCAGCGCGGTGTAGAACACCGGGTCGGAGAACAGCTCCGCGTAGTTGCCGAAGCCGACGAAACGCGGGGGCTTGATCCCGTCCCAGTCGTTCAGGGAGAGCCACAGGCTGTCCGCCACCGGCCAGACAACGAAGACGGCGAACAAGGCGCATGCCGGCGCGAGCAGGATGGCGGGCGTGAGCCGCATTTGATTGCGCCGCCACCATGAGGAGCGCACGGGGATGCCCAGTGGCGCCGCCGCTGAGGAGACCGCTAAGTCCGCCATGGCTAGCCGCCGCTCCTGCCGTCGCCGCCGTTGCCGGGCATGACGGGAGATGGTGCGGGATCGGTCATTGCCCAGGCGCCGGTGTCAGAGCGGCCCGTAGATCCGCGTGCGGGCGCGCTCAATAGTGGCGAGCACGGAGTTGAGGCGATTCGGCTTCACCATGAACTCCTGGAAGCCCTTCATAGCGATATTGGCGAGGTCCTCGCTGGTGTCGCGGTCGAGGAACTGGGTGAGATTGGAAGCCGAGTCGAGGAGCTTCTTCCCGGCCTGCAGGAAGCGGTCGTCCGGCACGGCCGCCTCTTTGTTGGCGGGAATCTGCTTGAAGTCCCGGTTCACCTCGGCCTGCACATCGGGGCGCATCATGAATACGAGCATCTTGCGCGCGTCGTCCTTGTTCTTGGCGCCCGCGGGAATGTGGATGGACTGCATCGGCGCTTCCTCCGCGTCCGCAACGCCGGGCTCAATCTGCGGGAAGGGCGTGAAGTCCATCTTGGGCGCGATCTCCGGCGGGAAGCCCTGGGTGATGAAGTTGCCGATCAGCATCATCGCCGCCTTACCCTGGTAGAGCAGCGTCTGGCTCTCCTGCCAGGTGAGGCTGGTGTGGTTGCGGACGAAGCAGTCCTTGTCGAGCAACTCCTTCCAGCGGGCGAAGACGGCCTTCACCTTGGGGTCCTGCCAGCTCGCCTTGCCGGCCATGAGCTGCATGTGGAACTGATAGCCGTTGGTGCGCAGGTCGAGGTAGTCGAACCACCCGGCGGTCGTCCAAAGCTCCTTGCTGCCGAGCGCGATCGGCTCGACGCCCTGGGCGCGCAGCTTCGTGCAGGCGTTCAGCAGGTCATCCCAGGTCTTGATCTGCTGCACGCCTGCCTTGTCGAGCAGGTCGCGCCGGAAGTAGAGGCCCCACTGGTAGTAGCTGTAGGGCACGCCGTATTGCTTGCCGTGGTCGGTCACGAGGTCAACGGCGCCGCCGAACTCCTGCTTCGCCTTCGCCGTCCACAAATCGCTCACGTCGAGCAGCAGGCCGGGCGACGAGAATTGCCGCATCCGCTCGCCGGCATACCAGAGCACCACGTCCGGCGGCGCTGAGGTGAGCCAGTTGCGGATGGACTGCTTGTAGCTCTCCCGGTCATAGATGTTCAGCTTGACGGTGACGCCGGGGTTCTCCTGCTCGAAGTGCTTGGCCACCCACTCGAACGCCGCCTTGGCGCCCGGCTCCGAGGCATCGGAGTTAAACACCAGCGTGCTCGCCCAGGTGGGCGCGGCGGCGAAGACGACGGCCGCGCAAGCGGCGGCGAGCCGGGACAGGCCCATGCGTTCCTCCCTTTCGTTCACGCCGCGAGGCTAACCGCCCGCGCGCTTCCCTGTCACCAGGCTTCGTGCAAACGTTCCTCGGCAGCCCGTTCGGGGGAGCAGAGGATGGACATGCCGGCAGTGGCCGTCGAGGACCTGCACAAGCGGTTCGGGAACGCCGAGGTGCTGCGTGGCATCTCGCTGGCAGCACGCGAGCACGAAGTGATCGCGATCATCGGCAGCAGCGGCTCCGGCAAGAGCACCCTGCTCCGCTGCATCAACCTGCTGGAGATCCCCGACCAGGGACGCATCACCGTCGCGGGCGAGCGGATCGAGATGCGCCTGCGCGGCGGCAGGCCGGCTCCCGCCGACCCACGCCAGGTGGAACGCCTGCGGCAACGCTGCGGCATGGTGTTTCAGCAGTTCAACCTTTGGCCGCACATGACCGTGCTGCAGAACGTCACCGAGGCGCCGGTGCACGTGCTCGGGCTGGGCAAGAGGACGGCGGTCGCCCGCGCCGAGGAGATGCTGGCCAAGGTCGGGCTCGCGCACCGTGGCGACGCCTATCCGGGCCAGCTCTCCGGCGGGCAGCAGCAGCGCGTGGCCATCGCCCGCGCACTCGCGATGCAGCCCGCCGTGCTGCTGTTCGACGAGCCGACCTCGGCTCTCGATCCCGAGCTGGTCGGCGAGGTGCTCAAGGTGATGCAGGACCTCGCGGGCGAGGGACGGACGATGCTGGTCGTGACCCACGAGATGGGCTTTGCCCGGCACGTCGCGACCCGCGTCGTCTTCCTCGACGGCGGCCTGGTGGAGGAGGAGGGTCCGCCCGAGCAGGTGTTCGGCGCGCCCGCCTCCGAGCGCTGCCGGCAGTTCCTCTCCCGCATGTTGACGCACTAGAACCCAAGCAACGGAACAGGAGACCTCTCGATGAAGCACTGGTTCCTCAGCCTGCTGGCGGCGGCTGGCATCGCGGCGGCGGTCCCGATGGGTGCGGCGCAGGCGCAGGGCGATACTGTGCGGATCGCGACCGAGGCCGACTACGCGCCCTTCGAATACAGGGACGCCAGCGGACAGCTCAAGGGCTTCGAGATCGAGCTGGGCACCGCCATGTGCGCCGCCGCGCACCTCAAGTGCGAGTGGGTCAACATGGACTTCGACAGCATGATCGCAGCCCTCGGCGCGCACAAGGTGGACGCCATCCTGTCGCAGATGTCCATCACGCCCGAGCGTGAGAAGAAGGTCGCCTTCACCAACGCGATCACGCTGGCCCCGGCCCGCTTCGTCGCCGCCAAGGGCTCGACGATCACCGACGATCCCGCGACCCTCAAGGGCAAGATCCTCGGCGTGCAGAGCGGCACAACGCATGAGACCTACGCCCGGCAGAAGCTCGGCGGCATCGTCGATATCAAGGTCTATCAAGGGCAAGACGAGGCGTTCCAGGACCTCAAGGCCGGGCGCATCGACGCGACGCTTGCGGACAGCACGATCGAGTTCGACTGGCTGCAGAAGGACGGCAAGGGCGATTACCAATACGTCGGCAAGCCGCTGGACGACCCCGCGATCTTCGGCACCGGCACCGGCATCGCCGTGCGCAAGGACGACACCAAGCTGCTATCCGAATTGAACGCGGCGCTGGCCGAGGTGAAGAAGGACGGCGCCTACAAGAAAATCAACGCCGAGTATTTCCCGTTCAGCATCGAGGCCAAATAGCGGGCGAGACACCGTGCGGCTCTTCAACAAGCGATTGATCGACCGCTATTATGGCGATTTGGGCAATCAGCGACACTGGAGTTAGTATCACCGTTCGAGAGGCATGCGTGCGATGAGCGACGACCCCGACAACATCCTCCTGATCTACATGCGCCGGCTCGACGCGAAGGTGGACCGCGTGCTCACCGACCTGGCCGACGTGAAGCACCGCCTCACGACGCTCGAAATCCAGGTCGCCAACCTCGCCGCCACAGAGGCCAACCACTACGCCAGCTTGGCGAACCGGCTCGACACCACGGAACAGCGGCTCGATCGCATCGAGCGCAGGCTCGACATCGTGCCGGCCTGAATACGCTGGTTCCGTAGCTGTCCCTAGATGATGGACCTCCACGGCTACGCAGGACAGCTCGCCCAGGGAACGATGGTCACCCTGGAGGTCGCCTTCTCGTCCCTCCTATGCGGCCTTCTCGTCGGCATCCTGTGGGCGCTCGGCAAGCTATCCCCGCGCCCCTGGGTGCGCGCGCCCTGCATCTGGCTCGGCAATCTGCTGCGCGGCGTGCCCGAGTTCGTCATCCTGCTGATCTGCTACTTCGGGCTGACGACGCTGCTCTACCGCACGACGGGCGGCAGCGTGAACCTCAGCCCGTTCGCGGGCGGCGTCTTCGCCCTCTCGGTCGTGTTCGCAGCCTACTCGTCCGAGAGCTTCCGCGGTGCGTTCCTCGCCGTGCCGCGCGGCCAGATCGAGGCGGCGCGGGCGCTCGCCATGCGGCCGCGCGACATCTTCTTCCGCATTCACCTGCCTCAGGCCTGGCGCCTCGTCCTGCCCAGCCTGAATAACCAGTGGCAGAGCCTGCTGAAGGACACGTCCCTGGTCTCCGTGCTCGGGCTTGAGGAGCTGATGCGCAAGGCCGACATCGCGGCGCAGGTCACGAAGGCGCCCTTCGTCTTCTTCCTGGCCGCCGCCTTCGTCTACCTATTCTTCCTCAATCTCTCCAACCCGGTGTTCCGCGCCCTGGAGCGGCGGGCGAGCCGCGGGTTGGGCCAGCGTTGAAAAGGGGGCGCTGAGCATGGCGGCCTGGCTCGCCGGGTGGCAGGACGACATCGCCGCCGCGGCGCCCGCCTTCGCGGCCGGGCTGTGGATGACCGTGCAGCTCCTCGTAATCACGTCGCTGATCGGCCTCGTGCTCTCCGTGCCGCTCGCGCTCGCGCGGCTGTCGCGCTCGCCGCTGGTCGCCCTGCCGGCCGCGGCCTATTCCGGCTTCTTCCGCGGCACGCCGCTGCTGGTGCAGATCTTCCTGATCTACTACGGCCTCGCGCAGTTCGGCTTCGTGCGCCACTCGTTCCTCTGGGACGTGCTGCGCTACGCCTATCCCTGCGCGCTGATCGCTTTCTCGCTCAACATGACGGCCTACGTCGCCGAGGTCGTGCGCGGCGGCATCCTGGGCGTGCCCCGCGGCGAGGTGGAGGCGGCGACGGCGCTCGGGATGCGGCCCTGGACGCGTCTCAGGCGCATCATCCTGCCCCGCGCCTACGGGCTGATGCTGCCGGCGCTGAGCAACGAGGTGGTGATCCAGCTCAAGTCCACCTCGCTTGCGAGCACAATCACCCTGCTCGACGTCACCGGGGTCGGCCGCCGCCTCGCCGCCGCCAGCTACTCGACCGATCCGCTGCTAGTGGCGGGCGCGATCTACATCGTGCTGACCTTCATGATCGCGCGCGTCTTCCGCGGTTTGGAACGGGTGTTCAACCGTCATCTGCGGGTTTGAACCGGCGTGCCTTTCAGCCCATCCACCCCGGCACCGGCAGCCCTTTCTCCCGCAGGAATCGCGGATTGAACAGCTTGCTCTGATACCGGGCCGCCCCGTCGCACAGCACGGTCACGATCGTATGCCCCGGCCCCATCTCGCGCGCGATGCGGATCGCCGCCGCCACGTTGATCCCCGACGAGCCGCCCACCGCCAGCCCCTCGTGCTGCACCAGGTCGAACACCTGGTCCAGCGCCTCGCCGTCCGGGATACGCACGGCGTCGTCCACCTCCACGCCCTTCAGGTTGCCCGGCACCCGGCTCTGGCCGATCCCTTCCGTGACCGAGCTGCCCTCGACGGTGAGGTCTCGCAGCCTCACCCAGCCGTAGAGGGCGCTCCCTTCCGGATCGGCAAGCACGACGCGCACACCGGGCTTGTGCGCCTTGAGCGCGAGCGACACGCCGGCGAGCGTGCCGCCGGTGCCGCAGGCGCAGGTGAACGCGTCCACCTGGCCGCCCGTCTGCCGCCAGATCTCCTCGCCGGTGCCGGCCCGGTGCCCTTCGCGGTTCGCGAGATTGTCGAACTGGTTGGCCCAGAATGCCCCCGTCTCCTCCGCCAGGCGCCGGCTCACGTGCACGTAGTTGCCCGGGTCGCGATAGGGCTTGGCCGGGACAAGGCGCAGATCCACGCCGAGCAAACGCAGCGCGTCCTGCTTCTCCTGGCTCTGGGTCTCAGGCATGACGATCACCGTGCGGTAGCCGAGCGCGTTGGCGACGACGGCGATGCCGATGCCAGTGTTGCCGGCCGTGCCCTCGACGATGGTGCCGCCGGGCGGCAGGGCGCCGCTGCACGCGGCGTCGAGGATGATGGCCGCACCCGCCCGATCCTTCACCGAGCCGCCGGGGTTCATGAACTCGGCCTTGCCCAGGATCAGGCAGCCCGTCGCCTCGCTCGCGCGTCGGAGGCGGACCAGCGGCGTGTTGCCGATTGCGGCCAGGAGACCATCGACCCATCCCCTCTGCTCGTCGCCCATGCTAAGCCGCCTTCCGCGAACGCGAGGGAGGCTTAGCATGGTGGAGAACGTCGCGCCGAGAGACGCTTGGGAAACCCTGCTCCGCGATCCCGGCGCGCAACTCGTGGATGTGCGCACGCAGCCGGAGTGGGCCTTCGTCGGCCTGCCCGACCTCGGGCAGGCGAGCAAGCAGCCCGTGCTGATCCCGTGGCAGGTCTATCCGACCATGCAGGTCAACAGCAGCTTTGCCGACCATCTGCGCGAGGCCGGGCTCGACCCGGGGAGCAAGCTCTACTTCCTCTGCCGGAGCGGCGGGCGCAGCCTGGCCGCTGCTGCCGCTGCCCAGGCGGCGGGCTTCGCGAACAGCTACAACGTCGCAGACGGGTTCGAGGGACCGACGGACGAGGAGGGCCACCGCGGCACCGTTGCCGGCTGGAAGGCGGAGGGGCTGCCCTGGCGCCAGCGCTGATGCTTTGCCCGGCCGGTCCCCTACTGGTCGTAAAGCACCTTGATCACCGTGAGCCAGGGCCAGCGCGTGTCCAGCACCGTGCCATCCGGCATCGCGAGCTTGCCATCGTTCGTGACCGGAACGTGCTTCAGGGTCACTGAGCCGTCCACATTCCCACCGATGACCACGTCCTGGCCCGGCGTGGTCCGCACGACCATGTCGCAATGGGCGGGGAACGTCGGCGCTGGCAGGTTGCTGAAGTGCATCGTCGCAGCGAAGCCGCGGCCCATGCAGACGAGATCGCCCGGTAGCGGCGCGTAGTCCTGCAAGGGATAAGCCTTGATCGCATAGCCGCCCTCGACGGCCGCATTGATGTAGTAGGAATGGACGGGCGTATACGGAAAGCGCGATCCGGCGCCTGCGACGCGCATGACATAGGAGATGAAGGCGGCCGACCAGGCGTGCGGGTCGTCGCCCGGCGGGAACTCGGTGCCCGTGCCGTCATACTTGCTGGTCCAGTCCTGGGTGCGGGTGCCGTCGTCCTGGCCGATGAACCAATAATCGCCGACGCGCTCCCACATGCCGGGCTGACGGTCGGGGCGGTTCTCGCCCGCATCCGGCCGCGTGTTCGGCGGGTCATCGTCCACGGCCTGGCCGAAGGCGCGCCACTCGCGCAGCACGATGGCGACGGCGTTGGCGCGGGAGAACGGCTCGTCCGGCCGGCTCGCATAAGGAGGCACGTTGGCCAGCGCGGCGGCAGAGCCGCCCGGAGCGCCGGCCGGCGCGGTGCGGTGGAGGCCGGGGACGGAGGAGCGGTTCGCAGCGCAGGCCGCGAGCAAGAGTGCCAAGGCGAGCGGGAAGCGAGTCGTCACTAACCTGTAGCGATGGCACGGTTCTCTGCTCAACTCAAGAGGTGAGTAGAACCAGCGAAGGGCGAGCTCCTTGCCCGGCTTGATGAGCCGGTCAGTTCCTCGCCCCGGCTGGGATCACGCGCGCACCGCCCAGAGGAGCGGATTGCGGTCCGCGAGCATCAACGCCACAGCCGCCGCCAGCGCCGCCACGGTGCGCACATGGTTCCAGGCCGTCCACTGCTGGACAACCCGACCCCAAAGGTGCGCGGCTTCGGCTGTGTTCGGATCGACTGCGGCGAGCGCATCGTTCATTGGGACATTCCAAATCATCGTGACCAGAATCGTGCCCAGCACGTAGAGCAAGCCGCCGGTGAGTATATACGGGGTCGCGGGGTCGTGCCATCTCGACACGGCACCGATCATGAGGCCGACGCAGATCGCCCCGGTTCCCAGGAACGCGCCCATGAACATCGGATTGATCGCCACGATGTTGATGGATTGTATGGCCGCGATGCCCTGCGGAGCCGGGAGTCGGGCAAGAGCGCTCATGACAAACGTCGAGAACGCGAAGAGCACCCCGCCGACCAGACCCGAGCCGAGCGCCGCGACGAGGATCGCATTCTTCATGAGTTGGCTGGTCATCTCATCTCTCCCTGTTTGCTCCGCCCCGTTGCGTGTGCCGATGCGGTCGCGACGGCCGCGCGGCGCGCTGACCCGCTTTATCGAGATCCGGGGCCGCTTGTTCTCGTGCAGCCCGTCAGCCATATGCCGCATGGCAATCCTAATGTGATGAACACTCATGTTCGCGAATGTGATAAATCCTCATATTTCGGTTGGCAAGAGAAATCTGCATGGCGAATGAGGACCTATGAGCCGCTCGGAGTCAGCCGTGCCCAACCCCGCGGTGGGCACGCCGCCACCCGGCCGAGTGCCGATCCAGCGGCGCAGCCGTGAACGGGTCGAGCAACTTCTCGCGGCAGCTGTCAGCCTGATCGCGGAGCGTGGCAGCGACGCGATGCGAATGAGCGATGTCGCCGAGCTGGCTGGCGTATCGATTGGATCGCTCTATCAATACTTCCCCGACAAAGCCGCAATCATCCGCACGCTCGCGGAACGCTACAACGCGCAAGGTCTGGCATGCATCGAGGCCGAGCTCGCCGGCGTCCGTGATGCGGCTGGTCTGCGCTTCGCCTTCGGCCGGTTAGTGGATACCTATTACGGGATATTCCTCGCCGAGCCGGTCATGCGCGACATCTGGTCGGGAACACAGGCCGACAAGGCGCTCGTGGATATCGATATTGCGAACAGCCGGGCGAACGGTGCGGTGCTGGCCGAGGTGCTGGCGCGGCTCGACCCTTCCGCGAGCCGCGCAGCGCTTGCCGTCTCCGCGTTCCTCGTCATGCAGCTTGGAGAGGCGACGATGCGGCTCGCTATCTCGGTGCCGCGCAGCGAAGGTGACGCGCTCGTCGATTCTTACAAGCGCATGGCACTGCGTGAGATTGCGCCCGAATAGCTGGTGTTCACAGGGTCCCCCGGCATTCGGTTAGCGGGTGACCGTGTTTTCCAAGCATCCTCAAGTAGCCGCTATCCGTGCTCGGGGAAAAGCGTCCTCAGACTTCCCGCCGTCGCCTCGCACCGGCCACGCTCGGTGATGAGACCCGTGACGAATTGGGCAGGCGTCACGTCGAAGGCTGGGTTCGCCGCGGCGCTCCCGGTCGGCACCACGCGCACGGTCGTAACTTGGCCGTCGAGACCGCGCCCGGTGACGGTCGTGACTTCCGCGGCCTCGCGCTCCTCGATCGGGATCTCGGCGACGCCGTCGCTGATCCCCCAATCCACGGTGCTGGACGGCAGCGCCACCCAGAATGGCACGCCGTTGTCGCGGGCAGCCAGCGCCTTGAGGTAGGTGCCCACCTTGTTCGCCACGTCGCCCGCGCGCGTCACCCGGTCGGCGCCGACGATAACCAGGTCCACCCGGCCGTGCTGCATCAGATGGCCGCCCGCGTTGTCGCTGACGACCGTGTGCGGGACCCCGTGCTTGCCAAGCTCCCACGCGGTCAGCGCCGCGCCCTGGTTGCGCGGGCGCGTCTCGTCCACCCAGACGTGGACGGGGATGCCGGAATCGTGCGCCTTGTAGATGGGGGCCAGCGCCGTGCCCCAATCGACCGTCGCCAGCCAGCCGGCGTTGCAGTGGGTAAGCACGTTGACCGGCTGGCCGGGCTTGCGCCCTTCCTTTCGAGCGGTGGCCTCGAACAGCGCCTTGCCGTGCTCGCCGATGCTCTCGCACTCGGCCACGGACTCGTCCGCGATCGCGGCAGCTTCGGCATAGGCGACGCGGACGCGCTCGCCGCGGGCGGTGTTGCGAAGGCGGGTCAGCATCCGCTCCAGCGCCCAGGCCAGGTTCACGGCGGTCGGCCGCGTCGCGGCGAGCAGGGCGGCGGCCCGCTCCATGTTCTCCACCTGCGCGTCCTCGCGCACTGCCAGCGCGAGGCCGTAAGCCGCGACGGCGCCGATCAGCGGCGCGCCGCGAACCTGCATGACGCGGATCGCGTGCGCGGCCTTCTGCAGGGTGGTCAGCCGCAGGATGTCGAACGACCACGGCAGCTTCGTTTGGTCGAGGATGTGGACTGACCAGCCATCCGCCTGGTCCACCCACACGCTGCGGTAAGGCGTGCCGTCTATCTTCATGGTCCCTGACTCTCTCAGCCCTGCCGGCCTCATATGGACCGTGCGAAGCCGCAGGTCAGCCAGGGAACGTCACCGCGCTCCGCTGCGCGCGCTGATGAGCCGCTCGGCGAGCACGGCGGCGACGATGATCGAGCCGATGGCCGTCCCCTGCCAGTAGGGCGAGACGTTGAGCAGGTTCAGCCCGTTTCGGATGAACACCATGATGAACACGCCGAGCAAGCGTGCCGACGATGGAGCCGCGCCCGCCGAACAGGGAGGCGCCGCCGATCACGACGGCCGCGATGGAATCGAGTTCCAGCCCTTGGCCGCCGATCGGGTCAATCGAGAGGATCTTGCTCGCAAGGAAAATCGCCGCCACCGCGCTCATCAGGCCCGAGACGGCGTAGGCGAACACGCTCCATGAGCGGATGCCGAGCCCGGCCACCCGCGCCGCCTCGGGATTGGAGCCGATGGCGTAGAGCGTGCGCCCGCCTTTGGCGTAGGTGAGGAACCACCAGCAGACGGCATAGGCGGCGAGCAGGCACCAGAAATTCACCGGCACGCCGAGCAGCGTGCCGTTGGAGAGGTCGGCCAAGGGGGGCGGCAGGTCCCCTATGGAGTTGGCGCCGCTCAGAACGTAGGCGAGGCTGCGGCCGATGCTCATCATCCCGAGCGTCACGACGAACGGCGCTACCCGGCCGAAGGTGATGACTGCGCCGTTGACCAGCCCGGCGGCCAGCCCCGCCGCAAGGCAAGCCGCGATGCCGCCCCAGAGGCCGAGCGTGGGGAAGGTGAGGCCGAGCACGATGCCGGTGACGCCCGCGAGCGAGCCGACCGAGAGGTCTATACCGCCGATCAGGATCACCAAGGTCTGGCCGAGCGCCACCATGCCGACCACGACCGACTGGTCCATCAAGTTGAACAGGTTGTTCAGCGTAAAGAAATAGGGCGAGATCAGGGATAGGCCCAGCATCACCAGCAGGACCAGGACCAGCATCCGCAGCTCGATCTGGGTCGCGAGCAGCCGCAGCGGCGAGCGGCGCGGCCTCGCGGTGCCTGCGCTGGACGGGGTTCGGGGCAGGGTGGAACTCATGCGGGGACCTTCTCAGCCTCAGCCGTGCCGCCCAGCGCCGCCTCGATCTCGCGCTGGATCGCCGCCGCGTCGAGAGCGGGCGACGGCCGGGGGAGGGTGAGTCCGACGAGGCCGAGGCTGTGGCCGCTCCGCCCGGAGACGGGCACGAGAAGGGTCGGACCCCCCCCATCCGGCGCGAGTGCGAAGCCGGGGCGCGGCGGGACGGCGTGAGCGATGCGGGTCGAGTCGAGATCGGGGAACGTCCCCGCGGCGAAGCCGGGGTCGGCTGCCGCGTCGTCACCCACGCGGTCGAAGCAGAACAGGCGCCCGCCCTCCAGCGCGATCCAGTAGGCGACGCCGCCGTGCCGGGCGACCAGCTTCTCGAGCAAGGTATGCGTCTGCTCCGCCGAGCTGCGCGGGGCGGCGAACATCGCGAGCTTCTCTACGTCCACGAGCCGGCTCGGGATATCGGTGACGGAGACACCGTCGCTGAGCACGACCACGCGGTCGGCGAGGCCGATCACCTCCTCGAAGTCCGACGAGACCACGACACAGGCCACACCCCCCGCCGCGATGCGCCGGAGCAGGGCGTAGATGCTGCTGCGCGTGCCGATGTCCACGCCGCGGGTCGGCTCGTCGAGGAGCAGCAGCCGCGGGCCGAGGAGCAGCCAGCGGGCGAGGATCACCTTCTGCTGCATCCCGCCCGAGAAAGTGAGCAGGCTCGCGTCGAGCAGGCGTCGCTCGGGCAGCTCCAGGAGTGCCAGCAGCCGGCCCACCGCCTCGCTCCGCTCCCCATAGGCCAGCGTCGGCCCGCGGTGCGCGCCGAGATGGGCCAGCAGCAGGTTCTCGCGCACGGAGAAGTCCGGCACGATCCCCTGGCCCCGACGGTCCTCCGGGATCAGGCCGACGCCGGCGCGGATCGCTCCGCGCGGACCGGTCGGCGCGAAGGGCTTGCCGTCCAGCTCGACCGTGCCCGCCGCTCGGCGGCGCAGGCCGAAGATCGCCTCCAGCGTCTCCGACCGCCCGGCGCCGACCAGCCCCGCGAGTCCCAAGATCTCGCCCGCCCGAACCTCGAACGACACGTCGCGCACATGCGGCGGGCAGGCTAGGCCCGCGACGCGCAGCACCACCCGCCCGGCATCGGACGCTGCCGCCGCGCCGCCTTGGGCATACACATCGTCGAGGTCGCGCCCGACCATGAGCCGCACAAGCTCGCCTTGGGTCAGCTCCCGCGTCTCGCGCCCCGCCGCGACCACCCGTCCCTCGCGCAGCACCGTGACCCGGTCGGTGATGCCGAAGATTTCCTCCAGCCGGTGCGACACGAAGATCAGCCCGCGCCCTTGCCCGGCCAGCCGCCGCATGATCGCGAACAAGCGCTCGCTCTCGTGCGGCGAGAGCGGCGCCGTCGGCTCGTCGAGGATCAGGATGCGGCTGCCGAGAGCCAGCGCCTTCAGGATCTCGACGAGCTGTCTTTGCCCAATGCTGAGGCTGCCCACCGCCGCATCGAGCGCGAGGCCGGCCTCCTGGCCCAGCTCGGCGACGAGAGCGCCCGCCTGCTCGCGCAGCGCCCGCCAGCGCAGCCGGCCGGGCATCGCGAGCCGGGGCAGCATGATGTTCTCCAGCACCGAGAGGTCCGGCGCGAGCGAGGTCTCCTGCGTCACCATCGCGATGCCGGCCCGGATCGCGTCGCGCGAGCCAGCGAAGCGCACGGGCGCGCCGCCGAGCAGGATCTCGCCCTCGTCGGGCTGGATGTGGCCGGAGATGACGCGGGACAGCGTGCTCTTGCCCGCGCCGTTCGCGCCCACGAGCGCGTGGACTTCGCCGGCGCGCAGGTCGAAGTGCGCGCCCGCGAGCGCGGCCGTTCCCCCGAACCGCTTCGCGATCCCGCGCAAGGCGAGCAGGGACATGGCGGCGCCCGCTTCTACTCGCCGAACACGGTCTTGCGTACCGTCGGCTCCTCCTGCTTCACGTTCGCCCCGTCCACGACCAGGATCGGGACGAGGATCTGCTTCTCCGGGGTCTTGCCGGCGAAATGGTCGAGCATCGCCTCGGCCGAGCGCTGACCCATGAGGTAGGGCTGCTGCATCCCGGAGGCGACGATCTTGCCCTGCTCGATCAGCGGGATGAAGTCGGGGATGCCGTCGAAGGCGGCGAGCAGCACGCTGTCCTGGCGCCGGGAGGACTGGAGCGCGCGAAGGGCGCCGAGAGTTGGCTGGTCGGTCTCGATGAACAGGCCGCGCAGGTCGGGGTGCGCGGTCAGCATGTCCTGGACGAACTTGAGGGTCTCGTCGGCGGTGTAGGTCTGCATCTGGGAGAGCGCCGCCTGCTTGATGCCGGCCTCGTCCATCGCGTGCATGAATCCCTTGGTCCGCGCCTTGCCGTTGTTGCGGGCGAGCGAGATGGTGACGAGGCCGACCGTGCCCTTGTCCCAGCCCTTCGCCTTCATCGCGCCGCGAGCTGCTGGCCGACGCCGTAGGCGCCCTTCTCGTTGTCGGAGATGATGAACGAGACATACTCGCCGCCCGTCGTGCCGATGTCGGCGATGACGACGGGGATGTTGGCGCGCTTCGCCGCGGCGAGCACGGCGGGCGCGGTCGAGCTGTCGGTGGGCGAGATGATGATGCCGTCCACCTGCTTGGCGATGGCGTCCTGCGCGTTCTGGATCTGGGTCTGCGCCGAGTTGTGGCTGTCGTAGGTGGTGGAGGAGCCGCCCTGCGCCTTCGCCGTGTCCTCGATGCCCTTGGCGAGCGTGCGCCAGAACGGCAGGTCGAGGCCAGGGGTGAGATAGGCGAGGCGCTTGCCGGCCGCTGCGCGGGCGGGCCTGGAGGAAAGGTGCGGTCGCGGCGGCGCCGGCCGCGAGCAGGCCGAGGCCGCGTCGCGTGATTGCCAGGGATGGGGTGCTGGGCATGGTTCTCGGTTCCTCTCCATCATCGTGCCCGCTCTCGCGGCGGGTTCGGGCGTCGCCCGGCCGAGGTGCCGGCTACGCCGAACGGTCCCGAGTGTCCGCGGGATGCCGCCGGACCGCAAGCGCTCCGTACGGCGCCGGATAGGTCACGGCATGCCACCCTCGGAGGCTACGGACGGCTCGTATCCGCTCGGCACCTCGAAGAGCTTCGGATCCTGCTTGCCGTACTGCACCAATACTGCCTCCGCCACCGTCTGCCCGTTCTCCCGCAGGCGCAGCGGCACCCCGTCGTCGGTCACGCAGGCGCTATACGGCGCCTGGTCCTCGGGGTTGGTCCAGTTCCAGATCGTGCAGCCGAGGCCGGCGACCGTCGCCTCGCCGCCGCGCGTGAGCGGGGCGTCGCGCGCCGGCTCGACCGGGCCGCGCGCTCGCGACCGCAACTTGAGGTAGGAGTGGGTCGCGGGCGTCAGCACGGTGACGTAGTGCGCCTTGTGGTCGAAGATGGACGTCGCACCGCCGGGGATATCGACGCGTTCGAGGGCGTCGGCTGCCTTCCAGCGCACCCGCTCGCGCAACTTCGGCTCGTCGGGCCGGGTGATGCGGTAGGTGATGTCGACATCCCTCGTCGGCAGCAGGTTCGGCCGCTCCTGCGCGGCGGCGATGCCGCTGGCAAGCGTAAGCAATGCCAGTCCTCGCCCCGGCTTGCCTCACGCTCGGTCCACGGTCAGAACGCCGACCCGGCGCCGCCCGGTGTGCCGGCTTCCAGTCGATTGTCGAGGTGCTGATAGATTGTCTTGGCCGGCGGCAGGTCCTGCCGGGTCCAGCCGCCGCCGAGGGCGCGGATCAGCTCTATGCTGGCCTGCAGGCGCCTGGTCCTGAGGCTGGTCGCGGCCTCCTCTGCCTGCAGCGCTTCTGTCTGTGCCACGACCACGTCGAGGAAATTGGTCGCCCCGTCCTTGTAGAGGGCCATTGCCATCGCCAGGGTCCGCTGCGCTGCCGTCACGGCCGCATCCCGCTCCTGCTGCTCCTGCCCGAGATACTTGAGCAGGGCGAGGTTGTCCTCCACGTCCTGGAACGCCGCGAGCACGGTTCCGCGATAATTCGCGACGGCCAGCTTATAGGCGCCGATGGCTGCCGCCTCCTCGGCGTGCCGCAGCCCACCCTCGAACAGCGGCAGCGCGAGACCCGGACCCACGGCCCAGAAATCGTTGGGCAGGCTGAAGAGACTGAACCCGGTAGCCTCGAGACCATAGATGAGATTCAGGGAAATGGTCGGGTAGAACGCCGCGCGCGCCACCCCGATCGTCGCGTTCGCGGCGGCGACCTGCCGCTCGGCCGAGGCGATGTCCGGGCGCCGCTCGAGCAGCGTCGAGGGCAGGCCTGGCGAGACGCTGGGCAGCCTGATGCGCCACGGCTCCGGTGGGAGCGACAGCTCGGCCGGGGGCACACCGACGAGCACGGCTATCGCGTGCTCGACCAGGGCGCGGCGGGACAGCAGGTCGGTGAGCTGCGCCTGCGCGTCGCTGAGCTGCGTCTGGGCCCGGGTGACGTCGAGCGCTGGCGAGATCTTTCCCTGCAAGCGGTTCTCCGTGAGCGTCACGGCCCGCTCATAGGCCGCCACCGCCGAACGCAGGACGTTCGCCTCGGCGTCGAAGCCGCGGAGCGCCACGTAGTCGCTCGCGAGGTCAACGTGCAGCAGCAAGCGGGTGTTCTCCAGGTCCGCCGCCGTCGCCTGCGCCAGGTCGCGGCCGCTCCTGATCTCGTTGGCGATCTGATCCCAGAAATCAATCTCGTAGTTGGCCTGCACGCTGATGCTGTTGTCGAGATACTGGTTCGGCTGGCCAGGGCGCCGCCGCGGTCGCCGGTTGGACTGGCGGTCCTCGTTGATCTGGCCGCCGACGGCGATCCGCGGCGCGAGCCCGGCCTCCGCCTCGGCGGCGAAGGCGCGCGCGCGGCCGTAGGCGGCGAGAGCTGCCGCGAGCGTGGGGTTCGCGCCGTCCACCCTCGATTCCAGCGCGTCAAGGTCAGGGTCGCCGTAGAGGCGCCACCACGACCCGCGCTGCACCGTGTCCGCGGGCCGCGCCGCGTGCCAGTAGCTGGCTTCCTTGTAGTTCACCGGTATCGAGGTGACAGGGACGTGGTAGCGCGGCGCCAGGTCGCAGCCGGCGAGCAGGGCGGCGCAGCCGAGGAGCAGGAACGCTCGAATGGGTCGCATGAGCGCTTTCAGTGCTCCGCGACTTCGTCGCCCGCGGGCTCTGGATTGCCGGCGACCTGCACCTTCTCGCCGTTCTCGAGCGTGTCGGGCGGCGCGTTGATGATCCTGTCGTCCTGGTCGAGGCCCGAGAGGATCTCGATCTGCGTGCCGAAGTTGCGGCCGACCCGGACGTCCTTCATCTCGACCGTGTCGCCGGGGCCGAGGACGGCGATCTGCGCCCCGTGCTCGCGGAAGATGAGCGAGCTGGTCGGGACCCGCAGCACGTCCGGGTCGCCGCCGAGCTGGAAGTCCACCTGCGCGTAGGTGCCGGGCCAGAGCTTGCCGTCAGGATTCGGCGCCCTCAGCTCGACCAGCACCGTCCGGCTCTCCATCGCGACCGAGTTCGAGGTCGTGTCGAGCGTGGCCGGGAAGGTGACGCCGGGATACTGCGGCTGCGTCAGCGTCGCCTTCATGCCGACCTTGAGCTGGCTCGCGTAGATCTGCGGCACGCGGACATAGACCCGCATCGCGTGTATGTCGGCCACTTTGAACAGCGGCGGCGTGCTGCTCGACCCTTGGTTGATCAGGGCGCCCACATCGGTGTTGCGCGCCGTCACCACGCCGTCGAAGGGCGCCACGATGTTCTTGAAGGCGGCCATGGCCAGGAGGCGCTGCACGTGCGCCTTCTGGGCCGCGACAACCGCCTCTTGTGCCTGCGCATTGCTGGCCTTCTCGTCGGCTGATTGCTGCGAGACGGAGTTGGTCGCGAGCAGGGCGTGCCAGCGCTTCGCCGTAACCTGCGCCAGGGCGAGGTTCGCCTGCGCCATCGCGAGATCCCCCTTCGCTTGGTCGAGCTGCTCGTCCAACTCGGGGGTATCAATGGTCGCCAGGCTCTCGCCCTTGGTCACGCGCGCGCCGATGTCGTGATACCAGGCCTTCAGGTAGCCGTTGACCCGGGCGTAAAGCGGCGCGTCGAAGTAAGCCTGGACGTCGCCGGGCAGGACGAGGTTGCGCGGCCCCGTGCCGTGCACCGGAGACGCGAGGGCTACGACAGGAACCGCGGCCTGGTTTGTTTCCGTGACCAAGGCCGTCTCGTGCGCCTGCCGGCTGATCACGCCGTAGGCGACGGCAGCCGCGGCGGCGACCACGATGATGAGGCCGACGAGCTTCAGGTGGCGCGGCCTGCGGACCTGCGCCCGGAGCGCATGGCCGTGGGCATGCGTCTCGCGCTCGCCTGCATGCGGGCCGCTGCGCTCCGCCGTGGGTCGCGGCGCGGACGCGTCATGCTGCGCTTTCGGGCGCACGGCCTGGGCGTCTTCCATCGCATCCGCTCCTGTCACGCTGTGGCCATGGTCGAGCATCGGCCTCTACTCCGCCGCCCGCATGCCTGCGGGGTACGCGGCATTCCGCTTCCTCCGGCCATGGACGACGCTGAAGATCGTCGGCACCAGGAACAGCGTCGCCACGGTCGCGAACATCAGCCCACCGATGACCGCCCGGCCGAGCGGCGCGTTCTGCTCCGCGCTCAGCGCCGTCGGCCCCATGCCGATGATCATCGCCAGCGCCGTCATGATCACCGGGCGGAAGCGCGTGGCACCCGCGTCCAGCGCCGCCTCCAGCGCGGTGGCGCCCGCGGCCAGGCGCTCGCGCGCGAAGCTGATCACGAGGATGCTGTTCGCGGTCGCCACCCCCATGCACATGATGGCACCCGTGAGCGCCGGCACCGAGAGCGTGGTGCCGGTGAGGAACAGGATCCATACGATCCCGGCCAGCGCGCCCGGCAGCGCCATGACGATCACGAACGGGTCCAGCCAGGACTGGAAGTTCACGACGATCAGCAGGTAGATCAGCACGATGGCGAAGGCGAGGCCCGCGAGCAGCTGGGTGTAGGCGCTGGTCATGGTATCAACCTGGCCGCGCAGCGTGACCTGCGCGCCGCGCGGCACGTCCTTCCTAGTCTGCTCGATGATCTTGTTGATGTCCGCGGCAACGGCGCCGAGGTCCCGCCCCTCGGTCGAGGCGTAGATGTCCACCACCGGGCGAACGTTATAATGCGACACGACGGCGTTGCTCGATCCCTCGTGGATCTTCGCGACCCCGCCGAGGAGTTGCGTCGCGCTGCCGGTGCCAAGCGGCATGTTCTGCAGATTGTTGATCGTGTCCACGTCGTATTGCGGCGTCTGCACGACGATCGGGTAGGAGACGCCGTTGCGCGGGTTCAGCCAGAAGGTCGGCGCCGTCTGGATGCTGCCCGCGAGCGTGTCCAGCATGCTCGTGGCGGCGCTCTTCTCCGTCAGCCCGATCAGGCTGGCGTAGGTGCGGTTCACGTCCACGTTCAAGGTCGGCTCGTTGAACTCCTGCTGGATGCGCGCATCCACCACGCCCGGCACGCGCGACACCTTCTGCAGCAACCTGTCGGCGTAGGTCCGGTCCGCACGCAGGTCCGACCCGGTGACCTGCAGGTCGATCGGGGCCGGCAGGCCGAAGTTCAGGATCTGGGTGATGATGTCGGCTGGCAGGAAGGCGAACGTCGTGCCGGGAAAGCGCTGCCGCAGGCTCCGGCGCAGCTTGGGGATATACTCGGCCCCGGTCGCGCCCTTGAGCGAGATCAGGATGTCGCCGTCCTCCACCCCGATCGTGCCCGAGTTGCCGTAGGCCATGTTGATGCCGCTGACGGGCAGCCCGAGGTTGTCCACGATCGTGTCGAGGTGAGCGGGCGGGATGATCTGCCGAATTGCCTGCTCGACGTGGCCGGCGAGCGCCGAGACGTCCTCGATGCGGGTGCCGGTCTGTGCCCGCATGTGCAGCCTGATCTGGCTGGACTCCACGGACGGGAAGAAGTCGCGCCCGAGGAACGGCACCAGCCCGAATGAGAGCCCGGCCGCGACGAAGAAGCCGATGATGAGCGTCGGCCGATGGGCGAGCCCGAGGTCGAGCAGCCCGAGATAGGTTTGCCTCACCCTCTCGAAGCCGCGCTCGAACGCTTGCTGGAAGCGCTTCAGCGGGTTGCGGCTCCGCGGCGGCGGCCCGCCGTGATGCCCGTCCTGACTATGATGCGACTGCTCGCGCAGCAGAAAGTTGGCCAGCGTGGGCACCAGGGTGCGCGACAGGACGTAGGAGCCGATCATGGCGAAGACGACGGCTTCCGCCAGCGGGCGGAACAGGTAGCCGGCCACGCCGCCGAGCGCGAACATCGGCACGAACACGATGCAGATGCATAGCAGCGAGACGGTCGCCGGCACCACGATCTGCCGCGCGCCGTCCATGATCGCGGTCTCGACTTCCTTGCCCTGTTCCAGGTGGTAGTTGATGTTCTCGATGGTGACCGTCGCGTCGTCGACCAGGATGCCGACGGCGAGCGCCAGGCCTCCGAGCGTCATGACGTTGATCGTCTGGCCGAGCGCCGAGAGGACCGCGACCGAGAACAGGATGGCGAGCGGGATCGAGATCGTGATGATCAGGGTCGAGCGCCAGCTTCCGAGGAAAACGAGGATCATCAGGCCGGTGAGCGCGGCGGCAATGACGCCCTCTCGGAGCACGCCGCTGACCGCGGCCTTCACGAACACGGACTGGTCGCCGACCGCCTTGAGATGCAGGCTCGGCGGCAGCGACTGCTCGATCTGCGGGAGCAGCTTCTTGACCCCGGCAATGATGTCGAGCGTCGAGGCCGACCCGGCCTTCAGAATGGTCATCAGCACGGCGTGCGCGCCGTCGACGTGCACGATGTTGGTCTGGGGCGGCGAGCCGTCCCGCACCTGGGCCACGTCGCGCATGTAGACGACGGTGCCGTTCACCGTCTTCACCGGCAGATCGTTCAGCTCCTCGATGGTTTTGGGCGCGTCGTTGAGCTGCACGTCCCACTCGAACTTGCCGACCTTCTGAGTGCCGACCGGCGTGATCAGGTTCTGCTCGCTGAGCGCGTTCACAACGTCCTGCGCGGATAGGCCACGGGCCTGCAGCTCGTCCTGGTTGAGGTCGATCTGGATCTGCCGCACCTTGCCGCCGTAAGGCGACGGGATCGCAGCACCCTCCACCGTTGCCAGTTGCGGGCGGATGAAGTTCTGCCCCTCGTCGAACAGCCGCATCTGCGGCAGCTTCTTGCTCGAAAGCGCTAGCTGGATGATCGGGACGCTGGAGGCGTTGAACGCGAGCACGTAAGGCGGTGTGACGCCGGCCGGCAGCAGTTTCAGCACCGTCTGCGACGCCGCCGTCACCTGCGCGAGGGCCGCGTTGATGTTCACGCTCGGCTGGAAGAAGATCTTGACCACCCCGTAGCCGAACAGGGACTGGCTCTCGATGTGCTGGATGTCGCTGACCTGCGAGCTGAGCGTGCGCTCGTAGTAATAAACGATGCGTCCGGACATATCGTCCGGGTCCATGCCGTTGTACGTCCAGACAGCGGCCACGACCGGGATGCCGATGTTGGGCAGGATATCAGTCGGCGTGCGGAACGCGGCGAGCGCGCCGAAGATGAAGATGAGCATGGCCATCACCACGAAGGTATACGGCCTGCTGAGCGCGATCCGGACGATGCCGATCATTGCGCCAGCCCGTTCGCGGCGGTGACCACCGTCAACGGCTTCGGCGCGCAAGCATCCCGAACGTTCTCAGCCACGTTGACCCCCGTCTGGTCGCGGGTGCTCGTATGCCCGAACAAGGGAAAGAAGATACTAAACTCTCCTTTAAGCTCGATGCCGATACTTCTGCGTGATCGCTCGGCAGCTCCGAATGAGCAAGCAGCATGTTGATGGTATTGAGCACGCATCGGAACGGCAGTCTTTTCCCCTACCTGGCGGTGCTGGGACACAGCAAGCGTGAACACGCACCCTGGCCCGTCCCCGGCCGTGAGCCGGAAGTCGTGCAGCCGCACGATGGCCGCGACCAGGCTCAGCCCCAGCCCGTGGCCCGGCACCTGCCGGCTTTTGTCGGCGCGGTAGAAGCGGCGCAGCACCAGCTCGCGCTCGGCGGCGGGGATGCCAGGTCCGGTATCGGCGATGCGCAGCGCCGGGCCGTCCGGGGTTTCGGAGACCGCGATGCGCACAGCCCCGCCCGCGGGTGTGAACTTGATCGCGTTGTCCACCAGGTTCGCCACCGCCTCCATCAGCAGATCGCGGTCTCCCGGCACCAGCGGCACGGCGCTAGTCTCGGCGGCGAGCGAAACCTCGCAGTCCTCGGCGATGGGCGCGTAGATCTCGACCGCCTCCTGCGCGATCTCGGCGAGGTCCACGCTTCCGAACCCGGCCCGCCTGCGGCCGGTCTCGATCTCGGCGATGCGCAGGAGCGCGGTCACGATGCCGAACGTCAGCTCGAGATCCTCGATCGCCGCATCCACCACGTCGCACAGCTCCTCGCGCGTGCGCGCCACGCGGCGGCCACGCTCCAGCCGCGTGCGCACGCGGGCGAGCGGCGTGCGCAGATCGTGGGCGATGTTGTCGCCGACCGACTTCGCCTCGCCGACCAGCCGCTCGATCTCATCGAGCATCCGGTTCATCGCGCGGGTCAGCTGGTCGAGGTCGTCGCGCGTGCCGCCGGCGGGCAGGCGCTCGCCGAGGCCGCCGTGCATGATGCGCTCGATCGCCTGGTGCAGCACGCGCAGCCGGCCGACCGTCCGCAGGCTCAGTACCGCGCCCGCCGCAAGCGCCAGCAGGACGGCCGGGATCAGGCCGAGCAGGAGCGCGTGGATGACGATTTGGTGCAATTCAACCAGAACGGCCATGTTGCGGCCCACGACGAGCGTCTGCGCGCCGGGAAGGCGGAGCGCCACTGCGAGCGCGGTCTGCGTCCCATCGGCGAGCCGCAGCCCGTCGAGCCGATGCGCGCGGCCGTCAGCCCGCAAGCCGGCGGGGAGGTGCGTGCAGGTTTCCGGCGATATAGGCTCCATCCGAGGCGAACAGGCCGATGAAAGTGACGCGGTGCAGCCCGCTCGCCAGCCGCCCGTCCATCACGCGCCCTTCCGGCGCGCGGAGCAGCTCCGGCAAGGGCGCCTCCGCGAGGACGCGAGCCTCGTTCGTGAGGATGTTGCCGATGCGGTGGGTCTCGAACACCGCCGTTTGCCAGTAGATGAAGGCGAACAGCACGACGGTGCACGCGGCGAAGGCGGCGGCGACTGCGAGCGTGAGCCGGAACGTGGCGGTGCGGACGATCTCAGTCGGGAGCACTGAAGATGAACCCCGCGCCGCGCACGCTCTGGATCAACGACGGTTCGCCCGGCGCGTCGATCTTGCGCCGCAGCTTGCCCAGGTGAACGTCCACCAGATTGGTCTGCGGCAGGAAGCGGTAGTGCCAGACATCCTCCAGCAGCATGTCGCGGGTGACGAGCTGGCCCGGCCGGCGCATGAGATAGACGAGCAGGCGGAACTCGCGGGGCAGCAGTTCGATCAGCTCGCCGCCGCGGCGGACCGTGCGCTCGATCAGGTCCACCTCCAGCGCGCCGCGGCGGAGCACCGTCTCGCGCGCGTCGGCCGGGCGGCGCAGCAGCGCCTCGACGCGGGCGGCGAGCTCGACCAGGGCGAACGGCTTGGTGAGATAGTCGTCGCCGCCGGCCTTGAGACCGCGCACGCGGTCGTCCACCGCGTCGAGCGCGCTCACGACCAGCACCGGCATGTGCAGCCGCTCGGCGCGCAACTGCTCGATGAGGCTGAGTCCGTCGAGGCCCGGCAGCATCCGGTCCACCACGAGCAGGTTGAAGCCTCCCGCCCGGGCCACCTCCAGGCCAGCTTCGGCGGTGGCAAGCCGGGTCACGTCGTAGCCAAGGCTTTCCAGCTCCGCGCCGGCTTCACCGGCAAGGTCGGCGTCGTCCTCGATCAGGAGGATGCGCGCCCGAAATCCCCCCGCGCGCGGAGCCGTGGCGCCGCTCGCCTGGTCGGGCAGGGCCGGATGGGAAATTGCGCTGCCGCCCATGGACACTCGTCGTCCTTGCACACCTGACCGTCGATAACGGCTCCAGGAAGCCACGAGGATGTAGGCTTGGGACCACGCTTAACCCACTAAAATTTGGTTCAGAGCCGGAGACGATCAACGATTAGATGAGGATGATGCATCGAGTTGCGGCGCGAGGCGGGTGTGGAACACGGTTCGGGACACTTTGGCTCCGGCGTTCAGCTCTCCGTTCGCGTACCACCGCTTCACATAGGCGACCGGGACCTTGAACACGGTCACGACTGGGAACTCCACGATGTCGGCAAGGATGAAGCCTTCGACCGTGTCGAGCTTGGCCAGAAAGCCGACTTCGGCGAACTTGCGTCCGGACCCCACCTGAGCAGAGGGTGTGAAATAGACGCCACCCCGGGTGATGGAGCGGACTTCCCACAGCGCGCCATCCGGGTCGAGCAGGTCGTAGCCGGCGCCCTCCGATGGAGCTAGCGTCCAGCCCCGGTTTTCCCACTTCAGCCGGCGCTCGATGATGAACGACGCACGCCGACCGTCGGTGAGGTATTCCTTCACATCCGGGACCGTCACCTTCAAGGCGCGTGCTAGCTCCTCGGCGTCCCAGGTCATCGTGAACCGGGCGTCCATCTACGCGGGCACGATCCGGCGTAACACCACAATGCGGTTCGTGTTGGTGCCGACGGCGTTGTTGCTCACGCCCCAACAGTTAGCCGTCTTGGTGAACTCCTGCTGGTTCACAAGCACAGCCAGCCGCTCGAAGGGTAACCCTTCCGCTGCTTCCCACACGAGCCGTTCCAGCAGCACGCGGCCGCCTCGCACTTCGCCGACCTCGAACGCCAGGTGACCACCTGGGCGCAGCACGCGCGCCTGCTCGATCAGAACGCCACGAACCATGGCCGTCCACGCTGCCTCGGTACGGTGCATACCGATCGCGACCGTATCCACGTCAATACCGGCGAACCAGCATCGCAGCCAGTTGTCGGAAGCGTACTGCACGATGTCCAGGAAGGGCGGCGACGTGACTACGAGGGCGATGCTGCCGTCCGGGATGAGAGGGGTGTTGTCAGCTGAGCCGACGCCCAGGATCGCTGGCGGATGCGATGGTAGCGGGCCATCTTTCAGCAGCGCGCGAGTCTTCTTGGCGATGATGGCCGCCACGTCACGCGGTGGCGGCACCTGGCCGCGGTTGGCGTTGATCTTGAGCTGCGACTCGACACTCACGGCTTGGTTGGGCGGCAGGGTATAGACCGAGAAGAAGCCCGGCGAGTGTCCGGTCAAACGATTAAGCGCCACCATGCGTATCCAGTCGTCCACGGGGTCCGGATTCGTCCGATTCAGCGGCGCCCGGTCCAATAGCCAGCGCCGAAGGGCAGTAAGGCGGCGCAGCGTCTCCGGGTGGTAGAAGGCAAGCAGTTCGTCGCGCTCGATCTCGCCGGTCTCCCAGGGCACCTGTCTTAGCCGATCCGCGACCGCCGCCGCAGTCGGCGGGACGAGACGGGGACGAGTCAGCAGGAGCGAGAGCGGGTTCACGTCGTTGCCGACGGGCTTGCGCCGCATGAGAGCCGCTTGCACGGGCGTCGTGCCTCGCCCCATGAACGGGTCATGGACGGCGTCACCCGGCTGTGTCAGGCGGCTGATGAAGAACTCGGGCAGCTGAGGTTTGAAGCACGCCCGGTAACTCACTTCGTGGATGCTATGGGCCTGTCGCTGGCCGGCGGTCCAGAACTCGTTGACAAGGTAAAGAATACCTCCCTCGTGTAGCTCCTGTGTAGCCGTTCCGAACTCTGAGAACTGCCGTATGGTATCCAAGAACCTTTCGGCTGCCGGCTCTATGGAGGAACTGGACTCCGCACGATGCGTTGCGTCGTCGAAGAGCGAGAGGGACTTCAAAGCTGCGGACTGGCGCATCAGGTCTCACCGAGGATTCGGATGCTGATCTTAGCAGCACCGCGTCGGGAGCACGAAAGGCTCGGTGTGCCATGCTCCAGAACTGCGTGGCTGCGTCCGATGGCCATCAGCGCCCACTTCCCGGAAGCGCCTAGTCGCCCCCATACCGCTCCGTCCGCACCAGCTCCGCGGGCATGCCGGCTGCGACCAGCGCGCCCGAAGCGGCCTCGACGAACCCGGTCGAGCCGCACACGTAGGCGAGCCGCGGCGGGAATCGCAGCAGGGAGATCGCTGCCTCGACAGCTTCCGCGTCCACCCGGCGCCCAAGGTCGCCGAGCCGGCGCGGCTTCTCGCGCGTGAGGGCGAGCAGGAGGCGGAACCCGAACTCGTCCCGCTCGCGCGCGAGCAGCTCGTCGCGCCAGGGAACGGTATCCCAGGTCCGGGCAGAAAGCAGCAGCAGCGCGCGCTCTTCCGGCGCAGCAGCGGCGCGGTGCCGCACGATAGAGAGCAGCGGCACCACTCCGGAGCCGCCGCCCGCCAGCAGCAGCGGTCCCCCGTCCGCCTCCGTCCAGTTAAAGTAGCCGCCGCGCGGGCCGCGCATCTCCAACGTATCGCCGGGCTGGACCGTGTCGTGCAGGAAGGGAGAAACCTCGCCGTCCGCCAGCCGCGCGACGCCGATCTCATATGTACCAACCTGCTCCGGCGCCGAGGCAACCGAGTAGCTGCGCCGCGCCTGGTAGCCGTCCGGCGCGGTGAGGCGCAGTTCGACGTGCTGGCCGGGCAGGAAGGGCCGCCAGGACTTGGGGCGGAGCGTGAACGACTTGAGGCCGGGCGCGATCGGCTCGATCCGCTCCACGATCGCCTCCTGCCATTCGCCCCGTGCCGGTGCGGGCGTGTCAATCATCCGAGAAGCGCTCCTCCTTCCAGGGGTCGCCGCGCATGTGGTAGCCGCGCAGCTCCCAGAACCCGGCCTCGTCGCGCTGCGTGAATTGCAGTCCCTTGAGCCACTTAGCGGACTTCCAGAAATAGAGATGCGGCACCAGCAAGCGCGCCGGGCCGCCGTGCTCGGGTTCGAGCGGCGCGCCGCCGTAGCGCGTCGCCATCATGGCGCGGCCCTCGGCGAGGTCGGCCGTTGGGATATTCGTAGCGTAGCCGTCGCTGGAATGGGCGAGCACGAACGGCGTCGGCGGCGCGTCCAGCCCGGCGCCGCGGATCAAGTCGTTGAACAGCACCCCCTCCCAGGTTGTGTCGAGCTTGGACCAGGTGGTGACGCAGTGGATGTCCTTCGTCCACCTTGTCTGCGGCAGAGCGTTGAACTCCTGCCACGTCCAGCGCGCGGCATATTGCGGTCCGATGCGTAGGTCGAGAGTCCAATCCTCCGGCCGCACATGAGGCGTGGGACCAAATGAGAGGACCGGGAAGTCCGGCACGAGGTGCTGGCCGGGTGGGACGCGGCCTTGGACCGCTGGGTCGGCGGGGGCACCGCGGCCGGTGAAGCCGCGTGTGGGGGTTCCTGACATAGCCTCTCCTGCTTCCTGCTCCGACACGGTGAACACCTGGGGGTGCCGCCCCGTTGCGCGAGGACGCACCCTTGCGCCACTCTGCGCCGACCGACGCCGAATGGAACGCCATGGATCAAGAGCAGGCGCAACCCTATGCCTCCGAAGGGTCGGTCAAGCCGCTGGAGGGACTGCTCGTCCTGACGCTGGAGCAGGCGGTGGCGGCGCCCTACTGCTCGTCGCGCCTCGCCGACGCGGGCGCGCGGGTGATCAAGGTCGAGCGGCCCGAGGGCGACTTCGCACGCGGCTACGACAAGGCGGCGCGCGGCCTGTCCAGCTACTTCGTCTGGCTCAACCGCGGCAAGGAAAGCCTCGTCGCGGACATCAAGGATCCGGCGGACACCGCCTTGTTGCACCGCATCCTCGCGCGCGCCGACGTGTTCATCCAGAACTTCGCGCCGGGTGCGGCGGCGCGCGCCGGATTTGGCTCGGAGGCGCTGCGCGAGCGCTACCCGCGCCTCATCACCGTAGACATCTCCGGCTACGGCAGCGGCAACGCCTACGCCGACATGAAGGCCTACGATCTCCTGGTTCAGGCGGAGAGCGGCCTGGCCGCCATCACCGGTCACCCGGCGGGGCCAGGCCGCGTCGGAGTCTCGGTGTGCGACATCGCCTGCGGAATGAGCGCGCACGCGGCGGTGCTGGAGGCGCTGATCGGCCGCGCGAGGGGCGGGCAGGGGAGCGGGATCGAGACTAGCCTGTTCGACGCCATGGCGGACTGGATGACGGTGCCGCTGCTTTACTTCGAGGGCACGGGGCAGGCGCCGCGCCGCGTCGGTCTCGCCCATCCGTCGATCTGCCCCTACGGAGCGTTCGAGCTGTCGGACGGCAGCCTGGTGCTGGTCTCGATCCAGAACGAGCGCGAGTGGGCGAGCTTCTGCGCCGTCGTGCTCGACGATCCCGCCCTGCCGGAGCGGCCCGGCTACGAGACCAACACGGCCCGCGTCGCCAACCGCGCAGAGGTGGATGCGCTCGTGGCGCGCGCCTTCCGAGCCATGGATCGCGACGAGGCGGCCGGGCGGCTGCGCCGGGCGCGCACGGCGTACGGCTTCGTCAACGAGGTGGCCGATCTCGTCGGGCACCCGGCGCTGCGCCGGACCGAGGTCGCAACCCCGGGCGGTCCGGTGCGGATCGCGGCGCCGCCGGCCATCGTCAACGGCGCGGCGCCCCGGCTCGGTGCAGTGCCGGCCATTGGCGAGCATACTGCAACGATACGGGAGGAGTTCGGTCTGCTAAAGTCAGCGTCACCCTGATGCCAACAAGAACGATACGGGGACGATTCGGGAGGCAAAAATGCATGAGATCATCCTTCACCACTATCCGTTGTCGCCCTTCTCGGAGAAGGTGCGGCTCGCGCTCGGCCTCAAGCGCCTCGCCTGGCGCTCCGTCGTCATCCCGGTCGCGATGCCCAAGCCGGACCTGATGCCGCTCACCGGCGGCTACCGGCGCACCCCGGTGATGCAGGTCGGCGCCGACATCTACTGCGACACGCAAATTATATTGCGCGCGCTGGAGCGGATGCATCCCGAGCCGAGCCTTTTCCCGAGCGGCAAGGAAGGCGAGGCGAGCGCGCTCGCCTGGTGGGCGGAGAAATCGACCTTCGTGCCCGCGGTCGGCGTGGTGGCGAACGTGCGGTCCGAGATGTTCACGCCGGAGTTCGTCGCTGAGCGCAAGGCGTTCGGCTTCGAGCTTGCCAAGGAAGAGCGTTGCGCCGCTGCTGCCCGCGATATCGTGCAGCAGCTCGCGGCGCACCTCGGCTGGCTCGGCCAGATGCTGGCGGACGGGCGGCCGTTCCTGCTCGGCGATGCCCCGAGCGCGGCCGACCTCGCCGCCTTCCACCCGATCTGGTTCGCCCGCAAGAACGGCGGCGCAGAGGCCGACGCGATGCTGCCGCTCGATCCCCTGCGCGCCTGGTATGACCGGATCGCCGCCCTCGGCCACGGCACGCCGAGCGAGATGACCGCCGAGGAGGCTCTCGCTGTCGCGATGCACGCGGAGCCGGCGGCGCCGGATATCGCGGCGGACGGAGATCCGTCAGGCCTCAAGCGAGGGAGCCGAATCACCGTGACTCCTGACGACACGGGGCGTGACCCGGTCCACGGCAGGCTGATCGCGGCGGACGCGCAGGAGATCGTGATCCGGCGCGCCGATCCGCACGTGGGCGAGGTCAACGTTCACTTCCCGCGGGCGGGGATCGACGCCGTCGCGGCCGACGCTAGCGAGGAAGGAAGCAGCTCGGCCATCGCCTTGTCAGTTCGCAGTTGATTGCTTGTTTCGAATTCGCGAGAATGCGTCGCCTTCCGCACGCGTCCTGACCTGATAGCCATGGGGAGCGTCCGATGCATGCCAAGCTGCTCGCAATCGTTGCCGCGGCACTGGTCGCCGTTGCAAGTCCTGTCTCCGCCGAGCAGGCGCCTGTGCGGCTCGGCGTCGCGAACGACATGTCCGGGCCTTTCGCCGCGCTCGGCGGCACGGGATCGGTCCTTGCAGCACGGATGGCGGCTGAGGAGTTCGGCGGCAGCGTCCTTGGCCGAACCTTCGAGATTCTCTCCGGTGACACCCAGAACAAGCCCGATATCGCGCTCGGCTTTGTCCGCGAGTGGTTCGACAAGCAGGATGTGGCCGCGGTGTTGGACGGCGCCTCCAGCTCGGTCGGGCTTGCCCTCCGGACGCTGGCAGCGCAGCGCAACAAGCTGTTCATCGACAGCGACGTCGCTTCCTCGGAGTTTGTCGGCAAGTCATGCACGTCGACCACCTTGCAATACATCGCGAACACGCGCGGGCAATCAGTCGCCGGGCTGACCCAGGCATTGCACGAGGGCATCGATACCTGGTTCTTCATCACGGCGGACTACGCCTTCGGCCATGCCCTGC
>CAWIUA010000013.1:0-92529 GCA_963839135.1 uncultured Alphaproteobacteria bacterium
TCTCTCCGAGCAACACCCCCAAAAGCACCCGCCACGCACCAGACCACCTCACCCAGCCCGCATGACCCAACCACGGCCACCCAAACCACAGCAAAGCACCCCAGCCCACAGCCAAGCACCCCTCAAGGCGCCGCCCGCGTATCCCTTCTCTCGCCGATGCAATACTCAATGAACCGCGCGCCACCCACAAGGCTAACCCACCCCATGAGCAACGCAACACCCGTCAAGCCCTCAATAGCCCGGCGGAACGCAATAGAGACGACCAGGGACGCGCTGACCTCAGGCCAGACGCCCCGACTGCCTAGATGGTCAAATAGGCCGACCCGACCGCCCCGTCAAGGGTGATCTCGCTTCAGCGCGGCCGTCCCATGGCGAGGGGTTCCGGCGCCGCTCGCCTGATGCTAAGGGGCGCGCCAGTCAGCAAGGCAGCCCAATGACCGCCCCTTTCTCGGTCGCACATCTCGCGCCGGAGAGCTCTGCTCCACTCGTTCTAGCTCTTCCCAAGGGCCGCATCCTCAGCGAGTGCGGGCCGCTCCTCGCGCGCGCCGGGGTAGAATCTGCGCCGGATCTGGCGGACGACGACAGCCGCCGGCTGCGCTTCCCAACCAACGAAGCCCTGCTCGACATCGTGCGCGTACGCTCCTTCGATGTGGCGACCTTCGTCGCGTTCGGAGCGGCACAGATCGGCATCTGCGGGGCCGACGTGCTTATGGAGTTCGACTATCCTGAGATCTATGCGCCGCTCGACCTCGGCATCGGCAAGTGCCGGGTCTCAGTCGCGGAACCGGTCGGAGCACCGGAGGACGATCCATCGCGCTGGTCACGCGTGCGCGTGGCAACGAAGTATCCCAATATCGCCCGGCAACACTTCGCTCGGCGCGGTGTCCAGGCGGAAGTTGTTCATCTCAACGGCGCCATGGAACTCGCGCCGGGTCTCGGCCTCTCGCGGCTCATCGTGGACCTCGTGCAGACCGGCGGCACGCTGCGCGCCAACGGCCTGCACGAGACCGAGGTGATCGCGCACGTTACCAGCCGCCTCATCGTCAACCGCACCGCGCTTAAGACCCGCCCCGAAGCGGTAGGCGCGCTCGTCGCCCGCTTCCGCGCGGCCTTGGCGCAGGGGGGACCGACGTGATCCGGCTCGACACGCGCGATGCCGGGTTCGAGGCTGGTTTCGAGGCACTGCTCGGCGCAGCCCGCGAGACGACGGCGCGGGTTGATGGGGCTGTCGCCGCCATCGTCGCGGACGTCCGTGCTCGCGGGGATGCGGCGCTTTGCGAACTGACGGAGCGGTTCGATCAGGTGGCGCTCGCGCCGGAGGCGCTGCGAGTCGGGCCTGAGGAGGTCGAGGTGGCCGCGGCGAGCATACCCCCTGCCCTGCTCGACGCCCTGCAAGTCGCCCATCGCCGGATCGAGGCGTTCCATCGGGCGCAGATGCCTTCCGACCTTAGCACCGAGGACGATGCCGGGCTGCGCCTCGGCATGCGCTGGACGCCGCTCGACGCGGTGGGCCTCTACGTGCCGGGCGGCAAAGCGGCCTATCCATCGTCCGTGCTGATGAATGCGGTGCCGGCGCGCGTCGCCGGTGTGCGACGGGTCGCCATGTGCGTACCGACCCCAGGCGGTGCGCTGAACCCGCTCGTGCTCGCCGCCGCCCGGCTCGCAGGCGTGGACGAGATCTATCGCGTGGGCGGTGCGCAGGCGATCGCGGCGCTGGCCTACGGCACCGCGACGATCAGGCCCGTGGACCGCATCGTGGGACCCGGCAATGCCTACGTCGCGGAGGCCAAGCGCCAGGTGTTCGGGCGCGTCGGCATAGACGGCGTCGCTGGGCCGAGCGAGGTGGTGATCCTCGCCGACGAGGCTCAGGATGCCCGGCAGATCGCCGTGGACCTGCTCGCCCAGGCCGAGCACGACGAGGCGGCGCAGAGCATCCTCATCACGACGAGCAAGATCCTTGCGGAGCAAGTCGCGGCGGCCGTCACGGCGGAACTGCCGAGTTTGCCCCGCGCTGCCATCGCCGGGGCGAGTTGGCGAGCGAACGGAGCGATCATCCTCGTCCGCGGCTGGGCCGAGGCGGCGACACTCACGGACCGGCTCGCGCCGGAGCACCTGCAGATCATGGTTGCCGAGCCTGAGCGGCTTTTCAGGCAGATCAAGCACGCTGGCGCGGTGTTCCTCGGTGCCTGGTGCCCCGAGGCCGTCGGCGACTATGTGGCCGGGCCGAACCACGTGTTGCCCACAGGACGAACAGCACGCTTCGCGTCCGGCCTCTCCGTCTTCGACTTCCTGAAGCGGACGACCTGGGTGCAGGCGGACCGGGCGGCGCTCGCCAAGGTCGGCCCAGCGGCGGTGGCGCTCGCCGAGGCAGAGGGGCTGCAGGCCCACGCACGCAGCATCGCCATGCGCCTGAACGCCCCTGCTTGACGTCTCGCGCGCCTTGATCCCCCAGGTGCGCGGCCTCATGTTCCAGATGTTACCAATATTGGGAGCCGTATGTCGAAAGAGGACATGATCGAGTTCAGCGGGACGGTGATGGAGCTTCTGCCCAACGCCATGTTCCGCGTTAAGCTCGACAATGAGCACAGCATCCTCGCCCATACCTCGGGCAAGATGCGCAAGAATCGCATCCGCGTCCTCGCGGGCGATCGCGTCAACGTTGAGATGACGCCTTACGACCTGACCAAGGGCCGGATTACGTTCCGCTTCAAGTAGGGCGGTGCCGCCTTCGCTGATCCTGGCCTCTGCAAGCCCGCGGCGGCTCGCGCTCCTCGCGCAGATCGGGATCGTGCCCGACCAGGTTCGCCCGGCGGAGCTGGAAGAGAGGCCGCGCCTACACGAACTGCCGCGCGACTTCGCCCGGCGGCTCGCACGCGCGAAGGCGGAGATCGCAGTCACGCCTGAGAATTTCGTACTCGCGGCGGACACCGTCATCGCCGTCGGCCGTCGCATCCTGCCGAAAGCAGCCGACGAGGACCAGGTTCGTGCCTGCCTTGACCTGCTCTCGGGCCGGCGGCACCATGCGATCACAGCAGTCACGCTCATATCGCCCGATGGCAGCGCGTCCGAGCGCGTCGTGGACACGGCCGTCGCCTTCGCGCGGCTGCATCCGGCGCAAGTCGAAGCCTACGCAACATCCGGCGAAGGCTTGGGCAAAGCGGGCGGCTACGCCATCCAGGGCCGGGCGGCAGCGTTCGTGCGCGAGCTGATCGGCAGCTACTCGGGCGTCGTCGGCCTGCCGCTGTTCGAGACGGCGCAGCTCCTGCGCGGGCGGGGCTACCCCGTGCCGTGACACGCGTGCTGGCCGTCGCGAGCGCCGGAGAAGTCCAGGTTCTCGCCGAGCAGGACGGCACGCTGCTCGACTACGCGATCTGGCGACCGGGGCGCCCCGATGGCGTCGGCGACTTGCACTGCGGCCGCGTCGAGGCGCGCGTGCCGCAGATGGCAGGCGCATTCGTGCTGATCGGGGGGGCGACCGGGTTCCTGCCGGACAGCGAGGGCGGTGCGGACGCGACTGAGGGCGAAGCCGTGAGCGTCCGTGTCACGCGCGCGGCGCAGGGCGGTAAGGGACCGCGGCTCACCGCCCGGCTTACGCCGGACGAGGTCGCGCTGGCGGGTGCCGGGCCAGCGCCGGCACTGGTGCGGCGCGGGCCGGGCGCGGTGGAGCGGCTCGCGGCGCTGCACCCGGAGGCGTCGGTTGTTGCGGACGACCCGGCGCTCGTCGCCCTGCTTCGCCCGCGTCTCGGAGAGCGGGTCGCGCTTGGCCGAGATATCCTGGACGACGATCTAGCAAGCCAAGTCGAGGCACTGGCCGGGCCTGATGCCGCGTTGCCGGGCGGGATGCGCGCGAGCTTCCACCCGACGCCGGCGCTGGTTGCCGTGGATGTGGACACGGCGGGGGGAACGCTGGGGCGTCAATCCAAGGCCGCGGCGCTGCTGGCGCTGAACCGGTCGGCACTGCCAGCGCTGGCCGCGCAGCTTCGTTTGCGCAATTTCTCAGGCGCTATCCTAGTGGACCTGGCTGGACTGTCGCCGAAGCGCCGGGCGGCGCTGGCACCGGAGCTGTCGGCGGCGCTGGCGCCCGACCCGCTGCGTCCGCGACTGCTCGGATTCACCCAGCTCGGCTTCGCTGAGATCGTGCGCCAGCGGGTGCATCCGCCCTTGCACGAGCTGCTCGCGGGACCGCACGCGGCCGGGCTTGCAGCGCTGCGGGCAGTCGAGCGGGAGGGCGTCGCCCGGCTGCGTGCGGCACCGAACGTCGCCGTGGCGTTGCAGGCAGATACCGTGGCGCTCGCCGACCTTGCGCGGCGGACCGGGCGATCCCTGATTCTTGATACGGACCCTGCCCTTGCCTCCTGCGGCTGGGCGACGGAGACATGACCGTGCCTGATTCGACTCACGTCCCCATAGCGTGCCCGATCTGTGGCAATCCGGCCGAGGACCTGCGGCTGCGGCCGTTCTGCAGCAAGCGCTGCGCGGACGTGGACCTGGGCCGCTGGTTCACGGGCGCCTACCGCGTGCCGGGGGAGGCATTGGACGCCGATGTCGAGGACTCAGCCAATGTCGAGGACTCATAGGCCGCCAGAGTGAACGAGCCGCTTGATCGCTCGCGACGGCTGCGCTACCACGCCGCCTCCGCCGGGCGCCCAGGTAGCTCAGTTGGTAGAGCATGCGACTGAAAATCGCAGTGTCGGTGGTTCGATTCCGCCCCTGGGCACCATTTCGCTTCTAGTTCGCTTCTAGTTCGTGCTCGCTGAGCTGCATGGCAGTTCGGGGCGGCGCGGACCGAGCGAGCGACACCGGATCGCGAGCGCGTCTGCTAACAGTGTCAGGGCCTAGAGCGCTCCATATCCGCCGCAGCGGCGTCGAGGCTCGCGTTCATCTCCGCTCCTGATCGTATGTTCTCAGTCGCGCCGACCATGGGATCGTTAGGGCCACCGATGCCGCTCGTCTTGCCGTCCGTCGCCTGCCTCCGACGGATCGAAGCCAGGCTCCAGAATACGACAGCAAGCACCACGACCAGAGTAAGGAATGCAAGTATCCATACGGGGTGCATTGTTTGCTCCTCAGACAAATTTTGCTGGGAAACGCATGTGAGGACGGCGCTGCGCCATACCCTCGCGGGGACGCCTCGCGCGACGTGCCCCGCCGCCGAACACCGCTAACCTCGGTTGAGTTCCGGGACGATATTGTCGTGATCGGTCACGCTGTCGGCATTGCTGTTGCTCACGGCTGTGAGGCATCTGGTCCGATGCGGGTGCAAGTTGGGCTGGCCGCGAGCAGCCATGACATCCGCGCTGGTGCTGCCGCTTGGGGACGCCGGGCCAATGCGGGCGCTGCGGACAAGCTAGCCAGCCTGGTCCGGACGATCGGACGAGATTACATGCCCGGTTGAGGGGCGGTGTCGCGGCACCTCGTAGCAGTCTATGCCGGGCAGCTTGACCATGGATGGCCCTAGGATCAAAAGTCCAGGCACCTACGGCCGTTTTTGCGAGATCATGATGGATAGCGGTGCACGTTGAAGATCGCGGTCTCGCCGGTTCAACCCCGCTCTCGCGTACCAGTTCTCCATGTGGCTTCGGCACCGCCGACGTGATCGCCCGCCGATTCTGACGATTCTGAGAGACATCTATGAAAGCGGCCGTCTGCGCGATCGTGAAGAACGAAGGGCCGATCATCGGCGAGTGGCTGGCGTATCATTTCGCCCTCGGCTTTGACGCTGCGGTGGTGCTCGACAACCGCTCGACGGACGGCACTGCCCCGGTCGTCGAGGCGGCGGCGCGCGACTTCGACGTGCGGATCCGAAGCGTGCGAGACAATGGTCCCGCGACCCAGGTCGAATCCTACGTTGCCGCCTGCCGGACGTTCGGCGCGGAGTTCGACTGGATCGCGTTCGTGGACGCGGACGAGTTCGTGACCCCCATCCATGACGTGAGCGTCAAGGATCTACTCGCCCGGCTCGACGCGCACCACGCGATCTGCCTGAACTGGCTCATATTCGGATCGGCCGGCCACCTCACTCAGCCGGACGACCTCGTCATCGAGGTGTTCCGCACCTGCGCCCCGGCAAGCTTCGGCCCAAATAGGCATGTCAAGTCCATAATTCGGCCCGGCACCGTCCTGAGCTCGTTCAACCCTCATGTCTTCACGATCAAGCACGCCTACGTGGACGCGCTCGGCCGCCCAGTTGTCTGGGGCGAACTTCCTGGGATAACCGAGGATTTCGCGAGCGATTCCGGCTGGTTCGTCCACCATTACTTCGTTCAATCGCGGGATCACTGGTCCACGAAGATGGCGCGCGGCTACATGGACGGGACCCGACGCAGCGAGGCGGATTTCGGCACTTACGACCGCAACGAGGTGCTCAACGAGAACGCACTCCGCTTCAGCGAGCAGACGAAAGGCAATCTCGCGCGCATCGCCGCGCGCCTCGGTCCGCCTCCGCCCGTCAACCCCGTTCACCGCTGGGCACGGTAGCAGCAGATCGTATCTGCAAATTCTTGACTTCTCTCTCATGCTCGTGTGTTCCTGCGCTGCACGACGAGCGGGGCATACTGGTGTCGAGACGCAACGAGCGCACGCTGGGCAGGGCGGGCGACCCTGATCTGCGGCCGCGCGGCTGGGCGGAAGTGGACGGCGCGGTGGTTCAGGGCTGGGCCAGGGACCCGCTGGCGAGCGGGACATCCACGCTGTTCCTGCTCGTTGACGAGGCCATATCAGCGCGGCTGGACTGCAAGCAGACGCTCGTTGGGCCGGAGCTGCCTGCTGAAGCGGCTGACGCCGGGTTCCGTGCTGTCCTGCCCAAGACGCTCGAGGACGATCGCCCTCATCGCCTTTCGCTGCGTTTCGCAAATGGGCAGACACTGCCGTTTCGCTCGCCGTCGGGCGCTCTCGTCCCTGAATGGACGATACAGCTCCGGGGACGCTACACGATCGAAGGCGTCGTGGACGGAATGGTGGGTGCGGCGCTGTGCGGATGGGTCGTCCGGCGCAATCTCGAGACCGGGCGCACGACGGGCGGCGAGACCGTGGAAATTCTTCACGACGGAAGGCGGATCGGCCAGGCGGTCGCCAACCTGTTCCGTCCGGACGTCGCGGCGGCGCTCGGGTCGGAGGCAAATTGCGGCTTCGGCTTCGTCCTGCCCGCCGCTTTGCGAGCTGGCCAGATGTCCACCTTGAGCGTGCGCGCGGCGGTCAACGGCGAGGAGCTGCGGGGGAGCCCCATGCAGGTCCATGTCCAGCCCGCGGCAGCGATCAGCCGGCTGAACAACTTATTCGAGGAGGTGAGCCGCGTCTGCTCGCAGAGCTACGCGGTACGGGACCGGTTGAAGCAGCTGCTCGACACGGACGAGTTTTCCGTATCGCAATACAGCTCCTGGGCGGCGTCCTACTTCGCGCGGCTGCGCTCGCGCGTCTCGAGCCCCGCGGGCGGCGCGAGCAGTCAGATGCCGCTCGTCTCTGTCGCCTGTCCCGTCTATCGGCCAGAGCCGGCCGCGCTCGACACAACGATCTGCTCGGTCCGCCGCCAGACCTACACTCACTGGGAGCTGATCCTGGTGGATGACGGCAGCAAGGCGGAGCCCGTCACGCGCGTCTTGGAGCGGCACGCGCGCGAGGACAAGCGCGTGCGCGTGCTCGCGCAGAGCCGCAATAAAGGGATCAGCGCCGCGACCAATGCCGCCATCGCCGCGGCGCGGGGCGACTACGTCGCCTTTCTCGACCACGACGACCTGCTGGAGGATGTCGCCCTGCAGCTGATGGTCGCGGAGGCACGGCGGACGGGGGCCAAGGCGCTCTACTCGGACGAGGACAAGATCGGGAACGACGGCCTGCTCACCGAGCCGCACCTCAAGCCTGACTGGAACTACAGGCTGCTCCTCACCAACAACTACGTCTGTCATTTCCTGATGGTTGAGCGCGAGACGCTGGCTAGGGTCGGCCCGCTCGACCCGGCGCTCGACGGCGCCCAGGACTACGACCTGCTCCTGCGCCTCGCCGAACTGCTACCTGCGGGCGCGATCCACCACGTCCCCGAGATCCTGTACCACTGGCGTAGAAGTACGAATTCGACGGCGCTTCGCCAGGACACGAAGGTCTATGCCGTGAAAGCTGGCGAACGCGCGCTCAACGCTCACCTCGGCCGTCGTGCCCTGCCCGGCCGCGCCGTGCCCCTGGGCGGCACAACGCGCTATGCCGTCGAGTGGTCCTTCAAGGATAAGCCCGGTGTCAGCATCCTCGTCCCGTTCCGCGACGAAGCGAGCATGACCAAGGCCTGCATGGACTCGCTCCTCAGCAGGACGCGCTACCCGCATTACGAGATCGTCCTGGTGGACAACTGGTCCATCGGCGAGGACACGCGCGCCTATCTCCAGGCGCTCCGGAACGAGCCTCGCGTCCGCCAGCTACGGATCGAGGAGGAGTTCAATTACTCACGCCTCAACAATGTCGCCGCCGCGACCTGCACGAGCGATTATCTCCTGTTCCTCAACAACGACGTGATCATCAAGCAGGCGGACTGGCTCGACCGCCTCATCGCCGAGGCGCTGGCCGATCCAACCGTCGGCGGCGTCGGCGCGAAGCTGCTCTATCCGAACGGAACGGTGCAACATGCGGGCGTCGTCCTGGGCGTCGGCGGCGTCGCGGATCACGCGTTCCGCGGCTTGGACGCGGACGAGCCAGGCTATGGGTCCCGGGCGGTTCTCGCCCAACAGCTCTCGGCCGTTACGGCCGCCTGCCTGCTCTGCCGCGCGTCCGCCTTCCGCGAAGTGGGCGGGTTCGACGAGGACGGGCTGAAAATCGTCTTCAACGACGTGGACCTCTGCCTGCGCCTTGGCCAAGCCGGGTGGAAGATCATCTTCACGCCGAGCGTCGTTGCGGAACATCACGAATCGCTGAGCCGCGGCAGCGACATGGCGCCCGAGCAACGCGACCGCTTCTACGCCGAGAACCAGGTAATGCTGGAGCGATGGGGCGGGCTCATCGCGGACGATCCCCATTACAACCCGCATTTCTCGCGCGCCCATGGCATGTTCAGCAGCCTGCGCAGCAAGCCGCCGCCCTTTAGAACCTAACCCGTCGTGATTAGCTCCGTGTCAATCAAAGGCTGCGAACCTTGCGGCCTGCCGACGCGTTATGATAGCGACACGGAGATTCACGATGCGCACGCCTGCTGCCGTTCTCGTCCTGACCTCGCTTGCACTGCCGGCCGCTGGCCAGGCGCTTCGCCCGGCGCCTGACGCCGCGCCCGACCCGTCGCCCCCTCCGGGCTACAGCAGCTTCACGGCCGCGCCGACGCCGAGCCTGATTCCCAGGGAGATCTCGCTCGCGGATCGGGCCGGGTCGCCGGGCGATACAGGAGGACCCATCAACTCGACGCCGTTCGCCGGCGTGCCCTACAACGCCTTCCCGCACAACGGCGGCCAGATCAGCCCAGCACTGCGGGATACGTCGGCGGCTTGGAGGGTCGTTCCGGACGTTTCGAGGTAGCGCCGGCAGCCTACGCCCCAGAGAAGCGCGGCGCTCTCTTCGCGAGGAAGGCGCTTTTCCCCTCGGCATGGTCGGCAGTCTGGAACAGGGCGCTCTGAGTGTCGCGCTCCCATTCGAGCGCAGCGTCCAGCCCTCGCGCCAGGAACTGCTTTGTCAGGGCGACGGGGAGCGGTGCCGCGCCGCTCACGAGGTGCGCCACGGCAAGCGCCGCGTCGAGGGCTCCGCCGGGCGGCGCAATCCGATCCACGAGGCCGATCCGCTCAGCGTCCCGTGCCTCCACCGCGTCACCGTAGAGCAGCACCTGCCGCGCCCGTCCCTGCCCGATGCGGAGCGGCAGCGTGTGCAATAGCCCGAGATCGGCGACCAGCCCCAGCTTCCCGAACCCTGCCATGAACCGGGCATTCTCGGCCGCCACAATCGTGTCGCACAGGCAGGCGAGCGACAGCCCGGCGCCCACGCACCATCCCTCCACCGCCGCGATCACCGGCTTGCCGCAGTGGGCCACAAGCCGAACGAGCTGGTGCGTGAGCCGGAACCGCTCGCGCCCGGCGGCCAGCGTCGCCGCGTCCATGCCGCTCACGTCTCCGCCCGCGCAGAAATTGCCGCCCTGCCCGGTGACGACCACGGCGCGCACCGATGTGTCCGCCTCGATCCGGTCGAAGGCCTCGGCGAGCCGCTCGCGCATGGGAATCCCGAGCGCATTGCGCCGCTCCGGGTGGTCGAGGGTGAGGATGGCAGTCGCGCCGTCGCGGGTCTCGTCGAGCATCACGTAGGCTCCAGCTCGACCACCGCATCGGCCGCGTAGGCGCCGTTCGGCAGGGCGAGCACCGGGTTGATGTCCACGGCGCGCAGCATGGGCCCGGCCGCGGCGGCGAAGGCGGAAAGCCGCGCCAGCATCGTAGCAAGGGCGTCCAAGTTCACGGCTGGGCGACCGCGCGCCCCGAGCAGCAGCGGTGCGCCGCGCAGGCCGCGGATCATCCGCTCCGCAACGTCCGCCCCGAACGGACAGCGGTGCAGCGCCACGTCCCGTAGCACCTCGATGAACACGCCGCCGAGGCCCACCATCGCGACCGGGCCGAACACTGGGTCGCGGTTGATCCCCATCGCGATCTCGACGGCGCCGACGACCTGTTTCGCCACCAGCACGCCTTCGATCCGTGCACCCGGCGCGCGCTCGTGGGCGCGGTCCATGAGAAGGGCGAAACCGTCCCGCACGCCTGCCTCGTCGCTGACGCCGAGCAGCACACCACCGATCTCGGTCTTGTGCTGGATGTCGGGCGAGAGGAGCTTGAGCACCACCGGCCAGCCGAGCCGGGCCGAGGCCTCCACAGCCTCGTCCGCCGTGGCGCAGGCCTCCTCGGGAACGGACGCAATGCCCGCTGCCGCGAGCAGCCGCTTCGCGCCAGCCTCGCCGGGCGATTCGGTCGGGAGCTTGGGCGGGGGCATCGTGGGCGGCATCTCGCCCGGCGCCGCCGCGAACGCATCCCCGAACCATCCCATGGCCGCGATCGCGACCGCAGCGCGCGTCGGGTCCTCGAAAACGGTGAACCCGTCCGCCTCATACTCCTGAACGCGCTCCGGAGGTGCAACGACACTGAGCACGTAAAGCCGGTCTGGGTAGCGGTCGCGCACGGCCTTCATCTGCGCGCGCAGCGCGGGCGCGATGCTGGGTGAGGCGCCTACCTGCGTGAAGAAGCCGAGCACGGAGCGGTAGCCGCCGTTGACGACCATGCTCTCGGCGAAGCGGCCGATCAGCGACATGTCGTTGAACGCCTGCGCCGTGCAGTCCACCGGGTTGCGGGGTGCTGCGAAGGGCACGAGCTGCTTCAGCGCCGCCTGCGCATCGCCGGGCATCTCGGGCATGGGCAAGTCGAGGCGCTCGGCCGCGTCCGAGATCAGCACGCCTGCGCCGCCGCTGATCGTGATGACGCCGAGCGTGTTGCCCGCCGGATAGATCCGGCGCGTGGCGAGCGCCGCGACGTCCAGCATCTCCTCCGTCGTGCGGGCGCGATAGGCGCCGAACTCGCGCAGGGCGGCGTCGAACACCGCGTCATCCCCGGCGAGGCTCGCCGTGTGCGAGCGCGCGGCGGCGGCACCGAGGCGGCTCGAACCCACTTTCATCACGACCACCGGCTTGCGCGCCGCCCGCGCCTCGGCGAGCGCCGTGCAGAGGGCATCCCCGTCGCGCACGCCCTCGATGTAGGCGGCGATCACATCCGTCTCCTCATCCTCGACCAGCCAGCCGATCAGGTCGGCCACGGTCACGTCCGCCTCGTTGCCCGTCGTCACGCAGATCGGCGTGCCGAGGCCGCGTTCCCGCGCGACCGCGAAGACGTGGGTGCCGTAGGCGCCGGACTGGCTCGCGATGCCGATGCGCCCCGGCCGCGGCCAGCCGTTCTCGAAGGAGGAGGAGAAGATCGGGAAGTAGCCAATCCGCGCGTTGAACAGGCCGAGGCAGTTGGGGCCGAGCAGGCGCATCCCGTGGCGCCGGGCGGCGGCGACCAGGCCGGTCTCAGCGACGTTGTTCCCGGTCTCCGCGTAGCCCGCCGTGAACACGATGGCGGCGCGCGTGCCGCGGGCGCCGAGCTGATCAACGGCGTCCGTGGCGGCGCCGGGTGGCACGGCGATGATGGCGGCGTCCGGGGCCTCGGGCAGCGCCGCGACGCTCGCATAGGCGGGCAGGCCCTGAACCCGGTCCCGCTTCGGGTTCACCGGCAGGATTCGGCCCTGGAAACCTTGGCTAAGCATGTAGGCGATCGGTCGTCCGCCGATCCGCGTGGCATCATCACTCGCGCCGACGACGGCGATGGAACTCGGCGCGAGCAGCTTGTCCAGGCTCGCGAAGCGCCGCCTTTCAGCACCCGCGGCCATCAGCCGAGCTCTCGCCCAAGCAGCGCCGTGCATTGGCTGCTCAATACGCCGCCGTTGCCGTGGACGAGCGCCACGTCGAGGTCGGGCACCTGCCGCTCCCCAGCCTGACCGCGGATCTGGGTGACGGCCTCGATAATGAGGAACATGCCATACATTCCCGGATGCACGCAGGACAGGCCGCCGCCGTTGGTGTTCACCGCGAGCCTGCCGCCCGGCGCGATGGTCCCGCCCTCCACGAATCGCCCGCCCTCGCCCTTTTGGCAGAACCCGAGATCCTCCAGGAACAGGATCGTGTTGATCGTGAAAGCGTCGTAGAGCATGGCGAGGCGCACGTCCTTGGGCGTCAGCCCCGCCATGGCGAAGGCGCGCGGGCCGCTGTCGGTCGCCGCCGTGATCGTGAGGTCCGGCATCCCCATGATGCCGCGGTGCCACCCGGCACCGGCCGCGCCGAGCAGGTACGCGGGCGGCTGCGGCCGATCCTTCGCCCGGTCGGCCCGCACGAGCACGCACGCGCCGCCGCCGTCGGTCACGAGGCAGCAGTCGCGCACGGTCAGCGGATCGCTCACCATGCGCGAGCGCAGCACGTCCTCCTGTGTGAGCGGTCCATGCATGAACGCCGCCGGGTTGAGGTTGGCCCAGGCGCGCGCCGCGACGGCCACGTCCGCGAGCTGCTCGCGCGTCGTGCCGAACTGGTGCATGTGGCGGGATGCGGCGAGCGCGTAGGACGTGATGGGGTTGCGCGGCTTGTAGGGTGCCTCGTGCGCCTGCGGCTCACTCATGCTGATCAGCCGCCCGCTCGCCGTGCGCTGATTGCTGCCGTAGCAGACGAGCGCGACCGAGCACAGCCCAGCGTCCAGCGCCAGCATGGCCACGACCAGGTGCGCCTCGAAGCTCGAGCCACCCACGTTCGTGCCGTCGAAGAAGGTGGGCCGAATGCCGAGGTATTCCGCGACCGAGAGCGTCGGGAAGGCGTGCGTGCTCGTCGCGGCGAACAGCCCGTCCACGTCGCCGATCGCGTAGCCCGCGTCGGCGACGGCGTTGAGCGCGGCCTGGGCCATCAGCTCCATGGCCGTGAAGCCGGGCGCCTCGCCGCACCCCGCCTGGCCGATGCCGACAATGGCGGCACGGCCGCGCAGGCCCTCGCTCACGCGCCACCCTCCGGCACGAACACGACGAGCGGCGCACCGCCCTCCTCTCCCCCATGCGGCACGATGCGGGCGCGCACGCGCGTGCCGATCGGCACCGTCTCGACGCCCTCGATGCGCGTCATCATGCGCGGCCCCTCGTCGAGGTCCACCAGCGCGATGTTGTAGCTCGCTTCGCGCGCGCGGTTGACGGTGATGGCGTACACAGTGCCCGCGCCGCTCGCCTCGACCCATTCGAGGTCGGTCTCGCCCGTGCCGGGAACGGCGATTCGCGGGTAGAAGACGTGCCGTCCCGTGGAGCGACTGCGCTGGATCATGAAGCGGCCGTCGCGCAGGAACGCGCGATACTGAGCCTCTGGTCCGCGGTCGCCGGGCATTGGCGTCCTCCCCACCGTTACGGCGATTGTGCGGCCCGATGGGAAGGGTGGCAAGCCGCCGTCGATTCGTCAGCGCGGGCGGTCGCTGGCCGCCTGCCTGCGCTCCGCCGCGAGCAGCAACATGAGGCTTGCCACCGGAACCATCATCTGCACCGGGCGAAGCCGCGCGAAGTAGCGCGGTGCCTCGTCCCGGTCGGCCGCGAGCGGGCCGAGCACCGCCTCGCTTCCATATCCGAAGAGCAGGAGGATCAGCGAGGGAATGCGCCACGGCAGCAGCAGCGCCAAGGCGCCCGGCACGAACAGCCACAGCATCGAGCCGAGCTGCATAGTGGTCGGACCGCCTTTCTGCCGGAAGCTCAAGCCGCGCTTCACGCCCGACAGGAAGCAGAGGATCGCCCCAGCCCATGCGACCGTCAGGCGCGCGACCGCCGGAGAACGGAACAAGGACGCCGCCACCGCACCGGAGGCGGTCGGCACCATTGCGATATAGGCGAGAAACAGGCTGATCGCGGGCGTGCGGGCCTTCGGATCCTCCATGCCTCGGGTCAGGTGCGTGGCGCTGTCCATGCCGCGTGAACGCCTGCAAACCACTGGGGTTTGCCGCGCTCCCGCTTACTTCCTCGTCAGCTCTGCGCGTCTCGCGACACGACTAACTTTGCGCGTCTGGCGACACGATCATGCAATTCGTGCGCTGCCGAGCGAGGCGCTCGCAGGCCTGGGCGGCGCCGTCGCGGGATAGCCCTTGCAGCCGCGCGCGATAGAGCGTCGCGCGGCCCTGGTGAACCTGCGTGACGCTGCCGTGGGCACGGGCGAGATCGGCGTGAGCTTCCTCGCGCGCCGCCACGGTAGCGGCGGCGGCCAGGTTGCTGCTCGCGAACGCGCCGACCTGGATGCTCCAGTTGCCTGTCGCCTGGCCGCCGTGGCGGAGGCCGATCGGCTCGGCCATCGCGGGCGCGATCAGGTGGAAGCCGTGGCTGCCCGGCGGAAGGCGCTGCGAGTCGGCGGCCATCTGGAACGGCATATGCGCGGGCAGGGCCGGCGGCAGCGGGATGCTCTCCCGCTCGCGGGACGCGAGGCGCGTGGGCGGCAACCGCAGCATCTCGCGCGGCCGCTCGACGCGCGGCGGCTCGCGCAGTACCTCCGGAGCCGGTTCAGGCCGGCGCGGCGTCTCGGCGAGAGTTTCCTCCGGCAGCTCCGCGACCTGAACGAACGGGCGCGCCGGCGGCACGTAGCTCGGGCGCGCCACGGGAAGCGGCGGCGGGAGCGGTTCGGCGCGCGGGGCCGGAGGCGGCGGGGGCAGCGGCTCTGGTGCGGGCGGCTCAGGCGGGAGAGTGTTCATAGCCAGCGCCACCGGCGCGGGCGCAGGCACAACTGGCTGAGGTGCCGCCGGCGCCGGGCGAATCGCGGCGTAGGCGGGCGTTGGCACCGTTGCCGGACGGTTCTCCGCATAGACCGGCGGTGCATAGGAAGGGGGCGCCACGTAGGTCGCCGCCGTCGCATGGTTCGGAGGGACATAGCCCGGCGGCGGCACGAAGGCGGCGTCCTGTTCCGGATAGCGCGGGCCGGCCGGGATCGCCGCGGGGATCGCGTTCATGGCGTAGAGCGCGCCGGGTGAGCTATGACGCGGGGCGGCAAAGCCGAGGTTCGGGCTGATGGCGGCGACGTAGCGCCTCGTCTCCGCGGGCAGCGGGCGGTTGCGCGTCAGGTAGTCGTCGAGGCGGCCGGGCCCGGCATTGTAGGCGGCGAGGAAGCCCGGCGAGCCGTAGATGTCGTACATCTCGCGAAGGTAGGCGGAGCCGGCCATGATGTTGTCGTGCGGGTCGAACGGATCGTCGCCCAGCTCGGGATAGCGCGAGCGCAGCTCGTCGTAGGTGTCCGGCATGACCTGCATGAGGCCCATGGCCCCCGCGCCGGACGTGACGAGATCGCCATGGAGATAGAGATGCCCGCCCAATTCCTGGTGCATGACGGCGCGGATCCACTCCTGCGGGATGTCGAACCTCCCGGACGCCTCGTGCACGTAGGGCCCCCAGGGATCGCCCAGCGGCCCCGGCGGCGCGTAGTCGCGCCGCGCGTGGGAGCGGTAGCGATGGGCCTCGCCACTCGCGCTCAGCTGCGGCTGGCTCGCGCACGCCTGCAGGAGCGCGAGCACGCTGACGCTTGCCAAGGTGCGGGACGAGAAGCGGAGCGTGGAGCGGGAGAGAAGCGTCATCCGGGAACGGCCTCCGTCGTGGCGCGGCCGCGCACGCGGCCGGAGGGCACGACGATCCACGGGACCGTCGCTCAATCCAGGCCTCAAGAACCTGGTCCTAAACCGCTATCAGCACACAGAATCGAGAGCAAGCAGTTATGTGCCTGCGGACGCAGATTGCTGCTGGTCCGTGATTTGTTCGCCACGGATCGGTTGCGCGTCGTGTTGCGGCGGCAGGCCGGATAGGCTACCGCCCGCGCGCATGAGCACCACCCTCAACCCTCTCGCCCAACATGCGCTGCTCCTGCGCGCCGACATCTCGCCCGGTGCGCGGCAGCTCCAAGCGGCGCGGGACATCACCGACAGCGCCCGGCTCTGGCGCCTGGCCTTCACCCTCGGCTGGCTCGACATCCGGCTGCGCTACCGCGGCTCGGTGCTGGGGCCGTTCTGGCTCACGCTCTCCACGGCCGTGATGGTGGCAGCGCTTGGCCTGCTCTACTCCACCCTGTTCAAGATGGACCTGCACGAATACCTGCCGTTCCTCGCCCTTTCGATCGTGCTGTGGAACAGCTATGTCGCGGCGATCATCGGCGACGCTTGCTTCTGCTTCACGATGGCAGAGGGCATGATCCGCTCCACCCGCATGCCGTTCACGCTGCACGCTTGGCGCACGGTCGTGCGCAACATGCTCGTGCTCGCCCACAACGTCATCGTGATCGTGGGCGTGTTCGCGATCTTCGATACCTGGCCGGGCTGGAACGCGCTCCTGGCGCTGCCGGGCATTCTAGTCTGGCTGATCAACTCGGTCGCCGCCTGCCTCCTGCTCGGCACCGTCTGCGCCCGGTTCCGCGATATCCCGCAGATCGTCGGCAGCGTCATGCAGATCGCGTTCTTCGTCAGCCCGATCATCTGGAAGCCGGAGCTGCTGCAAGGGGCGAGCGCGCGCTGGCTGCCGGCCAACCCCTTCTTCTCGCTGCTCGAGATCGTGCGCGCGCCGCTGCTGCGCGAGGTGCCAACGGCGATCACCTGGGCATCGGCCTTGGGCTACAGCGCCGCGCTCTGCCTCGCGGCTTGGTTCGTGTTCGCGCGGCTGCGCGGACGGCTCGCGTTCTGGGTGTAACGGCCATGGCGAGCATCGCCGTGCACGAGCTGCACGTGGACTTCCCGATCTATCACGGCAACAGCCGCAGCCTGAAGCAGACGGTGCTGAAGGCGGCGAAGACGCGCGTGCAGGGGAACCACGCCGGGCGCCTGCAGCATGACAGCCGAAACCGCGTCATCGTGCAGGCGCTGCGGGACGTGAGCTTCCAGGTCCGCTCGGGCGAGCGGCTGGGCCTCATCGGCGTCAACGGCGCGGGCAAGACCACGCTGCTGCGCGTCCTTGCCGGAATCTACGAGCCGGTTCGAGGCCGGATCGCCGTCGAGGGCACCATCAGCGCCCTCCTCGACCCCAACCTCGGCATGAACAGCGACCTGACGGGGCGCGAGAACATAGCACTCCGCGGCCTCTACAGCGGCCTCCAGCGCCCGGCCATCCGCGTGCTGGAGGACGACGTGCAGGCATTCTCGGATTTAGGCGAGTTCCTCGACCTGCCCGTGCGCTTCTACAGCTCGGGCATGGTCGTGCGGCTCGGTTTCGCGCTCGCGACGGCGATCCACCCGCAGGTGCTGCTGATGGACGAGTGGCTGCTCGCCGGCGATGCCTCGTTCATGCAGCGCGCGCAGGAGCGGCTCGCCGGCATTGTGCGGGGGGCTGAGATCCTGGTGCTCTCGTCGCACATGCCCGGCGTGATCGAGAACTGGTGCACGCGGGCGCTCTGGATGGACCAGGGCCGCGTGCGCATGGACGGAAAGCCCGGCGACGTCCTCGCGGCTTACGGGGCGGCGCTAGCGGCCTGACGCTACTGGACGACAGCAGCGCCAGCTTTGGCGCAGATCTCGTCCTGGGACCCTGTGCCGCCCGAGGCACCGACGGCGCCGATCAGCTTGCCATTCTCGATCAGGGGAATGCCGCCGCGCGAGCCGATCACCCCGTCGAGCGTGAGCTGAAACGTATTGCCGCCCTGGATCCCGTTCTCGAAGACCTTGGTCTCGCGACGGAAGGTCGCCGCAGTGCGCGCTTTGTGCTGCGCAATCGTGATCGAGGCGAGCATGGCGCCGTCCATGCGCGCGAACGCGACGAGGTTGCCGCCCGAATCGACCACCGCGAAATTCAGCTTCCAACCGCGCTTCTGAGCTTCGGCAACGGCAGCCGCGATAACGGCCTGCGCCCGATCGAGGGAGATCGGCGCGCCGTAGGGCACATCGAACGGCATCTTGCTCGGAACCGTGTCGAGTGGGCTAGGCGTCGCCTGCTGCTGCGCGCGGCCCTCACCGGCCATGAGCAACGTGGCAGCGATCAACAGAGTGGCTAAGCCCGGCTTTCTCATCCGCTCCCTCCCGATGCGATCGTTGGCCAGCAGCGGGATGCACACTGAGATACGGCCCAAGCCGATGCAAGCAGGAAGCGTCCAGTGCTCGCTCGCCCGGAACTCCGAAGGGCTCAGCCGAGAGGATCAGCTCTCCGGCGGTGAAGACCCGATCGGGATATCGCGCCGTTCCACCGCGGGCGGCTGCTCGGCCGATGCGTTCTCCTGGCGCTCAAGCTGCTGCTCGATCGGATCCTCGCTCTCGGTGCCGCCATCCGGCCCGTCGCTGGGAGCCTCGCCGTGGAAGCGGCGATGGCCGTTGTGCGCGGCCTGGCCGTTCGGCGGGCCGTAGCCTTGGCTGCTCTGCTGGCTCTGCTGCGCGGCTTGCATGGCGCCGAGGATGCGGAAATAATGCTCGGCATACTGGAAATAGCTCTCGGCCATCACGCGGTCACCGCCGCTCGTCGCGTCGCGGCCGAGCTGGAGGTACCGCTCAAAGAGCTGCTGCGCCGTGCCGCGCAAGCGCAGGTCCGGCCCCTGGCTGTCGAACACGTGGTTGCGGTTGAGCGGGACGTTGCCGCTCTGATGGCGGATGCCGCCACCACCCCCGCCCCCACCCCCGCCACCGCGGTTGTTGCGTCCACGCATACGTTTCATGTTGTTCACTGCTCAGCGAATCCTCTCGCTCGCGCCCTGCTTCAACCGGCGCACAGGCCAAGCCTCGCTGCCGACGCAGGTGTCAAGTCTGGCATTCAGCCCAGGCGGCCTCTCATGGACCGATGGCTTGCATCACGTCGGGACGAGACGCCGCGCGTCCGAGCATCCCGAGGCGTACGGACCCTAGCGAAGATAGGGCACGCTGCCAACCGTTATATGCGCTCGATCAGGCAAAATTCAACCGAAGCGCGCGGATCGTGCCACTGAGGTCCGCCCGCCTTCCCGCGAGATGCAGGCCAGCCTGTCCAGCGAGGGCCGCAACCGGACCGGCCTGCCCAGCGCCTACCTCCAGCACGGCGCTCCCGCCCGGCGCGAGCAGCTTGGGAAGCCGTGCGAGAATGCGGCGATACGCGGCAAGCCCGTCCGCGCCGCCGTCGAGCGCGCGCCGCGGCTCCCACGCGGCGACCTCCGGCTGCAAGGCGGACAGCTCGTCCGGAGTTACGTAAGGCGGATTCGACAGCACGAGGGCGAATGGGCCAGCGACTGCCGAGTCCCAGTCGCCCGCGAGGAAGGCGGCACGATCCGCCAGGCCGAGCGTCCGCGCGTTGCTGGCGGCGAGCCGTGCGGCATCGGAGGCGAGGTCCACGCCGACACCCCACGCCCGCCGCCGCTCGTGCAGCACGGCGAGCAGCAGGCAGCCCGTGCCGGTGCCCAGGTCGAGCACCGGACCGGGATCGTCCAAGGCAAGGACGGTCAACGCGGTCTCTACGACCGCTTCGCTGTCGGCGCGGGGAATCAGCGTCGCGGGCGAGACTTGGAACGGCAAGCTCCAGAACTCCTGGCAGCCGACGATGTAGGCAAGCGGCTCGCGGGCCACGCGCCGGGCGAGAAGCGCCTCGTAGCGGGCGAAATCCACGGGACGGCCGGTGTCGCCGAACAGCGCTGCATGAGTGAGGCCCTCGCCATGAGCGAGGAGCAGGCGCGCGTCCAGCCGCGGGTTGTCCACGCCTGCCGCCGCAAGCTGGGCGGCACCGCGGCGCAGCGCCTCGCGCGCGGTCACGCCAGCCTCAGCTCTGAGCGGCCAGCTTCGCGGCCTGGTCCTCGGCGGTGAGCGCGTCGATGATCTCGTCCAACTCGCCGGCCATCACCCGCTCGATCTTGTGCAAGGTCAGGCCGATCCGATGGTCGGTCACGCGCCCTTGCGGGAAGTTGTAGGTGCGGATGCGCTCGCTACGGTCGCCGGTGCCGACCTGCGACTTGCGGTCCGCGGCACGGGTCGCGTGCAGGCTTTCCCGCTGCTGCTCGTAGAGCCGGGCGCGCAGCACCTTCATGGCTTTGGCGCGGTTCTTGTGCTGGCTCTTCTCCTCCTGCATCGCGACCGCGATCCCGGTCGGCAGGTGCGTGATGCGCACAGCGCTCTCGGTCTTGTTGACGTGCTGCCCGCCGGCGCCAGACGCGCGATACACGTCAATCCGCAGGTCGCCCTCGTTCACGTCCACGTCCACCTCCTCCGCCTCGGGCAGCACGGCGACGGTGACGGTGCTGGTATGGATGCGGCCCTGGCTCTCGGTGGCGGGGACGCGCTGGACGCGGTGCACGCCCAATTCCCACTTGAGCCGGGCGAACACGTTGCGCCCGGTGATCTCGGCGATGCCCTCGCGCAGCCCGCCCAAGTCGCTGTCCGCGTAGTCCAGCAGCTCGAAGCGCCAGCCGCGGGCGGCGGCATATTTCTGGTACATGGCGAAGAGTTCCGCGGCGAAGAGCGCCGCCTCGTCGCCGCCCGCGGCGGGACGCACCTCCAGGATGGCGCTGCGCTCGTCCGCCTCGTCGCGCGGCAAAAGGGCGACGCGGATCTCGTGGCGGAGGCCGGGAAGGCGCTCGCGCAGATCCGCCAGCTCGGCCTCGGCCAGCTCGCGCATGTCGGGGTCGGCGAGCAAGGACTCGGCCTCCCGCTCTGCCTGCTCGGCGGCGCGCAGCTGGTCGATGCGGGCGACGACCGGTTCGAGCTCGGCCAACTCCTTGCTGGCGCGGGAGAACGCCTCGCCGCCCAGCCCTTCCGTGAGCTGGGATTGCAGCTCCGCCGCGCGGTCGCTGATGCGGGACAGGCGATGGTCGAGGGAGGCGCTCACGCGAGCCGTCCTGGAAGCTCGGCGAGAGTTACCTCGGCCTGCTCGCCCGTCGCGAGATTGCGGAGCTGCGCCGTCCCGCGCTCGGCCTCAGCATTCCCGATGATGACTGCGGCGCACGCGCCGATGCGGTTCGCCCGCTCCATGCGGCGGCGCAGGTTGCCCTTGTAGCCCATCTCCGCCCGTATGCCCGCCCGGCGCAGCGCCTGCAACACGCCGAGCGCCGCCCCTTCCTCCGCCTCGCTCACCGGGATCACGACAACGGTCGCTGGCACGGGCGGTGGCTCGGCGAGCAGCATCGCCAGCCGCTCCACGCCCGCGGCCCAGCCGACGCCCGGCACTGACGGACCGCCCATCTGCTCCACCAGCCCGTCGTAGCGTCCGCCGCCGAGCACGGTTCCCTGCGCGCCGAGCTGGTCGGTGACGAACTCGAAGGCGGTGTGGTTGTAGTAGTCGAGGCCGCGCACGATGCGCGGGTTCTCGGTGAAGGCGACGCCGAGCCGGGCAAGGCTCTCGCGCAGCCCGTCCCAGAAGCGGGCGGCCTCGGGCGTGAGATAGGCCCCGATGAGCGGCGCCCCGGCGACGACCGCCTTGTCCGCCGCGTCCTTGCTGTCCAGCACGCGCAGCGGATTGCGCTCCAGCCGCTCGACGCTCTCATCGGCAGACAAACGCTCGCGGTGATCCTGCAAGGTAGGAAACGAGGGCGCCGCGCCAGGCAGCCCGGCTCGGACTGTCTCCGAGCGTGTTCAGCTCCAACGGGCAGGCGTCCGCCACGCCGAGCGCATCGAGCACGTCGCGCCCGAGTACGATCACCTCCGCGTCCGCGAGCGGCTCCGCGGGGCCGAGCAGCTCCGCCCCGACCTGGTGGAACTGGCGGAACCGCCCCTTCTGCGGCCGTTCATAGCGGAACATGGGCCCGGCGTAGAACACGCGCTGCGGCAGCGACTGCGCCAGCCCGTTGCTCACCAGCGCCCGGCACACCCCGGCCGTGTTCTCCGGCCGCAAGGTCACGCTCTCGCCGCCGCGATCCTCGAACGTGTACATCTCCTTGGTCACGACATCCGACGTGTCGCCGAGCGAGCGGGCGAAGACGCGCGTGTCCTCGAAGACGGGGGTCGCCCACTCGTCGAAGCCGTAGGTCTGGGCGACACGCCGGGCGGTGGCGATGACGTGAGCGTGACGCCGCTGCTCCTCGCCGATCAGGTCCCGGGTGCCGCGGGGCGGCTGGAAGGTGGTCACTGGTGCTGGTTGCTCCTGTCGGGTCCGGCGGCGGCGCTGCGCTGCCACTTCCGCTGCCGTGCGGCGTGATATATCTCTACAGCATATCTCGCAACGGGGTGCGCCATGGAGACGGCAAAGGTGTTCTGGTCGGGCCGGTCGCAGGCGGTGCGGTTGCCGAAGGCGTTCCGGTTCGACACGGACGAGGTGCGCATCCGGCGGCAGGGCGCAGCCGTGATCCTGGAGCCTATCCCCCGCGACTGGAAGTGGCTCGACGCGCTGATCGGGCAAGTTGATGCTGACTTCGCCCAAGCAGCAGAAGAGCAACCGCCTGAGCAGGATCGGCCGGAACTGGGCTTCTTCGATTGAAGTTCCTGCTCGACACCAACGCGGTAATCGGCCTGTTGAAAGGGCATCCAAAGCTGGTCACGGCAGTCCACCGACACGCTCCGCAGGATTTCGGGATTCCTGCCGTCAGCATGCACGAGTTGGTCTTCGGCATCTACAGGGGCCAGCACCAGGCGCGGAACCTCACGGCGCTGGGAGGCTTGCAGCTTCCAGTGGTCGAGTTCGACCGCGAGGATGCACGGCAAGCGGGCGAGATCAGGGCGGCGCTGGCCGCGAGGGCACGCCGATCGGCCCTTACGACGTGCTGATCGCTGGCCAGGCGCGGGCGCGCGACTTGATCCTCGTCACACGCAACATCGGCGAGTTCTCGCGCGTAAGTGGCTTGCGGGTTGAGGATTGGCAGAGCTGACTGGCGTTTAGCTGTCCATCGTCAGCCGGATTTAACGCGGCTATCTCCGGCTTTAGGACGCATCGTCAGCTCGAGTGGCTGAGCGACTTGCCGCTAACTCGTGGCTTGTTCTACGGTTCAGAAATGCACAAAGCTGCCCGAACCCTAGCCGCAGTCCTTGTAACGGCCGCCTCCTCTGCCATTGCGGCGGAGCAGCCACGAAACCTGGATTTCGGCCAGATGGCGAAGACGTTCATCAAGGAGATCTAACCTCTGGGCGCTGTCACGGACGAAGCGAAGGCAATCATCCTGGACCCTGACAGCAGCTCCATTAGGGATTGCGCACAGGGCATACTGCTTACAATTACTTCGGTTTCCGACTTCCTGGATGAAGACCGGAAGAGCATGATCGAGATTGCGGATTTGAACAATCCGACGGCTGTCGGCGTGTTCGCGTCCCTGCTGACTCAAACAGTGCCCCTGTCTCAGGATCTCGTCGCCGAATCGACGCCCAGGCTGGCTGCTTACGGGAAGCGGTGTATCTCTAGGAAGATCGACATCCTTGTTACCAATGCAACGTCAGCATTCGCCGCGGCTTCAAGCGCGCCCTCGAACACGTCGCCGCTTCGAACTCAATCAGGTGACTGCGCTCGATGAGCCGGAAGGGTTGCGGCTGGGGTGGCACCAACCCGCATCTCTTCGCCCACCGCCCGCCTACTCCGCCGCCACCTTCGTCGCCTCCGGCACGCGCCCGCCGCGGCAAGCGCCGCCGCCCGCCGCTCCACCAACTCCACGATATGCTCCACCATGCCCACGCCCTCGACCGTGTGATCCGTCCGCCCGGCGCTATAGACCATGTGCCGCCCCTGCCCGCCCCCGGTCACGCCCAGGTCGGTCATCAGCGCCTCGCCCGGCCCGTTCACCACGCAGCCGATGATGCTCAGCGTGATCGGCGTCTGGATATGGGCGAGCCGATCCTCCAGCGTCGCCACCGTCTCGATCACGTTGAAGCCCTGCCGCGCGCAGGACGGGCACGAGATGATCTTCACGCCCCGGTGCCGCAGCCCGAGCGACTTCAGGATGTCCCAGCCGACGTGCACCTCCTCCTCCGGCTCCGCCGAGAGCGAGACGCGCACCGTGTCGCCGATCCCCGCCCAGAGCAGGCTTCCCAGCCCGATGCTGCTCTTCACCGTGCCCGCCCGCTTCGTGCCGGCCTCGGTGATGCCGATATGCAGCGGGTGGTCGCACACCTCCGCGAGCTGCTGGTAGGCGGCGACGGCGAGGAACACGTCGCTCGCCTTCACGCTGATCTTGAACTCGTGGAAGTCGTGGTCCTGCAGGATCTTGGCGTGCTCCAGCGCGCTCTCGACCAGCGCCTCCGGGTTCGGCTCGCCGTATTTCTCCAGCAGGTGCCGCTCCAGGCTGCCGGCGTTGACGCCGATGCGCATGGAGCAGCCGTGGTCCTTCGCCGCCTTGACCACCTCGCGGACGCGCTCGGAGCTGCCGATGTTGCCGGGGTTGATGCGCAGGCACGCGGCGCCGCTCTCGGCGGCCTCGATGGCGCGCTTGTAGTGGAAGTGGATGTCCGCCACGACCGGCACGCCCACCTCGGGCACGATTTCCTTGAGCGCCAGCGCGCTCGCCTGGTCGGGGCAGGACACGCGGACGATATCAACGCCCGCGATCTCGGCCCGGCGTATCTGGGCGATGGTGGCCGCCACGTCCGTGGTCGGGGTGTTGGTCATGGTCTGCACGGTGATCGGCGCGTCGCCACCCACGGGCACGCGGCCGACGTGGATCTGGCGCGAGCGGCGCCGATGGATCTCCTGGTAAGGGCGATAGCTCATGGATGCTCCTGTCCCTGCCCTTCTACTGCGCCGGGGAACGTGGCGTCGAGGCGGGCGGCCCGGAAGGGGTTTGGACGATAACGCACGGATCGAGCAGATGGTCGCGATGGGCCGCGTCGGACTGTGTCCTGGCGGCTACACCTCATGCCCGTGCTCGCGCGCCCAGGAGAGCAGCGGCTCGCGCAGGCTTTGCGGCCCGTCCGCCCGGCGCAAGGACGCCACCACGGCGCGGAGTGCTGCGACATCCATGCCGAGCAGCAGCGCCTTGATCCGCAGCAGGCTCGCGGCGGGCATGGACAGCGTGGTGATCCCGAGGGCCATGAACACCATCGCTTCCAACGGGCGTCCGGCGTGCTCCCCGCAGACGGAGACCTCGCGCCCGGCCGCGGCGCCGGCCTGCTGCACGGACTCGATGGCGTCGAGCGCCGCCGGCGAGAGGAGGTCGTAGCGCCCGGCGAGCGTCGCAGCACCTCGGTCGGCGGCGAACAGGAACTGCATCAGGTCGTTCGTGCCGATCGAGACGAAATCGGCCTCGCGCAGCAGCGCAGGGAGCTGCCAGAGCAGCGCCGGCACCTCGATCATGCTGCCGACCTGGAGGTTGCGCGGCGCCGGGCGCACGCGGGCGGCTTCGGCATAGAGGAGGCCGCGGGCGGCGCGGAACTCGCCGATGGTCGCGACCATGGGGAACATCACGGACAGCTCGCGGCCGCCCGCCGCGAGCAGCAGGGCGCGGAGCTGCCGGCGCAGCAGCGCCGGGCGGTCGAGGCCGACACGCAAGGAGCGCCAGCCCATGGCCGGGTTCTCCTCGGCGGGCGGGGTCGAATCGGGCAGCAGCTTGTCGCTGCCGAGGTCCAGCGTGCGGAACCGCACCGGGCGGTTTCCCGCCAGGTCCAAGACCCGGCCGTAGATCGCTGCCTGCTCGGCCACGTCCACGATCTCGCCGCGCGCGAGCATAGCGATCTCGGTACGGAACAAGCCGATGCCATCCGCCCCCGCGGAGTCGAGCAGCGCCGCCTCCTGGGCAAGGCCGATATTGAGCTGGAGCGAGAACGGCACGCCGTCCACCGTCTCGGGCAGCCGGCCGCGCACGGCGGCGAAGCTGGCTGAACGCACGGCGCGGGCCTCAATGGCGCGCTGATACGCCTGTTGCACGTCAGGGTCTGGGCGGAGGATGAGCAGGCCCTCATCGGCGTCGAGAACGGCCTCATCGCCCGGCGCGAATGCCTCGATGGCGCCGCGCGCGCCGCCGAGCACGGGGATGTTGAGCGCGCGGGCGATGATGGCCGCGTGACCGGCAGCGCTTCCCTCCTCGATCACGGCGCCCCCGATGCCGCGCGCGTGCCAGTCGAGAAGCTGCGCCGGGCCGAGGCGGCGCGCGAACAGGAGGGCGCCGGGCGGGACCGGCAGGGCCGGTGCGCCGCCCTCGCCCTCGCCGTCGAGCACGGCCAGCAGCCGTCCGGCGAGGTCGTCCAGGTCGGCCAGCCGCTCGCGGAGGTAAGGGTCCGTGATGCGCCGCATCCGTTCGCGCAGCTCACTCATGACGCGATGTACGGCGGCCTCGGCGGACAAGCCGCTATTCACGGCCTCGATCACGCGGCGGGTCCAGCCGCCCCCGGACGCGAACAGCCGGGTCGCCTCCAGCACGTCGCGCGAGGCGCCGTCGTCGGGCAGGCGGGTGCGAATCAAGCTATCGAGGTCCTGGCGCATGGCCGCCATCGCCGCGTCTAGCCGGGCCCGCTCGGCGGCCGGATCGTCCGCGAGCAGGCGCCGCGGGACGGCGAGGGCGCCGTAAACCATGACGAGACCGATGGCGAGGCCGGGCGCGATCGGCGCACCGGCGAAGTGCCGCGACAGCGTGGCGGCCAGCCCTTCCTCGGCGCTGTCGATGGCTCCCGCCGCCGCGAGCAGCTCGGCGACCACCATCGCCACCGTCTCCAGCACCTCGACTTCGTCATCGGTGTAGCGGCGCGGCAGCCTATTCTGCAGCGTAATCACGCCGAGCGTCCGCCCGGCACGGCGGACGGGGACGGCCAGCATGGAGGCGAAGGCGTCCTCGCCGGTCTCCGGGCGGTAGGCGAAGGCGGGGTGGTTCTGCGCGTCCGGCAGGTTCTGCACGACGCCCGCGGCCGCCGCAGTGCCGACGATGCCCTCGCCGACGCGCAGCCGGGTGCGGCCGACCGAATCCTGGCGCAGCCCGTGCGTCGCCGTCAGTTCCAGGAGGTCGCCATGACGCATGGCATATATAGAGCACACCTCGGCGACCAGCTCGCCCGCGACCAGGTCGGCGATCTCGGCGACCGAGCGGCCAGCTTCCGCGTCACCCGCCGCCATGCGCTCGCGGAGGCGGGTGAGCAATCGGCGGGTGCTGGCCACGGGGCTACGGCCCGGCGGTGACGCGCCGCCGTGTGAGCGCGGCGGCGGCCTGGTCCACGAGCTCCGCAATGATGGCGGCGACGGGCTGGACCGCCGTCACCATGCCAACGCTCTGCCCGGCCATCACCGAGCCCTGCTCCACGTCGCCCTCGATCACCGCCCGGCGCAGCGCACCGGCCCAGAAATGCTCGATCGCGAGCTGCGCCGCCTCGCGGCTGACATCCCCTGCCTGGAAGCGCCGAATCGTCTCGGCCTGATGCTCCAGGAAATGCCGCGCGCCGGCGTTGGCGAGGCCTCGCACGGGAATGACGGGGAAGCTCGCGTCGAGCTGCACGGAGGGCAGCGCGTCCCGCGCGGCAGCGCGGACGAACGCTTCCTTGAAGCGGGGATGGGCGATGCTCTCCTCCGCCGCGGCGAAGCGCGTGCCGAGCTGCGCACCCGATGCGCCCATCTCCAGGTAGGCGAGGATCGCCTCGCCGCGCCCGATGCCGCCCGCCACGAAGACCGGCACCTCGTCCACGGCGGGCAGGATCTCCTGGGCGAGCACGCCGAGGCTCACGGGACCGATGTGCCCGCCCGCTTCCGATCCCTCGATGACGAGCGCGTCCGCTCCCTGGCGCACGAGCCGGCGGGCGAGGACGAGGGCCGGGGCGAAGCAGATCAGCTTGGCGCCCCCGTCCTTGACGGCGCGCACGGCGGCTGAGGGCGGGAGCCCGCCTGCGAGGACGACATGGCCCACCCCTGACTCTCGGCATACCGCGATCAGATCCATGATCTGAGGATGCATGGTGATGAGATTGACGCCGAACGGCTTGGCGGTGAGCGCCTGGGCGCCGCGTATCTCCGCCGCGAGCTGCTCCGGTCCCATCGAGCCGCAGGCGATGACGCCGAAGCCGCCGGCCTCGCTGATCGCCGCGACCAGGTGGCGCTCGCTGACCCAGCTCATGGCCCCGCCGAGGATGGCGTAGCGGCAGCCGAGGAAGCGCGCGCCTCGCGCCCAAAGCTGATCGAGCGCCGCATAGGCCGGCTGGCCCGGCGTCGCCGCGAGGCCGCCCTCAGGCATCCAGGCCGTAGGCCGCGTGCAGCGCACGCACGGCCAATTCCGTGTATTCGGCACCGACCAGCACGCTGACCTTGATCTCGCTGGTCGAGATAACCTGGATGTTGATGCCCTTCTCGGCGAGCGTGCGGAACATGGTGTTGGCGACGCCCACGTGGCTCCTCATGCCGACGCCGACGACGCTGATCTTGGTCACGTTGGGATCATGGACCAGGTCCGCGTAGCCGATCGCGTCCCGGTGTTCGCCGAGCACCTTCTCGGCGCGCGGCATGTCGGCGCGGCTGACGGTGAAGGTCATGTCGGTGGTGCCGTCAGCAGAGACGTTCTGCACGATCATGTCCACGTTGACGTTCGCCTCCGCCAGCGGTCCGAATACGGCGGCGGCGACGCCGGGCCGGTCCGGGACGCGGCGGATCGTGACCTTCGCCTCGTCCTTGCTGTAGGCGATGCCGGAAACGATGGCTTGCTCCACGATCTCGTCCTCATCCACGACCAGCGTTCCGGGACCATCCTGGAAGCTGGACAGCACCCGCAGCCGCACGCGCGCCTTCATCGCCAACTCGACGCTGCGCGTCTGCAGCACCTTGGCGCCGACCGACGCCAGCTCCAGCATCTCCTCGTAGGCGATCCTATCGAGCTTGCGCGCGCGGGCAACGATGCGCGGGTCCGTTGTATAGACTCCGTCCACGTCCGTGTAGATGTCGCAGCGGTCGGCCCCAAGCGCCGCGGCGAGCGCCACCGCCGAGGTGTCCGAGCCGCCGCGGCCGAGCGTGGTCACCCGGCCGTCCGACCCGATCCCCTGGAACCCGGTGACGACGGCGACCTGCCTGATCGCCATGCGCCGGATCAGCTCCGCGCCCTCGATGTGCTCGATGCGCGCCTTCCCGTGCAGGGCGTCGGTGCGGACTGGGACTTGCCAGCCGTTCCAGGAGCGGGCGTCCACGCCGAGCGTCTGCAGAGCGATGGCAAGCAGCCCGGCCGTGACCTGCTCGCCGGTTGCCACCACCGCGTCATACTCGCGCGCGTCGTGGAGCGGGGACATGCCGGTGCACCAGGCGACGAGCTGGTTGGTGGCGCCCGCCATCGCGGAGACGACGACGGCGACCTCGTGCCCGGCATCCACCTCACGCTTCACCCTTTCGGCGACGGTCCGGATGCGGTCGAGGTCGGCCACCGAGGTGCCGCCGAACTTCATCACGATCCGCGCCATAGGGTTCCCTCGACCATCCCGGCCGGTTGCGGGCGCACCGGCCGCGGCTCACATACCGGTGCGCCAGAGGGGGGGCAACCCAGCATGGAGGCGACATCGGTGCGCACCGAGGAGGTAGAGCGATTCGACGCGCTCGCCGCGCGCTGGTGGGATCCCGCGGGACCGATGGCGCCGCTGCACGCCATGAACCCGCTCCGCGTCGGCTGGGTGGACCGCAGGCTGCGGGCACGGTTCGGCGGCCCCGTGCGGCTGCTCGACGTGGGCTGCGGCGCCGGGCTGGCGGCGGAGATGTTGGCGCAGCTCGGTCATCAGGTTCTGGGCGTGGACGCGGCGGGCGAGGCGGTCGAGGCCGCGCGGGCGCACGCGGAAGGCGCCGGGCTGCCGCTCGACTATCGGGTGGGCACGGCCGAGGCGTTGGCGGCGGAGGGAGCGCGGTTCCAGGTGGTGACCGCGTTGGAGGTGATCGAGCACGTTGCCGACCCGGCGGAATTCGTGGCGCTGCTAGCGCGCCTCCTGGAACCGGGCGGGATGCTGTTCATCTCGACGATCAACCGCACCGCACGCTCGCTCGCTGTGGCGAAGGTTGGCGCCGAATACGTGCTGCGCCTGCTGCCGCGCGGCACCCACGAGTGGCGGCGCTTCGTGACACCGGCCGAGTTGCAGGGCTACGCGCGGGATGCGGGGCTGCGCTGGCTCGGAGCGAGTGGCATGGTGTTCGACCCCCTCACCCGGCGCTGGCGGATGGGGGACGACTTGACTGTGAACTACATCGCGGCGATGGCGCGGATCTGACGCGGCTGCGGCAGCCAAGAGCCTCTGGTCACGCCGCCGCCTCAGCGCGCTCCAGGGCGGCGAGCGCCATGATCCGTTCCTCGCTCGCCTCGGCGTGGGAGATCTCTCCGACGAGGCGCCCCTCGCGCATTACCAGGATGCGGTCCGAGATCGTCAGCACCTCGGGCAGGTCGCTGGAGATCACCAGCACAGCCAAGCCATCCGCCGCCAGCTCGCGCAGCAGCGCGTAGATCTCGGCCTTCGTGCCCACGTCCACGCCGCGCGTCGGCTCGTCCACGATCAGCACGGTGGGATGCGTCGCCAGCCACTTGGCAAGCACCACCTTCTGCTGGTTGCCGCCAGAGAGATTGCTGACGGCCTGCTCCAGGCTCGGCGTCTTGATCCGGAAGCGGCTCACGTAGCGGCCCACGAGATCGCGCTCCGCGCCGAAGTCGATCATGCTGGCGCGTGACAGCCGCCGGATCGCGGCCAGCGACACGTTCGTTCCCACCCCGAGCATGAGCACGAGGCCCTGTTGCTTCCGGTCCTCCGGAACCAGCCCGATGCCGTGGCGCATGGCGGCCCGCGGCCGGTCCACGCTGATGGGCTTCCCGTTCAGCAGCACCTCGCCCCGGTCCGGCGGCGGCGCCCCGAACACGCCGAGCGCCACCTCCGACCGCCCGGCGCCGACCAGCCCGGCCAGGCCCACGATCTCGCCGCGCCTGAGGTCGAAGGACACGTTCCGGTACTGCGGGGCACGGGTGAGGCCGCGCACGGAGAGCACGACCGGCTGCTCCTCCGCGCGCGGCGCCACGCGCTCGACGCCCGCGAGGTCCCGCCCGACCATTAGGCGTACGATCTCGTCCTCGCTCGTCCCGGTGAGCGGCATCGTTCGCACGTGCCGCCCGTCGCGCAACACGGTGACGGTGTCGCAGATCGCGAACACCTCGCGCATCCGGTGGGAGATGTAGAGCATGGTCACGCCTTCCCGTTTGAGGTCGGCGATGACGCGGAACAGCACGGCCGTCTCCGCTTCCGACAGGCTCGACGTCGGCTCGTCCAGGATCAGCAGTCGGGGGTGGTGGACGAGGGACTTGCAAATCTCGACGAGCTGCTGCTGCGCGATGGTCAAGTCGCCGACGCGGGTCGCCGGGTCGAGCGCGATCCCGAGCCGAACGAGACCCTCCTGCGTCTTGGCCCGCATCGCGGCGCGGTCCACGAAGGCGCCGCCCAGCCGCGGCTCCATGCCCAGCAGGACGTTCTCCGCGATGGACAGATTCGCGGCCAGGTTCAGCTCCTGGAACACGATGGCGATGCCCTTGCGGTTGGCGTCGCGCGTCCCGCTCAGGTGCAGCGTCTCGCCCTCGAACACGAGGCTGCCGCCCGGATCGGGCCGCTGCACGCCCGCGATGATTTGCATCAACGTGGACTTGCCGGCACCGTTCTCGCCCATCACGGCGTGCACGGTGCCGGCCTCCACGTCGAATGAGACGTTCTGCAGCGCCTTCACGCCGGGGAACGTCTTGGAGGCGGACTCGATGCGGAGCAGGGTCGCCATAGCGCGCCTCCCTTGTCGCCGCTATGGCTACTTCTTCAGGAACTGGTCCACGTTCTTCGCGTCCACCAGGTCCACGCCCGTGTCCACGACCGGCGGCACGCTCTGCTTATCCGACAGCTTGTTGAGCACCTCCATGGATTGAACACCCATGGCGAACGGCCGCTGGCCGACCAGGGCCGTGGCGAGGCCTTCCTTGAGCAGCCGGAGCTGCGGCTCCTGCACGTCGAAGGAGACGACGACGAACTTGCCGTTCTTGATCTGGTCCGCGCGCGAGCGCAGCGCCCGGCTGTAAGCCTCCGGCGCGAACATCGGCCAGCCGCCCGAGAAGAAGAAGCCGGAGATGTTCGGGTTCTTCGCCAGGACATCCTGGATGTTCTGGATGGCGCGGCTGGAATCGTCATCGCACGGGAACGGCGACCCCGAGACCTCCTTGAAGCCGCTGCCGATGGCCTCGCGGAAGCCCTTGATCCGGTCGTTCAGGTTATCGGCGGCCAGCCCCCCGGTGATGATCGCGTAGGTTCCCCCGTTCGGCAGCGCGGCCTTGAACGCCTTGCCGCCCAGCTCGCCGCCCTGCAGGTTGTTCGTGCCGACGAAGCTGGTCCGCTTGGATTTCGGCGCGTCGGAGTCGAAGGTGATGACGGGGATTCCCTTCTTCTGCGCCGCGACGATGACGGAGGCGACGGATTCCGGGTTGTTGGGCGCTACCGCGATGCCGGACACGCCGCGGGTGATCAGGTCGCGCATGACCTGCACCTGCTGCGCCTCGTCCACCTGCGTCGGCCCGGTGAACAGGCACTCGACGCCGAGCTTCTTCGCCTCGTCCTTGCAGCCCGCCTCGACGTCCGCGTAGAACGGCACACCGACCAGCTTGGGCACCATGGCGAAAACCTTGGTCTTCTCCGCGGCCGACGGCCCGGCGCCCAGGGCGCCGATCAGGGCGCAGAGCGCCTCCAAGGGCGCTCGCCGTGCCCAGCAGCATCCTACGCGTCATCGCTCTTCCCCCTCGTTGGTTATCGTTGCACTCACGCGCCGGGCCAGCGGCTCAGCGTCGCCACAGGCCCTTGCGCAACTGATCTATGAACACGGCGACGATGATGACGAAGCCGACGAAGATGCCCTGCCAGTAGGCATCGGTGCCGAGCAGCACGAGGCCGTTGCGCAGCACCTCCAGGATCACCGTGCCGATGAAGATCCCCAGCACCGTGCCCTCGCCGCCCGTGAGCGCCGTGCCGCCGATCACCGCCGCCGCGATGACGCTCAGCTCCTTGCCGAGACCCTGGTTCGCGATGGCGGACGACAGGTAGCTCACCTCGACGATACCGGCGATGCCGCCGGTGACGGCCGAGATGACATAGACGGCGACCTTGAGCCGATCCACCTCCAGCCCGCTCAGCCGCGCCGCCTTCTCGTTGCCGCCGATGGCGTAGAGCTGACGGCCGAACACAGTCCGGTCGAGGACGATCCAGGCGATGGCGATCATCACCAGGAAGAGGATGAACGGGTTCGGCAGGCCGAAGGTGTTGCCGCCGCCCAGCGCGAAGAAGGGATCGCCGTCGGGGCGGAAATCGTTGATTGAGCGGCCGCGGGTGATCACCAGCGCCAAGGCGCGGGCGATGCTCATGGTGGCCAGCGTCGGCACGAAGGGTGGCATGCGCAGCTTCGTCACGCACAAGCCGTTGAACAGGCCGAACAGCGCCGCGATGCCGAGGCCGGCGGCGACCGCGAGCCACGTCGGCCAGCCGAGACCCATCAGGGCGGCGGTTGAAACAGCGGTGACACCCCAGATGCTGCCGACGGAGAGGTCAATACCGCCGGTGATCATCACCATCGCCTCGCCGATGACGACTATGCCGACGAACGAGAAATTCCGAGCGTCGTTCAGCAGGTTGTCGGTCGAGCGGAACTCGGGCGCCGCGAACGCGAGCACGGCGACCATGATAACGAGGGCCACGATGATGCCGGCCTCGCGCGACCGCAGGAGGCGAGCGCCGACCGAGGCGCCGGGCGCTACGAGCACACTGTCCTTGGATGCCGTCGCCATCTCATTCTCCGCCCCGACGGTGGAACAGGAAGGCGCTCAGCTGAGCGCTGACGGACTCAACCCGGCGTGGCAGCATCCGCCCTGGCTCGGCGCCTCCCGCCGCAGACCGGCTGGATGCTGCACACGTTTAGCCGCGCGCTCTCGGTCCATCCGCTTCCCCCACGCGTATCTTAACTGATTGCTGTGCAACCGTACACGAGTAGCCTTCGACAATGACCGATTCACTTGGGATGGGCAACAACTCTGTGCCGCGGCACAGGCCGCATCGTCCGGAACGCTGGAGCTGCGCGAGTTCGAGCCCTATGCTGCCCGGCGCGGCGCGTCCCAGCGCGGTGCCCAGCTCGGGCTGACGAACCGCTCGCCTTTCGGAAGCAGCGCGATGGTGGCGCGATCCTCGTCATCGAGCTGGATGCTCAGCGCCTCCAGGTTCGCCCGCTGGCTCTCGGCGCGTGCGGCCTTGGGGATGGCGGCGACGCCGGGCTGTTCCAGGAGCCACGCGAGCGCTATCTGGGACGGCATTGCGCCGTGCTTCCGGGCGATGGCGGCGAGCGCTGGCTCGTCCGCGAGCCGCCCCTGGGCCAGCGGAGAGTAAGCCGTCACCGCCATGTCGTGCGCGCGGGCGTAGTCCAGCACCGCGGACTGGTCGAGCAGGGCGTGATACTCGACCTGGTTGCAGGCGACCGGAGCGCCGACCTCCTCCACGGCCAGGCGCAGCAGCGCCACGGGGAAGTTCGAGACGCCGATGGCGCGAGCCAGTCCTTGCTCCTTGAGCGCCGTCAGCGTCTCCAGCGCGGCCGGCAGGTGGTCCGCGCCGGGCGGCGGCCAGTGGATCAGGTAGAGGTCCACGTAGGGCGTCGCGAGCCGGTCCAGCGAGCGGCCCAGCGCATCACGCATGGCGCCGGGCGCCAAGTGGTCATACCAGACCTTCGTGGTGAGGTGCACTTCCGACCGCAGCACCGCCGACGAGGCCAGCCCGGCGCCGACCGCTTCCTCGTTGCCATACATCTCGGCCGTGTCGAGGTGCCGATACCCGAGCGCCAGCGCGCGCTCGACCGCGACCTGGCAATCGCGGCCCGACATCCGCCAGGTGCCGAGGCCGAGCTTGGGCATCCGCAAGCCGTTCGCGGTGATCGGCTCCATGGGTGTTTCCCCTATCGCTTGCCTAGATCGAGAAGCGCGGCGAAGCCTTCCTCGGTTCCAAGGACGAGGGCGTTGCCGTCCGCGCTCCAGGCGAGCGCCGTCACCGCGCCCTGGCCAGGAGGTGCTATGGGCAGGACGCGCTCGCTCGCCACGTCGGCCAGCACCACCAGCCCGTCCGAGAACCCGGCGGCGACCATGTCCTGCTGCGGATGGAACGCGACGCGCGCGCAGAGCACGCCATCGCCGCTCGCCAGCTCCACCGGCGGCTTGCCCATAGGGCCGCCGCCGAAGAACGGCCAGAGCACCACGCTGTCAGCGCCCGACGAGGCGAGCCACTTGCCCGTGCGATTGAAGGAGAGTGATTCGGTCTTCGCCGGATATCCGCTCATCCGCATGTGCTGCCCGTCTGAGAGCCGCCAACCGTGCAGCGCGTTCTCCTGCATGGCAGTCACGGCCGCCTCGCCGCCGGGATGGATCGCGATCCCCGTGTGGCTGCCCTTCCACTCCAGGACGCGCGGCTTGTCTTCCTTTGCGCCCACGAACCAGAGGCTCGCCCCGTTGTAGTGGGACGCGCCGAGGCGCTTGCCCTTGGCGTCGAAGGCGAGGCCGGTGACGGTGCTGGGATGGGTGAGCTGCTTGAGTTGCTGGAGGCTGCCCGCGTCGAACACGTGCGCCTGCTTTCCGGCGGCGCAGGCAAGCAGGCCGCCCTTCCCGTCGCCGTAGGTCGCCGCCTGCTCGACCCAGCGCCCGCCGAGCCTGGCGATCTCCTGCACTGAGCCGTCCGGCGCCACCCGGCAGAAGCGGCCGTCGTCGCCACCGGTCACGAACCCGCCCGGCGCCTCCGCGAAGGCAAGCACCGCGCCCTCGTGGACGGAAACCTGCCGCCACTCGTTGCTCGCGGGCGCGAGCAGCCGCACCGTCCCGTCCCCGAGCGCGAACGCGGCCGGGCCGCCCGCCCGGCGCGCTGCGGCGGCGCCGACGACGTAGGCACCCAGGTTCGCGGTCGTGCCGCGCTCAGTGAGCAGAAAGCGCGGCGGCAGGGTCGCGCTCAACTCACCGTCCCTTGGGCAATCCCTTCAGCCACCTGGCACGCCTCGAAGCCGCGGCGCAGCTTGGGGCGATTGAGGTTGCGCCCGATGAACACGATGCGCGAGGTGCGCGGTTGCCCCTCGGGCCAGCGCCCGACGAACCCGCCGTCCGCGATCATGTGGACCGCCTGGAACGCGAAGCGCCGGTCCTCCTTCGGATACGCCAGGATGCCCTTCGTGCGCAGCAGGTCCTGTCCGTGCTCGGCGAGGAGCTGGCTCATCCAGGCGTTGAACCGCTCAGGGTCGATGGGACGCGCTACCTCGAAGCTCACGCTGCGCACCTCGTCCCCGTGCTCGTGCGCGTCGTCGGTCAGGAAGTCGGGCTCGCGCTCCAGCACACGCTCCAGGCTGAACGCGCCGAGGCCCAGCAGCTCGTCCACGGGCACGTCGCCGCGCGTCGCATGATGGATGCGCGCGGTCGGGTTGATCTCGCGGATGCGCGCCTCGACGCGCTCAAGCTCCTCGGGCGAAACCAGGTCGAGCTTGTTGAGCACGATCACGTCCGCGAACGCGACCTGGTCTGCCGCCTCGTGGCTGTCCTCCAGGCGCGCGAGCAGGTGCTTCGCGTCCACGACGGTCACGATGGCGTCGAGCCGGGCCTTCTCGCGCACGGTGTCGTCCACGAAGAACGTCTGGGCGACGGGCGCCGGGTTGGCGAGGCCGGTGGTCTCGACGATGATGCCGTCGAACTTGGCTGAGCGCTTCATCAGGCCGCCGACGATGCGGATGAGGTCGCCGCGCACGGTGCAGCAGACGCAGCCGTTGTTCATCTCGAACACTTCCTCGTCGGCGTCCACCACGAGGTCGTTGTCCACGCCCAGCTCACCGAACTCGTTGATAACGACGGCGTATTTCTTGCCGTGGTTCTCAGAAAGGATGCGGTTGAGCAGCGTGGTCTTGCCGGCGCCGAGGTAGCCGGTCAGCACGGTGACGGGAACTTGGCCCGTGGCGGAAGCCACGGGACCCTGAGGATTTTCAGACACGGGCGGTCTCCAATGCGCTTTGCCCCGCGATATAGGCGCGCGTCTCGGCCAGCCCCAGCCCCAGAAGCAGGAAGAACCAGCCCGACAAGGGCATCGACTCGAAGCTGCTGCTGCTGGCGATGGGCCACTCGTGCAGGAGTGCCGCGACGAAGAGCGCGACGCGGAGCGGCTGGGGATCGCGCAGCAGGCCGGGCAGAAGCGCCGCCCACCAGGCCGCGACAAGCGCGCAGAACAGCACTAAGCCCGGCAGCCCGCTCTCCACGTAGGCTTGCAGGTAATGGTTGTGCGGGTGCTGGACACAGATCAGGGTGCCGCCGCCGTCACGGAAAGGACTGCCGCGCCACCCGCGGAAATATGCGGGATCCTTGCATGCGTCGCGGAAGCCGTCGAAGCCGCGGCCCATGACCGGGTGCGCGTCGCCGATCGCCAGCGCCCGCGCGAGAATGAGGCCGTAGGGACTGTCCCGGAAGTGCTCCATTTGGTAGGAGAATTTCTGCACTTGCCTGTGGAACGCGGGCGGCGAGACGATCCGGCTCACCGCGAGCAGCAGCAGGGCGCCGACTAGCGCCATCAGCACCGGACCGCGCAGCCGCGGCATGAACAGCGCCGTCACGAACAAGCCGAGCACGGTGAGCAGGAACGGGATGCGCTGCCCGGTCAGCAGCATCAGCGCGACCCCCGCAAGCAGCGCCAGCGCTCCCCAGAGCGGCTGCCAGCCGGCGCCCGACGTCCATCGCGAGACCGGCGGCAGCAGCGCCGGGAAGAAGAGCCGCGACAGGATCGGTCCGGCGCGCGGCTCGCGGTAGGGTCCGGTCAGCTCGCCGTCCGGCCCCCGCGGCCAGCCGTAGAGGTCGCGCCCCGTCGCGAACTGCACCGCGGATTGCAGCGCGATGTAGAGGAAGGCTGCGCGGACCAGCCACGCGAGCCAGCGCCTCACGACACGTCGCGCAGCGCCCAACTTTCCAGCGCCGCGATCAGCAGAAGAACCGGACGATCAGGAGGGCTTGGACGAGTTGCCCAGCGGCCCAGCGCGCGCTGCAAAGGACGAGCCACGCCCACCAGAGCAGCCCGACCCGCACCCAGGTACGGCGCAGCCATGCCCAATCGCTTGCGCGCGTGCTGTGGGCGAGGAACAGGATATCGAGCGGCGCCGATGATCGCGTCCGCGACGCCGTGCCCGTGCAGCAGGAAGATCGGCAGGATGAGCGCGAGCGCCGCTCCGGCTTGAGCGAGGCGCTCGGGGTCATCAAGCCGCAGCGATGATCTTAGCTCCTGTCCCGTCATGGCTTGACCTGTCTCAGGGCAGTTCGGCCCCTGTTCCGCACGTTCTGCTCCTGTGCTCTGCACAGCATAGCCTGCTCCTGCCATTGGGGGACGAGTTGCCCACCATACCGCCCGTCGGGACAACTTGCCGACCTGCTGCGGAGCAGCCCGATAGCTGACCCGTCGCCCTCATCGCGGAACGCGAAACTACCGTTGCAGGATCGATAGAAGAGGGTTAACGTGCGCGAATCCGGTCGGCTTCAGTCAGATCGATCTGGCCGTGGCGGCCGATGTTGCCGCAGACTCGGAAAAGAGGATCGTGTCATGGCAGCAGAGGAGCCGATCGGCGTCGCTCACCAGCCATCTTCGGGACGTCGCCAATTCATGAAGGCGGCCGCGATGACCGGCATCGCCGGAACGCTCGGCGGACCGGCCCGAAGCAGGCTCGGAATCGCACCAATCACACCAGTCCAGGCACAATCATCGAGCCCGGCCGAGTATCAGATCTTTGATCTGGGGTCGGTATCGCTCCAATCCGGCGTCGTTTTTCCAAACGTCAAACTCGCTTACAAAACCTACGGCAAGCTCGCAGTCGATAAGTCCAACGTCATCATCTATCCCACTGCCTACAGCGGAACCTACAAGGACCTTGAGTGGCAGATCGGGAAGGATAAGATACTCGACCCCAGCCGATACTTCATCATCATGCCGCACATGCTTGGTAGTGGCCTGTCCTCATCGCCGAGCAACGCTGTGCCGCCTGACGACCGCAACCGCTATCCCCACGTCACGCTCACCGACAACGTGCGCATGCAGCACGCGCTCGTAACCGGCGTGTTCGGCATCGACAGGGTCGCTCTTGTCTATGGCTGGTCAATGGGCGGGCAGCAAGCTTACCACTGGGGCGCGCTCTTTCCCGATATGGTTGACCGGATCTGCGTCGTTTGCGGCTCGGCCCGGACCTCGCAGAACAACCTCGTCTTCCTCGATGGCATCAAGGCCGCGCTTACGGCTGATCCTCTCTGGCAGGACGGATGGTTCGCGGCGCCGCCGCTCCGTGGCATGAAGGCCTTCTCCCGTGTCTATGCGGGTTGGTTGCTCAGCCCGGACTTCTATCGCGAGGAATACTACAAGAAGCTTGGGTTCAAGACACTGGAGGACTTCCTGACGCAGGTCGGGGACGCCTATTGGCTGCAGCGGGACGCCAACAACCTTCTTGCCCAGCTCTGGACCTGGCAGAACGCCGATATCAGCGCAAATGAGCTGTATGGCGGCGACCTCGCGAAGGCATTAAGCGCGATCAAGGCCAAGGCGCTCATCATGCCCAGCGAGACAGATCGCTACTTCATGGTGGTGGACAACAAGTTGGAGGTCCCGCACATGCAACACGCGGAGCTTCGACCGATCCCGTCCATTTGGGGCCATCTGGCCGGCAATCCTCAGTTCAATCCGAGCGATGCGGCCTTCCTCGCCAAAGGCGTTCGCGAGTTGCTCGCTTCTTGAACGGGCGCAGCGCTGCGCGGGCGCTGAGCAAAGAGACGCAGGATCATCAACCGGCAATCTCCCGACGCAGCGCGAGCAGCCGCCGGGCCGCCGCTTCCGCGCCGAACCCTTCCGCGCGACACCGCCCGGCGGCCGCGAGCGCTGCGCGGCGCGTCTCGTCCCTGGCCAGGTCGAGGAAGGCGCGGGCAAGAACGCCGGGTTGGTCCGGGTCCGCGTAGAGCGCCGCCTGGCCGGCGACCTCGGGCAGCCCACCCCTCGGCGAGCACACCAGCGCAGCGCCGCACGCCATCCCTTCCAGCGCCGCCAGCCCAAACGGCTCCTCCCACCGGCTCGGCACGGCGACGATGGCGGCTCGCCCCATGGCCTCCAGCACCGCCGAGTAAGGCTGGTAGCCGCGCATGGCGACGCCCGCCGCCGCCGCCGCGGGCCGGAGCGCGCGCGTGAAACCGGTCTCCGGGCTGTCCGGCGAAAAACGATCAGCGCCCAGGATCTCCGCGCGCCAGCCCGGCAAGCGCGGCAGCGCCTCGGCGCAGGCTTGCACGAAGCTGTCGGCCCCCTTGTCCCGCACGACCCGGCCCGCGAACAGGATCAGCTTGTCCCGCTCCGCGCGTGGCGGCGGCGGCAGCTCGATGCAGTTGGGCAGCACGACTGGCTCCCGTCCCACGGGTGGCTCCAAGCCGTCGAGGAGGCGCCGGCGCAGCCACTCGGACGCTGTGACCACGCGGGCGAGTCGGGCGAGCAGACGCACCCGTTCGCCCGGCGTGCGGGCGTCACGCATTCCTTGCGGGTCGTTGTTGAGCCACAGCAGGACGGGGATCTTCGGAAAGCGCCGGGCAAGGTGGAGGGCGACCGCCGGGCGATTATGCACCTCGATGAGACGTGGCTCGATTCCGCGCAGGACACGCGCGACGCCGGACGCGTATCGCGCGATCCCATCGAGGCCCCAGCCGGCCGCCGCGGGGCGGAACTCGACGTCCGCAAAGGGCGCGGCGCGCGTCGGCCGTCCGACCACGATGCCATCCGCGCCCGCCCGCACCAGCCGCCGGACGAGCAGCCCGATGGCACCGACACTGCCGTCCGAGAATCCTTCCTTGGGCGGCAGCACGATCGCAACGGGCCCTACCACGTGAACAGGACCCACCCTCCCCCTGCCTCGGCCAGGATCCCGCCCGGCGCCTCGCGCCCCTCGGCGCCGAGCAGGGCACGCACGGCCCGGCCCTGGTCGTCCACTCGGACAACCGCCGCCGCGATGCAGGGCAGTGCGGGCGCGGCAACGCCCGGCAGCACGGATTGCAGCGCGTCCGGAGGAAGCATGCGCACTACACCGCCGGGGAGCGGCAGCGCGAAGCCGCCTGCGGGATCGGGCACGACTGGTCGGCCTGCGAACCGCGACAGCCGCGCCGCAGGTCCTGGCCGGGTTCTCGACGACGAGGATCGCCGCCTCGAGCGCCGCCGCATGGTTCGGATGGTCGAAAAAGCGCTCCTGCCACAGCAGCTCCGGCGTATGATGCTGGATGAGCTGCACGCGGCCCTCCGGCGCATCGGGGAGCGGCAGCTCGGTGAACTGCGCGCGCGGCCCCTCCGGTTCGGCGTCGCTCACGAGCCGCTCGCGCCGTGAGACACCCGGCACTTGCATCCCCGCGCCCTGCAGCCGCGCGAGGTTCGCCTCCGCGTCCTCCATGCCTAGCACCAGGATGTGCAGGCCCTCGTAGCGGTCGAGATAGCGCTCGAGCCCGCCGAGAGGACGGGACGGGTCGGCGACGCCGAGCAGCTCCAAGTAACTGCCGTTGCGCAGCATGGCGCAGCGATTGCCCGTTCCGAACGGGGTGATGGGCCAGCCCGGCATCACCGATCCCGCGTGACTCGCCCAAGGCGTCAGCTTGAAGCCGAGCCGCTCGAAGCGCGCGTGCAGCGCCCACGGATCACGGTTCGCCCAGCCCAGGTGGTCAAGGGATGCCGCGATCAAGCGATCTGCTCATACTTGTCCAGCCGCCACGCCTCCGGCTCGCGCGCGGCGGCCTCGTACCACTCGGCAACGAGGAGATGAGCGCGCACTGCCTCAGCGTATGACCGCGCCGCCGGGCCGACCGGCGCGTCGTAGGACAGGAAGCGGGTGACGACCGGGGCGTACATCGCGTCCGTGAGCGTGAACGCGGCACCGAACAGGTAAGGGCCGCCCGCACCGAACCGGCTCCGCGCGCGCTCCCAGAGGTGCTCGACGCGGGCGATGTCGGCCTCGACGTCGGGCGTAAGCTGGATCGGACGGCTCTTGCGGCCGAGATTCATGGGCATCGCCATGCGCAAGGCGCGGAAGCCCGCGTGCATCTCGGCGCTGATCACACGCGCGAAGCTGCGCGCCGCCGCATCGCCCGGCCAGAGGCCAGGCTTGTGCTCCGCGCAATACTCGGCGATGGCCAGGCTCTCCCAGATCTGGTTTCCCCGATGCTCCAGGTAGGGCACCTGCCGGCTCGGCAGCGTGAGCACGGCCGGCGTGTTCCCGCCAGCCAGCGGGAGCACGACCTCCTCCACGTCTAGCCCGGCGAGCCGGGCGGCGAGCCAGCCGCGCAGCGACCAGGACGAGTAGCGGCGGGTGCCGATGAAGAGCCGGCCGTCGGACATCAGGACCTCCGCGTTGCGCGCGGACCTTGCCGCGGCCCGGCGCGGGGAGCAATGCTTGCGCGAGAGGTGAAGCCATGAACGAGATGACGACCCCGCCCCGCCCCAACAACCTCGACGCCTTCTGGATGCCGTTCACGGCTAACCGCGCCTTCAAGGCAACCCCACGCCTGCTCGCGCGTGCCGAGGGCGCCTTCTACTACACCGACGACGATCGCGACGTGCTGGACGGCACCGCGGGCCTGTGGTGCAGCAACGCCGGGCACGGCCGGCGCGAGATCATCGAGGCGATCCAGCGCCAGGCGGCCGTGATGGACTTCGCGCCAACCTTCCAGCTCGGCCACCCCATCGCCTTCCAAGCGGCAGCCCGGCTCGCCGAGATCCTGCCCGAGGGCATCGACCGCGTATTCTGGACCAACTCCGGCTCGGAGAGCGCGGACACAGCGCTGAAGATCGCGCTCGCCTACCATCGCGCCCGCGGTGACGCCGGGCGCGTACGGCTGATCGGGCGCGAGCGCGGCTACCACGGCGTCGGCTTCGGCGGCATGTCGGTCGGCGGCATCGGCAACAACCGCAAGCAGTTCGGCGCACTCCTGCCCTCCGTGGACCACTTGCCTCACACGCACAGCCTCGAGCACAACGCCTTCTCGCGCGGCCAGCCCGAGTGGGGCGCGCATCTTGCCGATGCCTTGGAGAGCCTGGTTGCGCTGCACGGGGCGGAGACGATCGCCGCAGTGATGGTGGAGCCGGTCGCGGGCAGCACGGGAGTGCTCGTGCCGCCGAAGGGCTACCTGGAGCGGCTGCGCGCGCTCTGCGACAAGCACGGCATCCTGCTGATCTTCGACGAGGTCATCACCGGCTTCGGGCGCCTGGGCACCAATTTCGGTGCCGAGCGGCTGGGGGTGGTCCCAGACATCATGACGATGGCCAAGGGCCTGACCAACGCCGCCGTGCCGATGGGCGCGGTCGCTACGCGCGACTCGATCTACCGCGCCATCGTTGATGAAGCGCCTGCCGGCATCGAGCTGTTCCACGGTTACACCTACAGCGGCCATCCGCTCGCCTGCGCCGCGGCGATCGCGACGTTTGACCTGCACCGGGCGGAGGACCTGCCGGGCCGTGCCGCGGCGCTGGAGCCTTACTGGCAGGACGCGATGCATTCCCTGCACGGTGCGCCCGGCGTGCTCGACATCCGCGACCTGGGATTGATCTCCGGGATCGAGCTGGAGCCGACACCCGGCAAGCCGACGGACCGCGCCGGGCGCGTGTTCCGCCGCTGCTTCGACGACGGGCTGCTCGTCCGCGTGACGGGCGACATCGTGGCCCTCTCGCCGCCGCTCATCTTCGAGAAGGGCCACGTGGACCGGACCGTGGAGACCTTGGGCGCGGCGATCCGCGCGGAGGCGGCGTAGATCGATGCGGCGCGGACACCGCAGGCTGATCTACCGCTCTATTCGTCCGGCACCTCTCGCTCCACCTCGCGCGCGAGCTCCCCGACGGCCGTGACTTCGCCCAACTCACGCGCCTCGGCGTCCACCACGTCGGCCTCCATGCCCATGTGGGCCGCCATCTTCTCGATCATTTGGATGACCTTCGTGACCTCCTTCTCGGTCAGCAGGTTTATCTGCAGGTCGAGATGGCCTCGCCGGTCGGCGGACAAGGTCATGCGGTTCTGCTTGATGAGCACGAAGGTGCTGAGCAGCACCCCCTCCAGCGAGACGATCATGCACAGGAGCTGGTAGGGATAAGGATCAAACCGGGGCACGCCGGGAACCAGCCCGGCGTTGACCACGACCCAGGCGAGAAACCAGATCAGGTGCATCAGCACGAAGCCGACCGTGCCGGCGAAGGTGCCGATCGCGTCGGCGGTCCGGTCCTTGAGGCTGCGCCTGCTGCGCACTTCCTCCTCGACCTGGATAACGGTGCGGATATTCTCCGTCACCGTCCGCGGCGCGTGGCTCGACATAGGCTCAGGCCGTGAACAGCTCGGCGGGCGACGGCGCCTGCCGGGTGTAGCCCATGGCGCAGTATGCGCCGCCCTGATAGCGCTCAGCGACCGGGTCCCCGTGCTTGCCTTCGAGCTGGCCCGTCCATCCGTCCGCGCTGTCCTGCGGCGCCCAGCCGAGGCGCTCGCGGTGATCCTGCGCGCCACCACGTCATGCGCGCGTTATGCGATGCGCCCCACACAACGCAGTGACCCGTCTGCGGCGCAAGCGTCGCCGCAGCCGCGAGTCGGACTAGGTCAGCGTAAGAGAGCCAGGTCGAGAGCATCCGCGCATCCGTCGGCTCAGGGAAGCAGGAGCCGATCCGGAGGTTCACGTTCTCGACGCCGTGCTTGTCCCAGTAGAGGCGCCCAAGCAGCTCCGTGTAGCACTTGGAAAGGCCATAGAACCCGTCCGGCCGGAAGGCGCACCCGGCGTCGAGCACCTGGTCGCGTTCCCAGAAGCCGATGCTGTGATTGCTGCTCGCGAACACCACGCGCGCCGCATTCGCACGCGCCGCCTCATAGACGTGATAGGCGCCTTGGATGTTGGAGCCCAGCACGACCTCGAAGGGCTGCTCGGTGCTCGCACCGCCGAAGTGCAGGACCGTGCCGCAGCCCTCAGCCAGGCGCAGCAGCGCCGGGCCGTCCTCCAGCGCCGCCGCCTCGAACGTGCAGCGATCCGGCAGCGGGTCTGGGAACGGGGCGCGGTCGGTCAGGCGCATCGCCCACCCCTCGCCCGCGAGCTGGCGGACGATCTGGCGGCCGAGCGCGCCCGAGGCGCCGGTGAGCAGGACGGGGCGGCTGGGTGCGGGCATGATCCACCTCCATTGGCGAGCGTGACGTAGGCGGCGCTTCAGCCGCGGACACAGCTTCGCGCGGGCTTGCCGTCCGGACAACGGGGAGGCACGCTCGCCGCCGATGCAGTCCATCCCCGACGCCGTCGCCGCCCTCGAAGCCGGCCGGACCACGGCCCGCGCCTTGGTCGAGGACTGCCTCGCCTGCATCGCCGACCCGGCGGGCGAGGGCGCGCGCGCCTTCGTCGCGGTCTATGCCGACCAGGCGCGGGCGGGGGCGGACGCGATGGACCTGCTGCGCCGGGCGGGGCGCCTGCCCTCGCCGTTGGCTGGCGTCCCGATCAGCCTCAAGGCGCTCTTCGACGTAGCCGGCGAGCCTACGCACGCGGGCAGCCGGGCGCTGTACGACGCGCCGCCCGCGCAGGAGCACGCCGCCGCCGTCGCCCGTCTGCTCGGCGCCGGCATGGTGCCCGTGGGCCGGACGAGCATGACCGAGTTCGCGTTCTCGGGTCTCGGCATCAACCCCCATTTCGGCACGCCGCGCGCGCCGTGGAACCGCGAGACTGGGCGCATCCCCGGCGGCAGCTCCTCCGGCGCCGCGGTCTCGGTCGCGGACGGGATGGCGCTGATGGGCCTGGGCACGGACACGGGCGGCTCGTGCCGCATCCCGGCGGCCTTCTGCGGCGTCGTCGGCTACAAGCCGACCGCCCGGCGCGTGCCGCTCGCCGGCGCCGTGCCGCTCTCGCCGTCGCTCGACTCCATCGGCCCGCTCGCCGCCGACGTGGCCTCCTGCGCGCTCGTGGATGCCGTGCTCGCGGGCGAGGCGCCGTGCCTGCCGGAGCCGTTCCCGCTCGCGGCGCTGCGTCTCGCCGTGCCGGACGGCGTGCTGATGGAGGGCATGGATGCGACGGTTACCACGGCCTTCGAGCGGGCGCTGAGGCGGCTCGGGCAGGCGGGGGCGCACATCGCGCATGTCCGGTTTCCGCAGTTCGCCGAGATCGCGGAAGCGAACCGCCTGGGCGGCTTTGCGGCGGCGGAAGCCCACGCCTGGCACCGGGCGCTGCTCGACCGGCGCTGGGACGACTACGATCCGCGCATCCGCAAGCGCATCGCGGTGGGCGCGGACATGAGTGCCACGGACCTGCTCGACCTGCTCGCCGCCCGGCCGCGCATCCAGGGGAGCATGAACCGGGCGACGCGTCCCTTCGACGCGCTCGTGCTGCCGGCCGTCCCGATCGTGCCGCCAAGGCTCGCGGAGCTGGAAAACGAGGCCGAGTATGGCCGGGTCAACGCGCTCGTGCTGCGCAACACGTCGCCGGCGAACTTCCTCGACCGCTGCGCGATCAGCCTGCCCATGCACCAAGCCGGCGAGCCGCCGGCCGGGCTGATGCTCATGGGCGAGACGGGCGGGGACGCGACGCTGCTCGGCATCGCGGCGGCGGTGGAGGAGGTTCTGCGAGCATAGCGGCAATGCACTGTGGATCGCTGGCGCCCGGTAGGGCATCGTGATCGCACGCATAGGAGGGCGAGATGGATCGCGACGCCTGGGAGGAGAGCCGCGGTCTTCGGGCCTCGACGAGCGCGTTCGTGAGCGTGGAGCACATCGCCTACATCGCGCTCGGCGCCCTTCTCGCGGTGACCGCGATCATCGCCCTCGCCAGCGCCGCGACCGCGCTCTGGGACGGCATCCGCGACCTGAGCGCGGACACGATCTTCATCACCATAGACCGGTTGCTGCTCGTCCTCATGTTGGTCGAGATCCTGCACACCGTCCGCGTTTCCATGCGTTCCGGCGGACTGACCTGCGAGCCGTTCCTGATCGTCGGCCTCATCGCCTCGATCCGCCGGGTTCTCGTGATCACGCTGGAGTCGTCGCAAGCGACGCAGAGCGGCACGTCTTGGTCCGCGGAGAGGGAAGCGATGTTCCGTGCCTCGATGATCGAGCTCGGGGTGCTGGCCGTCCTCATTGTGGTCATGGTGGTCTCGATCTACCTGCTGCAGCGCGTCGGCTCGCCGTCGTCGGACGAGCTGCCCGCCAAGCGCTGATCCGCAGCCGTGTCCTAGTGGCCTGATCGCCGCAGCCGGTTCCCGGCTGCGGCGAATCAGGCCACCAGAGACTCGCTAGTGGTGCGATCACGGCGCAGATGACTTCCGCCATCTGCGCCGATCGCACCACTAGCCGCCGATCCGTCCGCCCAGCTCATCCTCCACGTGCACCTGGATGATCTCGTCGAAGCTCGCCTCCGCCCGGAAGCCCAGATCCAGCGCGCGCCGCGGATCGAACCGCTCCGGCCAGCCCGCCACGATGCGCTCGACCACTGGGTCCGGCTCGCGTCGGATCAGGCGCACCGTCTTCTCCCCCGCCGCCCGGCGCAGCGCCTCGATCTGCTCGCCCACGGTCGCCGCCAGGCCCGGCATCGTCAGGTTGCGCCTGGTGCCCAGCAGCGAAGTGTCCAGTTCGGCGGCGTGCAGCAGGAAGCCGACCGCGGCGCGCGGGCTTGCGTGCCAGTGCCGCACCGTCTCCGCCACGGGCAGCACGGCCTCTCGCCCCGCCAGCGGCTCGCGCAGGATGCCTGAGAAGAAACCGCTCGCCGCTTTGTTGGGCTTGCCGGGCCGGATGCAAATCGTCGGCAGGCGGATGCCGATGCCGTCGAAGAAGCCGCGGCGCGAGTAGTCCGAGAGAAGCAGCTCGCCGATCGCCTTCTGCGTGCCGTAGCTGGTCAAGGGCGCCCGGATGAACTCGTCGCCGATTGCCTCTGGGAATGGCGCGCCGAACACGGCGATGGACGAGGTGAACACAAGCCGCGGCGCATAGGGTTCGCGCTGCCCTTCGCGGCGGATCGCCTCGAACAGCAGGCGCGTGCCGTCGAGGTTGATTCGGTAGCCCTTCTCGAAATCGGATTCCGCCTCTCCAGAGACGATAGCGGCCAGATGGTAGATCAGCCCAGGCCGCCCGGCGATCAAACGCTCCGCCTCGCCTGACTGGGAGAGATCGCCAGCGAGCGCCGTGACCGGGCACGTGCAGTCGGGCGGCACCTCGGGCTCGACCACGTCGAAGAGCGTGAGCTCGGAGATGCTCTGCCCGGCGATGGCGCAGCCTTGCATGAGGCGCTCGACAAGCTTGCGGCCGACCATGCCGGCAGCACCGATGATCAGGACGTGCATTGCGCTGTTCCCTCCCGCTTGCTCCACGCCGGTCTCACCTGCCCTCGCCTCCAGGTCAACCCGAGCGCGCACCGGCGCTTGCACACTCCGCCGAGTAGAACATCTTATGGGGTGACTGCACCGCATATCTCAGGACGGCGAGAACGATGGACACCTTGATCGGTCAGAAATCCCAGGCGGCCCCGAAAGGCCGCGCGCCGGGCGGCGACACCGCGATGATCGTGGACGGCGATCAGAGCACGTTCATGCAGGACGTTATCGAGGCCTCGCGCAACGTCCCCGTGCTGGTGGATTTCTGGGCGACCTGGTGCGGCCCCTGCAAGCAGCTCACCCCGGCGCTCGAGCGCGTCACGCAAGCCGCGGGCGGTCGCATCAAGCTCGTCAAGATCGATATCGACAAGAACCGCGGCCTCGTACAGCAGCTCACCCAGCTCGGCATCCCCATGCAATCCGTGCCGACCGTGGTCGCGTTCTGGCAGGGGCAGATCGCCGATCTGTTCCAGGGTGCGTTGCCGGAGAGCGAGGTCAAGCGGTTCGCGGAGAGCCTGCTGCAGCTCGCTGGCGGCTCAATGCCGGCGGCTGATCTGCTCGCGGAGGCACGCGCTGCCGTTGACGAGGATCGCCACGAGGACGCAGCCGGGCTGTTCGCCGCCATGCTGCAGGCGGAGCCTGAGAACCCGGACGCCTGGGGCGGGCTGCTTCGCGCACTCATCGCCATGGGCCAAGAAGATCAGGCCCGCGACGCGCTCGCGCAGGTCCCGCCCAGCATCGCCGAGCACGCTGAGATCGCTGGCGCCCGCAGCGCGCTCGCCCTAGCCGCGGAGGGCCGCCAGGCCGCCGCCAAGCTGGCGCAGTTCGAGCGCCGCCTCGCTGCCGATCCTGCGGACCACGCGGCCCGCTATGAACTTGCGACGGCGCTGAACGCGACGGGGCGGCGGGCAGAGGCGGCGGATGCGCTCCTGGACATCATGCGCCGCGACCGCGAGTGGAACGACGACGCGGCCCGGCTGCAGATCCTCAAGCTGTTTGAAGCCTGGGGCTTGGCCGATCCGGACACGCTCGCCGCCCGGCGCAAGCTCTCGGCCCTGCTGTTCAGCTAGCGCGAGCGAGGATCGTGGATATCGGGCCGGACCCGCGCAGGCATGGCGGCCTGCCAGGAGAGTTCCCCATCTTCCCGCTCGCGGGTGCTTTGCTGCTTCCGGGCGGGAAGCTGCCCCTCAACATCTTCGAGCCGCGCTACCTCGCCATGGTCGAGGACGCGCTTGCCGAGCGGCGCTGCATCGGCATGATCCAGCCTGACGAGGCGCGCCCGCACGGGGAGTCGGGTCCGGCGCTCTACCGGGTCGGCTGCCTCGGCCGGCTCGTTTTGTTCAGCGAGACCGAAGACGGCCGCTACCTCATCACGCTCGCCGGCATCAGCCGTTTCGAGGTCGCCGAGGAACTGACCACGCACCGGGGCTACCGCAGGGTTCGAGCCGGCTTCGCCCGGTTCGCGACCGACCTCGACGACCGCGGACAGCCCCCGCTCACCGACCGGCCCGCGCTGCTCGCGGCACTCCGCAGCTACTTCCAGGTGCACGGCTTCGACGCGAATTGGGACGTGATCGACAGCATGGAGGACGAGGCGCTCGTCACCACGCTGGCGATGGTCTGCCCGTTCGGCCCGGCGGAGAAGCAGGCGCTGCTGGAGGCGCCGCCGGGCGGGGAACGCGCGGCGGCGCTGCTGACGCTGCTGCAGATGGGCGCGCACGAGTCGCCGCGTACCGAAGGCCCGGCCCCAAGCTAAATGATAGGCTAGGAGCGTCATCTTGTCGGACCACGACCTCGACCCTCGCCTCCTGGCAATCCTGGTCTGCCCTGTCACCAAGGGACCGCTGGAGTGGGATCCGGCCGCTGGCGAGCTAATCAGCCGCCGCGCCGGGCTGGCGTACCCGGTGCTCGAGGGAATCCCGATCATGCTGCCCGACGAGGCGCGGAAGCTCGGAGACTAACGCGCGACCCGGACGGCGGTGAGCCCCGCAGCGAGCGCTGCTTGCAGTTCAGGGAGCGGCAGCGCCACGCAGCCCTCAGTCGGGCCGCCATCCGGGCGCGCCACGTGCAGGAAGATCGCCGACCCCCGGCCCGGCACCGGCGGCGCGTCGTTCCAGCCGAGCACCGCGATAACGTCGTAGAGGCCGTCCTCGCGCCAGAGCGCCTCGCAGTGCGCGGTGTGCGGCAAGCGAACCGCACAATTGTAGTCGGCGCTCGCCGGGTCGTCGCACCAGCCGTCGTGCGGCGCGAGCGGTGTGACGAGCACGGACGCACGTGGGCGCGGCACCCGGTCCGCCCGATAGAGCACCCGGCGCAGCTTCAGCAGCCCGGCCGGCGTCGCGCCATCGCCCTCGCGCTTGTCCCCGCCTAGGCCATTGGGGCCACGTACGCCGCCACGGCCGAGCGAGGCGCGGAGCAGTGTAGCCCCCATGCGCCACACCCCGTCCGCGGCGACCTGCGCCTCCATCAGGCTCGCCCACCATGTCCGCCCTCGACAATGCCGGCCTGAGCAAGCATCGTCCCAGAAGCGGCGGCCTTGTAAGCGTTCGTGCCGCGCCGCGGGTCGCCCACGAGGGCGAGTTGCTCCGGCGTGCTCGGGCGCAGCCACTCGGGCTGCGTGGTCGCGAGGCTGACGTATTCGCTTTTGCCCAGCGTGCCGGGCGTGACGGGCTGCATGCCGGCCTGCGACCCAGTCACGGTCATCCCGGCAGGCGCGGGTGGGCGCGACGTGTCGGGGCCCATCGCGATGATCTCGGTGAACAGCTCCGTGACCGCCGCGCCCAACATGCCGAGCGGGCCGCCGAGGATGCCGGCACCCAGGACCTTGAGCGGCTCCGGTATCTGATCGCCCGTCTCTGCCCGGTAGATCCTGCCGACCACGGGCACATGCTGCAGCGGGTTCAGCGCCGAAAGCACCTGGCTGAACGGCACACTCATCGGGCGCGGCGCGGCATCGGGCCGGACCGGCGGCCCGCCATCGGCCGGATGCAGCCAGCCGAAAGCATCCACGAACGAAGCAGCGTTGGTCGTCGCCGGGCTCATCGCGACGAGCCTAGCAAGCGCCGTGCCTACAGCAGGTGCCCGAGGCGCAGGGCCTTGGTCGCGAGGTAATGGTCGTCAACGCCATTTGGAGGGATGACCAACGGCTCGCGCGCGACGACCTCGATGCCGCAGGCGGCGAGGCCGGCGACCTTGTCGGGATTGTTGGTGAGCAGCCGCACCCGGCGCACTCCTACCGCCTCCAGGATCGCCGCCGCGGCGAGAAAGCGGCGCTCGTCCGCATCCCAGCCGAGCGCCCGGTTCGCGTCCAGCGTATCGAGGCCGCGATCCTGCAGCGCGTAGGCGCGGAGCTTATTCACGAGGCCGATCCCCCGCCCTTCCTGCGCGAGATACACGAGGACGCCTGCCCCCTCCGCCGCCATGCGGGCCAGCGCCGTGCGGAGCTGGGCGCCGCAGTCGCAGCGCAGCGACCCGAGCAGATCGCCCGTGAAGCACTCGGAATGGACGCGGACGAGCGGCACCTGGCCGTCCGGCAAGCTCTCGGGCTGGCCGACGAGGATCGCGAGGTGCTCGATGCCGCCGTCCGGCGCGCGGAATGCCGCCACGCGCGCGTCCGGCGCGTCGGCGAGCGGGACATGGGCTTCCGCGACGTGGGCGAGCGCGGCGGTCTCCGCGGCGGGGTGCCGCAGCACGTCCTCGCCTGGCACGCGGAGCAGGTCGAACTCGGCGGCACGCGCGGCCGCGTCCGGCCCGGCAGGTGCGACGAGCATGGCCGGCAGAAGGCGCGCGAGCTTGGCGAGCACGAGCGCCGCATCGCCGCCGGCAGGAACGGCGGCGAACTGTGGCGGCTCCGCGAGGAGCTGGTCGGCCGTGGGATCGGCGACACCGCGGAGCAGCGCCGGGTCGAGGAGCCCTGCCGCGCGGAATGCTACGGCCGACGCATCCGAGGTGCTAGAAGGCGCTCCGGACGACGCAACCGGACGGCGCAGGACGGCGGCGGCGCGCACGGGCGAGAGCAGCAGCACCGGAGGCGCTGCCGCGAGCGCGGCGAGGTCGGAAAGACCACGGGCACCGGCCGTCTCGGCGGCGAGCACGACGAGGGGCGCCTCGCCCTCCAGCAGCACAGGCGTGCCGCGACGCTGCTCCGCCGCTGCACGATGAACAGCCCGCAAACGCAACGCCACGGGATCGGGAATCAATGATTTCAGGGCGCTCTCCGCAACCTTCCGCGTCCTGCCCGGAGCCATGCCTTGCCACCCTCCGCCTCTCGGTCGCATCCGTCGGCAGCGTATATGGCCGGCCTGCTTCCGGACAGCCGTGCTTCCTCACGAGAATGTGTGCAACACTTATGCCATCGTCGTGAAGTGATCCGAGCTTACCTGCGTTGGAGGGAGAGGAGGCGCTGCATACCGTGCAGGAATGCATGGCATGGGTCATCGGCGCACGGCAACATCAGAGGCGAGGCCTCCGGCGCGACGCGGGTCGTGCCGCATGTGAGGACATGATTGATGACTGGTGATCGTCCCATCCTGGTCGTCGATGATGACGACATCCTGCGCGAGACGCTTCGGGAGCAGTTGCAGGTTGACGGCGAGTTCACTGCCGACGAGGCCGGCACGCTCGCCGAAGCTCAGACCAAGGTCACGGGGAAGGACGCGCGCTACGACGCCGTGATCCTCGACGTGACGATGCCGGACGGCGACGGGCGCGACTTCTGTGCCCAGCTCCGCCAGGACGGGTTCCGCATGCCGATCATCATGCTGACCGGCTCGGACGACGAGGCGGACGTTGTGCGCGGCCTCGATGCGGGTGCGAACGACTACATCGCCAAGCCCTTTCGCCTTGCGGAGCTGCTGGCGCGGCTGCGGGCGCAGCTCCGCATCTTCGAGAACAGCGAGGACGCGGTCTTCACCATCGGCCCCTACACGTTCCGCCCGAGCGCGAAGCTCCTGCAGGAGCCGCAGAAGAACCGCCGCATCCGGCTGACCGAGAAGGAAGCGGCGATCCTCAAGTTCCTCTACCGCGCCGGGGAGCGCCCGGTGGCGAGGCAGGTGCTCTTGAATGAAGTGTGGGGCTACAACGCCGCGGTGACGACGCACACGCTGGAGACGCACATCTACCGCCTGCGCCAGAAGATCGAGCCGGACCCGAGCAACGCGCGGCTGCTGGTCACGGAGGGCGGGGGATATCGGCTGGACCCGGCGGGGGTGGGGGTGGCGTAGCGCTCAAACCCGATAAGGCTGGGGGCAACCGACGACCCCGTGCAGTGTCCTGCGAATGCCGACCATCAGAGCAGTTGGCCCGCGAACATACCGAAGGTTGGACTGAGACCAGCCGTTCTATTCAGTGACCCGTCCTGTTCCCCTCCACCGTCATGGCCGGCGCAGGCCGGCCATCCACGACTTCGGCGTGTGACGGCGGTGCGGCTCGAAGACGTGGATGCCCGTGCCAAGCACGGGCATGACGGGGTGGCGTATAGCAGAGGTCATCGATTAGAGCGGCCGGTGTGAGACCGAGTTGCGGCCGGGCTCACGGTCTGTTGCGGTCCTCGGCTGTATGGTTGATGTTGCCACAGCAACGCTTTAGGGCGGCATTGCAGCATGTTCATGCCCGTGGCCTTTACGCTTGCGAGCTATCTGAGCGGCTATGTGGGCCTCCATACCGGAGGAAGCGGCTTCATCGGCGGCACGGCTACGAGCATCTTTGCCGGTCTGGCAATGGATGGGATGAAAACCCTCTGTCGGTTCGGTAATGAGGCATATCTCCGACGGTACAAAGGCATTGACGAGAACCATGTTGTCATGCGCGGCATCCGAGAGGCGCAGCTCGAGGCCCTCTCCGCCGTGCTGCAGCGCTTCGACGCGGACAGGCGGGACCACCGGGACTCGGCGCAGGAGAGCTTCGCCGAGCTCCTACAGAAGTTCCTCCAACGCGAGGAGAAACTGGTCAGCAAGCTCCGGTTCGACGGACCGCCCGAGGCCACCGAGGCCGAGAGGCAACTGCGGCTCGACGTCGTCGGGCTGCTGCCCGATGCGGTCTCGCCGGCTCTCGCCGCGCGGCGCGGCCTGGCGGACGCCGCAGCCGATCGTGATCGGTTTCAACGGGCTTGCGAGAAGGCCGTCCTGGGAGAGCTGCGTGCGCTGGTGTTCGAGGAGATCCCGCCGTTCTTTCTTGCCGCTTTCGAGGGCAATCGGGACCGCGCCGACGGTTGGTTCGACCTGTTCTTCCGCAGGGTCGCAGAGGAGATAAAGAAGGGCGGGACGTTCGCCCAGATCTGGCAGGCCGAGCAGGTGGCCGCCATCGCCTATACGACCGGCGCTGCCGCCGAGAACGCCGCGCTGATCGCGGAGGCGGTGCAGGCGATCCGTGACGGGGTGATCGCCCAAGGCACGGCGCTCTCGGCCCTGGCGGGCGAGGTCGAAGCAGTGCGCGAGCACGTCGCGGCGATTCATGCGCGGACCATCGGCGATCTCGCCATGCCGCTCGACTTCGCGGTCCTCGGTTGACACGGCCGGCCATCTGCGCTTCGCCCCGCGCAACCCGCTGGTTCCCTTCTTCGGCCGGGGCACGGAGATGGAGGCTCTGCACGGCTTCCTGAACGCCCCTCCCGACTTCACGTGGTGGCTCCTCTGCGGCTCGGGCGGAGCCGGCAAGACGCGGCTGTGCCTTCGGCTTGCCATGCTGGCTCATGCCGAAGGCTGGCGCGCCGGCTTCCTGCCCAAGGACTACATTGCCGATGCGGCCACCCTCGACGCATGGCAGCCGCAGCGGCCAACGCTGATCGTCGCTGATTACACTCTGAAGCGGCGGGACGCCGTGCGCGTGCTGGCAGAGCGGCTGGCCCGCCGCGTCGGCGCGCTGCCGCAGCCCGTACGTCTGTTGCTGATCGAGCGCGAGGGGGGCGAGAACTTCGACGCGCAGTTCCTGGGCGCCGACAGCCAGGGCGTGATCAAGCCGCACCGTCATGCCGATCCGGCATTTGGCTCCGAGCTTGCCTTGCCGTCGCTGGCGGAGGACGATCTGTGGACACTGGCCGAAGGGGGGCGTTGGCAACCGGCACCACGGCCGCTGCCCCTCCCGCGCGACGCATTCTTCGAGCGGCTGGACGAGCTGGACCAAGAGCGGCGGCCGTTGGTGGCGATGATCCTGGCCGACGCGGTGGCCGCCGACCCTGGGCGCCCCGCCTTCGACAGCCTCGCAGAGGAGCTGAGGGAGCTGCTGAAGCGCGACCGCCGCTATCTCTGGCCGGCCAAGCTCGACTGCGCCGAGGCAGAGATCGGTGCGCCGGATGCCGACCCGGCGATCGCCTTCGCCACCATGCTGGACGGCATGGCGCAGGAGGAGTTCGATACGCTGGAAGCCGCGTGTGGCCGGCCCCTGGATTTCGACTCGGCGCCTGTGCTTCCGCGCTGGGGACGAGCTTCGACTCGCATGAGCCGCGTCTGCCGCCCCTGGAGCCTGACCTGATCGGCGAGTTCTTCGCACTGGAGGTGCTGGACAGCCGAGAGGGCTTCCGCGGCCTGCGTCATCCGCGCCTGGGCGAAGCGGCTTGGCGCCAGCGGCCGGATCGCATGGCGGATTTCGTGCGGCGCGCCGGCCAGAACTTCCCGGGCCATCGGGCGATCCAGCCCCTGCAGGTGCCTATACCCGGCATCGCCGAGAGCTGGCGCCTGCGTGGCTTCAGCCTGCTGCTGGGGGCCGGCACCTTGGATTCCGGACTTGTGGCGACGATGGATGCGCTGCGCGACGCCGCCGCGAAGGACGTTGCGGCGGCGGGCGCGCTTGCCGAGATCGCCGTCGCTGTGACGGCCCTGCCCGACGAGGCGACCGCGCCGGCGCTGCGCCGTTCCTTGCTACGGGACATGGCCGTGATCGCCGACGCCCACCCGGCGGAGCCGCCGCTGCGCGAGCAGTGGGCCAAGGCGGCCTACCAACTATCTCACCAACCGCGCCGCCGCGGAGCCTGAGGCCTGCCGTGCGCTGCTCGACGCGCTGCACAGCCCTCGCCGACGCCCACCCGGCGGAGCCGCCGCTGCGCGAGCAGTGGGCCAAGGCGGCCAACAACTACGTCTTCAACCGCGCCGCGGCGGAGCCTGAGGCCTGCCGTGCGCTGCTCGATGCGCTGCGCAGCCTCGCCGACGCCCACCCGGCGGAGCCGCCACTGCGCGAGTGGTGGGTCCGTTGTAGTGATGCCTATGTAATTACGTGGCGGACGCAGGCGCCGGACGAGACCTTGTGGCTGTTGGACGCCACGGCGGCGGTCGTGGAGGCGCATCCGGGCGAGGACCCGTTGTTCTACTGGCACGCCATGGGCGCGGTGGCGTGGCTGCAGGTGAACGTCGCGAACGAACCAGGATGCGGGGGAGCAGGTCTGGCAGCGCCTCCTTCATCTCGCGGACGGCCGCGAGGCGGTGTTGCACGAGGTTCTCGCACGCTTCGGGATTGAGCTCCAGCGGCGAGTGAGCCCGCGGCGGCATCGCCGGCTCAAGCCGATCCGCCAGCCTGACAATCCCGCCTGCATGGAATCTCCTGTGCCATCCGAAGCCGGACAATGGTCAGGTTAGCTGCCGCTCGATTGCCGAATTCTGATTTCTGCACCGGAAGCGAATGAGTGTGGGTAGGTCGCGCGAGCCGAGAAGGTTTCGAAGCCACCGACCGCGCTTGAATGTCGGCCGGATTTCCCCGAGTGCCTACTCAAACTGGCCCTGTGATACCGACCGCCCTGAACGCTGACCGGCCCGGGCCATGACCGGCGCCTCCCGTCACGCAACCCACTCACCCCTTGACCCCGCGGGCGACAAACCACCTTATCCTCCCCGATGTCCTCCAGCCCCACCCTCCCCGACCCAACAGACCGCGCCCGCCAGCGCGACGAGGACGCCCAGGTACTACCGCGGCATCCTCCACGAGCTGGTCGAGATGGCCACCGACATCGCCCGCACCGTCCACCGCCAGGCCACCGCCGAGCAATCCGCCGACCCCACCCAGGAGCAGCAGACCAAGCAGCAGCCCCACAGCCACCCCAGCCCGGCCCAACCCCCGACCTGACAATCGCCTTCGACCGCCTCGCCCGCACCATCCGCCGCACCATCGCCCTCGCCCGCAAGCTCTCCGAGCTCGACCGCGAAGCGCCTAGGCCGAAACTCCGGGCCGAACGCTGCGACGAGTGCTGCCCCAGCGCGCGCCAGCGCCGCACCGACCGCGCCGAGACCGACGCCCTCCACGCCGAGCCCGAGCGAGCGCCCCGAGGCACCCGATTTCGACGCCGACGAAGACCTCGACGACGACCTCGACGAGCAATCCTTCGCCGACCTCATCGCGAGCCTGCGCCACGACACAGGTCTCGCCACCCTGACCGACGCCCAGCTCCGCCAGCACCGCACGCCCCAAAGTGCGCAAGAGCGCGACCCAGGCGAGACGTGCAGCCTCTGCGCCCGAGCCGGCGAACCCAGGACGACGCAAGTGCAGCACCTCGCGACCAGCGCCCCCGCCCGGCGCCGGACCGCGCCCGCCCGGAGCGGCACCGGCCCCCCAGCACCCTGATCCGGGGAGCAGGCCGCGACGGTTAGAGGCCGATACCAGGCTCTTTGGTTGGGCCTCCCTAGACCTCCACCTCCACGCATACCGGCACGTGATCCGACGCCTGCGGCCAATCCCGCGCCGCCCGCAGCGCCGTATGCGCGCGCAACCCGCCTTCCAAGTCCCGGCTCGCCCACACATGATCGAGCCTTCGTCCTCGGTCGCTCGCCGCCCAGTCGCGGTTGCGATAGCTCCACCACGTGTAAAGCTTCTCCTCCGCCGGCACGAAATGCCGGGCCACGTCGAGGAAGCCCGTATCCAGCCACGCCGCTCAGCCGCTCCGTCTCCGGCGGCGTGTGGCTGACCACGTCAAGGAGCTGCTTGTGGCTCCAGACATCGTGCTCGCCCGGCGCCACGTTCAGGTCGCCCGCGAGCAGCGCGCGCCGCGGCGGGTTCGCCCGGAACCACGCCGCCGCCTCGTCCAGGAACGCGAGCTTGTGGGCGAACTTGGGGTTCGCCGCCGGGTCCGGCACATCGCCGCCCGCCGGGACGTAGAAGCAGTGCACGGCGAGCGGCCCGGACGGAAGCGCCACGTGCGCCGCGAGATGCCGGCAATCGCCCCGGCCGCACCAGTCGGGCGAGGTCTCGTCGAGCGCGAGCGGGATGCGCGAGAGGATCGCGACGCCGTTATACCCCTTCATCCCCCGGCGCAGCACGTGCGGGTAGCCGAGCGCGCCCGGCGCCCCGTCAGGGAACAGCTCGTCCGGCACCTTGGTCTCCTGCAGGAGGATCAGGTCGGGATCGAGGCTGCCAACCACCCGCTCCAGGTGCGGCAGGCGCAGGCGGAGCGAGTTGATGTTCCAGGTGGCGAGTCGCAGGCGGGGCATGGCGCAAGCGGTGCCCCGAGCTTGAGTTGACCGCAAGGGGCAAGCGGGTAGGGTCCGCCCCGGGATCATCACTCGGGGGTTGGTATGCTGCGACGGACCTTGCTGGCTGCGGCGGCGATCAGCGTCGCCGGCCTCGCCCGCGCACAGCAACCCGACGTGCTCGTCGGCGCCGTCGAGGTCCTGAGCGGGCCGAATGCGGCCTACGGCACGGCGATCCGCGCCGGGCTGGAACTGGCCACCGACGAGATCAACGGCGGCGGCGTGCTCGGCGGGCGCAAGATCGCGCTGCGCGTCGAGGACAGCGGCGGCAACAAGCAGGGCGCGATCAACGCCGTGCGCCTCCTGATCGGCCGCGACAAGGTTGTCACCGTGCTCGGGCCGACGCTCTCTAACGAGATGTTCGCGGCCGGCCCAGTCGCGAACGCCCGGCGCATCCCGATCATCGGCACCAGCACGACCGCCGACGGCATCACCGCGATCGGCGACTACGTCTTCCGCACCGCCCTGCCGGAATCCGACGTGATCCCGGTGACGATGGAGTATGCCAAGCGGCGCGGGGTCAAGACCGTCGCGCTGCTCTACGCCAACGACGACGCCTTCTCGAAATCGGGCCATGACGTGATGAAGGCGGCGTCCGAGGCGGCCGGTTTCCAACTCCTCGCCGACGAGAGCTTCGCGAGCCGCGACACCGATTTCTCGGCCCAGCTCACGAAGATCAAGGCGAAGAACCCGGACGCGGTGGGCATCTCGGCGCTGGTCGAGCCGGTCTCCGGTGTGCTGCTGCAAGCGCGGCAGCTCGGCTTTCCCCAGAAGACCTTGTTCATCGGCGGCAACGGCAGCAACTCGCCCAAGCTCGGGCAGATCGCGGGCGCCGCCGCGGACGGGCTGGTCGTAGGCTCTCCCTGGTTCATCGACAAGCAGGACCCGAAGAACGCGGCCTTCGTCGCCGCCTTCCGCAAGCGCTACGGCCACGACCCCGACCAGTTCGCGGCGCAGGCCTTCGAATCGATGCACATCCTGGCCGACGCCATCAACCGCGCCGGCACGCCCGATCCCGCGAAGATCCGGGCGGCGCTGCTCACGACGGACTACGACGGCGTGATGGGTCCCTTCCAGTTCACCAAGGACCGCGGCCCGGCGAGCACGAAGGGGGTGGTAGTCCTGCAGATGAAGGGTGGCCGGTTCCGCATCGCGCCGGACAGCGCGACCGGGTCCGCCCCGTAACCCCGTAGCGAGGCACCGCAGCTTGCTCGCTCAGCAGCTCGTCAACGGCGTCCTGCTCGGCGCCACCTACGCGCTCTTCGCCCTCGGCTTCACGCTGATGTTCGGCGTCCTGCGCGTCATCAACCTGCTTTACGGGTTCTACTTCTCACTCGGCGCGCTGGTGGCGCTCTGGCTAGCGAACGCGCTCGGCTGGCCGATCTGGGTGCTGCTGCCCGTGGCGGCAGCCGCCGCGGGGCTCGCGGCGGTGATGCTCGACGGACTGCTGCTCACGCGGCTGCGCCGGGTGCAAGCGCCGGAACTCGCGTCGCTGATGGTCACACTCGGCGGCGCGCTCGCGCTCTACTCGGCAGCGACGAGCCTGCTCGGCTCGGACATCAGGCGTTTCCCGCCCGGCCTCGTCAGCAGCGGCGCCATCGAGGCGCTCGGCGTGCGCGTGACCGTGCCGCAGCTCCTGATCGTCGCGGCATCGCTCGTGCTCGTGGGCGGCCTGGTCCTGCTGCTGCACGGGACGCGGTTCGGTCTCGCGGTCCGCGCGATGGCCGAGAAGCCGGTGGCTGCCGGGCTGATGGGCATAGACACCGGGCGGCTAGCGGCGCTGGTGAGCTTCATCTCCGGCGCGCTGGCGGGTGCGGGAGGCGTGCTGATCGGGCTGAACTTCAACGCGATCCAGCCCTACATGGGCGAGGACATGATGCTCCGCGGCTTCGTCGTGGTCATCGTGGGCGGCCTGGGCAGCATCCGCGGTGCGCTGCTGGCGGGGCTGCTGCTGGGCGTCGTCGAGGTGCTGACGGCGGCATACGTGGCCTCCGGCCTTAAGGAGGCGGTGGCGTTCTTGATCCTGGTGCTCGTGCTGTGGACACGTCCGCAGGGCTTGTTTGGGCGGGTCGCGGCGGAGCGGGCGTGATCACACCCGCTCGCTGACCGCGATCGCCACCTTGCAGCCCGCCTTGATGACCGCGGACATCAGCCGGTAGGCCGGCGCCAGCTCGGCCTCGTTCTCCAGGCCGATGTCGCGATGCTCCAGCTCCTCGGCGCGGAAGCGCTCGATGGTGTCGCGCAGCTCCGCCTCGTCGTCGCCCAGCACGGCGGACTGGCTCGCGTAGTGCTCGTCAATCGCTTCCTCGACGGCGACGGTGCAGGCCATGGCGGCGCGCTCGCCGAGGGCCGCGGTGGCGGCGCCCAGCGCGTAGCCGGCCAAGTGCCAGAACGGCAGCAGCGCGGTCGGGCGCACGCGGCGCCGGGCGACGAGCTTGCTGAAGGTGTCGAGGTGATGCTGCTCCTGGTCCTTCATGTGCTGCAGCAGCTCGGCCTTCGGCCCGCGGCCGAGCACGGCGAGCTGGCCCTCGTAGATGCGAGCGGCGCCGTATTCGCCCGCGTGGTCCACGCGGATGAAGCGCTCCACCAGGTCGCGGCGCGTGGGATCGCCGGGCAGGCGCTCGGCGGCGGTCTCCGATGGCATCAGGCACTCCTCCGTCTCGGCCAGGAGATGGCGACGAGTGCGGCGAGCGCCAGGGCGAGGAGCAGGTCCATCGCCGCCATGCTGAGCGGCAGGCCGGGGACGAGGTAGGTCGGCGCGTCGCAGGGCTTGGCCGGGCGCGCCGGCATGGCCGCGAGGCGCTCGGCGATGGAGCCGCCGTGGAACGTCGGCGCTCGGCACTCGGGCAGCGGGTCCGGCCACCATCCCTGCTCGACGCCGACATGCGTGAGGCCGAGGCCGGCACCCACGAGCAGAACGAGGATGAGGGACGCGCGCGCGACATCGGCCGGGGCACGCGGCAGAAACGCTGCGAGAAGCCCAAGCACGATGGCGACGCGATAGGGCCAACGTTCCAGCAGGCAGAACGCGCACGGCACAAGGCCGAGGATGCTCTCGCTATACCACGCCGCCGCGAGTGCCAGCGCCGACACCACGGCGACACCGAGCGCGAGGAGGCGGGCGCGGGTCATGCCGGGGCTTGGACCCGTCAGGCGCACGCCTTACCCTGCCCCACGCGCCGAGGGAGGGATACGCGATGCGCCGATTGCTGGGCCGGGCGAACTCTAGCAACGTGATGAAGGTAGTCTGGCTCCTGGAGGAGCTGGGCCTGCCCTATCAGCGCGAGGATTTGGGCGGTCCCTTCGGCGGCACGGACACGCCCGAGTATCGCGCCATGAACCCCAACGGCACCGTGCCCACGCTCGTCGAGGGTGATTTCGTGCTGTGGGAGAGCAACGCCATCCTGCGCTACCTCTGTAGCGCGAACGCGCCCGGCAACGCGATGTGGCCCGACGATTTGCGCGCGCGGGCGAGCATCGACCGCTGGATGGACTGGCAGCAGGCCGTGCTCAATCGAGTCGCAGACAGTGGTGTTCCAAGGTCTCGTCCGCACGCCGCCAGAGCGCCGCGACGAGGCTGTGATCCGAACTGCAGCGAGCGAGGCGGGACGGCTCTGGGCGATGCTCGACATGATCCTGGGGCGCGTGCCCTACGTCGCCGGGCCGGTATTCACGCTCGCGGACATCGCGCTGGGCGTCCATGTCCACCGCTGGTTTTTCTTCCCGGTGGACAAGCCCGATCTTCCACATCTCCGCGCCTGGTATGATCGGCTCCTGCAGCGCCCGGTGTATCATGATCACTGCGCCGGTCCCGTGACCTGAGCGGGCCAGGCCAGTCGCTCCCGCGTCGAGCGCGTCGGCCGCCCGCCCGAGCCAGGCACGCACGCCGGCCGCGTCGCCGAACACGTCCGGCACCCACAGCCCGGCGCCGCCGAGCGCGACCGCCGCGCGTATCCCGTCCTGGTCCGTCACGTCGTCGCCGACGAAGACCGGGCGCCGCCCCTCGAAGGGAGCCAACAGCATGAGCGCCTGCACCGCGCTCGCCTTGTCCGCACCTCGCGGGCGCACCTCCCAGGCCATGTGCGCCGGCGTGACCGCGAACCGCTCCCGCTCGGGCGCGATGAGTGCTGTGGCGGCGTCGCCGAGCGCCGGGCCGTGCTCGGGTGCCAGGCGGTAGTGGAACACGAATCCGCGCTGCTTCTGCTCCAGAAGGCTGCCGGGATGCTGCTCCACGATCCGGGCCGCCTCGATGATCCACTCGACGGGCGGGTCAGGCAGGCTCACGCGCTCGACCTCCGCGCCCGGCGCCGGGCGGATCGCGCCGCCGTGCTCGCCCGCGATGGCGCGCGGCACGTCGCCGAGCAGCGCCTCCACCTGCTCGATCGGGCGGCCCGTGACGACGGCGAGCGCGCCGCCGAGATGGCCGCGCAGGCGCACGAGGATGCCGGGCAGGCTCGGTGGCACGCGCACGGCGTCCGGCGTCGGCGCGATGTCGAGCAGGGTGCCGTCGAGGTCGAGCAGCAGCGCCAACTCGGCGGGCGGGGGTAAGGCGGTCAGCGGCATCCGAGCAGCCTCACATCGTAGAGCGGACTTTGGAACACCGTGAGTCCGGGCTCGCCCGCGAGCAACCAGCCGTGGAAATCGGGGCTGCTCGGGTGGCTATCCGTCACGTCGAGGAAGGCGGCGGCGTCGGCCGGCTGGTCAGGAGGGCGAACGACGCAGGATCGCACAGCGATGGTCAGCGTGCGGAACGACGCGCTGCCGCCTACCCGGATCGTGAGCTTGGTGGGCTGGGCGCTGAGCTTGTCGAGGGCGGCGATGTCGGCCGTGCCGCGCGGCTCCCAGCCATTCGGCCAGGATGGCGCCTGGGCCGGAGGCGCAGGATCCGGCGAGGCCTGATCCGAGCGGTTCGTCAGGCGCCGCCGCGGTGCAGAGCAGGAGGGCGAGCGCCGCAGCGGCCCGGTGCACTTACCCCCGCGTCGGGCTGCGCAGCCCGTCCACGAGCGCGTGCAGCACCTCGCGCATGAACGCCTCGTCCACGCCCATTAGGACGGCGTCCTCGAACGCATCCTGTAACACCTGCCCAGCCTCTTCATGGTTCTCAGCGAGCTGGCGCAGCTTCTCCGTGCACGCGACCGGCGTGCCGTCCGGCTGCGGCCAGCGCGCAGGCTGGCTCATTTGCCCGGCGCGGCCCCGCCCGGGCCGGCTTCCTGGCGCTGCAGCATCTTCTGCGTCGCGTCGGAGAGGCTGCCAACGTTGAAGATGAACTTGCCGAGCAGGTCTTCCAGGTTCACGGCCGACTGCGTGATGGTGACCTGCTGGCCGCTCTTCAGCATCGTCTCGGAGCCGCCGGGGCTGAGGCTCAGGAAGCCGCCGCCGAGCAGCCCGCCCGAGGCGATGCTGGCGCTGCTGTCCTTGGACAGGGCGATATCGGAGGCGACGGTGAAGGTGAGCTTCGCTTGGTAGGTCTTGGGGTCTATGCCGGTCGCCGTGACGCTGCCGACCTTGACGCCCGCGATGCGGACGTCGGCGCCGGACGCCAAGCCGCCGACATTATCGAAGTCGGCGGTGAGCGTCATGCCGCCGACTTGGACTCGCCCGGTATTGACGACCGCATAGACGAGGAAGCCGAGGGCGATGAGGAGGACGATGCCGCCGGCTGCCAGTTCGGCGGCGTTGCGTCGCGAGGCGGCCATGCTAGCTGCCCGGCGTCCAGGCTTCGTAGTCGCCCGTGGCGGGGGCACGGTTGCCGCCGCGATAGTCGTGGCCCGGCGGGCGATAGCTCGCGGCGGTGCCCGTGAGGTTCGGCTCGTGCGGCTGCTGCCAGGGCCTGCGCGCGCTTAAGGGGATCGGCGCGTCGGTGGTGTAGTGCAGCCAGGCGTGCCATTCGGGCGGGACGAGGCTCGCCTCGGGTTGAGGCGCGTTGTAGATCACCCAGCGCCGCGAGCGCGCGCCGGCGCGGGGCCGGCGCTCCGTGTAGTAGCGGTTGCCCTCCGGGTCGGTGCCCACGAGCTGGCCCGTCAGCCAGGTGGAGAGGCGGGTGCCTAGGGTGTTCATGGCGCCCCTATACGGGGAAGGCAGCGGCGGGTCCACCGCCCTGTTCGGCGGCTCCGGCGCGCTGCCCGAACGGCCCGGCCGAGGCCTATTTCGTGGCGAGCGCCGCGATCAAGCTCGCGGAGCGTTGGACGACCGCGTTGGGGAGGGCAGCTTCGCCGAGGCCGAGGAAGGCACCGGTCAGGATGGCAGCGGATAGGTAGTGAAACACGTGCTCCGTGGTGAACGCCGCTCCTGTACCGCTTCCGCCGAACGCGAACACGATCGCGCGCTTGTGCAGCAGCAGCAGCGCCAAGATGCCGAAGCCCATTACGTAGACGACCCGCAACTTGGGGCCGAGGGTCGCCTGGAAGATGCTGTCCAGAACCTCGGGACTGGTCGGCTCGACCCGCAGCACCGCGGACAGCCACGCACCGAAGCAAAGCGACCAGACCGCGACGATGAGCAGCATCACGGCGAGATTCGGCACGGCGAGCGGGGCATCCAGTTGCGACGCCGGGATTTGCCCTATGATGAGCATGTAGATGATAGCGAGTGCCGTGAAGAAGCCGACCCACACGGCGTAGGCCCAGCCGAGCTGCCGGAGGTATCCATCCCGGATGGCCGCACCGTGCTCCTGCAACGTGTCCAGAAGCACGGACTGCACGGCCAGCTGCGCGAGGCTAACATTCGGGTTCGCGCCTTCAAGCCCGAGCTGCCCGGCCCATTGCAGCCGCTCAAGCGCTCCGTGCAGGAGGCGGCGTCTGCGGGCCTCATCGGGCACCGCGCTCTGGTAAATCGCCCGGATCAGCCGTTCGCGGCGGTCCAGGTCTCCGACGAAAGCGAGTTGGGCATCGGTCGGCTTGATGTCAGGGACGGGCGTGACGCTGATCTGGTCTTTGTGATCCAACGTCACCGTGAACGCCCCATGCGAGGGCGCCAGCTGGATCGTGGTCCCGGTCTCGGGCTGCACCTCTGGTGCGAGCTGAGGTTCGGCTCCGGTAGGGTAATCGTGCTCGAATTTCTTCGTGGCCGCGACGATGTCGCGGGCTTCATCCGTCAGGCCCTCTTCCGCGATCGCTCGCAGCCCGTCCAAGAAGGCCGGGAGCATCGGCTTGCTATCGTCCGGGCGGTCGCGCGCCCAAGCAACCTTCTCATTGATCGCGGCAGCGAGCTCCGCCTCAGCCTGGGTAGGCTGGCGGGCACCGTCCGCTGTCGCGGGCTCGAGCTGAAAGAACCCATTCGCGCCGTTGCGCATTCTATACGGTGCCGTCATGCAATCCCGATCCAGCAGACGGCTACTGCGGCCGCCGACCGTTGCACCCTGGAACCGGACACTTCACCGTGGTTGTCGCCGTGGGCAATCCAGGATGCGGCGTGATGTTGAGATACAGGCCAAGATCCTTGGGACCAGTCCGGGGCGGTTCGAACACCAGGGTTCGGACACCCGGCGTCCGTGAGACTGCGCGGAGTTCGCGATGAAGAGCGCCGAGCACAGGATGGTCAGCATGCTCCCCAATCAAGTCCGACAAGGCCTGCATGTGGGGCGGCAACCGTGTTTCGCTCTCGGCCATTTCGAGCCCCTCAAAATCTCATCAGCATTGGGCACTGCTCCTCGGCGCCAGCACTCGCCGGACTGAGGATCAAGCTGCCGTTGGATCTATGATAATCAGGATTTCTAAGCACATTCGAGTGCGGAGCGCAACAAAAATCACTGCTTCTCGTGAACGGATGTCCCGCCGCAGCGCTTCCGCGCATAGGTCGGAACGGTTGAGGCTATCGTTTCCCGCGATCCACCCGCCGCCGATGTCCGCTTCCAGCCACTCGCCTTGTCGCCTACTCTCCGCCCATGGCGAACCGAGTCTGGCGCGGCGTTCGGATGCGGGAGGCAGCAGCCGGGATGGACCCCGATGCCGCGCCGCGCCCGCTCGTGCTGCCCGCATCGTGGGACGACCGCGCCGCGGCGGCGCTCGCCGCGCTAGCGCCGGGCGAGGGGCGGGCGAGCCTGCGGGAGGCGGCGGAAGGCTGGATCAAGCCGGTGGCGGCGCGGGCGCGGCTGCTCGGCGAAGCGGCGCTGGCAGACAAGCTCCACGCTCTCCTGCTCGCCCGGCGCGCCGCCCCGACCGCGGCTGTCTGGACGGGGATGGCCGGCGACGCGATCGGCACGCCGGGCTTCGTGCTCAACCTCGCCGCCTTCCACGCGGAGGGCGTCGGCCTCGATGTTGCCGGGCTGGCGGACGCAGCGCGAGCCGCGGCGACGGCATTGCGCCTGCTCGACCCGGCGGCGCCGGGCTACGCCGTCGCCCTCACCGATCTCGACGGGCTGCTGGCGCGGCTCGGCCTCGACTACGCGGGCGAGGCCGCGCGTGCAGTCGCCGCCAACCTCGCCGCCCTCGTGCGCGGAGTGGCGAGCGTAGCGCTCGCGGGCGCACAGCCGGACCTGCTCTCGCGCCTGCCCGCCTGGCCCGCGCCGCCGCCCTGCCCGATCCCGGAACTCACCGCCGCCGCCCAGGATGCGCGCGACGAGGCCCGGCAGGGCGCCTCCGCTATGGCCTGCACAGCCATCTTCCCGCCCGGCCCGGCAGACGCGCTCCTCGGCGCCGAGACCGGCGGCATCGCGCCCGCGTTCAGCCCCGTGGACGCAGAGGGGCGGCTGACTCAGGCCGCCCAGGCCCGGCTCGCAGCATTCGGCCTCTCACCGGAAATGGCACTCGCCCGGCATCTCGCGGGCGAGACGGTGCTCGCCCCTGCTTCGCTCGCGGCCTACCAGGCGATGCACGACGCGGTCGCCCCCTACATCCATGCCATGCCGCCACGGCCGGTCTCGGTTCCATGTGCCGAGCACGCACCGCCTGCCCGCCGGGAGCTGCCCGCCCGGCGCCGCGGCTTCACGCAGAAGGCGAGCGTCGGCGGCCACCGCGTCTTCCTGCGCACCGGCGAGTATGCAGACGGCACGCTAGGCGAGATCCACATCAGCCTACCGCGCGAGGGCGCCGCCGTGCGCGGCCTCGTGGAGGCTGCCGCCGCCGCGATCTCGGTCGGCTTGCAGCACGGCGTTCCCCTGCAAGCCTACGTGGACGCGCTCGCGCTGAGCCGCTTCCCGCCGGGGGGCGCCGTCGAGGGCGACAGCTCCGTCGCCTACGCCAGCAGCATCATGGACTACGTCGTCCGCACCCTCGCCCACGCGTATCTCGGGCACTGCACCGCGCCCGAACCCTTGCCTCAGGCCGAGCCGATGCCACCTCCGCTGCTGCCGCTCGACCTTCCCACCGTGCCGCGCCGGGCCGGGCTGCGCCTCGTCGCCCGCCGCTGAAGGGACACTGATGACCCATTCCGCCGAGGCGCGCCTCGCCGATCTCGGGCTGGCGCTGCCGACGCCCATGGCGCCCATGGCCAACTACGTGCCGTATGCGGTGACGGGGAACCTGGTGTTCGTCTCTGGGCAGCTCCCGGCACGGGACGGCCGGATCGCCTATACGGGCAAAATCGGCGAGGGGATCACGCCCGAGCAGGGCGCGGAGGCTGCGAGATTGTGTTTTCTGAACCTATTAGCTCAGCTCAGGGCGGCCTGCGGCGGCGATCTCGGGCGCGCGCGGCGCGTCGTCCGCCTGGGCGGCTTCATCGCGGCCCCGCCCGGCTTCACGGCGCACGCGACGGTGATGAACGGCGCCTCCGACCTCGCCGTCGCCGTGTTCGGGGACGCCGGGCGGCACGCGCGGACCACCATCGGCGTGCCGAGCTTGCCGGGCGACGCGGCAGTCGAGGTCGAGGGCCTCTTCGAGCTGGCCTAGGCGTGCAGACCCTCACCCTCACGCTTCACCCGCGCATCGCCGAGATCGCGCCCGCGGAGTGGGACGCCTGTGCAGGCGGCGACAATCCATTCGTTGGCCACGCCTTCCTGTCCGCGCTGGAGGACAGCGGCTCGACCGGGCCGCGCACCGGCTGGCTGCCCCAGCACGCCTGCTTCCGCGACGAGGCTGGGCGGGTCGTCGCCGTGGCGCCGCTCTACGCGAAGTCGCACTCCTACGGCGAATACGTGTTCGACCATGGCTGGGCCGCGTCCTTCGAGCGCGCGGGGGGGCGCTACTATCCCAAGCTCCAGTGCGCCGTGCCGTTCAGCCCGGTGCCGGGGCCACGCTTGTTGCGGCGGCCGGATTTCCCGGCGGAGAGCGTTGGCGCCGGACTGGCGCAGGCGTGCGAGGAGCTTCGCTTCTCGTCCGTCCACGCGACATTCTGCACGGAGGACGAGTGGGAGGCGCTGGGCCGCGCCGGGTGGCTGCGGCGCCTGGGCACGCAGTTCCATTGGGAAAACGAGGGTTACGCGACCTTCGACGACTTCCTCGGCGCCCTTAGCTCGCGCAAGCGCAAGCAGGTGCGGCGCGAGCGGCGCGACGCCGTTCAGGACCTCAGCATCCGCGTGCTGCGCGGGGACGAGATCGAGCAGCGGCACTGGGACGCGTTCTACAAGTTCTACACCTCGACCGTGGACCGCAAATGGGGCAGCGCCTACCTGACTAGGCGCTTCTTCCCGATGCTCTCTTCGCTCCTGGGCGACCAGGTCGTGCTCATGCTCGCCGAGCACCATGGCAAACCGGTCGCGGGGGCACTCAACCTCGCGGGCCGGGACGCGCTCTATGGCCGCAACTGGGGCTGCCGCGGCGACTGGCCGTTCCTGCACTTCGAGCTGTGCTACTACCAAGCCATCGAGTTCGCGATCCAGCACGGCCTGAAGCGCGTCGAAGCCGGGGCGCAAGGCGAGCACAAGGTGAGCCGCGGCTACCTGCCGCAGCCGACCTTCTCCGCCCACTACATCAGCAACCCGAGCTTCCGCCGCGCCGTCGCGCAGTTCCTCGACGAGGAGCGCCCGGCGATCCGCAGGCACATAGCGGCGCTGGCGGAGGAGTCGCCGTTCCGGAAGGGCGGCGAAGGGTAGCAAGCGTTTTGGGGCTTTGCCCCAAACCCCACTGGGGCCGGCGGCCCCAGACCCCGATCCGTGATGGGTTCCAAGGGCTGCGCCCTTGGTGGGGTCCAGGGGCAAAGCCCCTGGCCTTGCCTCGTTCACCCTTCCTCAAGCGCGCTGCGCTGAAATGGCGGCTATGCGCGCGGCATGGCAGGGCAGCGGGGCGGCGTTCCTCGCACGCGGGACGGAGAGCGAGATCGAGGCCGTGCTCCAGCGCGCGCTGCGCGTCCTGCCGGGCGCGGCTGGGTGGCACGTCGCCCTCGATGTCAGCCTGCCCCGGCCGGGCCGGCGGCTCAGCGCCGTTCTCGCGCTGGACCGCGCGGTGATCGCGCTGCTCATACGGACGGAGGGCGCGCGCTTCCAGTCCGCGGATCGCCGCGCCGTGGAGGATGCGGCGCTCGACCTCGCGGACGGCCACGCGGGCAGCGCCGGGCTGCCGGTCGTGCCCGTGCTGTGCGTGCTGGGCGGGACGGGTCCGTCGCCCGTCCGGCTGCTGCCGATCGCGGGGGCCGGGCCGACCGTGGAGGCGAACCGGCTGCTCCTGCCCCTGCTGCTGCGCGAGATGGCGCTGAGCTTTCCCGCCCCGTCCCAGCCGCTCGACCCGGCAAACTGGGCGGAAGCGCCCTGGCGCTGGTCCCCCGGCCTGCTCCAAGCGGCGTGCTTGCTCTATGCGCGGCACGCTGTCCCGGCGCTGCGGGCGGCGCTGGCGAGCAGTGACGCACTCGCGCGGACAACTGCGGCGCTACAGGGCTTGGCGGCGCGGGCAGCGGCGGAGCGGCGGCCAACGATCCTCTTCGTCACCGGGCCACCCGGCGCGGGCAAGACCCTCGTCGGCCTCGACCTCGCCTTCGAGCCAGGCCAAGGTGCCGCCTATCTCACGGGCAACCCGACGCTCGTCCACGTTCTGCGGGAGGCGCTCGCGCGGGACGCCGCCTCGCGCGGCCTTGCGCTCCGCGCGGCGCGGCAGCGGGCCTCCGCCGTCGTGCAGCCTTTGCCCGCGTGGCGCGACCATTTCGCCGCGCGCGCCGCCGAGGCGCCCGGCAGCCGCGTCGTCGTGGTGGACGAGGCGCAGCGGTGCTGGGTGCGCGAGCACGCCGTCGCGAAGACGCGCAACGCAGCCGTGCCGCTCCAGGATTCGGAGCCGGGATACCTGCTGGACGCGATGGCCCGCCGGGCGGACGGACCGGTGCTCGTCTGTCTCTGCGGCGGAGGGCAGGAGATCCACGCGGGCGAGGGCGGACTCGCAGCCTGGGGCGAGGCACTCGCGGCGCGGCCGGTGTGGCACGCGGTCGCGGCACCCGAGGCGTTGGAGAGTTCCGATCCGCGCCAGCGCCTGGCCGATCTGCCCGGCCTCGCACGCGACCCGGCGCTGCACCTCGCCGTCCCGCGCCGTCAGCTCAAGGTCGAGAGCGCGGCGGCCTGGGCGGACCGCGTGCTTGCGGGCGATTGGGCGGCAGCGCGGCGTCTCTCCGAGGCGGGGCCGCCCGTGCGCGTGACGCGCAGCCTCGACGAAATGCGCGAGACCCTGCGCGGCGCGGCCCAGGGCAGTCAAACCATCGGCTTGGTGGCGAGCAGCTACGCACGGCGGCTCCGCGCGGATGGCCTCGGCGGCACGCTGCCCCATCAGGACGCGGACGCCGTCGCGCGCTGGTTCCTCGACCGGGCGCCCGACGTGCGCAGCGGCGGTGCACTGGAGGTTGCTGGCACCGAGTTCGCCATCCAAGGGCTGGAGCTCGATCACACCGGGCTGTGCTGGGATTTGGACCTCATCCCGGACGGCGACGGCTGGGCCGCGCGCGCCTTCCGGGGCAGTGCCTGGACCCGGCTGCGTGATCCCATCGCCGTACAGGACCGCCGCAACGCCTACCGCGTCCTGCTCACCCGCGCCCGGCGCGGCACGCTGGTCTGGGTGCCGCGCGGCGACGCGCGCGACCCGACCCGGCCCCCTGCCCTGTACGATACGGTCGCCGAGACCCTGCTCCGCTGCGGCGCCGCGCCGCTGGACACTGTAGCTATAACCGTGGAAGATCGGCCCCGTCCGGACCCGGTGCTGCTATGACCCGCATCCTGCTCGCCTTCCTGCTCCTGCTCGGCACGGCACAGGCCGGCGAGCTGAAGGTCGCGACCTGGAACCTGGAGTGGCTGACCACCAATCCCGAGGACTTGCCCGAGGGAACGTCGCCGAAGCCAGCCGCGGGCATCGAGGCGCTGCGCCGCTACGCGCTGCTGCTCGACGCGGACGTCATCGCCATCGAGGAGGTCGATGGTCCGGCCATCGCCGCCCAAGTTTTCCCGCCCGACCGCTACCAGATCTTCATGACGCACGACCGCGTGAAGCAACGGGTGGGCATCGTCGTCCGGCGCGGCATTCCGGCACGACAGAATGGGGATCTCGCAGCGCTCGATCTGTACCCCGACGCCCGCCATCCGCTGCGCAGCGGCGCGGATTTGACGCTCGACCTGCCGAGCGGCCCGGTCCGCCTGCTTGCCGTTCACCTCAAGACGGGGTGCCACTACGACGCGCTCACGTCGCGACGCCCGGCGTGCCACACGCTGCACGATCAGGTGCCGCCGCTGCAGGGCTGGATCGCGCAGCGCCGGGCGGAGGGCGTGCCCTTCATCGTGCTCGGGGACTTCAACCGCGAGATGAATGGCCGCGACGACTTGCTCGCCGCGCTGCGTGAATCAGCGCCGCTCGCGCTGGCGACCGAGGGGAAGGCGAGTCCATGCTGGGGCGGCACGACGTTCATTGACCACATTCTCGCGGGCGGCGCCGCGAAGGGCTGGATGGAGCCGGGGACGTTGCGTGTCCTCGTCTATCGCGAGCGCGACGAAGCCTCGCGCACGCTTTTGTCAGATCACTGCCCGGTGTCCGTGCGCTTTCGCTTGCCGGACGATGCGGCCATAGTGCGCGCCTCACCAACACGGGAGACGCCATAATGCCCGAATACACCGCGAAAGCGACCACGACCGCCGGGCGCAACGGCCACGTGGACAGTTCCGACGGCGTGCTGCATCACGACTTGACGCCTGCCGAAGGAGCTAGGCGGTCCTGGCAAGGCGGGCGCCACCAACCCGGAGCAGCTCTTCGCGGCCGGCTATTCCGCGTGCTTCGGCAGCGCTATCGCCTTCGTCGCTGGCCAGGAGAAGATCAAGCCCGAGAGCATCCACGTCGAGGCCGACGTAACGCTCCACGCCGACGAGGCCAAAGGGTTCTACATTTCCGTCGTGCTCCGGAACAAGCTCGACGGCCTCGACCGCGCGGAGGCGCAGCGCCTGGTCGAGAAGGCGCACGAGGTCTGCCCCTACAGCAAGGCGACGCGGGGCAACGTGGACGTCAAGCTCGAAGTGGTCTGATCGTGCTCGCGCTCGTCACGGGCGCGACCGCCGGGTTCGGCGCAGCGATCGCGCGCCGGCTCGTGCGGGACGGACGCCGGGTGATCGGCGCCGGGCGGCGGGCAGAGCGGCTCGATGCGCTGCGGGCGGAGCTGGGGGAGGCATTCCTCCCCTGGCCGCTCGACGTGACCGACGCCCAGGGCGTCGCGGCGCTGCCCGGCAACCTGCCGGAGGGTTGGCGCGAGGTTGACGTGCTCGTCAACAACGCCGGCCTCGCAGTCGGCATGGAACCTGCGCAGGACTCAAATCTCGACGGCTGGGAGCGCATGGTCGAGACCAACGTCATCGGTCTCCTGCGGATGACGCACGCGCTGCTCCCCGGCATGGTCGCGCGCGACCGCGGGGACGTGATCAACCTCGGCAGCACCGCCGGGACCTATCCCTATCTCGGCGGCAACGTCTATGGCGCGACAAAGGCGTTCGTCGCCCAGTTCACCCGCAACCTCAAGGCGGACCTGATCGGCACTGGCGTGCGCGCGACGGTGATCGAGCCGGGCCTCGTCGGCGGCACTGAGTTCAGCGAGGTCCGCTTCGGCGGCGACACGGCCCGCGCAGCGAAGCTCTACGAGAGCGCGCATCCGCTCACGGCGGAGGACATCGCCGAGGCCGTGGCGTGGGTGATCGGGTTGCCCCCGAACGTCAACATCACCCGGATCGAGGCGATGCCGCGCAGCCAGGCGCCCGGCGCGCTCGCGGTCAAGCGGACCGGGTGAGCGGGCTGCTTGACCCGCTGCGCGTGCTGCCCGGCGCCGCGCCGAACCTCGCCGCGCGCGAGACGGCGAGCAAGGGAGGTATGGACCGCGCGGAGGCCGAGCGGCGCATGGCGGTCGCGGTGGAGCAGGCGGATGGGCTGCAGCGGCGGCTGTGGGCCGAGCGGCGCTGGTCCGTGCTGCTGATCCTTCAAGGCGTGGACGCCGCCGGCAAGGACGGCGCCATCCGCCACGCGCTCGCCGGGCTGGACCCGCAAGGCTTGCGCGTCGCGAGCTTCGACGTGCCGAGCGAGGCCGAGCTCGCCCGCGACTTCCTCTGGCGCGTCCACGCGCAGGTGCCGCCGCGCGGCATGGTCGGCGTGTTCAACCGCAGCCATTACGAGGACGTGATCGTGCCGCGCGTGGACGCCGCGGCGCTCGCCAAGCAGCGTCTGCCGCCCGGCTTGATAGGCCCGGCGATCTGGACGGAGCGGCTCGCCGACATCGCCCGGTTCGAGGCCTATCTCGGCCGCCAAGGCGTCGCGATCCGCAAGGTGCTGCTCCACGTCTCCGCCGAGGAGCAGCGCGAGCGCCTGCTCGCCCGGCTCGACGACCCGGCGAAGCAATGGAAATTCGAGATTTCCGACCTGCACGGTCACGAGCGATATGCCGCGACGATGACAGCCTACGAGGAAGCCGTCGCAGCGACCAGCACCGACGCCGCGCCTTGGTTCGTCGTGCCCGCGGACCACAAATGGTTCGCGCGGCTCTGCGTCGCCGAGATTCTGCTGGACGTGCTGCAAGCGCTGCACCCGGAGCCGCCCTCCCCGCCTGCGGAGGCGGCGTTGCGGGCAGCGCGCATGAGGCTCAACGATGGATGATCAGCGGGACCGCCGCCGTCCGAGGGATTTTCTGCCGGTCGTCGTGCTCGCTGGACTCCTCCTGCTCGCGCTGATCGGCTGGTGGGTCTTCCCGCTCGTGCAGCACGCCGTGTCGCAGCAGGACTGCATCGCGTCCGGGCACGATAACTGCGAGCGTTAGGGATCACACCGTCGAGCGCAGAATCAGGCTGACGAGTTCCGCCTGGCGCCGCGTATCGGTCTTGGCGAAGATCCGCTTGAGGTGGATACGCGCATTCTCGCGCGTGATGCCGAGCATTGCCGCCGCGTCGGTCAAGGTCGTGTCGTGCGCAAGCAGATCGGCCAGGCTCGCTTCTCGCGGCGTCAGGCCCAGGCCCGCCATCAGCTCGGCTCGCGGAGTGTCCTCGCGCCGATCCGGGTCGCGCAGGAAGACCGCGACCTGGCGCTCCGAATTCAGCAACAGTCGCTCCGCCCCAGAGCCGCTGACCGGAACCGCGCGGACGATCACCGGCCGCTGCAAGGGGCCGCGTGAGATGGCATGACGCCGACCATCGGGCCGTCCAATGACCTCGCGCATGTGACGGCCTGGGGTCGCCGACCCGCCTGTGTCGCGCATCGTGCGCAGCATCGATTCCGCCGACCGGTTCGCGTAGAGCGTGCGCCCTGAGCGAGCCGCGATCACCACGCCCACGCTGAGCTCGTCGAGAGCCTCCTCAAGCGCCGCGGCGCGCGTCTCGACGCCGACGAGGTGCCGCTTGATGCGCAGGGCTGTTTGCAGGTGCGGTAAGATGGTCTGCAAACATCTGATGTCCGAATGGGCGAACCGCCGAGCCGTCGGTGGCCGGCATACGGCCAGCACGGCTCCCGCAAACGGCGAGGCGGTCATGCCGTAATGGCCGCCCATCGGCCGAACGATGGTGCGATAGATCCTGGTCTGTACGAACTCCCGGTCAGGCACGACCTCCGCGGTGTCCATCGCGACGCCGATGCGCATGCCAGCGGCGATCGTCATCAGCGCGGCCGCCTCCCGCCCCAGCGCTTCGAGATGTTCGGCGGCGACGTATGCTCCCCAGCAGAGGGAATCATCGTCGCGAGTGCCTCCAGCCGCTGGGTTCACGGTAATAATGTGATGCGCCCGTAACCCGGTGCAAACCTCGTTCAGCCCGTCCTGCCAGGACGATGCATCCCACAAGCCATCATAGAGCCGTCGAATTCCAGTCAGCAGGTCCGCCATGCCGCAACTCCCAAATGGGAGGCGTTTGGAATTCTAGGACGTTTTATTGTTGCGCTCAAGCAAGCTGCAGGGCGTGTTCGTCGCTACACACTCAGAGAGTTTAGTGACTGCTCTCCTTAGTTGAACCATCGCCCGCGATGCTCCGTGAGAGCGGCAAGGTGACATGGCATTGCTACAATGGCGTAACCGACCAGCAGCAGCACGAGGTGATCCTGGGGCGACCGAGGCATCGTCGCGACGCGGGCCACCTCCATTGAAGGAGGGTGACGATGGTGGACGAGACGAAGCTGAATGCATTCATCGGCCGGATGCTGGGCGACCTCGGCGGTGCGCTGAGCGTACCGCTGGTGCGGATGGGCGACCGGCTGGGCTTATACAAAGCGTTGCATGAGGGCGGCCCGATGACGCCGGGCGAGCTCGCGGCGAAGACGAGCATTGCCGAGCGCTACGCCCGGGAATGGATGTCGCACCATGCTGCATCGGGCTATCTCGAGTATGACGCTGCCACCGGGAAATTTACGCTGCCGCCGGAACAAGCGATGGTATTCGCCGATCCGGACAGCCCTGTCTATATGCAGGGCGGCTTCGACCTCGCCGTGGCGATGATGGAGAACCAGGCGCTGGTCGAGTCGGCGTTCCGCAGCGGCGAGGGCGTGGGGTGGGGCGAGCAGGCGCAGTGCCTGTTCTGCGCCACAGGGCGCTTCTTCCGGCCCGGCTATCACAACAACCTGGTGCAAGCGTGGCTGCCAGCATTGGACGGGGTGACGGCGAAGCTTGAGCGCGGCGCGTCCGTGGCTGATGTCGGCTGCGGCCATGGATTCTCAACCGTCATGATGGCGAAGGCGTTCCCGCAATCGACCTTCGTAGGCTACGACTTCCACCCTGGTTCGATTGCCCAGGCGCAGACTCACGCCGAGCAGCACGGCGTTGCCGCCAATACGCGATTCGAGGTGGCGACCGCGAGCGAGTATCCGGGCGAGAACCTCGACCTGGTCACCTTCTTCGACTGCCTGCACGATATGGGCGATCCCGCCGGAGCCGCACGCCACGTGCGTCAGACCCTGAACTCTGACGGGAGCTGGATGATCGTCGAGCCGGCTGCGGGCGACCGGCTGGAGGACAATTTGAACCCGGTCGGACGGCTCTATTACGCAGGCTCGACGATGATCTGCATCCCGACCTCCCTCGACCAGCCGGTGGGCGCAGCACTCGGCGCGCAGGCCGGGTATTCAAAGCTGTCGGCGGTCATCACCAAAGGCGGGTTCGGAACGGTGCGCAAGGCGACGGAAACGCCGTTCAACATGGTCCTGGAAGCCCGGCCGTAACGCGTAGTCACCGTCCGTCCACCACCGGATGCCACGGCAGGCCTGCCACACGGTCCCCGAGCCAAGGAGAACACGATGCTGATCGCACGTTGGCAGATCGATGCGCGTTTCGGTCAAAAGCAGGCGGTTATCGAGCGGCTTCAGGCCTGGGCGCGCGACATAGCGCCTCAGGCTGGGCTCACCAGCGCCCGGCTGATGACAGGCTCGATCGGGATGCTGGAAGCAACGGTCGAGCATAACTGGGAGGTCCCCGATCTCGCGGCGCTCGAGCGCGCGTGGTCGGCGCTTGCGACGATGGACGCGCACCACCGATGGGGACAGGATCTGGAGCCCTTCGTCGTGTCGGGCACGGCGCGCTGGAGTATCCTGAGGGTCGTTTGATCCCCGCGTGCCTAAGTGGCGGCCTGATGCCTTCCGCCCCGGAAACTGCTTGGTCCGGCCTCTCGTCGTCGTGGCCGGGGAGCCGGATCAGGGTCAACCTGGATCAGGCTGGGGGGCCGGTGCTGGTCCGGGTGCGTGGGGATAGCGCCGGGATTGGGCGCGGGTCCCTCGCTCGGTCTGGTGTCCGGTCTGCTGCCCGCTCCCATGCACCGGGCTTTGCGGCGCGGGCGCAGAGCTCGCGCACGGTCGCGCGGTCTGCCGGGTCGGTGAGGGCGGGGCTGGAGGACATCGGGGAGGATAAACGGGTTTGTCGCGGGCGGGGTCAAGCGCTGAGTGGGGTGCGTGACGGAAGGCGCACGGTCATGGCACGGGGCTGCCCGTCGTTGTGGTGATCCGGCGAGACCGTTCTGGACGCTTGACCGGTCGTCGCATCAGATCGAGGCTAATGTCCCGGAGCCATGCGCCTCACGCCGATTGCCGTGCCGGCGTGCGACGTTTCCCGCTGGACCCGAGTGAAGTGGAGCAGATACGGATGAGCAGAGAGGACGTTGTGCCCGGGCTCGGTCGCCTGAAGGGCAAGGCCGCGGTGATCACGGGTGCCTCGAACGGTATCGGCCGCGCGACCGCGCTGCTGTTCGCAGCCGAGGGAGCGCGGCTGATCATCAACGACATCGATGCCGGGCGGCTTGAGGATCTGCGCGGCGTCATCGCCGCCTCCGGCACCGATGTGCGCAGCGTCGTCGGCGACGTGTCCAGGACCGAGGACGCGCGCGCGATGATCGCCAGCGCCGTCGAGACCTTCGGACGCATCGACGTCCTCGTCGCCAACGCCGGTATCATTCCGGAACTCGACCTACTCACCGCAACCCCGGAGGACTTCGACCACGTCATGGCGGTGGACGGGCGCGGGATGTTCCTGACCTGCAAGTTCGCCGCCGAGGCCATGCTCAAAGCCGGCGGCGGCGCGATCGTCTGCCTGTCGTCGATCTCCGGTGAGGCGGGCCAGAAGGGTCAGGCGGTCTATGGCCCGGCGAAGTTCGTCGCGTCGGGGATCACCAAGCACCTGGCCGTGGAGCTGGCGACGCGCGGCATCCGGGTGAACGCGGTGGCGCCGGGGACCATTGCAACGGAGGCGGTCAAGAAGCTGTCGGCCGAGTATATCGCCGGGATCAAGGCGATGCACCCGATCGGCCGGCTTGGTCAGCCGGAGGAGGTCGCGAAGGCGATCCTTTTCCTCGCCTCGGACGAGGCGTCCTTCGTGACCGGCGTCGTGCTGCCGGTGGATGGGGGGTATCTGGCGCAGTAAGGAAGCATCCAAGTGATGCTCAACCTGAGCAGGCGAATATTGGACTGGGTAGCGAGAGACGTTTCGATCGCCGGAGATGAACGTTGCCTCCTCCGCGATTGCCTGTGCCATGAGCAAGTGATCGAACGGATCGCGATGGTGCACCGGCAAGCCTGCAAGCGCCACAAGGTGCGCGACGCTGATATCGAGCAGGGTGAAACCCTCACGTTGCACGGCGTCCGCGACCCTTTTGACGTCCGCTCTCATCTTTCCAACGCGCGTCTTCACGACGACTTCCCAGAGCGACACCACGCTGGCGAGGATGTCGTTGCTAGGATCCTCGATCAACGCCCTCGTCCGCGGTCCGAGCCGCTTGTCGTCAGATAGCCACCAGAGGAGAGCATGCGTGTCGAGGAGGAGCTTCAATCCTCCTCGCCCTCCATGGCCGCAAGCACATCCGGCGGGAGCGTGTCAAAGTCGGGCGCCGTCCAGATTTCGCCGCGCAGCGCACCAGGCTTCCGGCGGGGCTGGTCCGCCTTCGGGGCCGGGCGAAGCTCGGCCAGCACCTGATCGCGAGATGTGACCAGGAACGAACGGCCGTGCCGAACCTGACGCAGGAAGCCGGTCAAGTTCTCCCGAAGCTCGCGCACTCCGACCCGTTGCGGTTCGTGATCGTCGTGCTGAAGCTCGGCCATGACGTTACCCGATTGTGGACACATGTATGTGTCCACGACTATCCGCTGGTCGTCAAGGTCAGGTGTGACGTGACGGGAGCCGTTCCTATCGGACGGCCCGAAGTCATCTGTGAGCAGGACTCCGGTTCAACGCAGCGTCGAGCCGCAACCAAGCTTATCCATAGTTGCTATCGCGCTCTTGATGACATTTGGGCCAAATGCGAAACCCATGCTTGTATCACGTTGTCCGCTGACAGCTTCCTCGGCAAGGTCCGCACATTTCTGCTTCATCGGATCAACAACAATTGCAGGCTTCCGAGATACCTCTGCGAGGTCGGATACGATCTTCGTCGTTGCAACGTTCAGAGAGCGAATTCTGCTCTTTGAGTTGGGCAATGATCGATGTGGCTGTATCTGACGCGATTGTAAGAGAGTGAACCTGCTCTTCCAGCTTACCAATACGTCCTTCCAGACGGACCACGTAAGCAATGCCCCACCCACAACGACAAGTATCGACAATGCACTAGCAAACGTTCTGATCGCGTCACTAGAAAGTCGCACTTGTACCTTCCTCTCCCATGCCAGCGTGCCACGGCGTTGTGGTCAGAGCTTGAACAAAACCTGTCTCAAATATCCGCATAGCAGTGCGTCTCCGCCTCGGCCCCCGGATGCGTCACCGCGCCCAGATATGCGGGCCCGACAAGTTGCGCATACTTCCAGATCGCCCCGCTGTTGTAGTCCGTCCGGCGCGGCTGCCACTTCGCGCGGCGCTCGGCCAACTCGGCGTCCGACAGCGCCACGTCCATCGTGCCTGCTTCCGCGTCTATCGTGATCCGGTCGCCGTTGCGGAGCAGCGCGATCGGGCCGCCGACCGCCGCTTCCGGCCCGACGTGGCCCACGCAGAAGCCACGGGTCGCACCCGAGAAGCGGCCGTCGGTGATGAGCGCCACCTGGTCGCCCATGCCCTGGCCGTAGATCGCGCCCGTCGTGCTGAGCATCTCGCGCATCCCCGGCCCGCCCTTCGGGCCCTCGTAGCGAACCACGATCACGTCGCCGGACTTGTAGGCGCGCGCCTGGATGGCGGCGAACGCGTCCTCCTCGCAGTCGAAGCAGAGTGCCGTGCCCTCGAAGTGGCGGTTCTTCATGCCGGCGACCTTCACGATGGCGCCCTCGGGGGCGAGGTTGCCCTTGAGGCCGACCACGCCGCCGGTCGGCGAGATCGCGCGCGAGACGGGGTAGATCACGTCCTGGTCCTCGGGAAACACCACGTCGCGCAGGTTCTCGGCCAGGCTCTTGCCCGTGACCGTCAGGCAATCCCCGTGCAGCAGGCCGCCGTCGAGGAGCGCCTTGAGGATCACGGGGATGCCGCCGACCTTATGCACATCGAGGGCTACATACTTCCCACCGGGCTTGAGGTCGGCGATGTAGGGCGTGCGGCGCATGATCGCGAGCACGTCCTCCATGGTGAAGCGGATACCCGCCTCGTGCGCGATGGCGGGCAGGTGCAGGCCGGCGTTGGTGCTGCCGCCCGTGGCGCCCACGACGACCGCCGCGTTCTCCAGCGCCTTCATCGTCACGATGTCGCGCGGGCGGATGCGCTGCTCGACGAGGGCCATGACCGCGCGCCCGCTCTCCACGGCGAAGCGGTCGCGGTCCTCATAGGGCGCTGGCGACCCGGCGCTGCCGGGTAGGGCGAGGCCGATCGCCTCGCTCACCGTCGCCATGGTGTTGGCCGTGAACTGGCCGCCGCAGGCGCCTGCGCTGGGACAGGCGACGCATTCCAGCTCGTGCAGGTCGGCGTCGCTCATCTTGCCCGCCGCGTGCTGGCCGACGGCCTCGAACACGTCCACGACCGTCACGTCCCGGCCCTTGAAGCGGCCCGGCAGGATGCTGCCGCCGTACATGAACACGCTGGGGACGTTGAGCCGCAGCATCGCCATCATCATGGCGGGCAGGCTCTTGTCGCAGCCGGCGAGGCCGACGAGCGCGTCGTAGCTGTGGCCGCGCATGGTGAGTTCCACGCTGTCGGCGATCAGGTCGCGCGAGACCAGCGAGCTCTTCATGCCCTGGTGGCCCATCGCGATGCCGTCGGTCACCGTGATCGTGGTGAACTCGCGCGGCGAGCCGCTCGCCTCCGCCACGCCCTTCTTCACGGACTGCGCCTGGCGGCTCAGTGCGATGTTGCAGGGTGCGGCCTCGTTCCAGCAGGTCGCGACGCCGACGAGAGGCTGGGCGATCTCGTCCTCGGTCATGCCCATCGCGTAGTAGTAGCTGCGGTGCGGCGCGCGATCCGGTCCCTCGGTGACGTGGCGCGACGGCAGGTGCGATTTGTCCCAGCGCTTGGTCAGCATGGCGTTTTCCTCAGTGGGCAGGTTCTTCGACGGCGAGACGGGCGAGAGCGGCGGCGATGCGCGCGGCCTCGCTTTCGGCGGCGGCGAGGCGCTCGCGGGTTTCCTCGACGATTTCGGGCGCGGCCCGGCCGGTGAAGCCGGGGTTGGCGAGCTTCTGGCGCAGCTTGGCGGCCTCGGCCTCGGCCTTGTCGCGGTCGCGGGCGAGGCGGGCCTGCTCGGCCGCGAGGTCAACAACGTCGCCGAGCGGGAGGACGGCAGTGGCCTCGTCGAGCACGATCTGCACGGCGCCGGGCGGCAGCGCGCCTTGCAGCGGGCTGACGCTCGCGGCGCGGGCGAGGCGACGAACCGCGTCTTCCCAGCGCGCGGCGCGGGCGAGCGTCTCGGGCCGGGCGTCGCGCAGCAGGACCGGCACCGGGGCGGCCGGGGGCACGTGCCACTGCGACCGAATTGAGCGCACCTCGGAAACGAGACGCACGACCCAATCCAGCTCAGCGCGCGCCGCCTCGGCGCCCGGCACCGCGGCCGGCTCGGGCCAGGGTGCCCGGATCAGGCTGCACAGCGGACCGAAGCCGAACTCGTCCCACAGCGCCTCGGTCACGAACGGCATGGCCGGGTGCAGCAGGCGTAGCAGCGTGCCGAGGGCGTAGGCGGCGGCGGCGCGGACCTCGCCCGCTTCCGCCGGGTCGTCGGCGACGAGGATCGGCTTGGACAGCTCCACGAACCAGTCGCAGAACACGGTCCAGGTGAAGCGGTGGAGTGTCGCCGCATACTCGTCGAAGCGGTAGGCTTCCAGCGCCGCGGTCGCGTCGCGAACGGCGTCGTTCAGCGCGTCCAGCAGCCAGCTTGTGAGCGGCAGGTGCGCCCGGTCCGGCGTCCAGCCCGCGACGGGCTTCACGCCGTTCATCTCGCAGAAGCGCGCGGCGTTCCACAGCTTGGTGACGAAGGCGCGGTTGGTCTCGACGCGCGACGGCCCGAGCTTCACGTCCCGCCCGGGGCCGGCGAGCGCGCAGATGGTGAAGCGCAGCGCGTCCGTGCCGTAGGCGTCCGCGAGCTGCAAGGGGTCCACCACGTTGCCCTTGCTCTTGGACATCTTCTGGCCGCGCTCGTCGCGGACGAGAGGATGGATATAGACGGTGCGGAACGGCACCTCGCCCATGAAGTGCAGCCCCATCATCATCATCCGGGCGACCCAGAAGAAGATGATGTCGAAGCCTGTCACCAGCACGTCGCCGGGGTAGTAGCGGGGCAGCTCCGGCGCCTGGTCCGGCCAGCCGAGCGTGCTGAACGGCCAGAGCGCCGAGCTGAACCAGGTGTCGAGCACGTCCTCGTCCTGGTTGAGCGGCACGCCCGCGCCCGCCTGAGCTTGCGCCTCCGCCTCGCTGCGGGCGACGAAGACTTGGCCGTCCGGGCCATACCAGGCGGGGATGCGGTGGCCCCACCAGAGCTGGCGGCTGATGCACCAGGGCTGGATGTCGCGCATCCAGGCGAAGAAGGTGTTTTCCCACTGCTCGGGCACGAAGCGCGTCGCACCCGTCTCGACGGCGGCGATGGCGGGCTTGGCGAGCTCCGCCGCGTTCGCATACCACTGCACGGTCAGGAGCGGCTCGATAGGGACGCCGGAGCGGTCGCCGTGCGGAACCTGGTGCGTATGGGGCTCGGCGCGGTCGAGCAGTCCCAGCCGCTCCAGCTCGGCGACGATGACGGCGCGTGCGGCGTTGCGGCCCTGCCCGGCGAGCGACTGCACGAAGGCGGGATCGGCTACGCCGTCCACGGGGCGCAGCTCGCCCTCGATCTCGCCGAGCGTCACGCGCGCCTCGCGGTCGAGGATGCTCGGCATGGGCAGGCCGTGCCGGCTTCCGACCTGGAAGTCGTTGAAGTCGTGGGCGGGGGTGATCTTGACGGCGCCCGTGCCCTTCTCCGGGTCGGAATACTCGTCCGCGACGATGGGCAGGCGACGCCCGACCAGCGGCAGGATCGCGTGCTTGCCCACGAGATCGCGGTAGCGGTCGTCGGTCTGGATGAACAGCGACGGCCGTATCGCCGAGCAGGGTCTCGGGCCGGGTCGTGGCGACGGCGATGAACCGGCCCGGCTCGCCCTCGATAGGGTAGCGGATGTACCAGAGGTGGCCGCGCACCTCGCGCTGCTCGACCTCGAGGTCGCTGATCGCCGTCCGGAGCTTCGGGTCCCAGTTCACGAGGCGGCGGTCGCGGTAGATCAGGCCCTGTTCGTAGAGGGTCACGAACACCTCGCGCACGGCGCGCGAGAGGCCCTCGTCCATGGTGAAGCGCTCGCGCGGCCAGTCGAGCGAGGCGCCGATGCGGCGGAGCTGCCGGGTGATCGTGCCGCCGGATTCGGCCTTCCACTGCCAGACGCGGTCCAGGAACGCCTCGCGGCCCAGGGCCTGGCGCGACGTGCCTTCGGCGTCCAGCAGGCGCTCGACGACCATCTGGGTCGCGATGCCGGCATGGTCGGTGCCGGGCTGCCAGAGCGCGTCGCGGCCCTGCATGCGCCGCCAGCGGATCAGCGCGTCCTGCAAAGTCATCGTCAGGGCGTGGCCGATGTGCAGGCTGCCGGTGACGTTGGGCGGCGGGATCATGATGGTGAACGGGGCCGCGTTCGAGTCCGGGTGCGCTGCGAACGCGCCGGAGGCTTCCCAGCCCGCGTAGATCGCGGGTTCGACGGCGGCCGGGTCGAAGTGCTTGTCTAACATGGTGGGCCGCTTGTAGCGTGGCGCGGCGCTGGCAGGAACCCGCGCGCGGCGCGGATCAGGTCGCCACGGCCGGGTTTGGCGGCGGGGACTTGCCCTTTACGGCGCGGCGCGGCCGACGACGCGCTCGATCTCGGTGCGGACCAGGCGCTCGACGAGCGGCGGCAGGTGCTGGTCGAGCCATGCCTTGAGCATAGGGCGCAGCTCCTCGCGCACGACGTCCTCGATGGTGGGGCCGGTGCGGTGCACGGGCGCCGCGCGCTCGGCGACGAGCGCCTGGACGAGGGCGCTGACGGCGGAGGCGGCCGACGCCGCTGCCTCGGGTGCTACGAGCACCGCCGGCGTTGGCTGAGGCGCGGGTTGCGGCGTGCTCTCGGGTGCGCTCTCTGGCGCGGATCGGGATGAAACGGGCCGGCCTGCCGGCGGCTGGGCAACGGTCGGGTCTTCAACGATCATGGACGTGTCGAGCATGAGCACGTCCTCCTTGCGGACGGCCGGCGAATCCTCGTGCGCGGCCTCGGGAGCAGGGGGCGCACCGACCTCGTCTTCGTTGAGGATGCGGCGGATGGAGGCGAGGATGTCCTCCATGGATGGGTCGGGGCCGCCGGGCGCGGCCGGATCGGGCCGGGGCGGGACGCCACTGGATGCGCTGCTCATGGTCAGCGCCCAGGCTGCTGGGTGGCAAAGTCGCCGGTGCCGAAGAGGCGTCCGCGCACCGCGCGGTAGTAGGCGGTGTCGTCGTAGAGCGGCACATTCAGGTTGAGGTCCCGCGCGGTCAGGCGGCCGATGGCGAAGGCCACTGAATAGGACGCGGTGATGAGGCTGCTGAGGTTCTGCACGAGCGTGACCTGGGAGTTGAGGAGCGCCTGCTGGGCGTTGAGGACGTCGAGCGTCGTGCGGCTGCCGACGATGGCCTCGCGCTCGACACCTTCAAGCGCGACCTGGTTGGCACGGACCTGGGCGCGAGTGCTGTCAATCGTCGAGCGCGCGGCGACGAGGGTCTCCCAGGACTGGGTCGCCGCCTGGATCGCCGTGCGCCGGGCGTTGTCCACCAGCCGCATCGCTTGCTGTTGGCTCTGCCGCGCCTGGCGGACCTTCGAGTATTCGGCACCGCCCTGGTAGAGAGGCACAGATGCATTCACCAACACCTGCCCGCCGATGATGCGCGTATGGGCGATTTGCGTGTTATCGGAACGCGCTCCTTGGGCCTGCAGCGAGACTTGCGGCATGAGCTGGCTGAACGCCACGTCCACGGCGTCCTTCGCCGCTGCTTCGGTGAAGAGTGCTGCGATCACGTTCGGGTTGTTCGTGGCGGCGAGCTGGTCGGCCTCGGCCTCGTTGCGGACGGGAAGGCGCAAGGGCTGCGGCTTGACGAGATTTGGCTGGGGATACTCGCCGATCGTGGCGACGTAGGTCGCGCGCGCGGTCTGCAGGTTGCCCTCCGAGGTCTGGCGCGTCGCGCGGGCGCCGGCCAGCGCAGCCTCGGCCTGGGCGACATCCGTGCGTGTGATCTCGCCGACGCGGAAGCGGTCCTGAGTCGCCTGGAGCTGCTTCGTGAGCACCTGCTCGTTGTTGATGTTGAGCTGCAGCACCTGCTCGGCCTGGATCACGCCGACGTAGGCGTTGATGGTGTTCACGAACAGCTGCTCCTCGGTCGCCATGAGCTGGGAGCGCTGGGAATAGACCTGGTTCGTGGCCTGGTGCGTGCTCGCCTGAGTCTGGCCGCCGCGGTAGAGCGGCTGGGTCAGTGTTGCCGTGCCCTCGCCGATGTCGCGATCGTTCGGAATCTTTTGGGATGCCGCCCGGTAAGCCGAGCTCTGAGGCCGAACGGGTGGTATAGGTGCCCTGGCCGTAGCCGATGCTCCCGGAAAGCACAACAGTGGGCCGCCAGCCGGAGAGTGCCTGGGGCACATTCTCGTCCGTGGCGCGGAGCTGGGCGCGCGCAGCCTGGAGCTGGGGATTGTTCGCGTAGGCAGCGGCGAGCGCGTCCTGCAGCGTGCGCACCTGGGCCGCCGCTGGGGCCGCCGCTAGGGTCGCTCCGGCGGCCAGCGCGAGCGCGAACCCGGTCACGATCCCGCCCTTGCGCATAGTGCGTCCTCCAGATCCAGCCGTAAGGAATCCAGGATGCCACATGCGCCGGCCGCGCGCCACCGTCGAGCCTTCCATGGCGTAACTCTATGGCGTACCTCTGGGGATCAGAACTGGAACGCTGGCCCTGGCAGCAGGGACGGAAGCGGCGGGGTCGCGCAGTCGAACAGAGGCTGGGCGCGCAGCTCACCCGGGCGCAGGCTCGGCTCGGCAAGCACCGCGTAGCCGCTGCCCTGGGGCGGCGTGATCACGGTCGCGAGCCGGCCGCCTGCCCCTACCTGCTGGCAGAGCGCGGGCGGAATGGCGCGAACGGCGCCGTCGAGCAGGATGGCATCCCACGGCTCGCCTTGGGCGAGTCCTTCTCCGATCGGCCCGATGACGACCCGCACGCTCGGCGCAAGCTCGGCGAGCAGGGACTGTGCCACCGCGAGCAGGGCCTCGTCCTCTTCGAGCGCCGTCGCCTGCGCCCCGCACGCGGCGACGAGCGCCGCGCCGTAGCCCGTCCCGGCGGCCGCGACGAGCACCCGCTCGCCCGCGCGCAGGCGCAAGGCCTGCACGAGCCGGGCGATCACCATCGGCTCGATGAGATAGCGCCCGCCGCCGAGCGGCACGTCCTCGTCGCTGTAGGCGAGTGCCGCCGCGCCCGGCGGCACGAACCGCTCGCGCGGCAGGCGCCGCATGGCCTGGATCACGCGCGGATCGGTGACGCGGTTCGGCCGCACCTGGCCGTCCACCATGTTGTCGCGGGCTTGGGCGAAATCGGTCGTGCGCAGGTCCATGAGCATCAAGGGGCTGTGTCGGCGGGGGTTATAGGCGCGGCCCCGCCGCGGCGCCATAGGCGCGGCATTGCCGCGACGCCAGCCGCAGCTTGACCTGGCAGGGCGGGCCAGGGGATAAGCGGCGGGGCTGGCCTGGTCCGGTGGCAGAGTGGTGATGCAGCGGACTGCAAATCCGCGTATGCCGGTTCAATTCCGGCCCGGACCTCCAGTTTTTCAGGAGCTTACGTTCCGGCGTGGGTTTTCTCCTAGTTCCCTCAAGCTTCTTGAGGAAATCGTTAGAGGTAAGTGCGACGGGATGCCTCGCTCGCGAGATCACTCGCGCTCACGCGAGGCTGTGAGGACCGGCCATACTTCCGGCCCGTCTTCAACGAGCGCTCCGCCCGAACCTCCACCACGGGGATGGCCCGTACACAGCATCCTTGCGTTTCCTACGATTGTACAATGTGCGGCCGGTCACGGGCGGGAGGGCCGCCTTATGTATCCCCCACACGCTCCGGCGCTGAGTGTGAGCACTTCCGGACACTGCTCACAGCCGGGTCTCTACGATGACGCCACCACTACATCATTGGCGGCCGTGCTCGCGTCATCTCAAATTGCCAAGGAAAGAGAGGGACAGTGCGCACCCACAAGAACGAAAGCTTCGGCGAGCGCAGGGCAGCGGCCGCGAGTGCGAAGAAGGCTATGGCCGAGCGGTTCCGTGCGCAACAGTCGCACCCTAACGACCCGGTCGTCGCGGAACGGCAGGCGAAGCTGCGGGCGATCAGCGACGCTCGCGAGGCGCGGCACGCTGAACGCAAGGCCGCCCGTGACGCCGACGCGGCGTGCCGGGCAGCTGAAGAGGCTGCCCGGGTCGCGGAGTTGGCAGCCCTTGCGGCCGAGCAGGTAGCCCGCGAGGTCGCCTTGGAAGTCGAGCGCAAAGCCGCCCGCGACGCCCGCTACGCCGCGCGCAAGGCGCGTCGGTGAGCCGAGACGGTTTGCATTCGCCTGACATGAGCAGCGGGCGAACGCTGGAGGCGGCCTTCTCGGCTAAGTCGGCTGAGATTGCTGGAGGGAGCGGTTGCAGGTCCCATCCAGATCGGCCCGGCAGTTCGGATCAGCGTTGCATAGGACAGGCCGGTCACGCCTGGGGAGACAGGAGATGGTTAGGAGGAGGAACACCAGTGCTCCGCGGGTGCAGCCGCAGTTCCTCAAGGAGCTGCAGAAGCGGGAGCACGAGCAGACGCTGGAAGGGCGCGATGGTGCTGCGGAAGCGGACGCGGCCGTCGCCGAGCTGATGGCACGCTTCGACAACACGCGCGAGCGCCGCGAGGCGATCGTGCGCGCCATGCGGCGGGCTGTCTCATGAGGGCACGTGCCAGTCGGTCGTTGCAGCGCCCCTAGCAAAGCGCGGCCGAGACGCCCATATGACGTTCTCGGCGCTTTTCGGCCTGGGCTACTCGTGCCTGCTACCTGCGGTTCTGCCGCATCCGGCGCTTCCCCAATTTGAAAGGTGAGATGGCCTGCTGTCTGCAGGTTGCCGGACGCAAGGAGACGCGCGATGTCTACAGGTACAGTCAAGTGGTTCAACGCCCAGAAGGGCTACGGCTTCATCCAGACCGACGATGGCTCGAAGGACGTCTTCGTCCACATCTCGGCCGTTGAACGCGCAGGCCTCGGCACCCTGAACGAGGGCCAGAAGGTCAGCTTCGACCTCGAGCGCGGCAACCAGGGCAAGATGTCGGCGGCGAACCTGCAGGCCGTCTGACTCCCTCGTCCGGTGCCGGCCCTGGCTCATGGCCGGGGCGGCACCGGTCGTGACGGAGGGCTCATGGCCCAGCACCAGCACAAGTTCACGGTCGGCCAAGTGGTCGATTTCCTGCCCGCCGCTGCGGACGGAAACGTCCGACGCGGCCGGTACACAATCCAACGCCTGCTCCCGAGCGAGCAGGGGGAGCCGCAATATCGGGTCCGGCATGCTCTGGACGGGTACGAGCGTGTCGTGACAGAGAGTCGAGCTCAGCCAGCCTACCACAGCAGCACCGCAGCTGCCGGCTTGAGCGATCCCGCCATTGCCGTGGCGCAGGAGCCCGGGCCGCCATGGGCCGGGCATGAGGGAGTGTACACAATGCCGTTCAAGCCGAACTACAACTTCCAGCGGAGCGAGCGGGCCCGCCTGAAGCAGGCAAAGCAGGACGCCAAGCGGCAGGAGCGCGCGGAGGCGGCGGCCACTCGGCGCGAGGCCGAGGGGGAAACATCGGCCGCCTCGTCCGAGCCGCAGCCGGACGACGGCGCCCCGCAAGCATCGCCGCCGGCCGGCGGCGACGGCGGCTAGAGCGCTGTGGCCGTGAGGAGCCGCGCCCTGAGCAGCGTCGTGCTGTTCGACGTGCTCTACGTCGATGGCACGCGCAGCTCAAACCGCAAGGTGCCGAGCACTGCGCTCGGCGGGCTTGACGGCGACGGGCCGGCAAAGGCTCTCATCGAGGCTCAGGACCAGGAGATCGGCCGCGCCGCCGGCCGACCCAGGCCGGCCATCAAGTCGGTCGCCCGCTCCAAGCCGTCCTGACCTCGGCGTTCGCAAAGCGGCCAGTGAGGTTCCCGCCGTTTGATGGGCACCCCGCAGCTTTCGCGAACGGTATCTTCCATGGCAGAGGCCCGTCCGCGCATGCGCCTGAATTCCTGTGGCAGATGGCCGAGGCAGTGGCCAGATCGAAGGACAGGTTACCCGACTCAAGCTGGTCAAGCGCCAGGGCTACGGTCGTGCAAAGCTCGATCAGCCACTTTATCCAACTCGCCTGCGAGAGGGGGGACTCGAACCCCCACGCCTTGCGGCGCACGATTTTGAGTTGCGTGCGTCTACCGTTCCGCCACTCTCGCGCGCGCCGGGTTGTGCCCCGGCCAGGCTGCGGCGGCAAGAGGGGCCGAGAAGGACGGCTCCGGCGAAGCGTTGCGCGCGGCGCAGCGCGGCGCTATACGGGGCGCCCGCCCGTTCCCGGATAGCTCAGTTGGTAGAGCAAGCGGCTGTTAACCGCTCGGTCGTAGGTTCGAGTCCTACTCCGGGAGCCAGCGTCGCAAGTGTTCATACCGGTCACATCTTGCGAGCGCGCTGGCTGTGATAACGAGGGCTCAGGCCCTATCGCGCCCACCGCGATCCGCCCAGCATGGGTATCGCCGCACCGGATTGGCATCCGGTCATAGCGGCGAGCAGGCTGACCGGGCGCGCCCGGATCGCCAGGGGACCTGACGTCAGCGGGACACGACGAGCGTTAGCTCTCGCGCCTTGATCTCAGCTGCGGTCGGGGCGGCACGCGTCATCGGTGCACCAGGCCAGGGCATGCCCTCAAGGACCGTGCCCCGAGTGATCGCGCCCCAGGAAACGGGGTCGCCCGCGGGCAGCGGCGGCCGCAGCTCACGCCGTGCACTCGTGCGGCCAACGGCGTGCTCATCAGAGTGGAATTCAGCGTGCGACATGGTCGTGCTCCGCGCTTCATCACCCCTGCGCTCTACGGCACCGCAACCAAACTCGAAGTGACGCACGTCACACTCAGCAGCTGAGAATTCGCCCTCGGCGCCGGGTCTCGCCGGGGCAGAGTGCGAACGATCTCAACGTGAAACCCCTTACGATTTGTTGGATTGATCACAGATATATGCTACGTGAGAACTATTACCTATACGGGTGCGCCGTGGGCAAGACTGGTCCAACTTCGGCGGATATCGCGGCGCTGTCGCCGCTTCACGTCCGCTCGGAACGCTGCCCGGTCTGGTGGCTGCTGGGCAGCCGTTATACGATTTTGCTGACGGCCGAAGATTGTGGCGGCGCTTTCTCGCTGCTTAAGCTTGTCGTGCCTCCTGGTCGCGGCTCGCCGTTGCACACGCATACGCAGGAGGACGAGACCTTTCACGTGGTGGAGGGCGAGGTCGAGTTCAGCACCGGCGGTCAGGCCCTGCAGGCGCGACTTGGCTCCGTGGTGTTCGGGCCGCGCGGGGTCTCCCATGGTTTCTGCAACGTCGGAAGCAGGGATGCCAGTCTGCTGTGCATGATCACCCCCGGTGGTCTGGAGCGCTTCTTCATGGATGCGGGCGTGCCAGCCTGCGACCGCGCATCGCTTCCGCCTGCACCGACGCCGGAGGACATCGAGCGGCTGCGACGGGCGGCGCCGCGACACGGCATCGAAGTGCACGATCTCGATGACAGCTATGAGTTGACAGGCTGGCTGCCGCCGTCAGCGCTCCCGCCACACATCGGGCAGGTAGGAGATGCGCACCGTCGCGCCTGATCGCCCCTATGGGATGACCTGGGATAACCATATAGACCCTATCCGGTCCGTGCGTGCGGCCGGTTCAGCGGCCGTTGACAGGCGCGCGCGGACGCCCTAACTCCCGCCTTCCCAAATCATAAGAAGCACCGCTCTCAGCGGTGGAGAACTCATGTTCGCAATCATCCGCACGGGCGGCAAGCAGTATCGCGTGACGCCGAATGACGTGCTCAAGGTCGAGAAGCTCGACGACGCTGAACCGGGCGCCACCTACACGTTCACTGACGTGCTCGCGGTCGGCGCGGACGGGGACGGCGCCACGATCGGCACTCGCCTTGTGCCAGGGGCTTCGGTGACGGCTACTGTCATTGCCCAGGACCGGCTCGACAAGGTCATCGTCTTCAAGAAGCGCCGCCGCCAGAACAGCCGGCGCAAAAACGGTCACCGT
>CAWIUA010000014.1:0-59097 GCA_963839135.1 uncultured Alphaproteobacteria bacterium
AGTTCAGCTTCGGCAGCCCGAACGACGGCAGCGGCTACGAGCTGACCGCGATCGCCGCCGTGGTCATCGGCGGCACCAGCCTATTCGGCGGCTCCGGCAGCATGACCGGCACGATCGCCGGCAGCATCATGCTGGGGGCGCTGGCCAACATCCTGCAGCTCAATAACGTCAATGCGGCGCTGCAATTGCTGGCGACTGGTGCCATCATCGTGCTGGCCGCGGTGCTGCAATCCCTGGTTAGCCGCCGCGACGGGTCGGGACGCTGAGCCTGCAACGAGAAAAGGGAGGGAGAACGATGCGGAGACATATCCTGCTGCTGGGGGCGGCGATGCTGCCGCTGGGCGCGGGCGCGGCGCTGGCCGCCGACCCGATCAGCAAGAACTGCGGGCCGAAGGGTCACTACGTGATCGGCTTCTCGCAGGCCAACTACGCCGAGCCCTACCGCCAGCACGTCAACAACGACCTGCTGGCGCGCGTCAAGGACATCCCGCAATTCGAGCTGCAGATCGCCGACGGCGCGGGCAACGACAACACCCAGACCTCGCAGGTGGACAATTTCATCACGCAGCAGGTTGACCTGCTGATGATCTCGCCGTTCGAGGCAGCGCCCCTCACGCCCGCGATCACCCGCGCCATGAAGGCCGGCATTCCGGTGATCGAGCTGGACCGCGCCTCGGTCGGGACGCCGGGCAAGGACTACACGGCGTTCGTCGGCGGTGACAACTACAAGATCGCGTATCAGGCGGGCACCTACACGGCGAAGACGCTGCTGCCTGACGGCGGCGAGGTGGCGGTCATCGAGGGGCTGCCCAGCTCGACGCCGGCCATCGAGCGGCTGAACGGCTTCAAGGACGGCATCAAGCAGAACCCGAAGATCAAGCTCGTCGCCGAGCAGGCTGGCGACTGGCTGCCGGAGAAGGCGACGACCGAGTTCGCAGCCATGCTGCAGGCGCATCCCGACATCCGCGTGCTGTATGCCAGCAACGACCTGCAGGCGGCCGGCGGCTACGTCGCGGCGAAGGGGGCCGGCAAGGAGAAGCAGGTGGCGATCATCGGCACCGACGGCCTGCCCGGGCCCTCGGGCGGGATCGCCGCGGTGGCGGACGGCCAGTGGGCAGCGACGTTCACCTACCCCACGGGCGCGGAGCAGGCGCTCGATCTGGCGAAGAAGATCCTGCTGGATTGCGCGACCTCGGTGCCGGCATCGGTGACGGTGCCGACGCAGGCGATCACCAAGGACAACGCGGCCCAACTGAACGCGACGGAGAAGTTCTGATCGTCCTGCGGTCAGGCGAAGACCTGGCGCAGGTGCCGAAGTCCATTGCGGGCCAGGACGTCCTCGCTCTCCGCCAAGGGGCGCCAGAGCGAGACGGCCCTGGCGATCTCCTTGACCTTGGGCGTGAAGGCCTCGATCACCACCGGCCCGGCGTAGGCGGCGTCGCGCAGCGCGGCCGCGATCTCGGCCCATGGCAGGTGGTCCTCGCCTGGCGTGCCGCGATCGCTGGAGCAGGCATGGAACGCGACGATGCGCTCGCCCGCGCGCCGGATCGCGTCCGGGATGCTTTTCTCCTCGATATTCATGTGGAACGTGTCGAGCAGCAGGCCGACATTGTCGCGCCCGATGTCGGCGACGAGCCTCAGCCCTTGGTCGACGGTGTTGACGAGGTCGGTCTCGAAGCGGTTCAGCGGTTCGAGGCCTAGCGTGACGCCGCGCCCGGCAGCAAAGTCCGCCACGCGCGCCAGGCCCTCGACCGCGAACTCCCATTGCCGGCGGCGCGCTGCCGGCTCGAGCATCCGCGCGTTGCCGACGCCGGCATACATAGGTCCGATGACCACGGCGCTGCCGAGCTCCGCCGCGATGTCAATGCAGCGGCGGGTGTAGCGCATCGCCTCCTCGCGGATGGCGACGCTGTCCGCGCTCATGTCGCGGCCCGGGCCGAAGGCGCCGCAAACGGTCACGCCCAGCCGCAGCGTCTCAAGACGGCGCCGGATCAGACCGGTATCTATGGTGTCCGGGTCCTCAATGCAGATCTCGATGAGGTCGAACCCGAGATCCTTGACCTTGTCGGCGAGGTCGAGCGTGTCCGCGGAGAACGGCGAGACCCAGATGAACGTGCTGGCTCCGATGCGCATGGGGTCCTCGCCTCGCCGCCGCCGCTGGTGGCGGCTCTTGGGCTGTGCAGCCCATTCTTCCCTGTCCGGCCGCCGCTTGTCCAATCGCCGCCAGGGTTCCGGCGGCACGGTGCCGCCACGGCGGAGCAGCTTTACGTCTGAGCAGTTCCGCGCCAGCCTGCGCACGCTTTGAGCAGAACGGGTCTCGCTGGGGTGAAAACCTGCGAGCGGCGGGCGCGACTTGCTTGACACCGCGCGGACGGTGCCGCCACCATTGCGCCGCCTTGGGCGAGATCATCCTCTCCTGGCGTATGACGACGCAACATAGCCCTTCGGCCGCGGCCGGCCGGGCATGGCAACAGAGCCCTCCGGCATTCGCTGCCTGAGGGCTTTTCGTGTTTCGCGCCGGGCATCGGCGAGAGCGGAGGCGGGGCTGCATGGGCGGCGCGAGACTGAAGATTCCCGTCGGAATGGTGTTTTCCAGGACCGGCTCCTACGCGACGCTCGGCCGCGACCAGCACGACGGCACGCTGCTCGCGATCGAGACGGTCAACGCCAGCCCGGCCTTCGGCGTCACGCTCGTGCCCAGCTTCGCCGATCCCGCCGGGTCGCTCGACGCCTACCGCTCGCTCTGCGAGCAGATGCTCGCCGGCCGGCGCATCCGCCACGTGATCGGCTGCTACACCTCGTCCAGCCGGAAGGAGATCATCCCCGTCATCGAGAAGGCGGACGCGCTGCTCTGGTATCCGTCTCACTACGAGGGGTTCGAGAGCTGCGACAGCGTCATCTACGGGGGTGCCGCGCCCAACCAGCATCTCGTCCCGGCTGCCGCCTGGATGCTGCCGCGCTACGGCCGCAGCATTTACTGCGTCGGCAGCAACTACGTCTGGCCGTGGGAGAACAACCGCATCATGCGCGAGATCGCGCGCGAGTGTAGCGGCAGCATCCTGCGCGAGAAGTATCTTCCGATCGGGTCGGTCGAGGTCGAGGGCGTGATGCGCGACATCCGCGACTTGATGCCCGACTTCATCTTCAACACGCTGATCGGCGAGTCCTGCTACGCCTTCTACCGCGCCTATCGCCGCCTCGGGGACTCCGATCCCCGCTTCCGTGCCGAGCGGCGGCCGGTGCTGAGCTGCAGCCTGTCGGAGCCGGAGCTGCTCGCGATCGGCGACGGCGTGGCGTCGGGGAACATCGCTTCGAGCGTCTATTTCCAGTCGGTTGACCGCCCTCAGAACACCGACTTCATCAGCGCTTTCCGCACTCGCTTCGGCGCCCATCGCGTTACCTCGGCGGACGCCGAGGCTGCCTACTTCACGACGCTGCTGCTAGCGATGAGCCTGCAGGCGGCCGGCACCGACGAGGTCACGGCGGTCAAGCGCGCGGCCTACGCGTGCCGGCTGGAGGCGCCGCAGGGTGCGGTGCGCATCGACCCGGAGAACAACCATTGCTGGCTCACGCCGCGCATCGGCCGGGCTGGGGCCGGAGGGCAGTTCGTGCTGGAGTGGGAGGCGGATGCGCCGTGCCGGCCCGACCCTTACCTGGCGCACCTGGATGCCAAGAGCATCCTGCAAGGCGGCGGGCGCCCGCAACTCCGGCTTGTGGGACGGTCCCCATGAACCTGCCGAACTTCGCCGGCCGCGAGGCTCTGATCCTGCACCGGCCCGACCGCAACCGGGACGCGCTGGAGGCGCAGCTTCGCCGCATCGGGCTGCGGGTGAGCGCGCTGCCGCCGGCGGAGCACCCGGCCCAGGTGGCGGCAGACGTCGTGTTCTTCGACGCGGATTCCGGGCACAGCCGCCTGTTCCCCTGGCCCAAAGGCGATCCCCCGGTCCCGCTCGTGGCGATTCTGGGGTCGGAAGCGCCGGGCCGGCTGGAATGGGCGCTGGCCCAGTCGGCGACCGCTTTCATGATGAAGCCGATCGGGTCCAACGGCGCGTTCAACGCGCTCGTCGTCGCGACCCGGCTCTACGAGGATATGCACGCGCTGCGCGGCTCGGCGCGGGAGCTGTCGGCTCGCGTCCGCGCCCGGCCCATCGTGGTGCGCGCCGTGCTGGAGGTGATGCGGCAGCAGGCGGTGGACGATTCCGAGGCGCTGGACCGCCTGCGCCGCGCCGCCATGTCGGCCCGGACCAGCGTCGAGGCGCTGTGCGCCAGCGTCGCCGCCTCTCCCGCCCTGGCGGCCCAGCTTCCCGCGCTACCACCGCCCGCCGTTTCCACCAGCATTGACCGCAGGAGGATGCCATGACCAATTCGCCGTCCGCCGCAACACCGCCCACGGCCACCCCGCCACAAGAACAAAGCTGGAAGCGCCGCGACGTGGTCCGGGCCGCAGGGCTGGCTGCGGCCGGCGCCGTGCTGGCGCGGCCCGCCATCGTCCGCGCCGCGAGCGAGAACCCGGTCAAGATCGGGTTCATCGAGGACCAGTCCGGGAATCTCTCCATCTACGGCATCCAGAAGCAGCACGCCGCCCAGCTCGCGGTGCAGGAGATCAACGACGGCTACACCCTGGCCGGCGGCCCGGTCGGGACCGGAATGCTCGGGACTGAGGGACTCTATGCCGCTAAGCCGCCCGTCCTGACCGCGGGCTCCGGCGGAACGCTGAACGTCGTCAACGGCGGCACGCCCGACAAGAAGGCGATCGTCAGTGTGGATACCTCGGACATCTTCATCCAGTCCGGGGAGAAGGGGCTGCTCGGCCGCCCGCTGAACCTGGTCGCAGCCGACGGGCAGTCGAACAACACGCTGTGGCAGCAGCTCGCCCGCCGCATGATCCAGGAGGACAAGGTTGACGTGCTGTTCGCCGGGTTCGCCAGCGCGGAGCGCGAGGCCATCCGGCCGATCGTGGACCAGCGCAAGCAGCTCTACTTCTACACCAACCAGTACGAGGGCGGCGTCGCCGATACCTACACGTTCTGCACCGGTGCGGTCTGCGAGCAACAGGTCATCCCGGTGATGCAATACATGGTGGAGAAATTCGGCCCGAAGATCTTCACCATCGCCGCCAACTACAATTTCGGCCAGCTCACCGCCTCCTGGGTGCGGTCCTTCGCGCCGGTGCTGAAGGCGCAGGTGATCGGCCAGGAGTTCCCGCCGCTGGAGGTCTCCGAGTTCAGCTCGGTCATCGCGCGCGTGCAGGCGGCGAAGCCCGACTGGGTGATGACCCTGCTCGTCGGGCAGAATCAGTCGAACTACTATCCGCAGGCCGCCGCCGCCGGGCTGCACCTGCCCATGGCGTCCACGATCAACATGGCGCAGGGCTACGAGCACAAGCGGTTCACGCCGCCCTCGCTCGCCAACATGCACAACGCCGTCAACTACATGCAGGAGATCCCGACCCAGCGTAACCAGGATTTCGTGAAGCGCTTCTACAAGATGTTCCCGAACGACCCTTACGTGGGCCAGATGGCGCAGAACACTTATTTCAGCATCCACCTCTACGCCAAGGCGGCGCGGCTCGCCGGCACCACGGACCAGGAGACGGTGCGCAAGACGCTGGAGGCCGGCTGGGCCATCGAGGCGCCGGAGGGCAGCGTGTTCCTGGAGCCGGCGACGCACCATTGCAGCCACTTCATCCGCTTGGCGGTCGCCGACGACAAGCACCAGATCAGCTTCGACCGCGAGTGGCCGATGATCGAGGCGTGGTGGCTGCAGCGCCTGGGCGTGAACCTGGTGCGCCACCCCGAGCACAAGCAATACACGCCCGACGACGATCCGTTCTTCAAGATGTTCACGGCGAGCAAGTAGCCCAGAGCGGGACACGAGAGCGCCACATGGCCGACCTCGCCAGCATCCTCTACCAGTTCGGGACCAACGCGGCGTTCCTGCTGCTGAGCGCGCTCGGCCTGGTCGTGATCCTGGGGATGATGAACATCATCAACCTCGCCCACGGCGAGTTCATGATGATGGGCGCCTACGCCGCCACCATCGCCGTGCACCGGGGCTTGCCGTTCGCGCTCGCGGTGCTGGCGGCGGCGGCGGTGGTCGGCGTCTTCGGGATCGTGCTCGAACGGCTGGTGGTGCGGCACTTCTACGGGCGGGAGCTGGGCGCCCTGGTCGTGACCTGGGGGATCAGCCTGATCCTCGGCCAGGGCGCGCTGCTCCTGTTCGGCCCGTTCATGCCGTCCATCGCCATTCCCGGGGGCGCCGTCGGCGTGGGCGAGTATTCGTTCTCGATCTACCAGATCGCGCTGATCGCGATCAGCGCCGCGCTGCTGCTCGGGCTGGCCTGGGTGTATCGCTTCACGCGGTTCGGCCTGCAGGCGCGGGCGACCATGCAGAACGCCCGGATGGCGCGCAGCCTCGGGATCCGGGTGGAGCGGGTGTATATGCTCACCTTCGGCCTCGGGGCGGCGCTCGCCGGGCTGAGCGGCGCCCTGCTCGCGCCTACTACGTCCATCGCGCCCTTCATGGGGCAGCAATTCGTCGCACCCGCCTTCATCACCGTGGTGGTGGGCGGGGGCACCAGCGTGATCGGCGGCGCCGTTGGCAGCAGCGGGCTGCTGTCGCTGGTGGAAACGCCGGTGTCGCTGCTGCTCGGCACGTTCTCCGGCACGATGGCGCTGCTGCTGACGGCGCTGGTGATCATCCGCATCCTGCCGGGCGGCGTGTCCTCGCTCGGCGGGCGGCTGCGGGCGGCGTGGGCGCGGTGAGGCGCCTGCTCGGCCTGCTGAACGGCCCGCACGACATCGGGCGGACTAGGCCGGCCTGGGCGGCGCTGGCGCTGCTCGCCTGCGCATTCCTGGCCTACCCGTTCTTCACCTCGGCGTTCGGCGCGACCAACGTCGCCTACTACCTGCTGAACATTCCGATGGCGCTGGGGCTGAGCCTGCTCTGGGGCTACGGCGGGGTGCTCAGCTTCGGGCAGGTCGCGTTCTTCGGGGTCGCCGGATACGCCTACGGCATCGTCGCTGGAAACTTCCCGGACGCGTTCTGGGGGACGTGGGCCGGGGTGGCGGCGGGGCTCGCGGCGGCGGCGGCCTTGGCGGCGGCGTTCGGCTACTTCGTGTTCTACGGGCGGGTCGCGGCTTGGATCGTGCCGATCCTGACCCTCGTGCTGACCTTGCTGCTCGCCACCTTCCTCGGCCTCACCGCGGGCGCGGAGTGGCGCGTGGGCGACGTGGCGCTGGGCGGCTACAACGGCATGACCGGCATCCCGGCGCTGCAAATCGGCGATCTCACGTTCCAGGATTACGCGTTCTACTGGCTGACCCTGGGCGTGGTGCTCGCCTGCTACCTCGGCCTGCGGATTTGGGTGAACTCGCACCGCGGCCAGGTGCTGATGGCGATCCGCGAGGACGCGCTGCGAACGGAGCTGCTGGGCTACGACGTGCGGCGGGAGCAGCTCGGCGCGTTCGTGCTGGCGGCGGTCCTGGCCGGGATCAGCGGCCTGCTCTACGTGCAGTGGGGCAACTACATCACGCCGTCCGCGCTCGGCTTGCAGCAGGCCGCACTCCCGGTGATCTGGGTGGCGGTGGGCGGGCGCGACAGCTTGCTCGCCGTGGCGATCTGCACCTTCCTGCTCAACCAGCTTACCTACGTCCTGTCCTCGGCGGGCAACCGGTATGCGCTGATCATCGTGGGCGGGCTGCTGGTGTTCGTGATGCTGTTCGCGCCGGAGGGGATCGTGGTCACCTTGGCGCGCGCGACGCTGCGCCGCCGGATGTTCCGCCGCCGGGCGCGCTATGGCTGAGACGGCGCTGCAGGCGCGCGGCCTGAGCAAGCGCTTCGGCGGCGTGGTCGCCGCGAACGCGATAGACTTCGATCTCAGGCCGGGCGAGCTGCGCTGCGTCATCGGGCCGAACGGGGCGGGCAAGAGCACGTTCTTCTCGCTGCTGTGCGGCATCCAGCGGCCGGACGCCGGGCGCATCCTGCTGCGCGGGCGGGACATCACGCGCCTGAAGGCGTTCCAGCGCGTGCGCCTCGGCATCGGCCTCACCTTCCAGACCAACCGGGCCTTCCACGCGCTGACGGTGGGCGAGAACTTGGAGACGGCGCGGCGGGCGGGTGCCGCTGGCCCAGCGGACGACGCGCATTTCCGCGCCGCCTTCGCCGCCTTCGAGCTGGAGGGCTTGGAGGACCTGCCGGCGCGGGAGCTGCCGCACCACCGGCTGCAATGGCTGGAGATCTGCATGGCGCTCCGCCGCGGGCCGCAGATCCTGCTGCTCGACGAGCCGACCGCAGGCATGTCGCCCGGCGAGACGATGCAGACCGCGCGCGTGCTGCAGGCGCTCAGCCAAGCGGGTCTCGCGATCGTCGTGGTCGAGCACGACGTGGCCTTCGTGCGCGAGGTCGCCGAGACCGTGACCGTGCTGCACCAGGGCGCGGTGTTCGCCGAGGGCAGCGTCGCGGACGTGACGGCCCGCGAGGACGTGCGCCGGATCTATCTTGGTCACGTGCGGGAGCGCGCCTGATGCTGCTCGCGGCCGAGGGACTCTGGAGCGGCTACGCCACCGGCGACGTGCTGCAGGACGTGTCGGTGCGGCTCGACGAGGGCGAGATCGTGGGCGTCATCGGCCGCAACGGCGTCGGCAAGAGCACGCTGATGCGCACCCTGATCGGCCTGCTGCGCGCGCGCCGGGGCACGGTACGGCTGCGCGGCGAGGACCTGACCCGGTTGCCCGCGGAGGAGCGCGCCCGGCGCGGCCTCGGCTACGTGCCGCAGGGGCGGGACGTGTTCCCGGCCATGACGGTGCAGGACAACCTCCGCACCGGCGCCTTCATCGGCGGCGGACGCCGGAAGCCGGATTTCGACCTCGTCCACGGCTATTTCCCGGTGCTGCGGGAACGGTCGCGCCAACTCGCAGGCACCCTCAGCGGCGGCCAGCAGGAGATGCTGTCCATCGCCCGCGCCCTGGTCGCCGGCCCCGAGATCCTGCTGCTGGACGAGCCGAGCGACGGCGTGCAGCCGAGCATCGTGCAGGAGATCGGCGAGGCTTTGCTCCACCTCAACCGGAGCCGGGGGCTGTCGGTGCTGATCGTCGAGCAGAACGTGGACCTGATGCAGCGCGTGGCGCAGCGCGCTTACGTGCTCGACAAGGGCATGATCGTCGCCTCCCTCGACCGCGGCGAGGTCGAGGACGAGCGGCGCATGGCGGATTATCTCGCGATCTGAGGGGAGGAGGAACGATGCTGGAACCAGCGGAAGGCTCGACCGAGTGGCTCGCAGGCTCGATCATGGCGCGGCGCGGCGACGGACGCGGCCGGACGCCTACGACGCACGAGCTGACAGAGGCCAAGCAGGGCAAGTTCCACTACACGATCGGCCCCTATTCCGACCCGGTCCTCACGGTCCGGCCCGGCGACCGCATCGTGGTCGAGACCCGCGACGCCTTCGAGGGGGCGATCCAGTCGGAGCAGGACAAGCTAGGCGAGAAGCTGCGCATGCCGTTCCTCAACCCGCAGAACGGCCCGATCATGATCGAGGGCGCCGAGAAGGGCGATGCCGTGGCGGTGCACATCGAGCGGATGGAGCCGCGCGGCCCCAACCCGCGCGGCACGTGCTGCATGATCCCCGAGTTCGGCGGCCTGACCGGCACCTACTACACCGCGACGCTGAACCAGCCGCTGCCGGAAAAGGTGCGCAAGATCCACCTCGACGACAAGGAGGTGCGGTGGAGCGACCGGATAACGCTGCCCTACAACCCGCACATCGGAACGCTCAGCCTGTCGCCGGAGATCGACAGCCTCAGCTCGCTGACGCCGGACAACCACGGCGGCAACATGGACCTCCCCGACATGGGGCCGGGCAGCATCACCTACCTGCCCGTGCGGGTGCCGGGCGCGCGGCTGTTCATCGGCGACGCCCACGCCTGCCAGGGCGACGGCGAGGTGTGCGGCGTCGCCGTGGAATACCCCACGGTCACGACGATCCGCGTGGACCTGATCAAGGGCTGGACGATCGAGTGGCCGCGGCTGGAGAAGCAGGACTTCATCATGACGATCGGCAGCGCCCGCCCGCTGGAGGACGCGACGCGGATCGCCTACCGTGAGCTGGTACGGTGGCTCGCGGCCGATTACGGCTTCGATCAGTGGGACGCCTACATGATGCTGAGCCAGTGCGGCCGGGTCCGGCTCGGCAACTTCGTCGATCCGAAATACACCGTGGGCGCCGCGATCCTGAAGAAATACCTGGCGTGAAGAAAGAAGGACTCACCGGCATCGCCGGCTGATCCCGACGCGATGGAATCTCCGGCGCGGACCCGGCATAATGCTGCGAGGCTCAGGTGCGGAGGATGCCATGTACCTTGCTCGCTTCTCGTATGACGTGCTGCCCGTCAACCGCCAGCGCGCGATGGGCTTCATCCGGCGCGAGGTCGAGGCAGCCACGGGCCGCGGCCTCAAGGCGCGGCTGCTGGTCCCCTTGACGCGCAGCCAAGGCGGGGCGGCGCTCCAGTTCGAGGTGGAGCTGACCAGCCTCGACCAGCTCGACCAAGTTCGCCAGCACGGCGGCGGCTCGACCGAGGAGACCGGCGGCTGGATGCGTGATTTCAGCGAGATCCTCCTCGCTCCGCCCGGCGTCGAGGTCCTTCGCGTGGACGAGGCGTAGCAGGCGCCGCAAGCGTCTCCGAGCACCGGCCCCGGCGTCAGCCGGGTGACGACGCGACGGGCGCGCGCGTGGTTCCGCCCAGGGGCGCGGCTGGACGCGATGGGGCCTTGCTCGGAGTAGAATCCCAGCGCGAGTGCCGCGGCCTTTCGCAACGGGGAGGGCGGCTCACATAGAGCGTGTGGCCGCGCCAGTGGACCCGGCGGGTCCGGTAGCTCGCGAGCAGCACGCCCACCGACATCGCCTCGCGCAGCGGCAGGAGCCACAGCGGTGAGCCGAGGGCGCTTGCGTGGCCGCATGTCTTGGTCATCGGCCCGAGCGCGCGGTCGATGGAGCGGGCGATGGCCGCGCGCATGCCCCAGGCGCCCGCGAACAGGGCCAGGCTCCAGGGCGCGCCGCAGGACAGCAGCATGGCCAGGCCTGCCCACGCCGTTGGATATTGCAGGATGGATGCGGCGAACCCGACCGGGGCGAGCGAGCGGATCGTGCGCGCCCATCGCAGCTCGTGCCGGAAGCCAGCGCGGATCGTCGTGTCGGAGACGGTTGTCGCCGGGACCGTGGCACCCAGCCTGACCGTGAGCCCGAGTGCCTGCACCAGCCGGCCGAGGACGGCGTCGTCCGCGACGTGGTCCACCAGCGCGTGCAGGCCGCCGACCTGGGCGAGGGTCTCCCGGCGCAGCGCCATCGTGACGCCGAGGTTGTCCTGCCGGCCCAGGGCGCGGGCCAGGAGCGTGCCCGGCAGGAAATTGTAGGTGATCTGGCTTGCCCCGAGCCGCTCTGGCAGCCGCTCGGCCGCGGCCCAGCCGACGTAAAGCGTCGTGACCAGGCCGGCGCCGGGCTGCGCGAGTTCCGCGACGATGCGGTCGAGGTAGTCGGGCGCCACGTGCAAGTCGCTGTCAGCGATCACCAGGAAGTCGTGCCGGGCCAACGGAAGCATGTTGATGAGGTTGGAGACCTTCCGGTTGTGGCCGTGCTGCGTCGGGTTCGCGACCAGGGAGATGTCGGCATCCGGAAACTCCGCGCGGAGCTGCTCGACCACCGCGCACGCGGAGTCGGACGGATGCGCGACACCGAATACGATCTGGTATTCCGGGTAGTCCTGGACGCAGAACGAAGTCAGCGCCTGCAGGAGCATCGGCTCGTCGCCGTGCAGGGGCTTCAGCACCGTGACCGGCGGGCGCGGCCCTGTCAGCTTGGGATGGCTGCGAGCCTGTGCCGAGAAGCGCTGGATCGCAAGGCATCCGGCCGCAGCTTGGACAAGTCCCAGCGCGGCGAAGACTGCGGCGAGCCAGGATGGAAGATGCGGGACGTCAGCCAAGCTCATCGAAGGACGATGCCGACAAGGCGCGGAGGGGCAGATCGCTGGCAGCACATGGTCTCGGCTCATCTCGCGTGACATGAGGGTGACGTTGGTCCAGGGAGAGGATGGCCGAGGCGGCCGGGCGGGCGAGTTCGGCTGGGTAGGTCGGGGCCGCCCTGCTACTCTCTCCTCCATGCCCGCGGAGCACAAGACGGGTTGCTGCGATTGCACCCCGGAGGTGCACGACGGGACAGGAGGAAAGTGCGGTGAACAAGCTGGACCTTGAGGGGCGCGTCGCCGTCATCACGGGCGGGGCGCGCGGGATCGGGCGCGCGGTGGCGGAGCGCATGGTCGCGTCCGGCGCCGAGGCGGCGCTGTGGGACCAGGACGGGGCGGCCGCCGAGGCGACAGCGCAAGCGCTCGGGGACCGGGTGAGCGCGCATGCGGTGGACGTGACGCGCGCGAACTCGATCAAGGCCGCGCTCGACGCCTGCGTCGCCCGGCACGGCAAGGTGGACATCCTGGTCAACAACGCCGGCATCACGGGCGGCAACCAGCCGCTCTGGGAGCTGCCGGAGGCGGAGTGGCGCCGGGTTATCGAGGTGAACCTGATCGGCCCCTACCTCACCGCTGCCGCGATCGTGCCCGGCATGAGGCAGCAAGGCTGGGGACGGGTCGTGAACATCGCCTCGGTCGCGGGCAAGGAGGGAAACCCGAACGCCAGCCACTACAGCGCGAGCAAGGCCGGGCTGATCGGCATGACGAAGTCGCTGGGCAAGGAACTGGCGGGGACGGGCGTTCTGGTCAACTGCGTGACGCCGGCGGCGGCGAAGACGGACATCTTCAAGCAGATGACCCAGGCGCAGGTGGACTACATGCTGAGCAAGATCCCGCTGGGGCGGTTCGTGGAGGTGGAGGAGATCGCCGCCCTTGTGTGCTGGCTCGCCAGCCCCGATTGCGCCGCGAGCACGGCGGGCGTGTTCGATATTTCGGGGGGACGGGCGACGTATTGATACTGACGTCCCCTCTAGGTGCCTGCTCTCGACCCAAAGCAGGCCTTCGCACAGGACTCCGAGGCCGGGGAAGCCGTGTTTGTTGGCCCGATCCGGTGGGCCATCGGCCGCTTTGTCCACCCAGGGAACCAGCAACGAGCGATCTGCGTCGTCGAAAGTGCGATTTCCGTTGCAACGTTGGTTTGATTGGCTCACCAAGACGCGACGAGCTCGGGCATCCGGGGGATGTCGGTCGAATGGTGAGCCTGTCCAGCGCAGGTGCGGTCACGCTCCCGAAGGTGCCCACCTTCAATGCCGCCGACTTCGGCGTGATGGCAGACGGCACCACGGACGACACGAGCGCCTGGCAGGGCGGCATCGCCAAGCTGGCAGCGGTTGGCGGCGGCGTGCTGCTCGCGCCCATTGGCACGAGCGTCATCTCGCAAACCCTTCTGCTCGACTCCGACGGCGCCAAGATCATCGGTCAAGGCCGTGGCGCCTACCACGACGTGAACCCGCTCGCACCGGCCGCGAGCACCCTCCGGTGGGCAGGCACGGCTGGCGGGACGATGGTCCGCGTCGGCCCCGACGTAGGCAGCACGGGCAGCGGCGTGACCGACTGGGCCGTCGTCGGGGTGCATCTACTCTCGGGCGTGTTCCCCTACAGCACCGCGGCCGGCACGGGGCTGGAGATCGTCTCGGCCTCGCACGGCTCGGCCGACGTGTTCTGCAGCGAGTTCGCGACACAAGGATGCATCGTCCACACGCTGATCGGCCCGACCGAGAGCGCGAACAGCGCCTACAACCGCATCAGCGTCCGCGGGCGCCAGATCAACACGGGTGGCGTCATCCTCCGCGTGACGGGCAACGGCACCTCGAATAGCTGCTTCAACAGCTTCGAGGTTGTCGCAGGAGAGTACGGCGGGTCCATCGGCCTGGACCTTGGCGACGCCGACAACAACGACTTCTGGCTGGTTTACCTGCAGCCGGTCGGGACCGGCGCAGGCCCTCAGGTCAACTTCAACGCGGGCGCCGCGCCCAAGAGCGGCCAGCCCAACCAGGCCCGCAACAACACCATCTACCGCCTCTCGGGCGACGTCGGTCCGCTGCTCGTCACTGCCCTCGGGACCGAGAACGGCGCGGTGCCGTCCGGCCCCAACCGCATCGTCCAGCTCGACGGCGCGAACGCCTCGCCCACGGTCGAGGCGGGCACGGGCGCGCTGATCTACTGGGGCAGCAACACCATGCCGCCAGGCGTGCGGGCGCAGAACACGAACCAGTATGGCGGCTACCGCGTCGCCGAGGACGGCTTCGCCTGCGCCTGGGGCACCACGGCGGCCCCGCTCCCGGTCGGCACCACGCCGATCGTGCTGCCGGCCGGCCTGTTCAGGCGATACCTCACCGCGTTCGGCGCCACGGCCATCGGCACGAACGGCGCGAGGGTCAGCATCAGCGCGCCGAGCACGTCGAGCATCAGCATCTCGACCGACACGTCCGCTATCTTCAACTGGTGGGCCGAGGGCTACTAAGCTCCAGCGCTTTTGGAGTCCGGTGCGCGGTGACCTCGAAGCCGACATTCTGCGCGAGCGGGTGGGCACGGCCGCGATCAACATCCACGTCGAGCCCGAGCCCGAGCCCGAGGCCGAGCACCGCGGCGTGCCGGCGGCCTCGCGTCACGGGCGGCACAGATATCGGCGGTGTCCCCCGCCGCCCCTGCTGAGCGCCGCCCCGTTGAGGTTGGTGCGATGCCGAGAGTACGCTTCCCGCCCGTAGCTGCCATCGCGCAGGACCGCTGGTGCGATACAGACGATCAGCAGCCCAGCCGCTCAGCCAGCTCCTCCACGCTCGCGGCCACCACGTCCCAGTCCTGGTCGGGCGCGAGGTCGGTCGTCTGCGCCGGGCCGTGCTCGGCCGGGCGGGCGATGAACGCGGTGCGCAGGCCGTGGGAGCGCGCGGCGGCGAGGTCGTCGTTGTGGGCCGCGCACATCATCACGCAGTGAGGCGGCGCCGAGAGCAGGCGGCAGGCGCCGAGGTAGGTCTCCGGGTCCGGCTTGTAGTGCTCGAACACGTCGGCGCCGAAGATCGTATCGAACGACAGCCCGCCGTAGCGCGCGAGGTCGGCGAGCAGCGCCGTGTTGCCGTTGCTGAGTGGTGCCACCAGGAAGCGGTGGCGCAGGCGGGCGAGGCCGTGGGCGCTGTCCGGCCAGGGGCGGAGGCGGTGCCAGAGCGAGGTCAGGTGATCGAGTGCCGCGTCGTCGAGGTCGAGGCCGAAGCGCGGCGCGAGCCGGGCCAACAATTCCCGCTGCAGCGGGTCCAGCGGCGTCCACGGCCGCTCGCCGCGGCGCACCTGGTTCATGCTCGGCACGTATTCGCCCCGCCAGGCGTCGGCGAGGCCGGGCCAGTCGGCCGAAACCCCGTGCTCCGCGCCCCAGGCGCCGAACGACTCGATCAGGCTGCCGCGCCAGTCCACGAGCGTGCCGAAGGTGTCGAAGATGATCGCACGCAGGTCCATGGCTTGCTCCTACCTGAAAGATGCTGAATACGCCGCGCAGGAAGCCCGGCGTCAGAGCTGACAGAGGATTGACCGTGACGCTCGGATCGTCGAGCCGGCCGCGCAAGCTGAAGTTCGCGGCGATCAGGCCGCCGCCGCGTTCGGGGCTGAACAGGTGCCCGATCAAGGGCAGCCGTCCGAGCGCGGAATTGACCACGTACGCCGGCACGATGGTGCCGCGCAGGTCCAGGGTCGAGCGGGCGAGATCGAGCCAACCCTGCGCGGTCACGCCCAGCGCGGCGCTGTAGGCCCGTGCTTGCTGCACGGTGAGCACGTTGCCCACGTACTGCATCGGCACGACCGCGCGCGAGAAGAAGAGGCCGGGGCCGCGGATCGCGTCGAGGATGCCGTAGAGCGTGAACGCCTGCAGCAGCTTGCCCGCGACGACGGCGCGCTGCACGGTGAAGTCGTCCAGCTCCGCGGTGCCGGTGAATGGCGAGGTTGGCAGCGTGTCGTCGAAGCGGCCGTCGAAGCTGAGGCGGCCGCCGTGCAGCAGGTCCGTCGTGCCGATCCCGCGGAGCAGGCTGCCCAGATCCGCGGCGCGCAGAGCCGCGACCCGTTCCTTTCCTTGCGTGCGCAGGCTTCCCTGCACGCCGGGCGCATCCAGCGACGCGGCAACGAGCCGCTTGCCGTCGCTCCGTGCGTCGGCGCGGACCGGGCCGAGCGAGTGGCTCTCGTCAAGGAGCACGCGGCCGAACCGGGCATCAACGCGCCAGGGCAGCGCGGCCCCGCGCCCTGGTTGCCCTTGCGCCTGAGCGATGCGGCCGAGGCCCGTCGAGAGATCGAGCGTCGGTCCCGACAGGCGCACGCAGACCGCGCCGCCGCAGGCCGGCGGCAGACGGATCTCGCCCGCGGCCTGCGTTCGCTCCAGCACGACGCGGTCGAGCTTGAGCACTGCCGGGCGTCCCTCCGCCATCTCCGCCCGCCCCGACACCAGCAGCCCCGGCCCTTCGGCGTGCAGTTCTTCGACGGCGATCACGCGGTCGCCGCGCAGGGCGATGCGCGCGCTCGCCGATGCCGGGGCGCCGCCCGGCTTGCGCCAGAGCGGTGTTGAGACTGCGGCCTCGCCCATGTCGGCGCGCACGGTGACCTGATCGTCCTTGTCGCGCTCGACCGTGTAGCGCACGGCGACCTGCGCCGCCCCCGTGAGCGCGCCGCGCACGTCGAGACCCTCCCGCTGCAGCACTGCCGCCGTGACGCGTCCCGTCGCGTCCACCGTGAGCAGCACCTGTGACGGCGGCCCGGCGCGGAAATCCGCGCCGACCGTGAGCCGGGTCGGCACGCCCGCGAGCTGCGCCTGACCCGCGAGGTGCAGACCTTCGTTGGTCACGTCGAGGTCCATCGTCCCCCGGGAGAGATCGCGCCCGGCGACAACGTTGCGCAGAACGACGCCCGAGAGCCGGGCGTGCGCGTTGCTCGCGACCGCGTCGGCGTCGAGGTCCGCGATGAGCGGCAGCCTCACGTCCACGGTGCCCGCGAGCTGGCCCGCCGCGACCGTGAAGGGCAGGGGGCGCTTGCTCAGCAGCCGCAGCCGGGGGTGGCTCAGCAGCGTGACCGCGCCGGCGAGCGGTCCCGCGAGGTTGAGGGACACATCCGCATACTGGTCGCGCCCGGCAAGCCCAGTGAGCAGGATCATCCCGCCTTTGACGCGAAGAGAGCCTTGCTGCCCGCCGGACACGGGGATTCGTATGGTGTCCGGGTCCACGAACTGCAGCGTCGCCTGCACGTGCTCGACGGGCGGCACCGGGCGGAGCCAGTGGATCGTGAGATCGTCGCCTTGGAACGAACCGGAGATCGCCGCGAGCTTGGTGTCTGAGGGATCGGCGGGCACGTCCAGCGTGGCGGCGAACTGCCCGGCGCGAGCCGTGCCCGCGGTGATGTTCTCGACCACCCAGCGCCTGGCATTCCGGATCGCCTCCGGCGGCCAGAGCTGCGGCAGGTCGACGGCGGCCACGTGGTCGAACCCGACCTGGCCCTGAACGCGCCAGCCGGCGCCAGCCCGCGTCGCCGCCGCGGCGAGATGAAGCGCCGTCGGCGGGGCGCCGCTCGGCGACGGTATGGTCGCGTCGAGACGGGATAGCGTCATGCCGTGCAGCGCCTCGCCTTGCCACGTGAGCGCGACCTCGCCCGCAGCATCCCTGATCGGGATCGTGCCGCCGGCCAACGCCGCCGTGCCGGCCCCGATCGTCGCCTGCACGGTGGCCCGGACTGGGTTGAGCGCTGCCGAGAGGTCGGCGCTGGCGATCAGCCTGACTGGGGCGTCGAGGGCGGCGAGGCCGCCGAGCATGGGGGCTGCCGTCCCGATGGACGCGGCCAGCGCCGTCGGGCGCAATTCTCCCGCCTTGCCTTCGACATGCAGCGCGCCGTCCGGAGCGCGGGTGAGCCGTGCCTGCACGGGCGCGGACACGGTGCCGACCGTCAGCGCGCCCGTGAGGTCACCCGTTGCGGCGCCGTCCGGCGCCTGACTAACGCCGGCCGCGGCAACCTCGGCGTTCCACGCCAGGCCGGACGACTCGCTTGCCACGCGCGCGTCGCGCACGTGCACGCTGCGGAGCTGGCTGAGATCGAGCTGCACCGGCAGTTCCGTCCCCTCGCCCTCGGCGGGGGAGACCCGAGCGTCGAGGCCCGCGATGTCGATCGAGACGGGCGCAATGATGCGGTGCAGCAGCGGAGGGACCGCGAGCGCGACGGTCCCCTCGTCGAGCCTCAGCGCGGTGACGCCGGGCAGTGAGGCCGCGCTCACGCCCTGCGCGCGGACCTTCACGGGCGCGTCTGGCCCGCCGCGCCAGCCCGCCCAAGCGAGAGACGTGTTCCCGACCGCGACGCCGTCCGGCAGCACGGCCGCCCGCTGCAGCAGAGTGCCGAGGGATAGGGGCGTCTCAGCGACGCGCCAGGCCAGGGCACCGAGGCCGAGCAGGAGCAGCAGCACGAGCGTCAGCACCGAGGCGGCGAGGTCGAGCGCCGCCCGTCCCAGGAGACCAGGTATTCTTGCAGCCAACGCCCTCAACCCTTGACCCGCCGCACCTGCCCCAGCCAGCTTCGGCGCCGATGCTTCCCCGCGCCGCCGACCCCGCCGCCGCCCAGCGTTTGCACGAGCGATTCGCAGCCCTCGGCAGCGAGTGGGCCGCCTTCGCCGCCCGGGCGGACGCCACGGCGCTGCTCGATGCGCTCGGCGGCAACAGCCCCTTTCTGAGCGACCTCGCGCTCCGCGAGCCCGGCACCCTCCGCCGCACCCTTGATAAGGGCGCGGGCGCGGTCGTGCGCGCCAGCCTCGCCGCGCTTGCCGTCGTGCCGCCGTCGGCGCCGCGGGCGGAGGTCGCGCGCGCGATGCGCCGGGCGAAGCGCGAGGTGGCGCTCGCCGTCGCGGTCGCCGACATCGCGGGCGAGCAGAGCTTCGCCGAGATCGTCGGCGCGCTGACGAGCCTCGCCGAGGCCACGCTCCGCCTCGCCTGCGCGCACCTGCTCCTGGGAGCGCACGCGCGCGGCGACCTGCGATTGCCCGACCCGGCGGACCCGGCGCGCGGCAGCGGCCTCGCCGTGCTCGGCATGGGCAAGCTCGGTGCCGGCGAGCTGAACTATTCCAGCGATGTGGACCTCGTGCTGCTCTATGATCCTGACGCGCACCCCTACCATACGGATGGGCTGCGCGCCGCCTTCACCCGTCTCGCCCGCGATCTCGCGACGCTCATGGAGGCGCGCGACGCGGACGGCTACGTGTTCCGCGTGGATTTGCGCCTGCGCCCAGACCCAGCCGCCACGCCGCCCGCCGTCTCGCTTCCCGCAGCCATCGCCTATTACGAGAGCATGGGCCAGAACTGGGAACGGGCGGCCATGACGAAGGCGCGTCCCGTCGCGGGCGATGTCGCCGTCGCGGCGCAGTTCCTCGACGCGATCCGGCCTTTCGTGTGGCGGCGCGGCCTCGACTTCGCGGCGCTCGCGGATATCCACGCGATGAAGCGCCGGGTGGACTCCCACAGGGGCACAGCGCTCGGCACTGACGGGTCGCCCGCCGCCCGCCTGCTCGGCCACGACGTGAAGCTCGGCCAGGGCGGCATACGCGAGATCGAATTCCTTGCGCAGACGCTGCAGCTCGTCTGGGGCGGGCGCGACCCTTCGCTGCGCGACCGGACCACCACGGGCGCGCTGGCGCGGCTGCATCAGGCTGGGAAGCTATCGGCGCCCGCCGCCGAGGTGCTCACGCGGGCCTACCATTACCTGCGGACGGTGGAGCATCGCTTGCAGATGGTCGCCGACCGGCAAACGCACAGCCTGCCGGCCCGGATGGAGGCGTTCGAGCGGTTCGCAGTATTCATGGGCTTCGACGACGCCGACGGCTTCGCCCGGCACACCTTATGGCACATGGAGCAAGTGCTGCGGCACTACGCCGAGGTGTTCGAGCAGGTCCCGGCGGCGCCGGCCGAGGCCGCGGGACTCGACCTCAGCGGCGTCGGCGAGGCACCGCCCGGCACGCTCGACCGCTTGCGCGCCCTTGGCTTTGCCGACCCGGACCGGATCGTTGAGGCCTTGCGGGGCTGGCAGGCGGGGCGGGTCCGCGCGCTGCGCTCGGCCCAGGCGCGGGAGCTGATGGATGCGGTGCTCCCCGGGCTGCTCGCCGAGCTGGGCCGTCAGCGCGAGCCCGACGCCGCCTTCGGCCGGCTCGACGCCCTCGTCTCGCGCCTGCCCGCGGGCGTGCCCATCCTCTCGACCTTCCAGCGCAACCCGCCCGTCGTCACCCGCGTCGCCGCCGTCCTCGGTGCTGCGCCGTTGCTCGCCGATCATCTTGCCCAGGTGCCGGCTGCGATCGAGGGGCTGCTCGGGCCGCCCGGCGTGGACCCGGATCCCGGCGCCAGCCTTGCCGCCCGGCTCGCCGACGCGCGCGACCTGGAAGACGCCGTGATCACGGCGCGGCGGTTCGTGCGCGCCGAGGAGTTCCGCCTCGGCGTCGCCCAGCTCGAAGGCTGGCTCGATGTGGACGCGGCCGGCCTCGCGCGCACGGCGCTGGCGGATGCGGCGCTCGACGCGCTCCTGCCGCGCGTGCTGGACGATCATGCCCGGCGCTACGGCCGCGTCCGCGGCGGTGCGATGGCGGTCGTGGCGCTCGGCAAGGCCGGCAGCCGCGAGATGATGGCCGGCTCGGACCTCGACCTGATGCTGGTCCACAGCTTCCCGCCCCAGGCCGTGCAGAGCGAGGGGGCGCGCCCGATCGCCGCGCAGCAATGGTTCACCCGCGCGGCCCACGCCGTCGTCGCGGCGCTCACGGCGCCGGGCGCGGAAGGACCGCTCTACCACGTTGACATGCGGCTGCGTCCCTCGGGCAACAAAGGCCCGGTCGCCGTGTCGCTGCCTGCGTTCCGGACCTACCACGCGGGCAGCGCCTGGACCTGGGAGCGGATGGCGCTGACCCGCGCCCGGATCGTCGCCGGGCCGCCTGCGATGCGCGCGCGGGTGGACCGGGCCATCGCGGCAGCGTTGCGCACCGGCGATCCCATGCGTGTCCGGGCCGACGCTAGCGCGATGCGTGCCCGGATGCTGCGCGACCTGCCCGCGAGCGGGCCGTGGGACGTGAAGCTGCGGGCCGGCGGTCTCGTGGAGGTCGAGTTCGTCGCGCAGGCGCTGCAGCTCCTCAGTGGCGTGCGCGACCCGGTGACCCGGCATGCGCTGGCGCTCCTCGCCGAGCACGGCGCCCTTGCGGACACCGATGCGCGGCTGCTGATCGAGGCCGACCATCTCTGGCGCACGGTGCAGTCCATGCTGCGCATCACGGTCGGCCCCGTCATTGCCGCGCTGCCGCCGGCCGCTGCCGAGGCGCTGCTGCGGGCGACCGGTGCGGTTGACCTTGCAGCGCTCGAAGCCAGGATGGAGGAGACCGCGCGCGCCGTGCGCGGGGCGTTCGTGCGTTACTTGGGAGATTTGGGATGAGCATCACCGAGGGCGCCGCGGCGCCGGACTTCACCATGCCGGCGACCGGCGGGCGCACGGTCAGCCTTGCGATGCAGCGTGGCCGGCCGTTCGTGCTCTACTTCTATCCAAAAGCGGATACGCCGGGCTGCACGAAGGAGGCCTGCGCGTTCCAGGGAGCGCTCCCGCAGCTCGGCGGGATCGGCGTGGACGTGATCGGCGTGAGCAAGGACAAGCTGCCCGCCCTGGAGCGCTTCGCCGCGAAATACGGCCTCACCTTCCCGCTTGCCTCGGACGAGTCGGGCGTCGCCGAAGCTTACGGCGCCTGGGTCGAGAAGAGCATGTACGGCAAGACGTATATGGGCCTGGATCGCAGCACCATCCTCGTGAGCGCGGAGGGCCGCGTGGCCCGCGTCTGGCGAAAGGTGAAGGTGGACGGCCACGCGGCGGCGGTCGAGGCGGCCGCAAGAGCGCTCTGAGAGGCCGTCTTTTCGTAGTCCTCACGATCCTCAAAAGATATTAGGTAGGAAACGCAACGACGGTTTATCTATACCACTTATTTACGTTGAGCGCGGATGCTCGGCGAGGGGTGGCGGCGCGTGTGGCGCCGGGGCAGGACCGTCATGCGACAGGACAATCAAGCAGCACTCGACGCGGCCTTCCGCTTGAGTCTAGACCTCGCCAGCGTCAGCGAGCACCAGGGCTGGCGCACGGCACGCGATCAGGTGCTCGCGGCCCTGGCGGCCGGCCCTGGCCTGGTCGCGCTGCTCGGCCCGGCAGGAACGGGCAAGACGCTGCTGCTCAGCGAGTTAGCGCGCGCCCTCCGAGCGGCAGGGCGCGAGACGGAGCTGGTCGGGCGCGGCGACCTGCACTTCAATGCGGGCACGGATGCGGTCGTGCTCGTGGACGAGGCCGCCCGGACGGAGGAGGCGACGCTCAGCTCGCTTGCCTTGCCGGGCGTGACCGCAGTGCTGGCTGACCTCCCCGGCCTTGAGACGCGCTTGGCGAGCCTCGGCGCCGCGGTCACCGTCGTCCGGCTGGAGCCGTTGCGGCCGGACGAGATCGGCGCCTTCGTCGCGGACCGTCTCGCACGCGCCGGGCAACCAACCGACCTGCTGACCGCCGATGCGGTCGAGGCCATCGCCGTTCATTCCGCCGGGGTACCGCGCGTGCTGAACCTGCTCGCGCGGGCGGCGCTCTTCATGGCCGAGACCGACGCGGCGGCGCGGGTCGAGGGACGGCACGTGAGCCTGGCCGTGGCGCTGCGGGACGGCGAAACATCCGATATGGATGCCGAGATCCCTGCCCTGAGCAATACTCCGGACATCCGCGCTCAGTTCAATCCTGCACCGGACAGCGCGTTCTCCGAGGCCGGCGCCTTCGCGACACCAACCATGGTTGCGCAGCTTCGCGCCGTCCTCGAAGCCGAGGCACTCCCAGCCGGACCATCAGTTCATGTCGCCGCGCCGGCGGAACATGAGGCCGTGAGTTCCGAAGCGCCGGAACAACCTGCGCCCGCCGCCCGCTCTCGGATCAGGACCATCCGCCAGGGCGCGGCCGTGCTCGTGGCGAGCGCCCTGGTCATCGCCTCGCTCATTGCCGGCTGGTCGCACGGGCCGTATCTGGCCGCTAAGGTGCGTTCGGTGCTGGCGCGCGCAACGGTCGCAGCATCCTCGATGGCTGAGTTGCCCAGACCCAGCACCGAGGCAGGCCGCTCGCCTTGACCCGAACGTCGAGCAGCGAGGTGCGCCTGCACGGACAAGTCCCGGCCGGCGCGAGGGGACGAGCACCAATTCATCCAATTAAGGCATGCAACCTTGCGCGGGTCTGATACCAATGGCCCCGGACAGTGACCTTCCACTGTCCGGGGCCATTGGTATCGCGCAGGGTTGGTGTGGCGGCTGCGCGCCGAATAAAGACGCATACCAGTCGCCCCGGACAGGCCACTGTCCGGGGCGACTGGTATGAGCCAACTCGGCCTGCGTTACATGCCCTTTCTTCGTCGCCTTCCGCGCGCGCCAATTCGGCTGTCCCGAGATGAGGACCTCGAACCGATATCTCTTGATTTCGTCGTCGTCGGGCAGCAGACGACTAGGCCGGCCCTGGCGTTGTAGGAGGCTGGGCTGAGCACGACGGCGGGACGGTGCCCGGCCTGCTCGTGGCCGCCTTGCGGGTCGAAGCGCATCCACCGTTATTGCCCGCGTCCGGGATGTAGGCACCCTGTACAGGCGGCGCTACCACGCTTCATGGCCGACCGGAGGGCCGAAATCAGCCGGCTCGTGCTGGTTGTCGTCGGTTATGCCGGCGATCAGCTCCGCCACTCGAACGCCAGCGGTCAGCGCTGCATAGCGCGCGAGATATTCCCGCCGTCATCCGCTCCAGGCTGAACCGCTGCCGCGCCACCACCCGGCACGTCGATGGCTCGATCCTGGCCAAGCCTGCGCTCCCTGGTACCAGCGCCGCTGCCATCTCCTCCACGCTCTCCACCAGCAGGCCCGTTCGGCCGTGCTCCACGACCTCGGGCAGCGCGCCGTTCGGGAAAGCGATCACCGGCGTACCGCACGCCGCCGCCTCCATCGCGACGAGGCTGCTCGTCTCGGCGACGAGGCTCGGCACCAGGAGGCACCGCGCCCCCGCGAGCAGCCGGCGCTTGCGCGTGAACCCGACCGGGCCCAGGTAGCGCCGCTTGGCGTCCAGCCGCGGTACGATCTCGTCCTCGAAGTAGCGCTGGTGCGCCTCGTAGGGGAACACCTCGCCTGCGATGAGCAAGGGCACGTTCACCCGGTGCGCGGCGTCGAGCGCGAGGTGCAGGCCTTTCTCGGGGCAGATTCGAGCGAGGCACAGCGCGTAGTTCCCGCGTCTTGGCCGGACACGGCCCAGCTCCGCGACGGGTACGCCGTTGGCGACGGGAGAGAGCATGTAAGGCACCGGCGGCGCGGCCTGCATCTGCGCGCGGCTGACGCAGTTGAGCCAGGTTGCCGGGCGGTCGAGCAGGTAGATCCACTCCGGATACCAGGCGGGCGGCAGGTGCAGCGTGCCGAGCACCGCGATGCCCGGTGCGGGCAGGGTCCAGGGGAAGTCGAGCCCGTGCATGTGGATAAGGTCGATCCGCTCCGCTTGCATCGCCGTCCAGATCGCGCCGCGCAGCCGGCTCGTCGCCGCGTCCTTGTCCGCCTGCTCGATCCGGCCCGCAGGCGTGCAGGCGAAGGGGAACAGCCGCCCTTGCACCCGGCTCCCATCGCAGGCGGCAACCAGGCTGCGATGTCCGGCCGCGACCAGCGCGGCGTCGAGCGCGCTCAGCACTTGCTCGCTGCCGCCCACCGCATCCGGGCTGACCGGCGCGAGCGAGTAGGCCGTGAGCAGGATGGTCAGGGCCAAAGCGCCGCCTCCGCCTCCGCCGCGAGCGCGCGCCAACGCTCGCCCGTCATCTCCCAGCCCCAGCGCTCGTAGTTGAGCGGCCCGGCGTGCGGCGGAGCCTGCCAATCGGTACTCCGGCGCGGCGCGAAAGCCCTCCCGGTCCGTGGCGAAGCCGGACAGCATTTGCACTTGCGTGGCGTGTGCCGCGATCATGGCTCGCTTGCGCGCCTGCTCGGCGTTCGCGAGGTGGACGTGGACAGGCTCGGGACCGGGAAGGAACTCTCCTTTCAAGGTCTCGCCTAGCCCGGCGTGGTAGCCGGGAAACTCGGCGATCGTGGGGCGCGCCGGCCCGAGGCCGGTGACCAGCCGGGCAGCGGCGTGGCAGGCCCAAGCGGTCGCGTCGTGGTCCGGGTGACCGCCCTCATAGGCATGGGTCAGCACGGACTCGACCCGGTGCTCGGCGAAGAGTGCTGCGAGCTTCCGAGCGATCTCGGCCAGGTGCCATGCCGCGTCCTGGTCGGGGTAGCCGAGCATCAGGTGCGTCGCGTCGCACCCGGCGGCGGCGAGCGCCATCCGAAGCTCCGCGGCGCGGGCGCTCGCGTAGGCGCCGGGCGAGGCGAAGCCGTGCCGCTCCCAGTCGGCGGCAAGGCGCCGCGGGGCGCCGTCCGTGACGTGCACGAGTACGAGATTGGGCAACAGGGCGAGGCTTCCGCCCGCGCCGATCGCCTCGTCATCCGGGTGCGCGCAGACGAGCGCAACCCCGCCCAAATAGGGTCGCCGCGTCGCGAGCGCGCGCAGCAGCTCCACGGCATCAGCCTCGCGCGTAGCGACGGACCATCGTCGCGCAGAACTCCGCGAACCGCTCCGGATGCTTCGGCACGGCCGTGTAGTGCGCCCACTCGCCCTCGGCCTCGGGGGTGAAGCAGAACGTCACCGTGACCTGGAACGGCTCCAGCGCGCGCATCTGCCGGTCGAACCACGAATCGGCACCCGGCCGCAGCCAGTCCGCCCAGGACAGGCCGGTGCGCAGGTAGGTCACGCCCAAATCCTTGAGCCAGCGCACCATGTCGTCGAGGCGGTGGTCCTCGAAGTGGACCCATTGGCACAGGCCGAAATCCGGCGCGCACTCGTGGAAGCGCTTCGCGGCAAGCTTGGGGCGGCCGTGCTCGTCGAGGAGGCCCATGTGGAAGTGGCGGTAATAGCTGCTGCCCTCGGCTTCCTTGTGCCGCGTGGTGGCGGGCCAGGCGGCGGGCAGGTCGTAGAGGCTATACCAGTGGACGCGCGGTGCCTGGCCGCGTAGCAGCTCGTGGGTGCGGAACAGGCCCCATTCCTGCACCTCCTCCGCGCCGAAGGTGCTGACGCCGACCTCGCTGACCCAGACAGGGAGATTGGTCACGGCGCGGATGGAGGCCAGCTTCTCCGGCCACTCGCTGATCTTCCAGTGGTTCCAGTCGAGCGGGAAGCCGTGGACGGCGACGGCATCCAGCTCCGCGAGCGTGCCGTGGCCGTCGAGGACGCGGATGAAATCGGGATCGATGGGCGAGATGCCGCCGAGCACGCGGGGAAGGTCGGGCGCCTCCGCCCGGATCGCCTCGCCCGCGAGCCGGGTCATGCGCGCGAAGGTCGCCCAGTTGGGATCGTTGTCGAAGTCCCAATGCGACTTGTTGTTGGGCTCATTCCAGATCATCGCGGCCTCGATCACGGGGCTACGCGCCTCGCGCTGGGTACACTGCACCATAGCGCGGGTCGGGCCGCTCGCCGCGCCGGCAGATGACGACCTCGCTCTCCGGATTGTCGAGGATCTCGAACCCCGCGGACCGCAGCATGGCCGCCGAGCAGGCGCGGTTCGGCGCCCACCAGTTGGTGTTGTCGCCGCTGTAGCTGTGTTCGATGAAGTGCAGCTTGGGATAGCCCGGCGACTCGAAGTGCGCCGTGTCCCAGAACGCGTAGTCCTCCGCCACGGGCGCGATCTCGTCGCTGCCGCGCTGCAAGGACTGGAACACCAGCAGGTCGCGGGCCGCGTGCTCCCAGATCAGGTCGAGCGCCAACAGGGGATGGCGCAGGTGGTACAGAACGCCGATGAAGAACACGACGTCGAAGCGCTCGCCCAGGCGCCCGATGTCATAGACGCTCATCTCCTGGAACTCGACGTCCAGCCCCTCGACCTCGGCGGCGAAACGCGCCTGCGCCAGGTAGTCCGGGTCGAAGTCCAAGCCGAGCACGCGGTCGGCGCCCCGCCGCTTCATCTCGAGCGCGTAGAAGCCGCCGTTGCAGCCGATGTCGAGCACCGTCTTGCCCCGCAGGTCGGCCGGCAGCGCGTGCCGGAACCGCTCCCACTTCACCCGCGGATAGTCGCCGAGGAAGTGCTCCGGCGCGGTGGGCACACCTTTCAGCTCGATGTTGTGGAACCAAGGGCCGAGCGCCCGCGCCCGCTCCTCGATCCGCTCCGGCGTCCAGGTAGAGGTCATGCGCCTTTCCCGACGAGCCGCGCCGCGCCGGCTCGCCGCGTTGGGGCCGGCCCAGAGGCAAGCGCCTCCGCGGCGGCTCCCACGTCGCCGCCCAGCAGGCGAATCGCTTCGCGGTATCCGTTCAACGTACCAACATCCACGTAGCTCCTTCCCTCCGGCACGCCCCACGCCTCGCCGCCCTGGGCGAGGTAGGCGTTGACCAGCGTGCCGATATACTCGTCGCAGCGTCCCCGCTCCTGCCAGATCCGATACAGCGCGTGCAGCGTCCGGCCCGGCATCTTGAACGCGCCCCAGATCCAGCGGCTCGCGGCGCCGGGCGATTTCACCTGGATTTCACGCACGCGCCCGGCTTCGTCGCAGTCCACGGCGTCGAACAGGCTCGGGTCCGCCACGGGGAACAGCAGGAAGCTCAGCCGGCCGTCGGGAAGCGCGCAGAGCGCGTCGGCGGGGAACCAGATGGTGTCGGGGAGGCCCACGATGACGTGCTCGCTCTCGGGGATCAGCGGGCAGGCGCGGAAGATGGCGTCGCACAGGCCGCCCGCGGCCCCCTGGCAGGCGTAGGCGATGCTGACCTCGCCCACGTCGCCGCCATAGTATTGAAGGATGTCGCTCTTCCAGGGCGAGATCACGAAGCAGATCTTGCGCGCCCCCGCGAGCGCCATGCGCTCGACGAGGTATTCGCTCACGGCGCGCGGCCGTTCGACGCCGCCGGCATCGAGCCGCGAGCCGACCGGAAGCAGCTCCTTGCTGAAGGCGAGCGGCTGGATGCGCGTGCCGCTGCCGGCGGCCGGAATGATGCCCCAGGTCATGAGGCGCTCATGCGGCCTGGACGCTCGCCGCGGCTTCGAGAGCGGCGACCAGCTCCGCCGCCCGCGCGCGTGCCGTGTGCTCGTCGAGCGTGCGCTCGCGGGCGCGCCGCGCCAGCTCGGCCAGGTCACCCGGCTCGCGCCGCAGCGCCTCCAGTGCCTCCGCCGTGGTGCCCGCGACCAGGATTTCCTCGCCGGGGCGGAAGAACCCGTCCATCCCCTCCCACCAGTCGCTCAAGATCGGCACGCCGCAGGACGCCGCCTCGAACAAGCGCCCCGAGGGGCACCAGCCGAGCCAGGCCATGCTGCTGCGGGTGATGTTCAGGGTGAGGCGCTGCGAGCAGTAGAACGTCGCGTGGTCCGGTACGGGCAGGTGCCAGGCGAAGCGGATGTTCGGCGCCCAGGGAAACCCTTCGGGATACTGTGCGCCCGCGATGATGAAGGTCTCCGCGGGCAGAAGGCGGGCCGGCTCGATGAAGAGCTGCTCCAGGGCGGCTTGCCGGTCCGCGGCGTAGGTGCCGAGGTAGCCGAGGAGGGCCGCGAACTCGGGCCGCGGCGGCGCCGGGCGATGGGCCTCGGGGTCCACCGAGCCGTAGAGCGGAGCCACCCTGCGCGCGCCGAGCCGCGTGCGCAGCAGGTCGAGTGCCCGGCCGCCGGTGTAGCTCAGCACGAGGTCGAAGCCGCCCAGACCCTCGGGCGGAAGATAGTCCACACGCTCGCCAGCTTCGAGCCGGGAGAGCGTCACGGGCGTGTCGAGGTCGTAGAACGCGCGAACCGGGATCGCGCTCTCCTGCACCAGCCGGCACGCCGCGACCCCGTCCGGGCAGTAGCTCGTCACGATCGCCGCGTCCGCATCGGCGAGCGCCCGGCGCGCGAGCGGCAGCATGGCGTCCCAGCTCGGATAGAGCACCAGCTCGCCGCCCTGCGGCAGCGCGTGCAGGTCGCGCGCCTGAGCGTAATAAGGCACGTCGCGCTCGAAGAACATCACGCGATGGCCCATGCCGAGCAAGGCGGAGATCAACCCGCGCCAGAGCGAAGCGTGGCCGTTGCCCCACGACGAGGACACGGCGAGGCCGAAGATCGCGATCCTCACGCGCGCGCCCTCCGCCGTGGGCGCCGGGCGGCGACGGCCTCTGCGTAGTAGCCTTCGAGCTCACGAGCGCGGTGGTCGCCCGTATGCATCGCGAACACCTTGGCGCGCGCCCGCTCGGCGATGGCGCGGCGCTGCAACTCCGGGAGGCCGCGCAGCGCGGCGAGCGAGTCCGCCGCGTCGTCCACGATCACGATCTCCTCGCCGGGCGCGAAGAACTGGTCCAATCCCTCCCAGCGATCAGAAATCACGGGAACCCCGCAGCACGCCGCCTCGAACAGGCGCACGCTTGGGCTCCAGCCGCGCCGCACCATGTCGGCGCGGGTCACGTTCAGCGTCCAGCGGCTCTCGGCGTAGAACTGGCGGTGCTGATCCGGGGCGAGATGGGTCGTGCGCGCGACGTTCGCGGGCCAGATGATGACCTCGGGATATTGCGGCCCCGCGACGCAGAATCGGCCTCCAGCCCAGCGGCGGGCAGGCTCGCACAAGAGTTGATCTAGCGTGAGCTGTCGATCATCGCTGTAAGTGCCGAGATAGCTCAGATCCCATCGGATCTCCGCCTCCGGCATCGGCCGGTGCGTTTCCGGGTCCGCCGAGCAGTAGAGCGCGCGCGCCATGGGCGCCCCGCGCCGCTCCAGCTCCGCCAGCGTCGGCCCGCCCGTGAAGCTCAAGTAGAGCCCATAGCCCGGCAGCATGGAAGGCGTGAGATACTCGCACCGCCCGGCGTCCAGCGCCGCCAAGGTCACGGGCGTATCGATGTCATAGAACGCCGCGACCCCCCGCGCCGCCCGCTGCACGAGCTGTCCGATCCGAACTCCATCCGGCACGTAGGACCCGACGATCACGAGGTCCGAGTCGCGCAGCGCCGGCAGCCAACGCCGCTCCAGGTCGTCCGCGTCGCGGTAAAGCCGGGTCGTGCCCCAGGGCGGCTCGGGCAGGTCGCGATTGTCCCGATACCAGGGCTTGTCGCACTCCAGGAACAACACGTCGTGCCCGCGCCGGGTGAGGCCGCGCACGAGGCCGCGATACGTCGTCGCGTGCCCGTTGCCCCAGGACGAGGTGATCGTCAGCCCCAGGAAGGTGATCCGCAAGCCCGGCATCGCCCTAAGAACCTACGCGCGCCCGCCGCACCCGCGCAAGGCGCGAGACCTGGGCGGCCACCGCCGCCGTCACATCGCCGGCCGGGTCCGTCCAATCCCCTTCCTCGTCCTGGCGCGCGAGGCGGAGCGACGGATACCACGGCGCCGCGTCCGCCGCCTGCGGCCAGCGCCAGTCCGCGTCGCGGCGCAGCAGCACCCAGCCCGGCCAGCCCATCGCGCCCGCGAGGTGGGCAACCACGGTGTCCACTGTCACGACCAGATGCAGCCCTGCGATCAGGCGCGCCGTCTCCGCGGCATCCAGGCTGCGGTCGCGCGGGTTGAGGAAGGGCGGCGCGTCCGGCGCCAGCGCCTCCTCCGCGGCGGGCCCGCGCTGCAAGCTCACCAGCACGACGCCAGGCAGCCGCGCGAGAGGCGCCAGCAGCGCGAGCGGCACGGAGCGCGCGGGGTCCCAGCCGCCCGCCTGCCAGCACAGGCCGACGCGAAGCGGCCGCGTCTCGGGCGCTGCGCCGGGTGTTGCGAGAAAGGGCGCGGAGAGATAGGGCGCAGGGGGGGGCGGCAGGCGCAGCACGTGCGCGATCTCCATGATCTCCAAGGTACACGGTTCCGGGGGCAGCGGCGCGTCGAGTTGGAACGGCACAACCCGGTCCACGCCGGGCATGGCGCCGAGCAGCCCGGCCAGGTCCGGCTGCGCCTCCAGCGTGACCCGCGCCGCGCGCTCGCGCAGCTTCGGCAGGTAACGCGCGAACTGCACGGTGTCGCCCAGGCCGTGATAGCAGCGCACGAGCACCGGTTTTCCGTCAGGCTGCGTCCCATCCCAGACCCAGCGCAGATGATAGGGCAGGGTGGGATCGTCTCGCGTCGCCGGGTCGCGCGCGGCGAGCACCCGGTCGTTCACTTGCCACGCCGCCTCCCAGTCGCCCGCGCGCATGGCGGCGATCCATTGCGCGCCGGGATCGCTGGTTCCCTTCGGGCTCCCCATTGCGTGATGGCTTGTGGGTTGAGGCAGCATAGCTCCGCGCATACCCTTTGCGGACCGGGCGCGGAAGGCCCGAAGCGCCCGAGGACCCTCGAATGCACCAGCCCGTAGCTCCGGCGCGCTCGCGCCTCGGCGCCTTGCTCGCCTTCCTGAACAGCGAGGCGGCGGGCGGGGTCGCGCTGATCCTCTCCGCTCTCGTCGCCCTCGCGCTCGCCAACTCGCCCGCTGGTGAGACTTATCGAATGGGCACTCGTCCTACCCGATCGGCACCGGGCCGCTGCGTCTGTCCAGCCGCGGAATGGGTCAACGATGGACTGATGGCGCTGTTCTTTCTGCTCGTCGGCGTAGAGCTGCGGCGCTCAATGACGGTGGGCAAGTTGGCCTCGCCGCGACTGGCGGCGTTGCCGGGCATCGCCGCGCTCGGCGGAATGGTCGTTCCGGCTTTGATCTACGCCGCCTTCAACTGGGGAGATCCCGCGGCGCTGCGCGGATGGGCGGTGCCGGTCGCGACCGACATCGCCTTCGCCCTCGCGGTCATGAGCGTGCTCGGGCGGCGCGTGCCGGAGCGGCCTCAAGGAGTTCCTGGTGGCACTTGCCATCATGGACGACCTCGGCGCGATCGTGGTCATCGCCTTCTTCTATACGCGCAGCCTCGGCGTAGCCGCGCTAGGCGAGCGCGGCCCTCGTCTGGGCGGCGCTGTTCGGTCTCGACCGCGCTGGCGTGCGGCGTCTCTGGCCTTACCTGCTGGGCGGCGCTGCGATGTGGCTGCTGCTGCTGCGCTCGGGCGTTCACGCGACGCTCGCGGGTGTCGCGCTCGCCTTCGTGATCCCGAAGGAAGCGACTGGGCGCTTGGAAGAGGCGCTGAACCTGCCGGTCGCCTTCTATCGTGCTCCCGATCTTCGGGCTGGCGAACGCCGGGCTGTCCTTCGCGAGCCTGTCGCCCGGCGCTTGGGCAGACCGTGCGGCGTTAGGCGTGACGCTCGGCCTGTTCCTCGGCAAGCAAGCGGGCGTGTTCACCGCGAGCCGGCTCGCGCTGCGCCTCGGCCTTGCCCGGCTGCCGGAAGGTGTGACGATGCGGCAGCTCTATGGCGCCGCCGTGCTGTGCGGCATCGGCTTCACCATGAGCCTCTTCATCAACGATCTCGCCTTCCGCGGCAGCCCGCGCGGCGACGAGATCAAGCTCGCCGTGTTCGTCGGCTCGCTTGCCTCCGCAGTCGGGGGCCTGGCGATCCTGTGGGCCGCAGGACGGAAAACTAGGCCTTGGGAACCACGACCACCGTGACGTGGACGGTGCTGTCTGCCTGGCCTGGCTGGTGCGGCCGGAGGATGGCGGTGAAGCTGTCTGGGCCGGTATAGCCGGCGGCCGGTAGATAATCGATGAAGGTCTGGTCGCCCGCCGCACGAACCAGGACCCGCCCGTGCGCCGGGCGTTCGTGAACCAGGCCGACGAGGAAGGGCTTGCCCATATCAGCGACGCGCACGGCGCACCAGCCGCCGTCGTTGCCCATCTGGATCTCGGCCTGAGCGACCGCACCGGGCTCAAGAATGGGTGTTGACGGCTTGCAGACCGACGCCATGCCTTCGTTCAGGTCCGGACCGGCGGCCGCGGGCGGCGCCGCCGGCTTCTGCACGCAGGCCGTGAGCAGAAGCGCGGCCGCGAAGGGCAGTGCGTGGCGCAAATTCACGGCAGGATTCCTCCCCAAGACGTTCAGGCCAATCTCTCGGCGCCGCGCTCTTGCCACAAGGGACGGCCCGCGCCAAGCCGCGACGTAGCTATTGTTTGACGGCGGCAGGCTGAAAACCGTACCTGCGGCACCATGCCTCAGATCCTCTCCCGTGCGCGTCCTTGACCTGTTCAGCGGCATCGGCGGCTTCAGCCTCGGCTTGCACTGGGCGGGAATGCAAACTGTCGCCTTCTGCGAGCGAGACCTCTGGTGCCGCCGCATCCTCGCCCGGCACTGGCCCGGCGTCCCGCTCTACGACGATGTGCGCAGGCTCAATATCGAGCGCCTGCGCGCGGACGGCGTCAACGCTCCCGACCTCGTCTGCGGCGGGTTTCCCTGCCAGGATATCAGCGCGGCCGGGAAGGGCGGCGGACTTGACGGCGCCCGCAGTATCCTCTGGCACGAGATGGAGCGCCTCGTCGCCGAGTTGCGACCCGGTTGGGTGGTGGCTGAGAACAGCCCTGCTCTGCGCGTCCGCGGCGCGGACCGGGTCTGCGCCGGGCTGGAAGCGCTGGGTTACGCCTGCTGGCCGCTCGTGGTGGGCGCTGCCCACGCCGGCGCGCCCCACCGGCGCGAGCGAGTTTTCGTATTGGCCCACGCCGCGGGCGCGCGATTGGCGGAGCGGGAGCCCGAGCCAGCAGACCCGCCGCCGCGCCTGCTCGCTCCCCGACCGGGTCGGTGGCCGCCTCCACCCCCGATTCGTCGAGTGGCTGATGGGGTTCCCCGAGGGATGGACCGAAGAGTGGACCGAGTGAGGGCGCTCGGCAACGCCGTGGTGCCGCAGGTGGCTGAGATGGTGGGCCGGGCCGTGCTGCATGCGGCGAGCCGAGCGGCGCTTCGCACGCCTGTCTCTTCGCTGTCACAAGCAAGGTACGATCCGTAGGCGCAACTCTTGCCTCCCCGCTGCGATGATGCATTGTGCATGCGTCACTGAGAGGATCCCCAGACATGCGCAGACTGATCCTGGCTTCCGCGCCGCTCCTGGCGCTCGCGGCCGCGTCGCCCGCCTTCTCACAAGGGTCAACGATGTCGCCGCCGTCGCCGAACGCTGGAAACAGCATGCCGCAGCCGTCGAACTCCGTCCCAGAGGGTGCGCGGACGATGCCGCGGGGCACGACCGGGATGGAGCAGATGGGCACGGTCGGGACAACGAACACCGGCACGACGCACCATCGCCGGCACCGCCGGCACCGCGTGCATAACCCGGACAGGCCTGAGGGTCAGACGGTTCCGACACCGCAGGCTCAGTGATCATCGGCGACACCGACGACGATTGACCGCTGCCGGGAGAGGCTGCGTTACGCAGCCTCTCCCGCGAGGGGTGCCGGAGTCTGCCGGTCAGGAGAGCCGCGTTACCAGCACGTATAGCCGCCATCCGCGAGCACGATGCTTCCCGTGAGCAGGCTCGACGCATCCGACGCTAGGAACAGCACCACCGACGCGATCTCCTCTGGCTGCCCGACGCGCCCCATCGGCGTCATATCCAGCCAGGTCCGATACATCTCCGGGCTCTGCTCCATGCCGAATTTCGTCAGCGGCGTTTCGATGTAGGTCGGTGCCACCGCGTTGACCCGCACGCCGCGCGCGCCCCACTCGGCCGCGAGAGAGCGCGTCAGATGGTGCACCGCCGCCTTCGACGCGTTGTAGAAGCTCTGCGGCTGCGGCTTGTTCACGATGAGCCCGGACATCGAGCCGATGTTCACGATCGATCCACGCCCGCGCGCGAGCATCCCCCGGCCGAACGCCCGGCAGCACCAGAACGTGCCGTCCAGGTTCACGTCCAGGTGGAAGCGCCAGTGCTCGTCGCTCGTGTCCTCGGCGCGCACGTCGCTCTTCGCGACACCTGCGTTATTGACCAGGATCGCCGCACCCCCGTGCTCCGCCTCAACCTTCGCGGCGAGCGCGTCCACCGCGGCGGAGTCGGTCACGTCGAGGGTCGCCCCGTGAGCGTCCACGCCCTTGCCGCGGAGCTCCGCGGCGGCCGACTCGACCCGGTCTGGCAGCAGCTCCGCGACAACCACCCGCGCCCCCGCCTCGCCGAGAGCCTGAGCGCACGCGAGCCCGATGCCTTGGCCGCCGCCGGTCACGACCGCGGTGCGGCCCTGCAAGCCGAACTTCTCCAGATACATCGGCGATATCCCTACTTGACGGCCCCGAAAGTAAGGCCGCGCACGAGCTGGCGCTGGCTCGCCCAGCCGAACACCAGGATCGGCGCGATGGCGAGCGTCGAGGCGGCCGAGAGCTTCGCCCAGAACAATCCCTGCGGCGCCGAGAACGACGCGATGAAGGCCGTGAGCGGCGCCGCGTTGTGCGCCGTCAGGTTCAAGCTCCAGAACGCCTCGTTCCAGCACAGGATGATGCTGAGCAGCGCCGTGGACGCGATGCCGGGCGTGACCAGCGGCAGCAGGACGTGCTGGATCGCCTGCCTCACGTTCGCCCCATCGATGCGGCTCGCCTCGATGATGTCCTTGGGCATCTCGCGGAAGAAGGTGAAGAGCATCCACACCGCGATCGGCAGGTTGCTGAGCACGTAAATGATGATCAGCCCCGTCTTGGTGTCGAGCAGCCCGGCGCCGCGTATGAGCAGGTAGATCGGCATGAGGACGCCGACGGCCGGCAGCATCTTCGTGGATAGCATCCACAGCAGCGTCCCGCGCGTGCGCGAGGTCGGATAAAAGGCCATGGCGAACGCGGCCGGTACGGCGAGCACCAGCGTGACGATGGTGGCGCCCACCGAGATCGCGATGCTGTTCCAGGCGAAGGCGAGGTAGTCCGCGCGCTGGAAGATCTCGGTGTAGTTCTCCGTGGTCGGCGGGAAGAACAGCCGTGGGGGTGTGGCGACCGCGTCAACCTCGGTCTTGAAGGAGGCGAGCACCATCCAGAAGATCGGGAAGAACATGGCGAGCGCCACGATCCAGCCGATCGCGCCCGCGACCCAGTTCGTGCCCGGCTCCCCCGCGCGGGCGGTCATACGTCGAGCCTGTTCGCCACGGTCCGCACCAGGAACGCGGCTATGATGTTGGCGAGCACGATGGCGATCACTCCCGCTGCCGAGGCGCCGCCGACGTTGAAGGCGAGGAGCGCCCGCTGGTAGATCAGGAAGGCAAGGTTCGTCGTCGCGGTGCCGGGGCCGCCCGCGGTCGTGACGTAGATCTCGGCGAAGACGCCGAGCAGGAAGATGGTCTCCATCATCACGACCACGCTGATCGCGCGGCCCATGTGCGGCACCTGGATGTACCAGAAGATCGAGATCGGCCCCGCCCCTTCGAGCCGCGCCGCCTCAAGCTGCTCCTCGTCGAGCGACTGCAGCGCCGTGAGCAGGATCAGGAACGCGAACGGCAGCCACTCCCAGCACACGATAATGATGACCGAGCTGAGCGGCGCCTGCGCGAACCAGTCGAAGGCCGGCAGGCCGACGAGTCGCGCGAGGTAGGCGAACAGCCCGTTGACGGGGTTCATGAGCAGGTTCTTCCAGACGAGCGCGCTCACCGTGGGCATGACGAAGAACGGCGAGATCATCAGCACCCGCGCGATCCCCAAGCCTGGGAATTGCGTCTGGAACAAAGCGGCGAGCACCGCGCCGAAGCCCACCGTGACGATCAGCGTGACGCCGACGAGGATGAGCGTGACGAGCAGCGAGCTGTAGAGCGTGGGGTCCTGGAAGAGGTACTTGTAGTTGTTGATCCCCGCGAACCCGTGAATCATCGGGTTGAGCAGGTTATAGCGCAGCAGCGAGTAGTAGATCGTCAGCGCGAGCGGGATGAAGGTCCAGAGCAGCAGCACCCCGACCGAGGGGGCGACCAGGGGCAACGTGTTGACTCGTCCCCCCATCCCCTCGCGCGGTGCCCGTCGCCGCGTCTTCGCGGGCGGGGCGGTCGCTGATGTGACGGGCGCGCTGCCGCTCATGTTGACCCCCAGTCTTACTAGTAGCGTCTTACTGGTAGCGTCAGCGTCTTACTGGTAGCCGGCCTGCTGCATGACAGCGCTCACCCGCGCCTGGGCATCCTTGAGCGTTGCGTCCACGGTGCTCTGCCCGGTCAGCGTGCCGGCAATGAGCTGGCCCACCGTCGTGCCCATGGACTGGAACTCAGGGATCGCGACATACTGGATGCCTGTGTAGGGCACGGGCTGCGCCGTCGGGTGCTGCAGGTCGGCTGTCTGGATCGCCTTCTTCACCTCCTCCGCGAAGGGCGCGGCCTTCAGGTAGTCCTGGTTCGCGTAGGTGGATGCGCGCGTGCCAGGCGGCACCACCGTCCAGCCCTCAGACTTCCCGACGAGGTCGATATATTGCTTCGAGGTTGCCCACTCCAGGAAGGATTTGGCGGTCGCGACCTTCTTGGAGCTGGACGGGATCGCCAGCGCCCAGGCCCAGAACCAGTGCGACCCGTTCGGCACCTTCGCGATCGGCGCCGGCGCGAACGCGGTCTTGTCATAGACCTGGCTCGTGCTCTTGTCGTAGATGAACCCGGCGCCTGACGTCGCGTCTATCCACATCGCGCACTTGCCGGTGGAGAATAGCGCCTGGTTCTCATTGAACCCGTTGGAGCTGGCGCCGGGCGCCCCGTAATCGCGCAGCAGGTGGACGTAGAAGGTGAGCGCGTCGTGCCACGGTTGGGTGTCTAGCTGCGGCTTCCACTGCATGTCGAACCACCGCCCGCCCTCGGTGTTCACGAGCGTGTTGAAGTAGGCCATGTTCTCGCCCCAGCCGGGCTTGCCGCGCAGGCAGATGCCGTATTGCTGCTTGCTCTTGTCCGTGAGCGCCTTCGCGAACTTCTCGATGTCGTCGTACTTTGGCTGCTCGGGCATCTTCAGGCCCGCTTTGTCGAACAGGTCCTTGCGATAGTAGGTGAACGAGCTCTCCGCGTAGAACGGCACCGCGTAGAGGTGCCCGTCAACGCTGAGCGAGCTCTTCACGCTGGGGAAGATGTCATTGTAGTCGTAGGAGGCCGGAAAGTCGTCCACGGCCGTGAGCCATTTCTGCTTGCCCCAGATCGGCGTCTCGTAGGAGCCGATGGTCAGCACGTCGAACTGGCCGCCTTTCGTCGCGATGTCGGTCGTGACGCGCTGCCGGAGCACGTTCTCCTCCAGCACGACCCAGTTGATCGTGTTGCCCGACTGCTTCTCCCACTGCGAGGAGAGCTTCTGCATCACGACCATCTGCGAGTTATTCACAGTCGCTACTGTGATGGTCTCGGCGTGCGCGGCGACCGTCCCCAGCAGCGACACCGCAGCGAACGTCGCAAGGCCTTGCAAGCGCATCCCTTGATCCCTCCCTTGGAACTTTTCATTCCCGATGGAGAGAAAGTTCACCATTGGACTGCGTGCGTCAAGTCTCTCCGCTCTCGATTCGCGACTCGATTCAAAAACCCCCCTCGTCGTGGTCGGGTTCGATACGGGCCGGGCGCAGCAATGCGGCCCTCCTGTCGGACCATGCGGCGCCCCAGCGGCGTCGCCCGAGACCACCTCGCCGCCGCACGCATCGCCGCCCGGCTCACGCCGCACGTTTCCCCGCGCAGGATGCAGCATCCCGCGCTGGAAGGGCCGCCGGGCTGTGCGTCAGGCCGGGCGCGTTAACCGCCTGTTAGAGAAACCAGCGTATGAGTCAACGAAGCCAGCGTCGTTCCGCTGCGATAGGGGGACACCTTATCCGGAGACAGCGCAGGTGAGGATCAGAATCGCTGTTTGGGCAAGAATTGCACCTGATTGCTTCAACTGCACCGTTTCTCTTGAAAGGAGCTTTCCATGTTGTTGAATCTGTATTGCTTCCTGAGCACCTTCAGGGCCGATCGCAAGGGTGTCGCGGCGCTGGAGTACGCCCTCATGGCCGCGCTCATCGCCGTCGTTATCGTCACGGCAGTGACGACCATCGGCACCAACATGAAGACCACGTTCAACACCATCGCCAGCTCGGTGTGAAACGATCAGTCGGCGTGACTCGCTTCTTGCCAGGGCGCGCCCGGCCTCGGGCCGGGTGTCTCCTGCCGGGCAGCCAGGGTGATCGCGTCTGTCGAGCACGCGCGATTCCGACCTGTGCACCGGGCCTGTGCACCGGGTAAGTGGGTCGGGCGCGCCACATGAACTGTTTTTCAGGCAAGGCTGAGGACGGAATACTCGAATTCAGCGTCGTTCAGCACCGGCTAGGCAATCGCCATCTGGAAATAGCACAGGTGAGAACTATGAACGCCGCTTGGGTAAGGCGAATTGGGCAAAAATCGGACCCGATCGCTCCAACTGCATCACATCTCTCGGAAGAACCTGTCCATGCTGCTGCGTTTCTGCTGCCTCCTGAGCACCTTCAGCGCCGATCGCAAGGGCGTCGCGGCGCTGGAGTACGCCCTCATGGCCGCGCTCATCGCCGTCGTCATCCTCACGGCAGTGACCGCCATCGGTACGAATGCCACGAGCATGTTCAACACCATCGCCAGCAACGTCTGAGGACGGCGATTGGCCGAGGGTCGCACTTCGCGGCGGTCCGCGTCGCGCGTCCGCAAGGAAGGCTTTCCGCATGACTGGCACGGTTCTAGTCCTGGCCGTCACAGCGCTGGTGCTCCTGGTGCTCGCAGCCGTGCATGACGCGGCAACGCGGACAGTCCCGAACTGGATAGCCGCCGCGCTCGCCTCCCTTGGGATCGCGATCCGCATCCTTGACGGGCAAGCGCTGCCCGGCTTCGCCGCGGCAGGGTTGATCCTCTGCGGCTGTGTGCTCGCCTGGCTGGGAGGCTGGCTCGGCGGGGGCGACGCGAAGCTCGCCGCCGCGTTCGCGCTCGTGGCGCCGCCCGGCCAGGTCGCCGCCTTCGTGCTCGCGACGACGCTCGCGGGCGGCGTCTTGGCGCTGCTCTACATCGCCCTTCGCCGAATCGTGCCGCCGCCCACGCCGGGCCGGCGCCTTGGGATGCTCCCCCGTTGCCTCAAGGCTGAGGCCTGGCGAATCAGCCGTGGCGGCCCGCTGCCCTACGCCGTCGCGATCGCGGCCGGCGGCTTCTACGTGCTTCAACCTTCGTTCGGGATCGGATAGCTCGCCATGGGCCGCGTGTTCGTCGCTCTCTTGACCATCATCGTCGCCGGAGGCCTCGGCGTAGCCGTTCTGCTCGCGCGCCGGCCGGCGCCGCCGCCGCCAGCCGTCGCGCAAGTCGCGGCGCCTCCGCACGTAGTGCCCAAGATAACCGTCCTCGTCGCGGCTCGTCCCGTGCGGGCCGGCAGCCTGCTGCAGCCCGAGGACATGGCGAGCGCGCCACTTCCCGAGGACCAAGTGCCGCCCGGCGCCTCGCGGGACGGCGTGGACGTGCGCACGGCGCTGCGCGGCGCGATGGTGCGGCAGAGCCTGGACGCGGGCCGGCCCATCACCGCATCCGACGTGCTGCGCCCCGGTGACCGCGGCTTCCTCGCGGCCATGCTCGCGCCAGGGATGCGCGCCGTCTCCGTCGCCGTGGACTCCGTGAGCGGCACGGCCGGCCTGATATGGCCCGGCGACCGCGTCGATCTCATCCTGACGCAGGCGACCGATGATCCCAACCAGCCGCTGGGAATGCGCGTCGTCGGCGAGTGCGTGCTTCAGGACGTGCGCGTGATCGCGGTGGACCAGCAGCTCGTGCAGGGCGGTCAGCAGAGCCAGCCCAATGGTGGCATTGGGAACAACAACCGCGTGCTCACGCTCGAAGCCTCGGAAGCGGCGTCAGAGCGCATCGCGGCGGCGTCACGGCTCGGACGGATTGCGGCCGTCGTTCGCTCCGCGGTCGCCGGATCGGCGCCCGCGTCGGGCCGCAAAGTCCAGGCGGCCGACGGCTCGCCCTCCTCTTGCCCGTTGGCAGCGTCCAAGCCGAGCGGCGGACTTCGCCTGTTCCGCGCCTCCCAGCAGCCCGTGATGGTCAAGTTCTGATGCAAGCGGACCTCGCCCTCGCCGAACCGCTTGCGCTCGACGCTCCCCGCCGCGCCGACCGCGTTCCCCTGGTTGCCTACGCCTGCGATCGGGAGACGGAGGACCTGCTGCGCGACGTGCTGCTGGATGCGGCCGGGCCGGGTGCCTCGGTTCGCCGGGGGACAGTGGCGATGGCGCGTAAGGCGCTTGCCGCGGAACCGACGCCGAACGTCCTGATCCTGGACGTCTCCGGCGAGCCGGATCCATTCAGCGCGCTCGACGAGCTAGCCCAGGTCGTCGAGCCCGGCGTGCGCGTGCTCATCATCGGGGAACGCACGGACCTCGAATTCTACCGCATGGTCACGCGCGAGCTGGGCGCCCTGGAATACGTCTATAAGCCCGTCAACCGCGAAACGATCGCGCGGACCTTCGTGCCGCTCATCCAAGGCCGCTCGCTCGACCTCGCTGCGAGAACGGGCCGCCTGATTGCGGTCACGGGCATGCGCGGCGGGGTAGGGTCAACGAACATCGCGGCCAACCTCGCCGTTCATCTCGCGGAGAGCGCCCGGCGCCACACGCTGCTGCTCGACGCGGACCTCCACACCGGCACCGCCGCGCTCACGCTCGCGAGCAAGGCCCAAGGCGGCCTGCGCGTAGCACTTGAGGCGCCCGAGCGCCTGGACGAGTTGTTTCTCGAGCGTACAGCAGCGAAGGTCACGGAACGGCTGCACGTGCTTGCTGGCGAGGAACGGCTCGACGAACTGCTGCGGGTCGCGCCCGATGCGGTGCGCAGCCTGATGAGACCGATGGGTTTGCAGAGGTCCCGCCATACGAGCGCGTCGAGCTGGCCGGCAGGCGTGTGGCGCGCGGGGCAGCGCGTCGTGCGGTGCGAGTAGGCATAGCGCTTCTTGCCGTTGCACACGTAGTAGAGGTGCTGCTTATTCGCCCGTCCCATGCAGGCGAGGCCACAACAGCCGCAGCTCACCAGAGCTCGCAACAGGTATTGGTGCGCGGTATTGTTACGGCGCGCAAAGGCGCTATTGCTGGCCAGCTTAATCTGCACTTCGTCGAAGTGCGCCTGGCTCACCATCGCGGGCACCGGCCCGACAGGGAGCCAGCCCTCGGCCGGCAGCGGCACGGCCGTGCAGCTGGGGTGGCCGATCGGGTGCGTCGCTGAGCGCCGGTGCGTGGGCGCGCGGGAGCGCGTGCGCTGGGCATAGACCTGTCCCGTGTAGGTCGGGTTGCGCAGAATGCCGCGAACGGTGGGGCTCGACCAGCACGGCGTGCCGGTTGGTGTGGGAATGCCGCGCGCGTCCAGGTGCAGGGCGAGCTGTGTCAGCGAGGTCCCGGGCTCGCGGTACATGGCGAACAGCTCGGCCACCACGGCGGCCTCGGCGGGGTCGGTCGTCACGCCCTGCAGGTCGCGCGGCCGGTCCGGGTTAACGCGGTAGCCGTAGGGGGGATGCGTCCACGGCAGCAGCACGCCGGCGCGCAACTTGGCCAGCCGCCCGCGGCGCATGCGCTCGGCGATCAGCGTGCGCTCATACTCAGCCACAGCACCGCGGATCTGCAGCAGCAAATGGTCATGTGGGTCGTCGCTCATCGGCCGGTCGAGGAACTCGGCAGCACAGCCAGTGCCTGCCCACTCCTCCAGGAGCACCATCTGGTGGACGTAGTTGCGCGCGAGCCGGTCAGGGGCGGTGACGAGCACGCGGTCGATCTCGCGGCCCTTGACGGCGTCGCGCAGGCGATCAAGCCCCGGGCGCGCCAGCGCAGCCCCGCTGTAGCCATCGTCACGGAACACGTGGGCTGGGTCGAGCGACCAGCCCTCGGCGGCGTGCGCCTGCACGTGCTCGGCAAGACGCCCGAGCTGCTGCTCAATGGTCTGGTGCTCGACCTGGTTCCCGGTCGAGACGCGGCCGTAGATCGCTACGCGCATGGAATATCTCCGGTAGGATCAGTGCCGGTCTCTCCGCCGGCGCGGGCGGCGAGGTCGTTGCCGCCCATTGCAGGAGGAGCTGGTAGGCCCGGTCCCAGCGCTGCTGGCCAGTCGCGATCGGCACGCCGGTGCGCCGGACGTGCCAGGTGCGCTGCTGCCGCCCCATGCTCCCCTCCGCGGTGAGTGACCTCACCGGCAGGGTGGCCTTGAGTGCGCCGCCGTCCTCCCGCTCGAAGCCAGCTCAGCCGCAGCCGCCCCGTGCGCGTCAGACAGAACTTGTCATTTGCGATTAGGCCATTGAGACGATGCAGCGCCGCTACAGGTATATCGTGGCGGATGTGCCACGCTTTCCCTCGGTCCTCAACACCGAGCTGGGCGCGCTCAGCCACCAACGTGTGCTGGTGATGGAGCCGACGCTCGCGGCGCTGCGCGACGGGCTGCGCTTCATCGAGGGTCCGCGCGGGCCGAACCAGTCGCGCCGGCCGATCGTGGTGCTGAACAAGGTAGGGGCGCCGGGCACGCTGCCGCTGAAGCAGGTGCTCGCAGCATTGGACGTTGCACCCGAGGTGGTGATTCCCTGGATGCCGAAGCAGATCGAGCCGGCGGTGGCGCTGGGCGAGCCCCTGGTGCGTAGGCGCGGCCGATTCCAGGCAGCGATCACTCTGCTCACGCGCGAGATCATCGCGACGCGCGAGCAGCGTGAGGTCGTCAAGGCGGGCGGCCTGCTAGGCCGCCTTCGCCGCCGATGAACGCCGCCGCGCGCGCGTTCGGGCGCCGGGCGGCCGGGATTACCCCGGTCCCGCTGCCCCTCGAGCCTGAGCTGGACGAACCGGCTCCGGCCGCCGCCATTCCCTCCCCGATCGCGGAGCTGCGAGCGGCCTGCCTCGCGCGCCTCGACCCTTCAATGATCGCTGGAGTCGCTTCCGAGCGGGTTCAGGTTGAGGTGGAGCGGCTGCTCGCAGAGATCGCTGACGAGAACCGCATCCAGCTCAACGGCCGCGAGCAGCGCCAGCTCGCGGCCGAGCTCGTGGACGACATGCTCGGCCTCGGCCCGCTCGAGCCGTTGCTTGAGGACGAGAGCGTCACCGAGGTCATGGTCAATGGGCCGGACAGGGTGTTCGTCGAGCAGCGGGGCAAGCTCACTCTCACCGCCGTGCACTTCCGCGATTCCGGCCACGTCAACAACGTCGCCCAGCGCATCGCGGCAAGGGTCGGGCGGCGGGTGGATGAGAGCAGCCCCATGGCTGATGCCCGCCTCGCCGACGGCTCACGCGTCAACATCGTTTTTCCGCCGCTCGCGCTCAACGGCGCCTGCATCACGATCCGCAAGTTTCCCAAGCGCAAGACGAGCCTCGCCGACCTCGTCAGCCGCGGCTCAATGAATCCGCCGATGGCGAAAGTTCTCGAGATCGCCGCGCAGTGCCGGCTGAACGTCGTCATCTCGGGTGGCACCGGGTCCGGCAAGACCACGATGATGAACGCCATGTCGCGCATGATCGATCCGACCAGCCGAGTGGTCACGATCGAGGATGCGGCGGAGCTGCAGCTGCAGCAGCCCCACGTCGTGCGGCTGGAGACGCGGCCGCCCAACCTGGAGGGCCGCGGCGAGGTCACGCAGCGCGACCTTGTGAAGAACGCGCTCCGCATGAGGCCCGACATCCTGATCATCGGCGAGTGCCGCGGCGCCGAGGCCTTCGACATGCTGCAGGCCATGAACACCGGCCATGACGGCAGCATGAGCACGGTCCACGCGAACAACACGCGCGACGCGATCACGCGTATCGAGAACATGGTGCAGATGGGCCAGCCCAACCTGCCGCTGCGCGCGATCCGAACGCAGATCGTAAGCGCGGTGGACGTGATCGTGCAGCTCGAGCGCATGAGGGACGGCGTGCGCCGGGTCACGCAGATCACCGAAGTGATGGGTCCGGTATTATGGAGCAAACGCACCTAGCAACGCTTTTGTAGCTACGTAGGTGCTATACGGTTGGTAAATACACTTAACGGCTCTAACAAAGTGCCGCTGTTAGCTTGCAAAGTCCGCAGAGTTCGTCGCTATAGTTAAGCGAATGGATAGCACCTCCTCTGTCTGACGCTATCAGCCTTTATCTCGGTTGCACGTCGCAATACAGGGACAATCTGAATTCGCGAGAGGCGGTCGCTAAGGCAGCAGATAGAGAAGGCACAAACTGAACTAGCGCGGGTCGAAAGCGAGCGCGACGAGCTAGATAAGCGCGGAAGAGATGTATAGGCGTATAGGTGCATGGCCTGCCGATCCGCAAAGCCCTTCGGCTTTTCCGCCTGTCGCGAATTGCACGTCATGGCTGAGCGGGTTGCATGAGATTGTGCATGAGAAGGTGAAGCAGCCGAGGGCGCGCTTTGGCTCTAAGCGGTATCGTATGCTGGTAGCCATACGCTCTTTCGGTCACCTTTCGCCCGATGCGGTGGCGAGCAAAACTGGTTTGGCGCTTCGTCGTGTTAAGGGTCAGCTAGGCAGCGATCTTGGCTTCAGGCATCCTGGCGCATGATGGCGAGGGTTATAACCTTACGGAGCTAGGAGGCGAGCTGCTTGGCCGCTTTGAGATTGAAAAGCAACGCGCCGGTAAGAGCTTGCCTTCCTTCGATGATGCTTCGGCTGACGAGGATCACGAGGATGGCGAATCCGAGGAACAGCGAGAAGAGGAGACTGATCCCGGCATGATCGTAAGCGATCTTCCCGGCATTCGCGACGGGCCGAAAACGTGATCGGGACAGACGGCACCACCCGTCTGCCCCGATCAGTTCATTTCTCTCTATTATCTGGCCTTGGAAGCGCGAGCCAGACGCCTTGACAGGCGACCGTAAGATCGCACGGATGGCCGCGCTTTTCAAGGCTGAGCTTACGGCTTCGCGCCTGAAAGGCTACGCTGTGTATATCAAGCACACGTTCCGTCGGTGCACACACCGAGATGCTTGCTACATCCTCTATCTCGTTGAGGTGCTGTGCCTCAAGCAGCAGGATGCCGCTTTCGCTGGTCGGCATCCATCCTGGCACGGTAAGTCATATCATTCAATCGTCGTCGCTTTGCAGACGCTTACCCGGTGCCACCGCCGGGCTTCTGATCGGCTGGCTCCTGGTTGTCTCCTACGGAGATGCCCAGGGGCTTTCGCTCTGCGCCCGAGAGTAAGCCTGACACCGGCCGCGCTTAGAGCGGCTTGCTGCATGGCGATGCAGGTTGTTTCCGATGGGCACGCGACGCCCCTTCTCGAAGTCGCGCACGGTGCTCAGGGAGACGTTGGCCCGCTTCGCCAACTCTTCTTGGCTCCAATCCAGCCAGCCGCGCGCCGCCCGGCTCTGCTCAGGGGAGATCATGGCCCGATCCTACACGGGCCAATATTTTAGGTCAATGCCAACGTTTTTCGTTGACGTAAGCTAAGGTTATGGCATATCGTGGACCTCAACGAAGATCGTTGAGGCATCGCCTGATGGGCCAGCACTTCCTCCTGACCGCCGCCGCTCGCTCGCTGAGCCTCAAGGCGATTATGCGGATGACGGATGATGAGGCGCACGCCCGGTTCGTGGCGATCCGCTTTGCCGACAACGGCGGCGCTCCTTCTGCCCACACTGCCGGTGCACGGCTGATCTACACCTACACGCGCACGGCGCATCTTCAAGTGCCGGGACTGCCAGCGCCAATTCAGCGTCACGAGCGGGACGATCTTCGCCAGCCGCAAGCTGCCCATTGGCGACTACCTCGCTGCCATCGCGATCTTCGTGAACGCGGTAAAGGGTATCTCCGCCTTGCAGCTCGGGCGCGATCTCGACGTGCAGTATAAGACCGCTTTCGTCCTGGCCCATAAGCTGCGGGAAGCCATCGCGGCGGAGCAGATGGCGCAGGCTCGGCTTGCCGGCACTGTCGAGGTTGATGGCGCCTACTTCGGCGGTCACACCCGACAGGAGAACGAGAAGGCCAATCGGCAGGACCGGCGGCTTCCTGAGAACCAGAGCGGTAAGCGGCAGTCTGTTGTAGTCGCCCGCGAGCGCGGCAACGGCGGCCGGACGCTGCCGTTCGTGGTTGCCAAGGAGAGCGAGGCCGTGAAGCTGATCCGCGAGTGCGTCGCGGTCGGCTCGACGGTGCACGCCGATGAGGCTAACGGTTGGGATGCGCTGCACGCCTTCTACGACATGAAGCGGATCAACCACTCTATCGCTTTCAGCCTGGACGGCGCATGCACGAACCAGGCTGAAAGCTTCTTCTCGCGTCTACGCCGCGCCGAGCTGGGCCAGCACCACCACATCAGTGGCAAATATCTCGCCGCCTACGCCATCGAGATGGCATGGCGGGAAGACGACAACCGGCGCCAAGCGAATGGGGTGCTGCATCAGGCCGCTACGGGCGCGGCGCTCGGGCATCCGGTGTCGCGGCAGTGGGCAGGGTATTGGCAGCGGCAATAGCTAATGCAACCTAAGATATCCCAAGCCCCCGATAATGCCGCCGACAATAAGAGCAATGCCGGCAATGATTATTCCAATCCATTGCAATTTCCAGTTCCAGAGATCAGATTTAGTTGGCGTCTCTCCTAGTCGCCGCCCTAACTCTGTTAATAGTCGTGCTGATTGCCTGCTGGCCCGCCTTAAGCTCATCTAAGATCCCTCCGTATATACTCGAAGTGAGTTTCAAGCCTCGTCAACCGTTCTGAATGGTCCATTGATCCTCTACCGCCTCCGCCTCCATCCTGTTGATCTAATTGCGCGCCGCTTCGGGCAGAGCCTTCCCCAGTTTCTTGAATAGAACTCGTTGGAGCGCTCGCAGTGGTCGGAACCGGGGTTACGCTAGCCGAAGAAGTTGCTCGGAATGCGTTAGATGGGCCATTTGGCCGTGTAGTCCCGTTAAATTCTGGTGGCATCATGGGTTCTCTTTTAACAACTCTGCAGATCAACGGAGCTAAAAAGAATTTTGTATTCCCACAGTTTGTGCAAAAAATCCTGATATGCACTGAGACGCGCGGCGAAAGTGCGCTGTTATATACTTCCGTCTGTTGCTGCTATTACGGAAAACCTTTCCGCACCACCGTAGCTCCACGGGCTTTGTGTGTGACAAACCTCGCAGGCCGTGAGTTTCCACTTGTCAGTCCAGTACTTTTTGAGCTGATCTTCTGTAAAACTATAATTTGGCGATTCATTGCTTGTTGGCCTTGGAGCGTTGCCGGTCGTTTCGTCTGACATGCATTCCTCCAAAATCACCGAAAGGTAGATTTGGAGAGGGGTGACGGTCTTGGTCAAGCCGTTCGGGCATCACGAAGCTGGCTAAAGCACCACCACCCACATTACCGTCCCGCCCGGCTCTCGCGTGCCGGAGCCATTCCGCGCTAGTCTACCGCGCAATCATCCACCGTATTACGTGCCCTTCCTCGCGCACTCCGTGCACCGTCCCGCGCCTTTCCTGCCTCGCCAGCACCGCCAGCATTCGCCGCTTGGTGTGCTGCACGAGCTTCTGATCGGCGGTGTCCCAGCCGTCCAGCTCCATCATACGACGTGTCACTTCAAGCGCCGTAATCGGCTCACTGATCCCGCGCAGCATCGTGAGCAGTGTCCGGCTGCGCTCCCCGCGCCCCGCGAAATCCGGCCCGCGAGGGCGCTTCGGCCGTACGCTTGCGGGCCTGTAGTCAGGATCGAACTGGCGGATTACCGCGTCTAAGCTGTCCATATCCGCTGCGACTGCGGTCAGCTTCGCTCGTAGCGTTTCAGCTTCTCCGGTCAGCTCGGCTCGCGTCGGGTCAGAAGGCCGGTAAGCACGTAGTCTGTCATCAGCGCCTCCGTATGGGAGCGCCAATCCTACATCAACGCAAAGCGTTGGCGTCAGATATTTCTAGGTGTGCTTGCTACATAATACCGATGGGTCTGGAGGGCGATGTCATCACGCTGAACGACGTGTTCCGCTTCGAGTATGACGGCGAGTCGCCGGATGGAACGCTGCGAGGCCGCTACTACTGCTCGCACGTGCGACCCGCGTTCGTGCCCAGGCTCGCCTATTACAAGCTCGAGCAGGCTTGGATGGCAGCGCTTGCCGAGGCTGGGCCGTGAGCCTCACCCCTCTGCTCGCCGCTGGCGGCGCGGGGATGCTCGGCCTCGTTGCCGTCGTGGACCGGCTCTATGCCAACGATCGGCAAGCCAAGCGCGTGCGGGCACGGACCGTCGAGGTCGCCGCCTATGGGCGAACGGTGCCGCGCCCCAGCCCCATCGCCACGCGGCGGCGCCGCGAGCAAGCCTCACCGTCGCTGCGGCGCTGGGCCGAGCGTTTGCTGCGGGTGCAGGTGGCGCAGCGCGACCTCTACCCGGCGCCATGGTGGGCGCTGCTGTCCGTCGTTCTGGTCGTGGCCCTCCTCGCGAGCGCCTTCGCGACTCGCGTCATCGGCTTTTTCGGCTGGCTCGCCTGCCCCTTTCTCACGCTGCTGCTCGCGCGTGGGGTGTTCGGCTTCTACCAGCGGCGGCGGCAGATGCGGCTGTACGAGCAGCTGCCGGATGCGCTCTCGATGATCGTGCGTGCCGTCCGCGCCGGGCTGCCGGTGACGGAGGCGCTGCGCTCAGTGGGCCAAGATGCGCCGGTGCCAACCGCAGGGCAGTTCGCGCGTCTGGCCAATGATCTCGCGATCGGTCTCACCCTGCAAGACTCGCTCCTCGGCATGGCCGCGCGCACGGGACTGCAGGAGTACCGATTCTTCGCCGTGGCGCTCGCGTTGCAGGGCCAAACCGGTGGAAATCTCACCGAGACGCTGGAGAACCTTGCCGACGTAGTCCGCAAGCGCGTGGCGCTGCGTGCGCGCGGCTTCGCCCTCGCCGCCGAGGCACGGATGACGGCGAGCGTGCTGATCGCGCTCCCGTTCATCACGTCTGGTGCGCTCGCGTTCGTGGCACCCGCTTACCTGCTGGTGCTCTTCACCACGCACTCGGGGGAGATGATGCTGCTCGTCGCCGTGGGACTGCTCGGGATCGGGATCGCGACGATGCGGACGATGATCCGCCGAAGCCTGTCATGACCATGCCAGCCTCCCTGCCCATTTTCGCTGCGACGCTGGCTGGAGCGGGAGTCGTCCTCGGCGCCGCGACGCTGCTCGTCGCCGTCCGGCGTGAGATCCGCGTCGGGGCGCGCCTACGCGCCGTATGCGGCGGTGAGCAGGCGCCAGCGCAGGTCGGTCCATCCGTCGCCGTTCGCCTCCTGCACCGGATCGGAGGCGCGATTGTGTCGAGCGGCGTGCTGCCCGCCAAGACGTGTGCGGACCTCGAGAACACGCTGATCGCCGCCGGCTATCGCGCCGGCTCCGCCCTGCCCCTCTTCGTCGGCGCAAAGGTGTTGCTGATCGGCCTCTTCCCGGTCGCGGCCTGGCTGGCGATGGAACTCCTCGAACTGCACCGGCCGCCGCGCATGATCGTCGCCGCGGCGGCGGCCGTCGTCGGCCTCATGCTGCCCGACCTGTTCATCCGCCGGTTGCGCAAGCGCTACCTTGCCCAGGTTGAGCGAGGCCTCGCCGACGCGCTCGACCTGCTCATCATCTGTGCCGAGGCGGGACTGCCGCTGGAGGCGGGCATTGACCGCGTGGCCGCGGATTTCCGCAGCGGAAATGGGCCGACGGCCGCAGAGTTCGAGCTGATCGGCCAAGAGATGCGAATCCTGCCGGACCGTCGGCAGGCGCTGGCGAACGCTGGGACGCGCACGGGCCTCGACGGGATCGTGCGCCTCGGCGCGACGCTCGCTCAGAGCATGCAGTATGGCACGCCGCTCGCGCAGGCACTGCGCACCCTCGCGGCCGAGAGCCGGACGGCGGTGCTGAACCGGTTCGAAGCGCGCGCAGCGCGGCTGCCGGTGCTGCTGACGCTTCCTATGGTCATGTTCATTCTGCCGTGCGTCTTCATCGTCGTCGCCGCGCCTGCGATCCTGCAGGCACTCGCCGCCTTCAGTCATCAGTAGGACGATGCCGGCGATCGTATCCCTCATGTGGCGTCGCTCGTGGCGGGATCGACGCGGCACGACGGCGCTGGAGTTCGCCATCGTCGGGCCGGTCTTCATCGTGATGCTGCTGATGGTGTTGGAATTCGGGATTCAGCTCGCGGTTGACCTGGCGCTGAGCTACGGGGCGGGTGCTGCAGCGCGCTACGCCGTCACCGGCGCCGTCACCGGCACGAGCGGCAGCAAGGGATCCAATAGCACCAACGACGCCACGATCAGGAACGTCATCGTCTCCAGTACCGGAAGCCTTCTGAATCCCAGCCGCGTCGTGGTCTCGGCCACCAGTTATAGCAATCCTTCGAGCTACGCCGCGGGTAGTGGCAGCACCTCGGGCAGCAACGGTTACTCGGGAAGCGTCGTGGTTTACTCGATCACTTACACCCAGCCTTTCTTGACGGGTCTGCCCGCCTTGGTGTCCAGCGGCGCCACAAGCGTCACCCACCAGGCTACCGTGATCGTGCAGAATGAGCCGTATTAGCCGCCTGGCCGCTGACCGCCGCGGCATCGCGGCGGCGGAGTTCGCCTTCATCGCTCCAGTCCTGATGATGCTGGTCCTCGGCACGACCGACATGGTGACCTGGGTACGCGCCTGGCTGCAGGTGACGCGGGCCGCGTCGGAAGTCGGCCAGATCATCGGCCAATACACCCAACTTCACGAGAGCGACTTCACCGGCACGTTCTACCCGATAGCCGAGAACATCGCCGGCAGCACGATTGTCCAGTGCGGTCCCAAAAACGCGCCGCTCGGCAACGTCGTCATCTCAGGCATCACGACGGCGAGCGGGAAGTCAACCGTGACATGGCAACGGGGTGGCACATGCATCACGAGCGGGGTCGGCCAGCAGGGCAAGGCGGCGACCTTGCCGACCGGCTACGTGCCGCCCGACGGTTCCGCCGTCATCGTCGTCGAGGTCTGGACGGCGCAGTCGGCCTTCGTGCTCAGCAAGGCATCGATGTTCATGAACGGAAGCGGTGCCTCGGTGATCGCGAGCTATGCGATCGTGACGATGCGGAACGGCGTGCTGCCGTCGGTTCAGCCATGAAGCACGGGCGAGGTCCATCGTGATCCGCTGGATCAGATCTCTGATGCAGTCCCGCATCGTTCGGGACCGGCGCAGCGCAGTTGCCGCCATAGTCGGCCTCACGGCAATCCCGATGGTGCTGACAGCCGGCCTCGCGCTCGACGGCAGCCGCGTATGGCTGCTCCAAACGCGGCTGCAGCAAGCGGTGGACGCGAGCGTGCTGCTGGCGGCGAGTTCGGGTGAGACCTCCCTGAGCCAGACCCAGGTGCAGACGGATACGAGCAACCTCTTTTGGGCGGACTTCGGCCGAACGTCCAGGACCGGGAATGCTCAGACCGGGTTCACCAACACTGGCTTTCTGAACGCCTCCATGAGCGACACGGCGCTCTCGGTCACTTTTCCCGATGCCAACCACGTGAAGGTGGCCGCGGCGGCGACGCTGCCGACGACATTTATGAATCTCACGGGGATAAGCACGATCTCGGTATCCGCCTCCGGCACTGCAGAGCGCGCCGGCGGCGTCGAGGTCGCGCTCGTCCTCGACAACACCGGCTCGATGAAGGGCTGGCCGATCCAGGCCGTGCAGAGCTCCGCGAACGAGCTGGTCAACATCCTCTGCGGCCACGCGCCGGGCGACAGCCAGCCCGAGCGCCCAGGGCGCGGACACGCTGCCGAACCTCTGGCTGTCCATCGTGCCGTTCACCGCCGAGGTCAACATCGGCCCGCAGTCATACGGCGTGGCTGACGCCCGGCACCGTCAACCTCAACAGCGGCGCGTACAGCGGAACCTACGACACCAGCTGACGCCAGACGCCGCAGTGGATGGGGTGCGTGATGGCGCGCACCGGCACGCCGGACGAGTTCACGAGACGCGCCCCCAACGACCACGTCGTTCACCCCGTTCGTTTACCCGTCCACGCTTAACCAATACACGGCGAACGGCAAGGTCGTTACCGGGGACGACGACTGGTCCGCCGGGAACATCACCGAGGCGAACGCAGACGAACCTGCCTGACAACACGGCGGTAGGCCCGAACCTGGGCTGCCCAGACGCTCCGCCGTGATGGGACTGCAAGCGAGCCGCAATGCCGCCATGAGCGTCATCTCCAGATGGTCACGCGAAATTCCGGCGGAGGCACCTTCATCAACCTCGGCCTGCAAGCGGGCTGGTGGGCGCTGAGCCCGCCTGGCAGGCGCGGCGCTCTGGAATGCGAGCCACCCGCAGCTCCCGCTCGACTACGGCACGCCCAACATGCAGAAGGTCATCGTCCTCATGACCGACGGCAACAACGACATGGTATGACTGGCCAGGCGGCGCGTCGCCGCGCGCAGCTGCATCCTCGGCTGGCAGGAACGACGGCGAGTGGCGGACTAACACGCGGCCTACGGCCGCCTAACACGATGGAAGTCTCGCCGGCAGCAGCGTCTCGCAGAGCAGCGTCACAACCTACCATCAACAACGCGATGCCTCAAGGTCATGATGCACCACCATCAAGAATCAGCACAGCAATGGACAACAATGTTGCGAGCATTTGCACAAATATAAAGCAACGAAATATAGTCATATTCACCATCTTTTTCATGGTCCAACGACGATCAGATCGACTCTCAGCTCGGGCACAACGGGAACGCTGGGGGCCAAACAAATTCTTCAGAGCTGCGCGACAGAGTAAGTCACTTCTATGACGCAACCAGGAGTCCGCCATAGCAACGCCTTCAGAGCCATCGGCGCCCAGATCGCGAAGCTTAGGCTCACGCAGTAGCCCACGCGGGCGCCTTGAGGGCTGGCCGCCGCCCCTGCTGCGGCGCTATGCAGGGACTGCGCCGGCCGATCCTGCCGGGCATGGAGGTACGGTGGACGGCACGGGAGCGCATCGCGGCTCGGTTCCCGAGGGCGGAGCAGGCGCCCTCGCCGGGCTGCGCGTCGTGGACCTCACCCGCGTCCTCGGCGGCCCTTACTGCACCATGATCCTCGCCGATCACGGCGCCGACGTGGTCAAGGTCGAACCGCCCGGCGGCGACGAGACACGCGACTGGGGACCGCCCTTCCACGATTACGGGGACGGCACGTGCGACGCGAGCTACTACCTCGGCGTCAACCGCAACAAGCGCAGCATCGCGCTCGACCTCGCCCGTCCCGAGGGCCGCGCCGTGCTGCTCCGCCTTCTCGACGGCGCCGACGTGCTGATCGAGAACTTCAAGCCCGGCACCATGGAGCGCTGGGGCCTCGGCTATGAGACCCATCTCGCGGAGCAGTTCCCCCGGCTGATCCACTGCCGCGTGAGCGGCTTCGGCGCGGACGGGCCGCTCGGCGGCCTGCCCGGCTACGACGCCATCCTTCAAGCCATGACCGGCCTCATGAGCGTCAACGGCGACCCAAGCACGGGGCCGCTTCGCATGGGCACGCCGATCGTGGACCTCGCGACCGGCCTCTACTCGGCCGTGGCCCTCCTCATGGCGCTCTACGAGCGGGCGCGCTCCGGCCGCGGCCAATACCTCGACATGACGCTGCACGATTGCGGCATGGCGCTGATCCACCCGCAAGCGGCCAATTTCTTCCTCAACGGCCGCCGCCCGGTGCCGCTCGGCAACCCGCACCCGAACATCGCGCCCTATGAGACTTACGCGACGCGCACGGGCCAGGTGTTCATCGCGGTCGGCAACGACGGCCAGTTCCGCAAGCTCTGCGAGCAGCTCGGACGGCCGGAGCTGGCACGCGACCCGCGCTTCCTCGGCAACAGCGACCGGCTGCGCAATCGCGTCCAGCTCGTCGAGCTTCTCGCCACCCTCTTCGCGCCGACCGACGGGCAATCGCTCTGCGAGCAGCTCCTGCGCGCGGGCGTCCCCGCCGGGCCAGTGCTGGCCGTGGACGAATCGACGGCCTCCGCACAGGCCGCCGCGCGCGGGATGGTGGTTGACCTGGGCGTCACGCGCGCCCTCGGTACCCCGATCAAGCTCTCCCGCACGCACGGCATCCCGGCCGCCGCCCCGCCCCGCTTCGGCGAGCACGGCGAGGCCGTCCTGGCCAGCCTCGGCTACACCAAGGACGAGATCGCGCGTCTGCGCGATGAGGGCATCCTGCACGAGACCCGGCGGCGGTGAGCCGCCGCTACCGCTCCGTTCGGTTCCGCTTGCTACCGCTCGACGAAGTCCAGGATCGCCCGGTTCACCTCCGCCGCCTTCTCCATCTGCGGCATGTGCCCGGCGCCGGGCAGGACGGTGACGTGAACGCTCTGCGGCAAGCCGTCCGCCTGCCGCGCCGGGATCACCTCGTCCTTCTCCCCCCACAGCACCTGCACCGGCACCCGCAGCTCCCCGAGCCGCCCAGCGAGCACTTCCGCCTGCTGCCCGCCGCCGAAATTGGCCGCGTTGATCGCGTCCAGCGCCGCCTGCGCGCCGTCGAGCCGCTTGGCCCGGAGCAGATTCTCCGCCATGTCGCGGCTGACGAGTCCCTTGTCGGCGAACAGCGCTTCGAGAACGGTCTGCAGCTGCTTGCGCTTCGTGGCGGCGGCAAGGCCGCTGGTGAAGCCGGCGTTGATCTCCGGTCCGAAGCCGGCCGGCGCGATCAAGGTTAGCGAGGCGACGCGCGCCGGGTGGTCGAGCGCGAGACGTAGGGAAGCGGCCCCACCCAGCGAGTGCCCGACCAGGTGGGCGCTCTCGATGCCGAGCGCGTCGAGGAAGGCGACCAGAACGTCCGAGAGCGCGGCGAGGTCGCCCCGCCCCACATCCTTGGCCGACTCGCCGTGGCCCGGCAGGTCGAGTGCCAGAACCCGGTGCCGTTCCGCCAGCGCTGGCTGATTAAACAGCCAGCCGTTCAGATCGCCGCCGAAGCCGTGCACGAGCACAACGGGAACACCGCCGTGCACAGCACCCATCTCCAGGTATCGAACGCGCCGCCCGCCCGCATCGACCGTGACGGGTGTCGGGCTCTCCTCCGCCCGACCGTCCGCCTGGCGGCTCGCGAACTCGGCCTGGAACCGCTCCACGAACGCCTCGATCTCGGCGTCCGGCACGCTCTCCTCGGCGACGACGGCGATCAGCGCGCCGACGGGCAGGTCCTCCTGCACGGGTGCGATGTGCCGCCGCAGCACGCCGCCCGCCGGGCTCTCGTAGGCGTTGGTGATCTTCGTCGTCTCGATGTCGGCGATCTCGTCGCCGGGATGGATTAACGCACCCTCGGGCTTGATCCAGCCAGCGACCTTGCCCTCCGTCATCGCCAGGCCGAACTTCGGCATGGTGATGGCCGTGATCGCGCCGCTCATGGTCAGGCCGCCGCTTCGCGCGCGTGGTGGCTCATGACCCGGCGCACCTCCGCCTCCACCTTCTCCGCGTTCGGCACGTAGAGGTCCTCCAGGTTCGGCGCGAACGGCACGGGGACGTGCGGCGGCGTGACCATGCGGATGGGCGCCTTCAGCGCGTCGAACGCCTCCTGCGCCACGAGCGCCGAGATGTCGGTCGCCATGTTGCAGCGCGGGCTGGCCTCATCGACGATTACGAGCCGCCCCGTTTCCTCCACGCTCTCCAAAATCGAGTCCACGTCGAGCGGCGAGGTCGTGCGCGGGTCGAGCACGGTGCATGACACGCCTTCCTTCTGCAGCCGGTCCGCCGCTTGCTCGGCGACCTGCACCATCCGCCCGATCGCCACGATGGTCACGTCGTCCCCCTCGCGCGTCAGCCGGGCCTCGCCGAACGGGATGGCGTACGGCTCGTCCGGGACCTCCTCCTCCTGGTCGTACATCACCTTGTTCTCGAAGAAGATCACCGGGTCATCGTCGCGGATCGCCTGGATCAGCAATCCCTTCGCCTCATAAGGGCTGGACGGGATCACGACCTTGAGGCCCGGCACGTGCGTGAAGATCGGGTAGAGGCACTGGCTGTGCTGGCTCGCGGCGCGGAAGCCGGCGCCGTACATGGTGCGGATCACCATGGGCGTCGTTGCGTGGCCGCCGAACATGTAGCGGAACTTGGCGGCCTGGTTGAAGATCTGGTCGAAGCAGACGCCCATGAAATCCACGAACATCAGTTCGGCGACCGGCCGCAGCCCAGTCGCGGCGGCACCCGCGGCGGCGCCGATGAACGCGCTCTCGCTCAGCGGCGTGTCCAGGATGCGCTCGCGCCCGAACTCGGCGAGCAGCCCCTTGGTGACGCCGAGCGGCCCGCCCCAGGCATCCTGCTCGCCGGGCGCCCCGGCGCCGCCGGCGACGTCCTCGCCCATCAGCACCACGCGCGGGTCGCGCCGCATCTCCTGGCGCAGCGCCTCATTGATCGCCTGGCGGAAGCTCTTCCTGCTCATTGCGGCTGTCTCCTAGTAGGCGACGTAAACGTCGGTCAGCAGGTCGGCCTCGGTCGGCGGCGGCGCTGCCTTGGCGTGGCGCACGGCGGACTCGACCTCGTCCGCGACGGCCTGATCCACGGCGTCGAGCGCGTCCGCTTCCAGCAGCGCCGCCTCGGTGACGCGGGTTCGGAAACGCGCGATGCAGTCCCGCTCGGCGCGGTGCTGCTCCACTTCGCCCGGTGCGCGATACGTCGTGGCATCCCCCTCGAAATGCCCGAAGTAGCGGGCGAGTCGAACGTGGATCAGGCTCGGCCCCTCGCCGGCGCGCGCGCGCTCGATCGCCTCGCCCGCGGCGTCGTGGATGGCGAAGAAGTCGAACCCGTCCACCTCCTGCGCCGGCATCCCGAAGCCCTTGGCGCGCTCGACCTGGCTGCCCGCGCAGGCGTAGCTCGATGCCGTGCTCTCCGCGTAGCCGTTGTCCTCGACCACGAAGACGGCGGGCAGCTTCCAGATCGAGGCGAGGTTGTAGCTCTCCAGCGTCGTGCCCTGGTTGGAGGCGCCGTCGCCGACGAAGGCGATCGCGACGCCGCCGGTCTTGAGCACCTTCGCCGTGAGCGCCGCCCCGCAGATCAGCGGCGGGCCGCCGCCGACGATGCCGTTCGCCCCCAGCATCCCCTTGGAGAGATCGGCGATGTGCATGGACCCGCCCTTGCCGCCGCAGAGGCCGTCCTTGCGACCGTAGATCTCGTTCATCATGCGCGGCACGTCGCAGCCCTTGGCGATGCAGTGGCCATGGCCGCGATGCGTGCTCGCGATCCGGTCAACGTCGGTGAGGTGCATGCAAACGCCCACCGCCGAGGCCTCCTCGCCGGCATAGAGGTGGACGAAACCCGGTATCTCGCCGGTCGCGAACTCGGTGTGGAGCCGCTCCTCGAAGTCGCGGATCGTGCGCATCGTGCGATAGGCGCGCAGAAGTTGCTCGCGGCTGAGCTGCATCGCGTGTTTCCCCCTTATTCTCGCGGCCGATTACGGCGCGGGCCGGTTGGGAAGGGAACGGGGATATCGCTACATCACGGAGTCGTGATGCGAGGCGAGCGAAGTGCTCTGGCCGAACCTGCGGTCCCGGCACCGCGATCGGCGCGGGTCCGTGCGGAGATCGCCCGTGCAGCGCGCCCTCATCGCCGCTAACCTCTATCTCATAGGAGGCCCGCATGGATAGCACTGTGGACGTCACCATCCCGGTCGAGCCCGAGGCTGCGGCGGCGCTGGCGGACGCGCGTAACCGGGAGGCGGTGGGACGGCTGGTCAGCCGCGTGCTGCGGCCCCGCTCCGGGCCGAGCCCGCTCGCGCAGGCCATCGCCGAGCTGAAGGCGGAGGTCCGGGCGGGCGGCCTCACCGACGCGGAGATCGACGCCGAACTCGCTTCCTATAACGCCGAGCACAGGGGGCACGCCGGCCAGGCGTGATCGTGTTCGACGCCTCGGCCCTCGTCGGGGCCGCGCTGAAGGCGGATAGCGTGCCCGAGCGGGCATTGCTGCGCGCGGAGGAGGCAGACGTGTTCGCCCTCTCGGCCGTGGTGGCGGCGGAGATCGCGGACGTGCTGGGCCGCCCAAAGTTCGCGCGCCGTCTCACGGCCGCGCGCCGGGAGAGGGTAATTGCTCTCGTGCGCGAGGCGGCCGTCTGGTTCGATCCTGCGGTCCGGGTCGCGGACTGCCGCGACCCGAAGGACGACAAATACCTGGAGCTCGCCTTGGCCTCGGGGGCGGAGACGATCGTGAGCAGCGATGACGACCTGCTCGTGCTGCATCCCTGGCGCGGCATACGCATCCTGCGACCGGCCGAATATCTCAGCTGCTCCTGATGCATCCCTGGCTGATCGCGGCCGGCCAGGGCCAGCTCGTCATTGCGGCGTCAGAACGTGTGCGTGATGCCCAGCGTTCGGTCTCGTGCTTGGAGCGCTCGGCTTACCATCCCGGATAGGCGCTCCAAGCGTCCACCGTCAGGCTGCCGGGCGCTGCGGCGTGGAAATCGCAAGCCAGAGGCGCTTGATCTCGCTACGCAGCTCCAATTCTTCGAGCCAAACCAGCAGGATCGTCGTCTC
>CAWIUA010000015.1:0-65136 GCA_963839135.1 uncultured Alphaproteobacteria bacterium
GCCGCGTGCCTCCCCGCGCCTCCGCGCCCGGCCGGGCGGGACGCGAAGAGGCGGCGCGGGCGGAGGGCAGGAGGAGCACCAAGGTTTCGCCGAAGCTGACTGGCTTCACGATCCTCGACGTCTATGACCCGGCCGAGATGGACGAGCGGTCGCGCATGTCCCGGCGCCTGCCCGGGCGGCACAGCGTGCACACCTACACGCTGCGCGACCCGGCGCTGCGCCGCTCCCGAGCAGACAGGGTGCTGCTGACCCGGCACGCGGGCCGCCAGGCAGCCGGCGGCGACCTGCTGCTCGGCTACGCCTACAATCGGTTCGGGACCGAGATCGGCATCGTCGAGCCGGGCCTGGCCGCCTACTGCTTCGGGCTGATCCGCGCGGGGCGCCTCGCGATGTCCACCCCGGACACGCAGGGGACGGTCGAGGCCGGACCCGGCCAGGGCGTCATCCAAGGCGGCCAGGCTGGCATGCGCGCGCTGACCGCGGACGGCACGGCGCGCACGAATGTCTGGATCGCGGGGGCCCGGGTCGAGACCGCCCTCCAGGCTTGCCTCGGCGAGCGGCTCCGCGCGCCCCTCGTCTTCGCGCCCGCGCTGGATTGGGAGGGGGGCGCCGGCGCCGGGCTGCGCCGTCTCGTGGTGCACCTCGCCGAGGAACTGTCGCGGCCCGACGGTCTCGCCGCGAACGCGCCGGCGCTCGCCGCCTTCACCGACCTGTTCGTGCACACGGCGCTGCGCGGCCTGGCGCACAGCTACACCGAGCGCCTCGCGCGGCAGCGGGACGGCGCGACGCCGGCCTGCGTGCGCCGGGCTGAAGCCTACTTCCGCGACCAAGCGGACCAGGCGATCCTGATGGAGGACGTCGCCACCGCGGCGGGATGCAGCGTGCGGGCGCTGCAGCGCGCCTTTCAACGGTTCCGCGACACGACGCCGCACGCCGCCCTGACGCAGGCGCGGCTGGAGCTGGCGCGCGCGGCGCTGGCGCGGGGCGAGGCGAGCGCGGCGTCCATTGCCCGGCGCTACGGCTTCACCAACGCCAGCCGCTTTGCCGCCGCCTACGCGGGCCGCTTCGGCGAGCGGCCATCCGAGACGCGGCGACGCTCCGCGGCGACGCGGCCCGGCGCCGCCATTACCGCCTGGCCGGCGCGCTCGTGATCGATCGGCCGCTGAGCAAGCCGCGCGCCGGTCCCTTCACCGATTGATCGCCCGTGTCCCGATGACGATGAGGCGGCGTACATTTGTGGCGGCCGGGGCCGCGGCGGCGGGGGCGCTCGCGGCGCCGGCCGTGGGACGGGCGCAGCGCGGCCAGGTGCTCAGGTTCATCCCGCAAGCGGACCTGGCCGTGCTCGACCCGGTGTGGACCACCGCCTACGTCACCCGCAACCACGGCTACCTCGTGTTCGACACGCTCTACGGCCAGGCCGGGCCGGAGGGCGGCTTCGCGGCCAGCCCGCAGATGCTGGCCGGGCATGCCGTCGAGGATGACGGCCGGACCTGGCGGCTCGTGCTGCGGGACGGCCTGCGCTTCCACGACGGCGAGCCGGTGCTCGCGCGCGACTGCGTCGCCTCCATCCGCCGCTGGGGCGCGCGCGACTCCTTCGGCCAGACGCTGCTCGGGCGCACCAACGAGCTCGCCGCACCCGACGACAAGACGATCCGGTTCCGCCTCAAGCGGCCGTTCCCGCTGCTGCCGGACGCGCTCGGCAAAATCGGCAGCAACATGTGCGCGATCATGCCGGAGCGGCTGGCCGCCACCGACCCGTTCAAGCAGGTGACCGAGATGGTCGGCTCCGGTCCCTTCCGCTTCAAGGCGGACGAGCGCGTCTCCGGCTCCCTCGTGGTGTACGAGCGCTTCGGCGGCTACAGGCCGCGCGAGGGTGGGGGCGCGCCGGAGTGGACCGCGGGGCCGAAGGTGGCGCACTTCGAGCGGGTCGAGTGGCAGGTCGTCCCCGACCCGGCGACCGCGGCGGCGGCGCTGCAGTCGGGCGAGGTGGACGGGTGGGAGCTGCCGACCGGCGACCTGCTGCCGGTGCTTCGGAGCGAACGCACGCTCAAGCTGGAACTCGTCTATGAAATGGGCAGCGGCATGCTGCTCCGGCCCAATCATCTCTTCCCACCCTTCGACAACCCGGCGGTGCGGCGCGCACTTCTCGGCGTTGTCGATCAGACCGAGGCCATGATCGCGGTGGCGGGCACCGACCCCTCGCTGCGAAAGGTGCCGTGCGGCTTCTTCCCGCCGGGCTCGCCCATGGCCAGCGACGCCGGGATGGCGGCGCTGGCCGGCGAGCGCGACTACGACCGGGCCAGGCGGGACGCTGCGGGCGGCCGGCTACAAGGGCGAGACGGTCGTCCTTATGGTCCCGGCCGACTTCCCGACCCTGAAGGCGGCGAGCGACGTCGCCGCAGACATGATGAAGCGGGCCGGCATGGAGGTGGACTATCAAGCGGTAGACTGGGGCACGCTGGTGCAGCGGCGCGCCGACAAGAAGCCTCCGGCGCAGGGCGGCTGGAATGCGTTCTGCACCAGCCTCTCGGGGGACGACCTCGCTACCCCGGCCACCAACGCGCCGCTGCGCGGCAACGGTGGGCGGGCTTGGCTCGGTTGGCCGATCAGCCCGCGGATCGAGGCGCTGCGGGACGAGTGGCTCGACGCCCCCGACCCCGTTGCGCAGAAGCGGATCGCGGCCGAGATCCAGGCGCAGGCTTTCGAGGATGTGCCCTACCTGCCGCTCGGGCTCTTCTACAGCCCCAGCGCCTACCGCGCCGACCTGACCGGGATCCTGCACGGCTTCCCGATCTTCTGGAACGTGCGGCGGCGGGGCTGACGACCGCGGGAGGGTGCTGGGCGGTGGTGCGGGTCGGGATGCCGGCTCGGACTCGGCCAATGATCCCGGGCTACCACGCATGAGCTTACGGTGCGGCGGAGAGGCGGGCGACTAGCTCGTCCGGGAGAGGCTGCGCCTTGAGCCGTGCCGGGTCGTCCGGGTGCCGGCCGACCCAGACGCGGGTCTCGAAGCCCTCCACGGAGAGCGCGTCGCCGCGAAATAGGCGGTGCTGCACGTCGAAGGAGCTGCGGCGGAGTTCCGCGACCGTGCTCTCGATGCGGACCTCGTCGCCGAAGGCGTTCGGCAGGTGGAACTTGGCGCGCGTGTCCACCATCGGGAAGCCGACCGCGTCGAAGCGCTTCAGCATCTCGCGCTTGGACATGCCCAGGGCGGCGGCGAACAGGAAACCCGTGCTGGCGTCGAACATCTCGAAGTAGCGAGGATAGAACACGATGCCGGCGGGGTCGCAGTGGCCCCACTCGATCGTGAGGCGGCGCGTGTTGGTGAACATGCTGCCCTCCCTGGATGTCATGCGTCGCCCGCGGCGAGGCGGAGCGCCATGCGGTCGAGCTTCTGCGCGCCCGTCATGGGCAGGCGCTCGACGACGCGGATCTCGGACGGGCATTGATAGCTCGCGAGCCGGGCGGCGCAGTGCGCGGCGACGTCCGCTTCCGCGAGCGCCTCGCCCTGGCGGGGCACCACGAACGCGATCAGGCGCTCGCCGCCCGTGCGCGCGTCGGGCACACCGACTACGCCAGCGGCGGCGATGCCCGGATGCCTGTAGAGCGCCTCCTCGACCTCGCGCGGGAACACGTTGAAGCCCTTGACGAAGACCACGTCCTTGCGGCGGTCGGTGATGAACAGGAAGCCGTCCGCGTCGAGGTGGCCGATATCGCCCGTGTAGATGTAGCCGTCGCGGACGGTCTGCGCCGTCTCGTCCGAGCGGTCGCGATAGCCCGTCATCATGTGCGGGCCGCGGACGCGCACCTCGCCCTTCTCGCCCGGCGGCAGCACGCGCGTGCCGGTCTCCAAGTCCACGACCTGCACCTCGTTGCAGGGGATCGCCTTGCCGACCGAGCCGGGCCGGACGCCGGTTTGCGCGGTCGTGCCGGAGATCGGCGCCATCTCGGTCATGCCGTAGCCCTCGTGGATCTCCAACCCCGTCGCCCGGCGCCAGCGTTCCATCAGCTCGACCGGGAACGGCGCGCCGCCGGCGGGGCAGACCCGGAGCGCCGAGAGGTCGGCGCCGCCGAGGTTGCTCGCGGCCAGGACGCCCGCGTAGATGGCCGGCGGCCCGCCGCCGAACACGGTGACGCGGTGGCGGGCCATCAGCTCGACGATGCGCTCCGGCTGGAAGCGCTCGGGGATCACGACCTCGGCGCGGGCCGAGACCGGGGCGAGGACGCCCTGGAGGAAGCCGTAGATGTGGGTGAAGGGCGCGATGGGCAGCCACACCTCGCCGCTCATGCGGGTCGGCCAGTTGTACTCCACGCAGCGCACCGCCGTCACAAGCCGCTCGTGCGTGTGCTCGACCGCCTTCGACAGGCCCGTGGTGCCGCCCGTGAACAGCATTGCGGCGGGATCGGAAGGGCGGGCCTCCCGCGGTCCTGGCGGCGCGTCCGGCTCGGCGGCGAGGCCGCGTAGGGTTACGTCCTCGCCCAGACAGATCACGCCCGGGATGCCGAGCGTTCCCGCCAACCCGCGCACCAGGTCGCGCGTCGCGGGTGCGCAGAGCACGATGCGCGGCGCCGCGGCGCGCAGGAGCGGCTCAAGCTGCGCCGCCGGGTAGGTTGGGTTGAGCAGCGCAGGCGTCGCGAGCGCCCTCAGGGCCGCGTAGTAGGCGACGTGGAACTCGGCGGAGTTGGGCAGGACGAGCGCCACCACGCCGCCCGTGGCGTCCGCGAGGCGCTGGGCCAGCGCCGCGACCGCCCTGCCCTCCTCGCGGTAGGTCAGCACCGTGTCCAGGTGGCGCAGCGCGACCGCGTCAGGGGCGGAGGCGACGGCGTAGTCGAACACGGCGGAGATGGTGGCCAAGGCTGGACGCGCCTCGCCGACGCCGTGCATCGGGAGGGCGACGGCGGTCATCAGCGGTGGACGACTTTCGCCGCCCGCCCCTCCAGGAAGGCGCGAAGGTTGGCCTTGGCGTCCTTGTCGCCGCTCGCGATGGCGGCCATCAGGCTCTCCATCAGCCCGCCGATGCGCGGGTCGGCCTCGGCGATGCGCGGGAGCGCGTGCAGGACCGCGAAAGTGGTCAGCGGGGCCGTCTGCGCCGCGCGCCCGGCCAGCTCCAGCGCCTTCGCCAGGGCGGCGCCGGGCTCGACGACGTATTGCGAGAACCCGGCCGTAGCGCCCTCGTCGGCGCCGTAGGTGCGGCCCGTGAGCATCATGTCCTGCATCCGTGCCAAGCCGATCAGCCGCGGCAGGCGCACGGCGGCGCCGCCGCCCACGAAGATGCCGCGCTGCCCTTCCGGCAGCGCGTAGAAGGCGGTGCGGTCGGCCACCCGGATGTGGCAGGCCATCGCCAGTTCCAGCCCGCCCCCCACGACGGCGCCGTGCAGCGCCGCGACGACGGGCACCTGGCCGCCCTCGATGTGGGCGAACGCCCGGTGCCAGCGCTGCGAGTGCGCGATCCCGCCCGTGGCGTCCATATCGGTCAGCGTGTTGAGGTCGAGCCCGGCGCAGAAATGCTCGCCCTCGCCGTGGACCACGACCGCGCGTGTGCCGGGCGGCAGGTCGGCGAAGAAGGCGCCGATCGCCTCCACGGTTCCGTCGTCGAGCGCGTTGCGCTTCTGCGGGCGGGACAGGCGCAGCACGGTCACCGCGCCGCGCTGCTCGACGGCCAGGCTGTCCGGCAAGGACGGGGCGTTGTGCGTCATGGCCTGGACCTCTCCGGCGCTTGCTGCCAGGCGTCCTATCCGCGCGGCGGGCACAGGGTCAAGCGGAATTGTTATGCAGCATCACTTTCTCGTTGTGGCCTTCGAGCGTTGGGCGCATAAGGCGGCGCAAGCCTCGGGGAGGAGAGCATGACGCAGGGCAAGGTGATCGTGACCGTGGCACCCACGGGCGGCATGGCGAGCAAGGCGCAGAACCCGAACCTGCCGACGCAGCCCGAAGAGATCGCCGAGAGCGTGCACAAATCCTGGAAGGCGGGTGCGGCCGTCGCGGCGCTGCATGCGCGCCGGCCCGACGACGAGGCGACCTGCAACGCCGCGATCTACCGCGACATCAACGGGCGCATCCGCCAGCGCGGCTGCGACATCGTGCTGAACAACTCCACCGGCGGCGGCTCGAACGGCGACATGCTCGTGCCCCGCGCGGACGGGATGTTCGAGAGCAGCTTCGAGGAGCGTCTCAAGGGTCTCGACGCCGGCGCCGAGATGGCGACCTTCGACGGCATGACCTTCGCCGACGTGCATGGCGGGCGCGAGATCCTGGTCGTCACCACGCCGAGCCGCTGCGAGACGCTGGCCAAGCGCTTCCAGGAGCGGGGCATCAAGCCGGAGTGGGAGGTGTTCGGCCCGCAGCACATCCTGCAGGACGTGACCCGGCTGATCGAGAAGGGCTACGACAAGCCGCCCTACTACATCAACATGGTGCTCGGCGCCGACCGCGGCTTCCAGGGTGCGATGCCCTACAGCGTCGATATCCTCACCGCCATGATCCGCATGCTGCCGCCGCAGAGCATCTTCTGCGTCTCGGGCATCGGCCCGGCGCAGCTCCCCGCGACGACGCAGGCGATCCTGCTCGGCGGCCACGTGCGGGTCGGGCTGGAAGACAACAACTATTACAGCCGCGGCCGCCTCGCCACGAACGAGATGCTGGTCGAGCGCACGGTGCGGATCATCAAGGAGCTGAACCTGGAGCCGGCCTCGCCCGCCGAGGCGCGCGAGATGCTCGGCCTGCCGCAGCTCAAGGCGGTGGCAGCGTAGGCGCGCGTGGAACCGCCGCGGCTCGACTTCGTGGGCGAGGTCTCGGCCGAGGTCGCCGCACCGGTGAGCGTCGGCGCGTGCGCGACGGGGGAGAGGCGGGTCGTTCCGATCCTTGGGGGCCGCGTCGCCGGGCCGCGCCTCACGGGCGAGATCCTGCCCGGCGGCGCGGATTATCAGCTCATCCGGGCAGACGGCGTGACCGAGATCGAGGCGCGCTACACCATCCGCCTCGCGGCGGACGGGGCGCTGGTCTACGTGGTCAACCGCGGCTTGCGCCACGCGGCGCCGGAGGACATGGCCCGGCTGCTGCGCGGCGAGCGGGTCCCGCCCGAGCGGGTCTATTTCCGCACCACCCCATCGTTCGAGACCGCAGCACCGGCCTATGCCTGGCTGAACCGCACCGTCTTCATCGGCGTCGGCGAGCGCGACCCGGATGCGGTGCGCATCCGCATCTACAGCGTGTAATCGAGACCGTGTAATCGAGACATGGACAGAGCAGGAATCGAGCGCGTCGCGGTGATCGGCACGGGCGTCATCGGGGCGAGCTGGGCGGCGTGCTTCCTCGCCAACGGGCTGGACGTGGCGGCGTGGGACCCGGCGCCGGGCGCCGAGGCGGCGCTGCGCCGGGCGGTCGCGGCGCACTGGCCGGTGATGGAGGCGATGGGCCTCGCACCTGGGGCGTCGCCCGACCGGTTGCGCTTCTGCACGTCGGCCGAGGATGCCGCCGCGGGGGCCGGGTTCGTGCAGGAGAACGGGCCGGAGCAGCTCGACCTCAAGCGCGAGCTATTCCGGCGGCTGGACGCGGCCGCCCCGCCGGGTGTGCCGCTCGCGTCCAGCTCGTCCACGCTCCTGGTCAGCGAGTTCCAGGACGCGTGCGTTCACCCGGATCGCGTGCTGCTCGGCCACCCGTTCAACCCGCCGCACCTGATCCCGCTGGTCGAGGTCGTGGGCGGGCGGCAAACCTCCGCGGAGGCCGTGGCGAAGGCGATGGCGTTCTACGCCGCCTGCGGCAAGCGTCCGATCCACCTGAAGCGGGAGATACGCGGCCACGTCGCGAACCGCCTGCAGGCGGCGCTGTGGCAGGAGGCGTTCCACCTCGTGAGCGAGGGCGTGGCGACGGTGGCCGACGTGGACGCCGCCATCGCCCACGGCCCAGGCCTGCGCTGGGCCTTGCTCGGGCCGTTCCTCAACCTTCACTTCTCCGGCGGCGCGGGCGGAATCGGAGAACTGTTCGGCAAGCCGCTCTGGCAGGCAACCGAGGGCATGTGGCGCGACTTAGGTCGCCCGACAGTGGACGCGGCGCTCGGCCGCAAGGTGGTCGAGGGAGTCGGGGAGATGATCGGCGACGCCGACCTGGAGGCCGTGAGGCGACAGCGCGACGAGTTGCTCTTGGAGCTCGTGCGGCGGAAAGGAGGAGCGGGCTTGCTGCCCTGACTGGATGGAGATCTCACACTGGTAGACGATCCTAGGGACGAGGACCTGCCCGCGACCCTGCAGCCGGGCTACTTCGAGCGGCTGTATCAGCGCGATCCTGACCCATGGCAATTCGCAACCAGCAGCTACGAGCGGGAGAAATACGCTGCGACCGTTGCAGCGCTCCCGCGGGCACGGTTCGCGCGTGGGTTCGAGGTCGGGTGCAGCATCGGCGTGCTCACCCGGCAACTGGCTGCTCGCTGCACACAGTTGCTCGCCGTGGACGTGGCCGAGACGGCGCTCGCCGAGGCCCGCGCGCGATGCGCCGACCTGCCCGGCGTCGCGTTCGCGCGCATAGCGGTGCCGCGCGAGTGGCCCGAGGGAGGGTTCGACCTCGTGCTGTTCTCGGAGGTGCTCTACTACCTTGGCCGCGACGGGATCGCGGAAGCAGCCCGGCGCACGCTCGCGTGCCTGGAATCGGACGGCGTCGTGCTGCTGGTGAACTGGCGCGGGCCGACGGACGGGGTCGGGACTGGCGAAGAGGCGGCCGACCGCTTCATCGCGGCGTGCGGGGATGCGGTGCGCCCGGCGCGGCTGGAACGGGCGGAGCGCTATCGGCTGGACGTGCTGGAGGCCCGGTAAGGCGACAATACCCGAAGAGTGAGAGGGGCCGCGATGGCCCCTGCGTCACCCTTCGGGTGTCGATCGCAGCGTTACTTCCGGCGCGCAGCCTTGCTCACGGCAGCGATCCGCAGCGGCGCGGCGCGGTGCGCCGGCTTCTTGGCCTCGGCCGCCTGGTCGTGCGCGTGCTTCTCGGCGGCGTGCTCCGCGCGCGCGTGGGCGCGGCGGGTCTCCTCCGCGTCGTGGCGAAGCGCCGGAAGGTGATCGACGTGCGTCTCGACCTTGCTGATCGGCGCCTCGACGAGCTCGGCACGGGCGTGCTCCACGTCCACGACGTCGCGGCGGACGGTCTCGCGCACCTTCTCGGTCCGCTCGGTGACCTGCTTGCGCAGGATCACTTCCTCGGCGACGTGCAGGCTCTTCCACACCGTCGGCACCTGGGTGCTGTCGCTCATCTCGATGACCGTCTCGGTCAGCACGTCCGCCTTAGGATCTGTGCTGGTGGCCGGGCGGCGCTCGACGACGACCTTCTCGTCGCGGAGCGTGACCTGCTGCTCGACAGGCTGAGCGACGACGCGACGGCGGATGCGGGTGGTCTCGCCCTGGACGGTACGGGTCGCGACGTTGAGCCGCTCCTCGCCGACGGGGATGACCTGCACGCCGTTCGCCTCATGCGGGAGACGACCGGTAATCCGGGTGTCGCTGGTCGGGCTGTAGGACGAGAGCGACTGCAACGAGGCGCGCTGCATCTCACGCTGGAAGTTCAGCATCATGTCGAACCATGCCATGCCAGTGTTCATGGCAGTATTCAGCGTGGTATTCACCGCGTTCTCGGCATGTCCTGCCGAGCGCTCAAGATAGTTCGAGGCACTCATGCGTGCATCTCTCCTGGATTGTTGCTGCAGCCATATTCATGGCAATCGGATGACAATTTCGGATGACAATTTCTGCGCACCCGGACAGACTATGGGCACATCCAGATTACCCCGCAAGGGCGATTTTGCTGCATTGCACAAAAAGCGTGAGATATCTGCGACATGCCGCCGACGATTTCATCATCCTCACGGAAACGTCATCGGATGACCGCCGCGGCGGGGGTCAGAGGAACCCAACGCTGATCCAGGGCACGGCGGCGACGAGCAGGAGACCGATCAGCACCGCGGCGAGGTAAGGCCAGATGCGGCGCAGCGCCGCGTCGGGGCTGACGCGTCCGATGGTGCAGGCAGCGTAGTAGCCGAGACCAAACGGCGGCGCGAACAAGCCGATGCCCATGGCAAGGATTGTGACGATCGCGTAGTGGACCTCGTGCACGCCCACCGCGCGAGCTGCCGGGAAGGTCAGCGGTCCGAACAGGACCATCGCCGGGATGCCCTCCAGAACGCTGCCGAGCACGACAAAGGTCGCGATCGAGACGAGGAGGAAGCCCCAGCGCCCGCCCGGCACGCTGCTCATCGCCGCCACGAGCGCGCTGCTGAAGCCGGATTGCGTCAGCGCCCAGGCCATCGCGGTGGCGGCGCCGATGATGAACAGGATGGCACCCGAGAGCGAGGCCGTCTCGACCAGCATCGGGAACACCCGGCGCAGCTTCACGCGCTGGTAGATCAGCGGCCCGGCAACGACGACATAGAGGATCCCGATCGTGCTCACCTCCGTCGCCGTCGCGACCCCGTCCACGACGGCGGCACGGATCAGGACGGGAAGCACCAGCGCCGGCACGGCGACGGCCAGGCTGCGCAGCACGATGCGGACCGGCGGGCGCCGCACGCCGCGGCTATCTTCGGCGGAGCTGCGCCGCCGGGCGACGATTGCGAGCACGAGGGCGAGCACGATGCCGGGCAGGAGACCGCCGGTGAAGAGGGCCGCGATGCTGACGCCGGTGACGGAGCCGACGGCGATGAGCACGAGGGAGGGCGGGATCGTCTCCGACATTGCGCCCGCGGCGGCAAGCAGGCTGACCATCTCGCCCTCGTCCATGCCGCGCCGCTTCATCTCCGGGAACAGGACTGGGGCGACCGCCGCCATGTCGGCGGCCTTCGACCCGGAGATGCCGCTGACCAGGAGCATGGCGCCGAGCAGCACGATGCTCAGGCCGCCGCGGATGTGGCCGAGCAGGTTGGCGAGGAAAGCGACCATGGCGCGTGCCATGCCCGTCACCTCGATCAGCACGCCGAGCAGCACGAAGAGGGGGACGGCGAGCAGGATCAGGCTGCTCATGCCCTCATCGAGCCGCCCGGCGACGACGCTGACGGGCGTATCCGACGTGCAGAGGAGGTAGGCGACCGTTGCCAGCCCGAAGCAGAACGCGATGGGCACGCCGAGCAACACGCCCGCCCCGACGAGGGCGGCGAAGAACAGGGCGAGGTTCCAGTTGCCGATCGCCCTGATCCAGTCCTGCCCGGCGTAGAGAAGGGCTGCGATGACGATGAGCAAGCCAGCGGCGATCAGCAGGTCGCGCCATCCTTCGCGAAGCAGGCGCAGGACCGCGACCAGCGCCATGAGCAGGAAGCCCACCGGGATCGCGGCGGCGCGGGTCAGCTCCGACCAGCCGAGGGCGGGCGTCTCGACGAAGCTCTGATCCTGGGCGAAGTCCGTCGCGGGCTGGACCATGAGCAGCAGGAAGAGGAGCGGCGTCAGGATCGCGAGCGCCTCCAGGCGGGCGCGGGTCGCAGGATCGAGGCGGGCGACGATCGTGGTCAGGCGCATGTGGCTGCTGCGGCGAAGCGCCGCCGCGGAGCCGAGCATGGCGAGCCAGAGGAACACGATGCTGGCGAGCTCGTCCGACCAGACGAGCGGGCTGTCGAAGACGAAGCGCGCGATCACGCCGGCGAGGAGAATCACCACCTCGGCGGCGACCGCGACGGCTGCGGGAATCTCGATGAGGAAGCCGAGAGCCTGGTCGGCGCGGGTGAGCCACCGTTCGGCCTCGCCCGCGATGGTGGCCATTCTGCCGTCCCGCGGCATTCCGTGCTCCCCCTCGCCCAGGGCAGCGTGCCACGGCGCCGGGCGGGCCGCAAAGAGCGAGGCCCCGCTTCCAGGGCTGGGCGCCGCGGAGTGCCCTTCAGATGCGAGAGAGCACCAGCTTCCTGCGGGAACTACGCGCGGAGTGAGGTCGGTTCAGGGACGACGGCGGCTGTTCGCCCAGACAGCCAAGGCTTCACCCACGACGCGCTCGAGCCAGACTCGCTTGGACGCGTGATAGGCGGCCTCATCGCTGGCACAGGCCGCCCACGCTGCGCGCTTCGCTTCCTGATAGGCCCGCGCCAGATCCGGCCGCGCGCGCAGCAAGGCAAACAGGGCGGGGATGCGCTCCGCCTCCGGATGCCCGGCCGGATAGCACCGCAACTCGACCCTGCGCTCTCCCGTGACCAGGTCATCGACGATATAGAGCCGGCAATCGTCGGAACGCGCCTGGGCCGGCTCGAAACCGTGGGCCAGCAGTCGCAGCCGTGCCTGCGCGAGCCGGTCCAGGCACTCCACCTCGGCGATTAGGTCGAGCACGGGCAGGGCCGACACGTCGGGCACCGAGGTCCCGCCGACGTGATGCACCGCGCGCGCGAGTGCCCCCAGCGCCCGGCGCACGCGGTCCACGTCCCGCATCCCGCGCGACGCCCACCGCGGCTCCGGCACGGCGTAGAGCGGCAAGTCGCTCAGGTCAGGCCGCCCTCGTGGAGAACCTTCGCAACGACCGAGAAGTCGCGCCCGCCGAGCCCGGCAGCTTCCAGCCGCTCATACGCTTCGCGCGCGTGACCGCCGAGGACCTGCGGCGCCCCCGCCTGTGCTGCCGCCTCCGCTGCGAGCGTCAGGTCCTTGAGCATCAGCGCCACCGTGAAGCCCGGCGCGTAGTCCCGGTTGCTCGGCGCATTCGGCACCGGCCCGGGCACCGGGCAGTAGCTCGTCAAGGAGAAGCACTGGCCCGAGGAGGTGGACGCCACGTCGAACAGGGATTGCGCCGACAGCCCCAGCCGCTCCGCCAGTGCGAAAGCCTCTGAGACGGCGACCATGCTGATGCCGAGGATCAGGTTGTTGCAGACCTTCGCCGCCTGCCCGGCACCTGGTCCGCCTGCGAGCACGACCGTCTTGCCCATGGCGCCGAGCAACGGCCGTGCCCGCTCGAAGGCCGCCGGCTCGCCGCCGCACATGAAGGTCAGCGTCCCGGCCGCCGCGCCCGCCGTTCCGCCCGAGACCGGCGCGTCGAGCATCGGGCAGCCCCGCTCCGCGGCGGCGGCGTGCATCGCGCGGGCGGTCGCCACGTCGATGGTCGAGGAGTCGATCACCAGCGTGCCGGGCGGCAGCAGCGGCAGCACCTCGCCGAGCACGGCGCGGACGTGATCGCCCGCCGGCAGCATCGTGACCACGGCCTCGGCGCCCGCGACGGCCTCGGCGAGCGAGTCGGCCGTCTCGCCGCCGGCATCCCTGAGCCGCTGCAGCGCCTCCGGCTGCATGTCGAAGCCGCGCGTCTTGTGGCCGGCAGCGACGAGCCTCGCCGCCATCGGGCCGCCCATGTTGCCAAGCCCGATGAATCCGATCGCCGCCATGCCGACTCCTGCGCTAGCTGAACAACACTACCGCCTTGCTCAGCGTGATATAAACACCCCACAGGATCGGCAGCCCGACCACGGCCCACGCCGCCAGCGCCCCAAGCCCGAACGCCCCGCGCCCAACGCCTTGATCGCTGACCGGCACCGTTTCACTCACGGCTGCTGTCGGCACTGCCTCACGCATGAACCAGCGCTCGGCTACGGGGCGGACGGCGAGGTTGGCGAGGAAGCCGATCACGAGCAGCCCGACGAGCACGTAGAGGGTGACGTCATAAACATGGGCGTGCGCGACCCCGGCGTTGAGCTCAGCTTGCCGGATGTAGTTGACCAGCACCGGGCCGATCACCCCGGCCGCAGACCACGCCGTGAGCAGCCGCCCGTGGATCGCGCCCACGTAGCGCGTCCCGAACAGGTCCGCGAGGTAGGCCGGCACGGTCGAGAAGCCGCCGCCATACATCGAGAGGATCACGCAGAACGCGAGCACGAACAGCGCGCGCTGGTCATTGTGCGCGAGCGTGGGCGCGACCGCGTAGAGGAAGATGCCGAGCAGGAAGATCACGGCATACGTGGGCTTGCGCCCGATCCAGTCGCTGATGGAGGCCCAGAAGAACCGGCCGCCGATGTTGAACAGGCTGAGCAGTGCGACGAAGCCGCCGGCGAGGGCCGCGATCTGCTCGACTTGCGCCTTGCTGAGATCCTTGAGGGCAACGCCGGGCTGCCCGATCAGGCTGCCCCCGAAGATCTCCTGGAGCATCGGCGACGCGGCATCGATCACGCCGATGCCTGCCGAGACGTTGAGGCACAGCACGATCCAGACGAGCCAGAACTGCGGCGTCTTATGCGCGTCCTGAAGTGCTACGTTGCGCGTCGTCACCAAACGCTTGGTGGCGCCGGCCTTGAAGCCAGAAGGCGCCCAGCCGTCAGGCGCCACCCGGAAGGCGAACGCGCCGCCGATCATGAAGACGGCGTAGATCAGCGCGAGCACCACGAAGGTCTGCCATACGCCGGGCGAGCCGGGCGCCTTGAACTGGCGCATCAGGATGACCGCGAGCGGGCTGCCGATCATCGCTCCGCCGCCGAAGCCCATGATCGCCATGCCCGTCGCCATGCCGCGCCGGTCCGGGAACCATTTGATGAGCGTGGAGACCGGCGAGATATAGCCGAGACCGAGTCCGATGCCTCCGATCACCCCAGCCCCCAACCAAAGCAGCCAGAGCTGGTGGATGGAGATCGCGAACGCGGAGATAAGCAGGCCGCCGCACCAGCACAGCGCCGCGGCAAGGGCCGCCCTGCGCGGCCCGGCACGCTCCAGCCAGCCGCCGAACAAGGCCGCCGACGCGCCGAGGAGCACGATCGCGAGGGTGAACGTCCAGCCGAGGTCGCTTAGACGCCAGTTGCAGGTCGTCGTGACGGCCGCAGTCCACAGCGACATCCGCGCGCACTCGGCCGGCGGCGTTCCGCCGATCGCTGCCTCGAGCGGCTTCCAGAACACCGAGAAACCGTAGATCATCCCGATGCAGAGATGGATCGCCAGCGCCGCCGGCGGCACGAGCCAGCGGTTGAAGCCCGGTCGCGCGACGGTGCGTTCGCGGTCGAGGAGCCCTGGCGCCCCTCCCCCGCCGGTTACTGTGATACCACTCACCTTGGACGCCCTCCTGCTCGCCGTTGGTACGACGTGTTGACCTGGATAGGCAACACCTTTATGGCCCAGCACTCAAGCCATACTCGCGGTCAATACGCTTGGATTCGCTATCCGCCCGTCGGCCGATCCTCGCCGGTCGGCCATGCCGTCGCCGGCAGCGCCGCGACGGCCCGGCGCGCGAGCGGAAGCAGACCCTCGCCGCCTCGCTCCAGGTACATGCGAATGTCGCGCCGCATCGTAGGCGCTCAGAACTTCACGAGATGGTCGAGCGTGCACGCGACGGCGCGTTCCTCGCCCTCATGCGCGAAGGCACGGGCGATCTGGTTCGCCATCATGACCAGCTTGTCAGGCAGCGTCACCCGCAACCTCCTCCGAACGCTCCGCAGCGATCCGCTCGGGACAGGTGAACAGCTCGAACCCGTCCTCCCGCGCCACGGCGATCAGCGTGAGTCCAGCCGCCTCCGCCATGCGCAGCGCAAGTCCCGTCGGGGCGGAGACCGCGACGAGCACGCCGGCCCCCATCCGCGCCGCTTTCTGCACCAGCTCCACCGATACTCGGCTGGTCATCACCACGACGCCAGCTCCCGCATCCTCCCCTGCCCGCGCGAGCGCGCCTGCCAGCTTGTCGAGCGCGTTATGCCGGCCGACATCCTCGCGCAAGGCGATCAGTCCGTGCCCAGGACGCCAGAACCCGGCCGCATGGGCAGCCCGCGTCGCCCGGCCGAGCGCCTGCCCTGGTGCGAGCGCCGCCATCGCCGCCTCGATCTCGGTCGGCGCGATGGCGAGGCCGGCCGCCACGCGCGGCGGCGGCCGCAGCGCCTGGGCAAGGCTGTCGAGACCGCACAGCCCGCACCCGGTCGGCCCCGCCATCGCCCGGCGCCGCTCGCCCATCGCCGCGGCGCGCTCGGGCGCGACCCACATTCGCGCCTCGATCCCGTCGCCCGGCGCGGCCTCCACGATCGCGATCTCCTCGATCTCCTCGGCCCGCTCGACGAACCCCTCGGTCAAGCTGAATCCGACGGCGAAGTCCTCGAGGTCCGCAGGCGTCGCCATCATCACCGCGTAGGTCGTGCGGTTGTAGGTCAGCGCGATCGCCGTCTCCTCCGCGACCTGCCGGACGCCCCTCTCCCAGCGGCCCCGCTGCCACGCCGGGCGCTCGACGGGCCGGGCGGCCGGGATCACTCGGCGGCGACCGGCAGGATGCGACGGCTCGCCTCGCTGTGCCGGGCGTAGCTCTCCTGCCACTTCGGTCGGCCCGTTGCTCGGGCTGACCTGCACCGCTGTCACCTTGTATTCGGGACAGTTGGTCGCCCAATCTGAGGTGCGCACGAGTTCGATCCGCCGCGGATCGATGACGATCAGCTGCGCCAGTCCGGACGCATGCGGTTGCTCGAACGACCCACCGGCGGCAGCAAGCGCCCCAAGCGGGTGTTCTATCAATCCGCCTTCTGCTCCCTCGCCCACGACGACAGCCGCATCTTCTACGCACGCAAGCGACGCGAGGGAAAACGCCATCGCCAAGCCGTCATCGCACTCGCACGCAGACCAGTGAACGTCCTCTGGGCCGTCGTCCACAACCGCACCCCATTCCAATCCGGATTCAAATTGGCCGCTTGACTGGCGCATTAGGCTGCGACCCTCACCTGATCGGGCTTGACTGTCACCTTAGGGAGGGACTGAGGTTACCCTCAATCGCAGGCTGAATCGACGCATGAAGCGGGACGCGAGGTCGAGCAGCCGGGTTTCCGCGCCTTCTGGACGGCCGGCCAGCAGCCAGAACCCGAGAACGAGCACGCCATAGAGCGTGATCACCAGCAACCCGATTAGGCTGCCGTAGTAGAAAGCGTGCAAGCTTGGCGCAGAGACCGCGTTCCAGGCCAGGCCTGCCTCGTACAGGACCACGACCACCAGCAAGCCGGCCAGCAACGCGCGCCCGATCGCGCCGATCATGGGACCGAATCGAAGCTGGTCTGCTCCTCTCAGGAGCAGCATATAGGCGCAGGACTCGATCGTGACGCACACCACAATCGCCGCCGCGATGAGATCGAGGCGCTTGGTCAGCGACACCGCGGTCAGAAGCACGACGAGCTTCCCGACCGACGCGATCACCTTGCCGACGAAGTTGCGCCGGACGAAGTTGTTGGCGACCAGAACGGCGTTGCATACGTAGCTCAGCGGCGAGAACAAACAGAGCCACGCCATGATCGCGACCAGCGGGCTCGCGGCGATCCATTTCGGCCCGAGAAGCGCCGCCACCACGTATCCCGACGCACAGGAGATCGTGATCGTGAACGGCGCGATGCATATCACCAGCATCGCCGTGACCAGCGGCGCGTGATGGATCGAGCTGCCGCCCTGCTTCTGCGCCCGGGCAAAGCCTGCGAACAGCGCGTAGGTTGCGGGCTCGACAAATTCCGAGACCGGGAGAACGGCCAGTTCCAATGCGAGCAGGTAAAGGCCCAGTTGAGCCGGGCCGATCAGCGGACCCAGCACGAAGGGATCGATGCGGTCCCAAACGAGGCTGGCCATCCATGCGGCCCAGGTCCAGAACGAGAAGCCGGCGATTTCCCGCCAGCCGGCGATCTCCAGGCGCGGGCGATACGGATGAACCCAGTAGCTCATGATCGTGCGCGCCACCTTCGCGGTGACGATTCCCATCAGCAGCGCCCAATAGCTCTTCAGCAGAAGCGCCATCGAGATCGTGACGGCGACCTGCAGCAGGCGCGGCAGGGAGTTGAGCAGGAACTGCACATCGAACCGCATGGCGCGGCTGAACTCAACGATGCCGATGTTCTCGAAACCGGAGACCAGCGAGGCAGCCGCTAGGACAAGCAGCAAAGGGACGAGCCTCGGTTCGTTGAACCATAGGCTCGCGGCTGGAGCAGCGCCGGCGATGATGGCGCTCGTGATCAGGGCGCGCCCGACCTGGAGCGTGAACCCGGTGTTGAACAGCCTGCGGTCGTCGTCGAGATGGCGGACCAGCGCGTCCTGCACCCCGATCTGGGACAGGGTATCCACGGCGGCGGTGAACGTCGTCGCCATCGCCACGATTCCGAAATCGCCCGGCACGAGCACGCGGGCGAGAATCAAGGTGCTCACAAGCCCCAACGACCGGGACAACATGCGCCACGTCAGCAGCCAGGCAGCACCGATAATGGTCCTGGAGGCGAGCACGCCCTCGCGTGCCAAAGCTGCCTGGCTCGTATCGGGCGCCTCACTCATGCGGGCGGCGCTCTTCGCGAATGTCCGCCCGCGATGCGGAGCCTCGGTCGGCGGCGCGTGCGCTCGGGCCCCGCATGGGCGAAAGGTCGGAACGGCGAACCATACGATGTCTCACAAGGCAGAAGCGGTCGAACATTCCCCCATCTAGCAGAACGGCACCGCGTCATGAACGGCGGAAACAGCGTGCAGTCCGATGCATCCGCCTTCGTGATACCCTGACGCGGCCGGAGGCATCCCTCACCCGGGCGGCGTCACCGGAGCGCGCGAAGCGCGAGCAGCGCCGCGCCGAACGCTGCCTCGCGCCCCGGCACCGCCGTTACGGGAACGCCGAGCACCTGCGCGCGCAGCCGCGTCCAGACCGGGTTCGCCGAACCCCCACCCACGCTGAGCACACGGCGCACAAGCGGGCCTCCTAGCTCGCGCAGGCGCTTGTAGCCTACTGCCTCGACGCGCGCGATGCCCTCGAGCAGGCCATGGAGGAACAGGACATCATCCGCCGGGCGCGGCTCGGTGCGCGATGGCAGATCCGGGTCGTTCACCGGGAATCGCTCACCGCGGCCCGGCAGCGGGTAGTAGTGGAGGCCGCTCGGCCGCTCGGGGTTGATACGCTCGGACAGGGAAGCAAGCTGGCCCGGCGTGAAGAACCGGGCGAGCGCCGCGCCCCCGGTGTTGCTCGCGCCGCCCGCGAGCCAGTACCCAAGCAGGCGATGGCTGTAGATGCCATACTCGGGCGCGAAGACCGGCGCGTCGCAGAGCAGCTTGATCGCGAGCGTCGAGCCGAGTGCGGTGACGCCGTCGCCGACCTCCGCCGCGCCGGTCGCGAGGAACGAGGCACAGCCATCCGTCGTTCCCGCGGCCACGAGCGCATCGCGCGGCAGGCCAAGTTGGACCGCCATCCCCGGCGCTACCGCGCCGAGTGCGTCGCCCGGCTCCGCCACGCGGCCGGGCAGCATGGCGAGCGGCAGGCCGGCCGCCTCGATCCAGTCCGGCCAGGCGGCCGCCCGCGGGTCGTAGCCGGTCTTGAGCGCGTTGTTCGCGTCCGAGACGTCGAAGCGCCCGAGCAGGCGGCCTGCCACCCAGTCCGCCTCGTGCAGCAGGCGCGCAGCGCCCGCCCGGCGCAGCAGGAGCGCGCGGGCGAGCGGCGAGGTCGCCCCGCCCGCGGCGCTGTCCGCCGGCATGACGCGCGCCACGGCCGCCACGTCCTGCGGCTCGGCGTGGTCGTTGTAGAGGAGCAGCTTTCCAGTCGGCTCGCCGTTCGCGTCCACGGGAAGGATCGTGCCGCTCGTCCCATCTACGGCGATGGCACGCACCGTCGAGAGCCGATCCCGTACGCCGTCGAGCGCGGTCTCCACCGCGGCCCAGAGGTGGGCCGGGTCACGCCGGGCGTCGGCGGCGAGTGACGCGGCAGCGCTGCCGGCCGGCTCGCCCGAGGCCGCCGCGAGGACGGCACGCACCCCGGACGTGCCGAGGTCTATCCCGAGCGCGGTGGGCTGCGTCTCCCTCCCGCTCAAACGGCCCTCGTCACGCCGCCCTGGGTGTTGCCGCCCGACCCATCCAGGCCGCGAAGGCGTCGCGCTCGGCCCGCGTCATGTGCAGGTAGTGCTTGGTGCGGCGCTCGGTCACGTCCTCGGCCGTGCGCGCCCACTCCGTCTCGCAAAGGAACTCGGCTTCCCGCTCATAGAGCAGCGCCCCGAAGTGGCGCCCGAGGTCGGTCACCGTCCGCGCCGGGCCGATAAGCGCGTCCGCCCGCGTCCCGTAAAGGCGCGCGTAGTGGGTGGCGAGCGGCTGCGGTAGCCAGGGATGCCGGCTGCGCAGCCCGGCAAGGAAGGCGTCGAAGTCGGCGCCCGGCATGTCCCCGCCTGGCAACGGCACCGTCTCCGTCCAGGCCTTGCCCATGCCGGGCAGATGCGGCTTGAGCTTGTCCAGCGCGTGCTCGGCGAGCTTGCGATAGGTCGTGATCTTGCCGCCGAACACAGAGAGCAAGGCCGGTGTGCCGCCCGGCGTGTCCCCAGGGGGATCAACGTCGAACACGTAGTCGCGCGTCACCGCGGAAGCGCTTTTCGCCGCGCTATCGTCATAGAGCGGGCGCACGCCCGAAAACTCGTGCAGGATGTCCTCGGGCTTGAGCTGGTGGCGCATGTAGCGGTTGACTATCCGCAGCAGGTAATCGCGCTCCACCTGGGTGACGGCGACGCTCTCGGCCGGGTCGTCAAAGGGCACGTCGGTGGTGCCGATCAGGCAGAACTCGCCCTCGTAGGCGTTGACGAAGATCACGCGCTTGTCGTCGTTCTGCAGCAGGTAGGACTGCGGCCCTTCCCAGAACTTGCGCGCGATCAGGTGGCTGCCCTTGACGAGGCGGACCTTGCTCGGCGCGTTCGACCCGACGACGCCGTGTATGACGCGCTGCACCCACGGCCCGGCCGCGTTGACGAGGGCTCTGGCGCGCACCTCGCGCTCGCTGCCGTCCTCGCGGCGTAGGGTGACGCGCCAGGCCTCGCCGTCGCGCCGGGCAGCGACGGCCTCGGTCCGGACCAGCACCTCGGCACCCCGCTCCTGCGCGCCGAGCGCGTTGAGCACGACGAGGCGCGAATCCTCTACCCAGCAGTCGGAATACTCGAACGCGGTGCGATACTCGTCGCGGATCGGCGCGCCCTCCGGGTCGCGCCGGAGATCGAGCCTGCGCGTGCCGGGCAGCCTCTCGCGGCCGCCGAGGTGGTCGTAGAGGAACAAGCCGAGCCGGACCACCCAGGCCGGACGCTGCTCGGCGCTGTGCGGCAGCACGAAACGAAGCGGCCAGACGATGTGGGGCGCCAGCCGCAGCAACACCTCGCGCTCGATCAGCGCCTCCCGCACCAGGCGGAACTCGTAATATTCGAGGTAGCGCAAGCCGCCGTGGATCAGCTTGCCGGAGCGGGATGATGTGCCCTCGCCGAGATCGCCCTTCTCGCAGAGGAGCACGCGCAGGCCGCGGCCCGCGGCGTCGCGCGCGATCCCGGCGCCGTTGATGCCGCCGCCGATGACGACGAGGTCGAACGGCGGCGAAGCCGTCCCGCTCACGACGCCCGGCGCTTCAGCTCCGGCGCCGCCTCCTCTTCCTGCAGGCCGTAGCTGCCGAAACTCTTCATCGTGTCCGCGATCTCCGCCTCACCGAGCAGGACGGGGCCGCCGATCAGCAGGCTGTGCCAGTATTGCTTGGCAATCGTCTCCAGCTCCACCGCGAGCCACATCGCCTTGGCGAGGTTCGGGCCGACCACGATCATGCCGTGGTTGGCGAGCAGGCAGGCGTTGCGGTCCCGCAGCGCCTCGAGGGCGTGCTCGCTCAGCTCCTTGGTGCCGTACGTGGCGTAGGGCGCGCAGCGCACGTCCATGCCGCCGAACGCCGCCATCATGTAGTGGCAGGCCGGGATCGGCTTCCGCGCAATGGCGAGCGAGGTGCAGAACGTGGGATGACTGTGCACGATGGCGCCGGCGTCGGGCCGGGCGCGCATGATGTCGAGGTGGAAGCGCCACTCGGTCGAGGGCCGCAGCCGCCCGGTCCAGGAGCCATACTCGCCCTCGATGGGCATGGCCGCCACGTCCTCGTGCGTCATCGCGTCGTAGGGCGTTGCCGACGGCGAGATCAGCATCGTGTCCCCGTGGCGGACGCTGATGTTGCCCGAAGTGCCTTGGTTGATGCCGAGGCGGTTCAGGTCCCGGCACGCCTCGACGAGCGCCGCGCGCAGCGCCTTCTCGCCCTTGCCGGCACCATGAGTCTTTGAGCCCGTCTTCAGCGCGGTCGATGTCTTGTCGGCCATCGTGGCATCTCCTCCGAGTCTAGCAAGATCTAGCAAGGGTTGAGGGGCGGTTCGCCATCGATGTAGCGCCGCACCTCCTCGGCCGCAGCCTCGGCGGCAACCGTCACCGTCCGTACCGAGGCGCCGGCGATGTGCGGCGTGAGCGTCACGTTCGGCAGGCGGAGCAGCGGCGAGTCGGGCGGGATCGGCTCTACGGCGAACGTCTCCAGCACTGCGCCGCCGAGATGGCCCGAGGCGAGCGCGTCGTAGAGCGCCCCGTAATCCACGAGCGGCCCGCGCGCGGCGTTGACGAGGAGCGCGCCGGGCTTCATCTGCGCGAGTTGCCGGGCGCCGATGAACCCGGTCGTCTCCGCCGTCACGCGCGCATGCAGTGTCACCACGTCGGCGCGGCGCAGCGCCTGCTCCAGGCGCGACCTGCTCCACCCCGTCCGCGAGGTCCGTCGCCGAGACCTGGGCGTAGGGATCGCAGACCAGGATGCGGCAGCCGAACGGCTTCAGCAGCTTGACGAGGCGCGTCCCGATCTGGCCGTAGCCGATCACGGCAACGCCCATCTCCGACAGCTCGCGTCCGGTGAGGTCTGCGCGATAGAGGTCGCCGCGCCACGCGCCCAGCGCGCAGGCTCTCGTGGCCCGCCGTGATCAGCCGGGTCTGGCTCAGGATGGCGCCGACCGTGAACTCGGCGACCGCGCTGGCGTTGCGGCCCGGCGTGTTGACCACGCGCACGCCCCGCGCGCGCGCCGCCGCGATGTCCACGTTCACTGGGCCCCCGCGCGACACGGCGACGAGCTTGAGCCTCGGCATCCGCTCCAGCATCGAGGCCGATACGGGTGCCAGCTGCGTCACCAGCACCTCGGCATCGCTCACGAAGCGGACGACCTCGTCCGGATCGCCCTGGTATTCCTTGAGGCCCTCCAGCCCGGCGGTCGCGTAGCCGTGCTCCATCGGCGTGTCCGGCCAGGGCAGGCGCATCGTGCGCGTCGCGACCTGGCCATCGCAGCTTGCGTGGATGGCCTGCTCGAACCGCTCGGGCAGCATGAAATTGTCGCCGATGATGGCAACGTCTCGGGTGGTCCCGTCAGGCCGCACGGCGCTCCTCACGCGCCGCTTCGAGCCGGCGCCACAGGCCCGGCATCGCGGCGTAGCTGTCGCGGTAGATGGGATAGAGCGTCTCGTACGTGCGAGCCAGCGCGGGATGGGGCTGCTCGGACGCTTCGTGGCGCGGCGCGGTCCAGCGCGCGGCGCAGGCCGCCATGTCCGGGTAGAGCCCGATGCACACGGCGGCCGTCATAGCCGCCCCGGCTGCCCCCGCCTCGGCCTGTGCGCCCGCGCTGACCGGGCGGTCGAGGCAGGAGGCCAGGATCGTGCGCATCGGCGCGGAGCGGGACGCGCCGCCGGTGATCCGCACCTCAGCGGGCGCGCCACCGAGCGCCGCGTAGCAGTCGCGCGCCGCGAGCGCCATGCCCTCGTAGATGCCGCGGGCCACCTCCGCCAAGCCCACCTCCTGGTCGAGGCCGATGAGGCTCGCGCGGGCGAAGCTGTCCGTAAACGGGCCGCGCTCGCCGGCGGACGAGATGAACGGGTGATAGAGGACCGCGCCTGGCCGCGCCGCCGCGGCCGCGTCGTCCAGCCGGCGCAGCACGTCGCGCCGCTCCGGGTCCGCGTTCAGGCCGCCGAGCCGAGCCGCCTGCACCACCACATCGGCGAGCCAGTCCATGTTCAGCGTCGCCGCCATGTTGGTCTGCGCCTGGACCGTGTGGTTCGGCACCGGGAACGGCATGGAGTAGCCGGTCATCGCCGGGCTGGGGGCGACGTGGTTCACGTCCTCGACGAGGCGGATATGCATCCCCGTGCTGCCGAGGATCGAGACGCCGGCCTTGATTTCTTCTCCGTAAATGCCGGCCCCGAGCGCGGTGCAAACCATATCGACGTAGCCGAGCACGACTGGAAGCCCCTCAGGCAGCCCGGTGCGCGTCGCGGCCATCGCCGTGAGCCGGTGCGCCTGCCGCGTGCCGTCCACGACCGGCGGGAGCAGCCGGCGCTGCTCCTCCAGGTCGAGCGCCTGCAGGACCTCGTCGCGGTAATCCCGGGTGCGGTAGTCGCCGAAGGTGAAGCCGGCCTCGGACGGGTCGGTGGCGCGCACGCCGGTGAGCTTGAGGTAGAGCCAGTCCTTGCAGTGCATCGCGGCCCGGGCGCGGTCGAGGAGGTCGGGGCAGCGCTGCCTCATGCAGAGGAGCTGCGCCGACTGCGCGCAGGCCGTGATCCCCGTGCCCGTGTAGGCGAAGGCGGCCTGACCGGCGCCGCTCTCGCGCAGATGCTCAACGATGGCACCCGCGCGGCTGTCGAGCCACAGCCAGGCGGGAGCGACCGGCTCGTCGTCCCCGTCCACGAGCCACGTCCCGTCGCCCTGGCCGGTCACGGCGAGCGCCGCGATCTCGGCCCCCTCCAGCCGCGCCGTCAGCTCGGCAACCACAGCAGCGGCATCATCCCAGATTCGCGTCATGTCTTGCTCGGCGGCGCCGCCAGGCCCGAGCGCCACTCGGTTCGGCCGCGACGCGACGCCGACGCTCTCGCCGGCCGCCGTGAACGCGACGGCCTTCACCATTGAGGTGCCGGAATCAAGCGCGATGAGGAGCGGGCCGTCCGTCACGCCGGAAGGCCGCCGTGGGCGAGTGCGCGGCCGTCGCCGGTGCTGAAGAGGTGAATGGCGTCCGGCTCGACCAGGACCGGCACCTCGGTGCCCGCCATCGCCGCCACGCGCTCGTTCGAGACGGCGACGAGCAGCCGTCCCGCCATCTCGAGGGCGACGTGCGCCTGATCGCCGAGCCAGTGGTTGGAGACAACCTGCGCGCGCCACGCGCCGGCGCTCGCCTCCGGTCCGACCAGCAGCCGGTGCGGACGCACGCCCAGCGTAATCTCGGTGCCAGGCGCGAGATTGAGGCCGGGCACGGCGAGCGCGAGGGCGGGATCGTCCTTGAGCCGCAGCCCGCCCGCCTCCACCGTGGCCGGGAGCACGTTCATCGGCGGCTCGCCCAGGAAGGTTCCGACGAACAAATTGGCCGGGCGGTCGCGCAGCTCCTCGGGCGTGCCGTATTGCTGCAGAACGCCCGCCTCCATCACCGCGATCCGGTCGGCCATGGCGTTCGCCTCGGTCTGGTCGTGTGTGACGAGCACGGCGGTGTAGCGCCGCTCCTTGCACATCGCCTTGACGCGCCCGCGCAGCACGGAGCGGAGCTGCGGCTCGAGCTGGCCCATCGGCTCGTCGAGCAGGTGCAGGTTCGCATCGCGCGCGAGCGCCCGGGCCAGCGAGGCGCGCTGCTGCTGTCCGCCCGAGAGCCCGGCCGGGCGCCGGTCGAGGATCGGGCCGATCTGCAGCATCTCGGCCACCTCCGCCACCCGCTTCTGCGCGGCGGGCCCACGCGGCAGGCCGAAGCCGATGTTTTGCGCAACCGTCAGCGGCGGGTAGAGCGCATAGCCCTCGAACGCCATCGCGACTCCGCGTCGCGCCGGCGGCAACGGATCGATCCGCTTGCCCGCGAGCGTGATCGCCCCCTCGGTGACGGTCTCGAACCCGGCGATCATGCGCAGGGTCGAGGTCTTGCCGCAGCCCGACGAGCCGAGCAGCGCCACGATGTCGCCCGAAGGGATGTCGAGATCGAGGTCCTTGACTGCACGCACGGCACCGTGCCGACCGCCGTAGGTCTTGCTCACGTGATTGAGAAGCAAGCTCACGCGCGCCGCCTCCGCTGGAACAGGGGCCGGCGCCACGCGCGCGACCTGATCGCCGGACGCGGTGTCGTAGAGCAGGGCGCGCCGCGGGTCGGCGGTGATCCACACGGTCGAGCCAGGGGCGGTGCCGCCCTCCCACGCCGTGCTCGCGAGCACTTCGACGCCGGCTTGCGTGCGCAGGAGCAGGACGAAGCGCTCGTGCAGCGGCGTCACCGCGACCAGTTCCGCCGGCGCGGCGCCCGGCCGCGCCTCGGTGTGGACGAGGATGTTCTCGGGCCGCAGCCCGAGAAGGCAGTCCTGACCCGCCGCCGCCCGGTCGCGGTCGAGGGTGAGCACGAGGCCCAGCGCCTCAACGCGCAGCCCCGCGGGCGTGGCCGCCGGGCGACAGGGCACGAGGTTGACCGGCGGATCGCCGAACAGCCGGGCGACAGACACGGTCGCGGGCGCGTCGTAGATCGCCTCGGGCGGCGCATCCTGCACGATGTGCCCGCCCACGAGCACGGCGATGCGGTCGCCGAGCGCCATCGCCTCGCGGTAGTCCTGGCTCACGTAGATCGTCGCCGCCCCCGCCCGGCGCAGCAGCCGCGGCAACTCGAGCCGCATCTCGTAGCGCAGCTTCGCGTCCACGTTGCGCAGCGGGTCGTCGAGCAGCAGGACCTTCGGCTCGCCGACGAGCGCCCGCGCGAGCGCCGTGCGCTGCTTCTGGCCGTTGGAGAGCTGGCGCGGCAGGTGCCCCAGCACGTGCCCGATCTTCAGCAGCGCGGCGATCCGCCCGACGCGCCCCTCGACCTCGGCCTTCGGCAGCTTCCGCGCCCGCAGCGGACTCGCGATGTTGTCCTTCGCCGTGAGGTGCGGGTAGAGCGCGAAGTTCTGGAACGCGACGCCCACGTCCCGCCGCTCCGGCCCGAGCACGGACACGTCGCGCCCGGCGACGCAGACCTGTCCGACGGCCGCAGGCTCTACGCCCGCGATTCCGCGCAGCAGCACCGTCTTGCCCGCGCCCGACGGCCCGAAGAGCACGAGCGTCTCGCCCGGCTCAACGGCGAGCGAGACGCCGTTGAGCACGTGGTTCTTGCCGAAGGCGACCCGCAGGCCGCGGACGGTCAGTCCATCTGGCAGGCCATCCGCCGCTTGCGCTGTCCCTTGGGTCATCCCTTCACGGCTCCCAGGCTGAGGCCCTCGACCAGCCACCGCTGCGCGTAGAGCGCCAGCGCCAGCGTCGGCAGGATCGAGAGCACGATGGCGGCCGCGATGATCCCGTATTGAATGCCCGCAGCGGTGACGAAGGCGAGCGCGCCCACCGTCACCGGCTGCTTGTCCGCGGAGGCCAGGATCAGCGCGAACACGAAGTTGTTCCACGCGAAGATGAAGGAGAGCAGCCCGGCGGACGCGATCCCCGGCCCCGCGAGCGGCAGCGCGATCTTGGTGAACGCGCTCCACCAGGAATGCCCGTCGAGCCGGTAGGCGTATTCCACGTCGGGACTCGAATCCTCGAAGTAGCCGCGCACGATCCACAGGATCAAGGGCAGGCAGATCAGCTGATAGATCCAGATCAGCCCGATATAGGTGTTGTTCAGCCCGATATCCTGGAAGTAGAGCGAGAGCGGCAGCAGCACGAGCAGCGGCGGCGCGAAGCGGAACGAGAGCAAGCGTGAACGCCATGTCCTCGCCGCCGCGGAAGCGGTAGCGCGCGAACGCGTAGGCCGCCGGCACGCCCAGGACCAGGGCCAGCAGCACGGACGCGCCCGAGAGCAGCAGCGAGTTCCAGAGATTGTGCAGGAACGTGATGTCCATCGTCCCCGTCGTCGTCTGCAGCTTGCCCGAGAGGAGCGCGATGTAGTTCGCGAGCGTCGGGTGCGGCGCGAGCGTCGGCGGGATCTGCAGGACCTGGTCGTTCGTCTCGAACGACATCAGCACGATCCAGGCGATCGGGAACAGGAAGAACACCACGACGGCGAGCAGCGCGATCCCGCGCAGCACGCGCCAGATCAGGTCACGCCCTTCCATGGGAACGCTCCTTCAGCTTGGTCCACTGCTTCACGAAGATCATGCTGAGCACGTAGGTGATCGCCCACAGCACCATCAGGATCGCGGCCGAGCGGCCCACGTTGGTGTATTGGAAGAACTCGAGGTAGGCGCGCACCTGGAACACGAGCAAGGAGTCGCCCGGCCCGCCCTGGGTCATCGCGTAGATGATGTCGAACTGCTGGATGCTGTCGAGCAGCCGGAACAGGACGGCGGTGAACAGGAATGGCGTGAGCATCGGCAGCGTGATGCGGAAGAACACGAACCAGGGCGGCACGCCGTCCAGCCGCGCCGCCTCGAACGGCTGCTGCGGCAAGGACCGCAGCCCCGCGAGCAGCAGGATCATCATGAACGGCGTATAGACCCACAAATCCACGAGCACGACGGTGAACATCGCCGACGACGGATCCGACGCCCACTTGAAGTTGGTGATGCCGACCGTGGACAGCGCCCAGCTCAGCACGCCGAAGCCCGGGTTGGTCATCAGCTTCCACATCAGCGACGCGATCGCCGGCGCGGTCATCAGCGGCATCAGCAGCGCGATCGAGATGGCGTTGTTGAGCCGCGAGCGCTCGCGCAGCAGCAGCGCGATGCCGAGGCCCAGCAGCAGCTCCACGCCCACGGTCGCCGCCGTGTAGATCATCGAGACGCGGACCGTGTTCCAGAAATCAGGGTCCGAGAACAAATCGACGTAGTTGCCGACGCCGTTGAACCCGCGCAGGAACGGCATCGCGAGGTTGTAGCGCTGCAAGCTATACCAGATCGCCGTGCCGAACGGGATCAGGATGCCGATGCAGACCAGCAGCGCCGGCAGGCTCAGCAGGTAGGGCAGCGCGCGCGACAGGAACGGGCGCTTGGCGCTCGCGGCCGGAAGATCGGAAACGGTGCGCGCGGAGGTCACTGACATGGCGTTCCCCTCTGAGACGAGCGGGGAGGAGACGGGGCGGCGCGCGGGAGCGCCGCCCCATTGACGCTAGCCGAGGCCAGCCGAGTGCATCTGGCGGTCGGTCGCTTGGGCGAGCTGGTCCAGGCCCTCGTCCACCGGCACCTGCTTCGCCACCATGCGCTGCAGCGCCGCCGCCCAGTCGGTCGTCACGTTGAAGAACAACGGCTGCGGCGTGAAGTAGATCTTCGCGTTCGTCACCGTCGCGTTGTAGGCGTCGAGGTAGCCGGGGAAGTTCTGCTTGATTCGCGACTGGACCTGCTCGTCCTTCCAGACGCTTGCCCGCACCGGGTCAACCATGTCGTGTCCGCGCGCGCCGAACAGCAGGTTCTCGGTCCCTGTCGCCCACTGCATGAAATACCAGGCCGCGTCCTTATTGCGCGAGAAGCTGCTCATCGCCAGCGACCAGATCCACACGTTGGACGTGGGGCTGCTCATCGACGGGTTGGGCGCTATCGGCGCATAGGCGATCTGCCCCTTCATCTTGGTGTCGCCCGAGTTGGTGAAGTAGCCCAGGATGTCGGCGTCGTAGATCATCCCCGAGGCGCCGGCGCCGAGGTCCGCGCCGACCTGATACCAGGTGTACGTGGCCCAGTTCTTCGGCCCGCTCTCCTGCACCATCTTCACGAACTGCTCGGTGAACGCCTTGCTCTCCTTGCTGTTCACAGCGCTCTTCAGCTTGCCGTTGTTCAGCGTGAAGTCGTGGGCGCCGAAGTTGGTGTAGCCGGAGAGGAACCCTGGGTGGATCGTCGCCCAGGAACGGCTGCCGCGCACGCCGACGCCGTACATGCCGTTGCCGCCGTCCTTCGTGATCTTGGCGGCCGAGTCCATCAACTCCTGCATGTTCTTGGGCGGCTGCAGCTTCAGCCGGTCGAACACGCCCTTGTTGTAGGAGATGGTGTACATCTCGTAGCCCCACGGGAGCGCCCACTGGTGCGCGCCCGGCCCGCCGAGCGGGTCGCCCGTTTTCCCCGACCAGGAATCCGACGCGCGCAGGTTCGGCAGCACGTCGTCCCAGTTGTAGTTCGGGTTGGTCTTCGCAGACTTGATGTAGTCGTTGAGGTCCACAAGCCAGCCCGCCGGGCCGTACTGCCAGGTCTGATAGGCGCCGGTCATGAACGCGTCATACTCGGACGACCGCGAGGACAACGCGGCCGTCACCTTGTCGAAATACACGTCCTCCGGGAAGATGTCGTAGGTGACGTTCATCCCCGTCATCTTCTTGAAGTTGTCGAGGTTCGCGATCATCGCGTCGGCGTACGGATGCTTGTTGAGCAGCAGCTTGAGGTTGGTGCCCTTGTGCGCCATCCAGTCGAAATCCGCCGCCAGCGCCTGCGTCTGCGCGGCGTTCACGAGCATGTCGGCGACACCCACGCCCACGCCGAGCACGGCGAGGCGGCGGACCAGCTCGCGGCGGCTGACCCGGCCGGCGACGAACCCCTCTACGGCATCCTTGGCTCTATCATGCATCCGCTGGTTCTCCCTGTTGCGTCTCTCGCGCATTCTCGTCCGCGAGGAGCCGCTGCGCGGTCGGCTCGTCGGTGATGAGGCCGCCCAGCAAGCCGCTCCGCAGGACTGCCCGGATGGCGGCGATCTTCATCCCGCCGCCCGCGACGCCGACGAAGAGGCATCCTTTTCCGTCCCGCGCAGCGTCCTGGGGTACGACAGAGATCACCCGGTCATGGAGGGAAGTCTCGATCTGGCGGCCCTGGGCATCGAAGTAGTGGCCGAGCATCTCGCCTGCAGCACCTGCGGCGAGCAGCGCCTCAACCTCCCCGGGGCTGACGACGCCGCTCGTCGGCAGGAAGGCGCCGCCAGCGACCTCGCCGATCCCGACGAGGCACAGCGTTGCCTGCGCCGCCAAGGCGACTGCCTCGCCGATGCCGCGTTGTGCGAGCAGCACGGCGCGGTCGGCAGCCGCGTTGGCGATGAACGGCACTGGCATGAGCCAGGCTTCGCCGCCCGTCTTCTCGGCCAGCCGATGAATCACGTCGAAGGGACTGGTCCCGGTCCGGCAGGTAAGGCCACCGAGCAAGGAGACGAAGCACGTGTTGGGAGCAGGAACCGCGGGCAGCTTGTCCACCGCCGCGCCCAGCGTGCGGCCATGACCCACGCCGATGACCCGGTGCTCCTCGCGCGTCAGGACATCGTGCAGGAAGGATGCAGCCGCCGCGCCGAGCGCCCGCAGCGGTAACGCGGTCTCGCCCCCCGGCTCGACCAGGCCCGGCACCACCCGGCACAAGCGCAGCCCGAAGCGCTGAGTGAGCTCCGCTTCAGCTTCAACGCAGCCGGCAATCGGCCCCTCGATGAGCACGCGCACAACACCAGCACGCGTTGCGCGCGTGATCAGGCGGTGCGCCTTGCTGCTCGGCACGCCGAGCCGCTGCGCCACCTGCGACTGCGTCAACCCGCCTGCATGGTAGAGCCAGGCCGCTCGCGCCGCGAGCGCGAGGTCGTCGCCCGCACCCTTGTCTCCCCCCTCCGAAGGCATCGTCCGGTTCTTCCCGTTCCGATTTTTTTCGCGTTCCAGTGCGAAATCTTTCACTCACGTCGAGACTACGTCAAGTGAAAAGTGCGGCGTGGTGGCACGCCGACGATGGATCGAGCCATCCGCGCGCCGCTCGAAACGCAATCTTAACCATTGCCGTGCACCTTGGCCGAAGCAAAACGCACGGCGGGGCACAATGCGATGGACTGCTTGGGGTAGGAGGGCGGCTTTGCCGGCAGTGCTGCTGGGCGCGCTGTTCGGTGGAACACCGGCCCGTGCGCAGGATAGCGGACGCCTGCTGGCGACCTCCGGCGTCACCGAGATCGAGGGCTCGGGCGGCGGCGGACTGACGCCCTGGGCGCTGATAACAGGCTACGGCACGCGCGACGCAGTCGGCGCCAACGCGCACTACACTTATACCTACCTGCCCGACTACATGCTGCATTCCGCTGGCGCCAGCGTCGGCCTGTTTGACCGGGTCGAGCTGTCCTACGACCATGTGTGGTTCGATACGGGTGCTACAGGCGCGAAGCTGGGCTTGGGGGCCGGCTACCAGTTCAACCTGGACGTGGCCGGGATCAAGGTACGCCTGCTCGGCAACGCGGTGTACGATCAGGATACCTGGCTGCCGCAGATCGCGGTGGGCGCGCAGTTCAAGGCAGCGAACAGCCACGCCGTGCTCCGCGCCATCGGCGCACTCGCCCCTGATGGCGTGGATTTCTACGCCTCCGCGACCAAGCTATTCCTGGCGCGGAGCCTGCTGGTGAACGCGACGCTGCGCGCGACGAAGGCCAACCAATTTGGCCTGCTTGGCTTCGGCGGCGATCTCGATCAAGGCTATAGCCTGCAGTTCGAGGGGTCGGTCGCCCTGCTGCTGACCCGCAAGCTCGCCATCGGCGCCGAGTTCCGCACGAAGCCCAACAATCTGAGCTTCGCGCACGAAGGCCCGGCGTTCGACGCCTTTGCCTCCTACTTCCTGAACAAGCACGTTTCCGCCACGCTGGCCTTCGTCAGCCTCGGCCCGATCGCGCGGCAGAAGGATCAGAACGGCGTCTATCTCTCCCTGCAGGCTGGCTTCTGATGGAAAGGCCGAACGTCATGCGTGCAACTTGGATCGCGGTGCCCACGGTGCTGCTCGGCATCGCGCTTGCCTCTCCGGCACGGGCGGCGGACACCCTCTACGCTCAACTGGGCGAGCAGGCAGGCATCGCGCGCATCGTCGATGGAGCGGTCACTCTGTATCTGACCGATCCCCGCATCAAGGACGACTTCGACAACATCAACCCCGACCACCTTAGGCAGCGCATCACCAGCTTCATCTGCCAGCTCGCGGGCGGTCCTTGCCAGTATAAGGGCCGCTCCATGGCCGCCTCGCACAAGGGTCTGCACCTCCATCAGGCCGAGTTCAACGCCGTCGCCGAGGATTTGCAAACCGCGATGGAGCAGGCCGGTATCCCTTATTGGACGCAGAATCGGCTGATGGCCCGGCTCGCTCCGATGGAGCGCGATATCGTCACGCGATAGCTTCGGAGACCGCCGCCATGCGCCTCTCGCTGACTGCCCTGGTCCCTGCCGTCCTCCTGCCCGCGGCGCTCGCCCTCGCTGCCGAGGTCGTCACGGTCTCCCAGCATGGCCGCGCGTTCGTCGTCCGCGACGTGCATCTCGCGCAGGGGGACACGCTCCGCTTCACAAACGACGACGACTTTACCCACCAGATCTACGTCAGCTCGCCGTCGTTCAGCTACGAGTCCGCGGAGCAGCCGCCCGGCGAAACGGTGGATGTGCGCTTCCCTAGTGCCGGGCTGTTCGAGGTGCGATGCCATATCCATCCGAAGATGCTGCTGCACGTGGACGTGCGCTGACCGCGGCCGCATGAGCGAGATCGGGTCAGGATTACGCCGCGGGATGTCCATACGCTCGAAGATACTGGCCGGCTTCTTGGCGCTGACGGCGCTGACTGGGCTGCTGGGCGGCTTCGCCCAAGTCGGCGAAAGGGCGCTTGGAGCGCTCGCGCTGCGCATTTACGATGATGCGTTCATGGCCGTCAGCTACTTGCGCTCGGCTCAGATCGAGTTCGCCGGCTTGGCCGTCAGGCTGCCGACGGCGCGACCCACCACCGATGCGATGCGAGCCGTGCTCGACGACCTGGATGTGGCGCGCGAGCGGGCAATGTCGCAGGCCGGGCGCGCAGAGATCGAGGCGCTCCAGGAGCACGTCGCGGCCGTGCTGAAGCCCGCCAGTGGGATGCCCGCCAACGATGCAATCGCCGCCGTCCAGGCCGAGTTCGAACGGGCAGTCGAGACCTTCGCCGACGACGGCTTTCGTTATCGCAGCCGCGTCGGCGAGATGGTTGCCGCACAGATGCGCCGCACGTCGGTCGCGGTCGGTGCATCCTTGCTCTTCGCGATTATCATCACGGCGCTGATCAACCGCCTGATCGCACCGCCAGTGCTCCGGGCCGTGCGCGTCGCCCAGGCTATCGCCGCGGGAAAGCTCGACAACCCCATCGCGGCGTCCGGCCGTGGCGAGACCGCGGACCTCCTGCGCGCGCTCTCTACCATGCAGGATTCGATCCGCGGCCAGATCGGGCGCATCCACGCGTTGCTGAGCGAGCAAGCGCAGGATCACGCCGAGCAGGGTGCCCGCCAGGCCGAGATGGATTCCTTGGTAGACCAGTTCGCGACCGATCTGGGCGGCGTGTTCCGCGGAGTCTCAGGCTCCGCCAGCCGCATGTCCGCGGTCGCCGGCGATCTCGGCCTGGCGGCGAGCGAGATAGACGGCCAGGGCCAGATCGTGGACGAGGAGATGCGGCGGACAGGGGCTTGCCTCAGCGAGTTGATCGCGTCTTCCCAGGACTTGACCCAGGCCATCCACGGCATTCGGGACGAAGCGGCGCGCTCCGAGGACTGCGCCGCCGGCGCTTCGCGGGACGCGGAGGAGGCCGCCCAGCGCATGACCCGGCTACGCGATGCCGCCGATGAGATCGGCTCCGTTGCCGGGCTGATCGGGGAGATCGCGGACCAAACCAACCTGCTCGCGCTCAACGCCACGATCGAGGCCTCACGCGCCGGCGCCGCGGGACGTGGCTTCGCCGTGGTTGCGGCGGAAGTGAAGAGGCTCGCGCAGCGGTCCGGTGCCGCGGCGGAGGACGTGAAGCACCGGATCGCCCGAATTCAGGACGCCACAAGCCAGACCGCGAGCGACATCGGCGCGATCCGCGCAACCGTGGCCGAGATGCATGGGATCAGCGCCGCCATCACGCGAGCCGTCACCGCCCAGGATACGGTGTCCGCGCGGATCGATGCCGCGGTCGGGAAGGTTTCGGCCAGCGTGGAGACCGTGCGCGCCAGCGTTGCCGAGGCGCGGCAACTGACCAGCAACGGCGGAGCGCAGGCGCGCGAGGTTGGCGCAGCGGCGCAGACCCTCTCCGCCGAGGCCGCACGCATGAGCCAGGAGGTTGCCGAGCTGCTGGCGGTGCTGCGCTCGATGAAGGGTGGAGTCGCCATGACCGTCGGCGGGGCTGATCCGCCGGTGCACCTGCGCGCCTACCCGGCGAGCATGGAAGGGCGAGCGCGACCTGTCCCGGCACTGGTGTTCGAAAGACCGCGGGCGGCGACGCACTCGTACGCGTCCTCGCGGTGATCCCGCCTCGCAACCTGGGAAGCCGCCAGCCCTAGCTTCCGGGCGCGGATCCCGGTGGCCGGGTCGCCGGGTCACCCTCGGACGCGCCCGGCTTGCCATCCTGCGCTGGCGGATTCGGCTCGCCGCCGGCCGGTGGTGCGCTCGCAGGATCGCCCTCGGATGCGCCCGGCTTGCCGCGCTGAGGTGCCGGACCGCCGCTCATCGCCGCGAGCCGCGCCTCCAGCGCACTCAGCCGCGCCTCCGCAGCTTCTTGCCCGGCGCGGGCGTTCGCGGCCATCTCGGCGACAGCGTCCAACTCGTCGCGCCGCACGAGATCCAGCCTGCGGATCGCGTCGTCCACGCGCGCGCGCATCTGGCTTTCCATCTCCTCGCGCATCCCCTGCAAGGCCGAGAGCGCGCCGCCGGCCATCCCGGCGATGTCGTCGAAGAAGCGGGGACGGTCTTGCATGGGCTATCCTCCTGCCGTGCGCCGGCTATAAAGCGCAGCCATGATATTGGTCACGGGCGGCGCCGGTTTCATCGGGTCGAACCTGGTCGCCGCCCTCGTCGCGCGCGGCGAGCGCGTCGCCGTCGCGGACTGGCTTGGAGCCGAGGGCAAGTGGCGCAACCTCGGTAAGCACCCCCCGGAGACGCTGATCTCTCCCGACGCGCTCGCCGCCTGGCTCGACGCCGCACCGGACCTGGCCGCCGTGGTCCATCTCGGTGCCATCAGCGAGACGACGGCCACGGACGGCGACCTGGTCTGGCGAACCAACGTGGACCTGTCCTGGCGCTTGTGGCAGTGGTGCGGGGCGCGAGGCGTGCCCCTCCTCTACGCCAGTTCCGCCGCGACCTACGGCGCAGGCGAGCAAGGCTTCGACGATGCGCCGGAGCGTCTCGCTCTCCTACACCCCTTGAACCTCTATGGCTGGAGCAAGCACGCCTTCGACCTGCGCGTGGCTGGCAGCCTCGCCCGCGGAGAAGCAGCACCCCCGCGCTGGGCAGGCCTCAAGTTCTTCAACGTCTATGGGCCGAACGAATACCACAAGGGCGCCATGATCTCGGTCGTCAAGCGCAAGTTCGACGAGCTGCAAACGGGCGGCCCGGCGCGCCTCTTCGCCTCCGACGTGCCCAGGCTGCCCGACGGCCATCAGGCGCGGGACTTCATCTGGGTCGGCGACGTGGTGGACGCGCTCCTTTGGCTGCTGGACCAACCCGCGCCGTCGGGCCTCTACAATCTCGGCACCGGGCGGGCGCGAACCTATCTCGACCTCGCCGGCGCCGTTTGCGACGCGATGGGTGTCGCACGCCGGGTCGAGTTCATACCCATCCCCGCCGCGCTGCAGGGCCAGTATCAGAGCTTCACGGAGGCCCGCATGGACCGGCTGCGCGCGGCCGGCTATCCGGGCCAGTTCACTCCCTTGGAGGACGGCGTGCGGCGCTACGTGCAGGACTACCTGGCTCACCCGGACCAGTACGCATGATCCCGGTCCTGCTCTTCCCGCAATTCGACCCGGTGCTGGTTCACCTCGGGCCGTTCGGTATCCGCTGGTATGCGCTCGCCTACATCGCTGGCCTCGTCGTCGGCTGGCGGCTCATGCGCGGCCTCGTGCGCCTCGCCCCGGCGGTCGCGACAGTGGAGCAGACGGACGATTTCCTGACCTGGGCGACGCTCGGCGTCGTGCTGGGCGGGCGGCTCGGCTACGTGCTGTTCTACCAGCCGGAGCTCTACGCCGCGCACCCGCTCGCCGCATTCGCCGTCTGGCAGGGCGGCATGAGCTTCCACGGCGGCGCGCTCGGGGTCACGGTCGCGATCATCCTGTTCTGCGCTCGCAACCGCATCCCGATTCTCGGGTTCGCCGACCGCATGGCCGTAGTCACGCCCGTTGGGCTGTTCTTCGGGCGCCTTGCCAATTTCATCAACGGCGAGCTCTGGGGCCGCCCCGCGCCCGAGTGGCTGCCCTGGGCGATGATCTTCCCGCGCGTGGACATGGTGCCGCGCCACCCGAGCCAGCTCTACGAGGCCCTGCTCGAAGGCGTGGTGCTGTTCGCGGCCATGTGGGCGCTCTCGCGGCGCGAGTTCCTCCGCGCCCATTTCGGAACGCTCACCGGCTGCTTCCTCGTCGGCTATGGCGTCGCGCGCAGCATCTGCGAGTTCTTTCGCCAACCGGACGCATTCCTAGGCTATCTGTGGGAAGGGGCGACAATGGGTCAGCTTCTCTCCCTGCCGCTGATCGTCGCGGGAGCCGCGCTGATCCTCTGGGCACGGCGGCGCCCGGCGGTGGCGCGAAGAGGGGCGTGATGGAGCGGCTCGATCAGTTCATGGCGCGGGCAAACGCGGCCTACTACGCGACGCGCGATCCATTCCAGGACTTCACGACGGCGCCCGAGATCACGCAGGCGTTCGGCGAGATCCTGGGTCTGTGGGCCGCGGTCGTCTGGGAGATCATGGGGCACCCGGCGCCCGTGCTGCTCGCCGAGCTGGGACCGGGCCGGGGCACGCTGATGAGCGACGCGCTACGGGCCGTGGCCAAGGCCGCGCCCAGCTTTCACGCGGCGTCGCAGGTCCACCTGGTCGAGTCCTCGCCCCGGCTGCGCGCCGAGCAAGCAAGGCAAGTCACGGACGCGACGTGGCATGACTCGCTCGAAGACCTGCCGCCTGGGCCGATGATCCTGCTCGCCAACGAGTTCCTCGACGCCCTTCCCATCCGGCAACTCGTCCGCCGGGGCGGAACCTGGCTGGAGCGGTTCGTGGCGGCCGGCCGCTTCGTCGAGCAGCCAGTCGCCTTCGACGGGAACGATGCCCCCGAGGGCGCCGTCGTCGAGCTGGGCGAGGCCGCGCGCGAGCTTGTCGCCGCGCTTGCGACGCGGCTCGCGCAAGACGGAGGCGCCGCGCTGTTCCTCGACTACGGCCCCGAGCGGAGCGCGCCGGGCGAGAGCCTGCAAGCCATCCGCGCCGGGCGCTTCGCCGATCCCCTGGCGATGCCCGGCGAGGCGGACCTCACTGTGCACGTGGATTTCGCCGCCCTTGCCCGCGCCGCCGCCGCGGCCGGCGCCGCGTCGTGGGGACCCGTGCCGCAAGGCCCGTTCCTCGCCCGCCTGGGCCTGTTCCAGCGGACGGACCGCCTCGCCCGCACCCAGCCGCCCGCGCGCGCCGCGGCGCTGATCGACGCCGCCCAGCGCCTCGCCGAGCCAGACCGCATGGGCCGCCTGTTCAAGGCGCTTTGCATCGCGCACCCGCCGCTTCCTATACCTCCGGGATTCGAGGCATGAGCGGTGCGAGCCCGGTTCGAGGCCGGACGATCCGCATCTATCTTGCTGACGGTGTATCAACTGGCATCCTGACTGCCGAGATCATGAACTGGACGGGCAAGGTGGTCGTAGCTCCCCGGACGCGCTTGCCCGATCTCGTGGCCCGACCCGAAGCGAGCCGGACGGGCATCTACTTCCTCGCCGGTCCAAACCCCGAGGATGCGCTGCGCACCCTCATTTACGTCGGCGAGAGCGACAACGTGGGCGAGCGGCTGAAGCAACACAATCAGGACGAGACGAAGGACTTCTTCAGCCGCATCTGCATGGTGGTCAGCAAGGACGAGAACCTGACCAAAACCCACGTTCGCTACCTTGAGAGCCGCCTGCTCACTCTCACCAAGGCTGCGAACCGGGCCAAGCTCGTCAACAGCACCGATCCCACTTTCGACCGGCTCCCTGAGAGCGATCGAGCGGACATGGAGTTCTTCGTAGAGCAGATCGCGCTCATGCTGCCCGTACTCGGCTTCGACTTCATGCAGGCGGTCGCCGTCCCGAGCCAGTCCAGTACGACGACGGGCACCGCAGCGCCGAACCAGCCGACGTTCGAGTTCGCCACCGTCGGCGTGAAAGCGACGGCAGTTGAGGCCGATGGCGAGTTCATCGTGCTCAAGGGCTCGACGGCGCGGCTGAACGGCACCGCCTCGTGGACCTCCTACAAGGACCAGCGCGACAGACTGATGACCGAGGGTAAGCTAGTCAAGGCCGACGACCCGAATGCTCTGCGCTTCGCCGAAGACGTGGCCTTCGACAGTCCGAGCGCCGCCGCTGCCGTGGTCTATGCCGGTAACCAGAACGGACGGATGGCGTGGCGGGTGAAGGGCACGGGCCAGACCTACAGGGATTGGCAGGAGAGTAAGATCAACGACGCAGAGGCTAAGTCGTGACCGCGGAAGCCCTCTTCGCCCCCGGTCTTGCCGGGCGGCACGCCTTCTGCACTCGGCGCGGCGGGGTCTCCGACGGCGCCTACGCCACGCTGAACTGCGGCCTCTCCGGCGAGGACCGGCCCGAGCGCGTGCGCGAGAACCGTGCCCGTGCCGCGCGGGCGGCCGGCGCCGACCCAGCCCGCCTCGTGAGTCTCTACCAAGTCCACGGCGCCGAGGTCGTGACCGTGCACGAGCCTTGGGCCGACGGCGAGCGGCCGCGGGCGGACGCGATGGTGACTCGCCTGCCGGGCGTGGCGCTCGGAGTCGTGACGGCCGACTGCGCCCCCGTGCTGTTTGCAGATCGAACGGCCGGCGTCGCCGGCGCCGCCCATGCAGGCTGGCGCGGCGCCGTGGCGGGCGTGCTGGAAGCGACCGTGCGCGCGATGGAGGCGCTCGGCGCGGAGCGGGGGCGGATTGTCGCCGTCATCGGCCCGTGCATTGGCGCCCGCTCCTACGAGGTCGGGCCGGACCTTCGCGACGCCGTGCTGGCGGCGGGAGACGGCGAGGGGCTGTTCACCGCCGGCGCAAGGCCGGATCGCTGGCTGTTCGATCTCGCGGGCTACTGCGCACTCCGGCTCGCCCGGGCCTGCCGCGTCGAGCGAGTCGCGGCGGACACCCTGGCGGACGAGGCGCGCTTCTTCAGCCATCGCCGCCGCACCCTCGCGGGCGGCGGGCCGCTCGGACATCAGCTCAGCGTAGTGACGGCGTGATGCGACGCCTGCTCGTCCTGCTGTCCCTGCTCCTCGCGCTGCCCCTCTCGGCATGCGGCGACCTGCCGCAGCCGTTCCTCGGACGGCCGGGCGCAACTGCGATGCGCCTCGCCAACGAGCCTCCGCCCGCCCGCCTCGCCGTGCCCACCCCGGGATCGGCACTGCTCGGCGACGACGCGGCCGCTGTCTGGGCCAGCGACGTGGCGAAGGCGCTGCAGGACAAGGAAGTTCCCGCGATACAGGGCAATACCTCGCGCGGAGACTGGTCTCTGGTCCTGTCGGCGCAAACGCGCGGACGGACCGTGGTGCCCGCCTACGAGGTGCTCGATCCGCAGGGCAAGGGACAGGGCAGTGTCGAGGGCACGCCGGTGCCGCTCGCCGCCTGGGCGCGCAGCGACCCGGCGACGTTCCAGACGAGCGCCGAGGCGGCCGCACCGCAGCTCGCCGACCTGCTGAACCGGATCCAGGCCGCGCGCCTCAAGGCCGACCCCAACAGCCTCGTCAACCGCTCGGCACGCCTCTACTTCACCGGCGTCACCGGCGCGCCAGGCGACGGGAACCACGCCCTCGCCGCGCAGATGCGCGGTAAGCTCGCCGATCAGGGCATCGTCGTGCAGGACACGCAAACAGGCGCGGATTTCCGGCTCGACGGCAAGGTAACGACCGCGCCGGCCACGGGCGGGCAGGAGCGGATCGAGATCCAATGGCTCGTGCAGGATGCGCAGGGGCGCGAGCGCGGCCGCGTCGCCCAGCTCAACGACGTCCCGACCGAATCCATCGCCCATTACTGGGGCGACGTGGCAGTCGCGGTTGCCGAGCAGGCGGCGGGCGGCGTCAAGGAGGTGCTGGTCAAGGCGGGGGCGACGCATCCCGGGCCGGCGCATGCCGCGGCGCCGAGCCGCGGTGGCGCCCCGCGCTCGGGCGGCGGCGCCTGATGCAAGCCGCCCTCATGCAGCTCCGGAGGCACGGCCCAAAGACGCGGCCATGACAATCCCGCGTCCGGGTGCTAAGGGGCCGCCCATTCCGGCCTGCTCCCTTGGCCCGGCGCCGAACGTTCCCGATGAGGCCTGATGAAGATCGTCTCCTGCAACAGCAACCGCCCGCTCGCCGAGGCGATCGCGGCGGCACTGGACTTGGAACTCACCCAGGCCTCGGTCCGCCGCTTCGCGGACATGGAGATCTTCGTCGAGATCAACGACAACGTCCGCGGCGAGGACGTGTTCGTCGTCCAGAGCACGAGCGCCCCGGCGAACGACCACCTCATGGAGCTGCTCATCGCGCTGGATGCGCTGCGCCGGGCGAGCGCCAGGCGCGTCACCGCCGTGATGCCCTACTTCGGCTACGCCCGGCAGGACCGCAAGACGGGCAGCCGCACGCCGATCAGCGCCAAGCTCGTCGCAAATCTGATTACCGAGGCCGGTGCAAACCGCGTCCTCACGCTCGACCTGCACGCCGGGCAGATCCAGGGCTTCTTCGACATCCCCGTGGACAACCTCTACGCGGCACCCCTCTTCGCGCGCGACATCCAGGCGCGGTTCCAGAACCAGGCGCTCATGATCGTCAGCCCCGATGTCGGCGGCGTCGTGCGCGCCCGGGCGTTGGCCAAGCGGGTCAATTGCGACCTCGCGATCATCGACAAGCGGCGCGAGCGCGCGGGCATGTCCGAGGTCATGAACGTGATCGGCGACGTGCGGGCCAAGCACTGCATCCTGGTGGACGACATCTGCGACTCGGGCGGCACGCTCGTCAACGCGGCCGTAGCCCTGCACGACAACGGAGCCGCGGCGATCAGCGTCTATGCAACTCATGGCGTGCTATCGAGCGGCGCCGTCGAGCGCATTGCGGCGAGTCCCATCGAGAGCATGACCATCACGGACAGCATCGAGCCGACCGAGGCGGTGCTGGCGGCGCCCAACATCCGCATCTTCACCATCGCGCCCATCCTCGCTGACGCCATGCAGCGCATCTCCGATGAGACCAGCGTGAGCACCTTGTTCGAGTAGCCGGCAGCCTTCGCCGGTTCAGCGTCTCACGGCCGCCGCCGTGCCGTCGTCCCAACGCCAGCACGGCGCAGCGCCCGGAATACACACCTCGCCAACCCATCGGGCCGGCGGCCGCAGCGACAGCCAGTCCACCTCTCCTCCCAGAACGGCCCGGCCCAGGTCGGTTATCGTCAGCCGTTCCTTCGGCCAGCTCCGGTCCTCCCCGTCAAAGGCGCCGTCAATGACCGGCCGGTCCACGCGCCTCATGCTTTGCACGATGAATGCGAACATCAGGTCGCCGAGCCAGGGCAGCGGCTCATGCTCCATCATCAGGTGACGGAACGCTTGACCAACGGTCCGAGGCTGCTCGGCCAGAAGCTGCACTAGGGGAGTCTCACATCTCGTTTCAGCCTCATCTCGAGTTCACGTCCCCGGTGGATGGCATAGAACTGCTCCATGCCGCGGCGAAAGGTGATCGGTCCGGGCGGCTTGTAATAGCAGTTCCACCCGCCCAGCCGGGCGATGGTCCAGGCGGCCCAAGCAAGGGTGAAGGCCGGGTGCGGGTTCTGCTGGCGCAGGGTGTGGCCCTCAAGTGTCGGGCCGAGCACGGCGAGGGTTTCGATCTGCGGCGCGGTGAACACGATCGCGGCCGGCAACTTGTGTTTGCCATCGCGCTCCTGGGTCAACTGGATGTCAATGCAAGCCGCCTTGGTTGCCACCGCCGCCAGCTTGACCAGGCGTTCGGCCGAGGCAAGCTGGCTATCCTCCAATTGCAGCCCCTGCGATTTCATCGCCCGGAACAACTGCTCGACGATCCAGCGTCGCTGGTACCAGCCGACGATCCGCCAGGCGGCGGCCGTGTCGGCGATCTCGTGCGTGGTCAGCAGGCGCCAGTGCAGCGGCTCTACACCCTCCGGTGGCGCGACTTCCCGCACCTCGACAAGCCGCAGCCGGAGCCGCCCCGCCAAGCTGTGATCCGCGCTGCGTGGGCGGCAAATCTCCACCTCGCCATGGCACAGCTCGACTTGCGCCTGGCGCTTGGCTTGTGCCGGTTCGCGGGCCGGCACTTCAAGCACGCGCCGACCGCTCACGTGGAACCCCGCCGACGCGTCGAACAGCTTGTCCCCGCCTGCCAACAAACGATCCTGCTGGACCCGGATCAGCAGATGAAAGCCAGGCTCCGGCACAAGCGCCCACATCGCATAGAAGTCCGAACTCGCGATCGGCCACCACGGTGACCTGGGCGGCGGGCCGCAGCACAAGCTTGGCCTGTTCGGCGGTGTCGACCCAACGCACCAACTCGCGCTCCTCCCACGGTCGGCCGTAGCACGGGGTCGGATTGACGCCGGGGCGGGTCCAGACGTCGCCGCCGACCAAGCCGAGGCAGGCGCCGCTCTCGGCATCGACCGCCACCATGGCCTGCACCAGCACGCCATAGGCATTCCCCTTGCCGACCGGACCGAGACCGCGGCGGCGTTGCGCCGTGGTCGGGAACCTCACCTCGCTGCGGTCCTCGATCGCCAGGATGTGCCGCCCAGCACAGGCGGGACCGGTCAAATCGCTCCATCCCTCGATGATCTTGCCGGCGGTCACCTTCGCGCTGGCGAAGAAGCGCCCGGTCCGCAACTCGCCGCTACGCCTGCCGCCCAGCCGTCGCAAGCATACCGTCTTGCGCGCCACCATCTGCTCGAGGATCGCGCCGCCGGTTCTATCGAGGCGGAGATCCCCGAACGTGCCATTGGACCATTCCATGCCGGCTATCGCCCTTCGCTTGCCGACAGTCGTGGAATCGTACGTGCACCGCGTCGGGCAAGGAAAAATGGCAAAGCGTTGCGGTTACGGCATTACATGTGTGCATACCCTAGAGAAGCTGCAGGGTCAGGCGCTCGGTCATGCTCAGCCCGTCGCTCGTCCAGGGAAGCTCTTGGCAATGCCGCCGCACCGCCCTGGCAAGCTGCGGAAGACTGGGCGTTCCCGCCGCGGCTAGATCGGCGAGCGGTCTCGGATCGGGCGAGCGCAGGAGAGTCCAGGTTTCGCGTCCGGCCCACAGGCTCTCCGCCGGCACCATCTCGCGCTCGTCCCAAAGCAGCAGCAGCGCTTCCGGCGGCAACTGTCCCAAGCCGATGAAGCGCGTGCCGCCCGGGTAGCGGTCCGGCGAGATCAGCTCGAGCCGCGCCGGCGGCGTCTCGGCGAACTGCGCGAGGCAGCGCGCCAGGATCAGCTGGTCGTAGGTGTCGTGCTCGAACCACAGCACGACGCGCTGGTAGCGTGCCGCCGCCGCTTGCAGCCGCTCCTCAGCGAGGGCCAGCGTCTCAGCGATTTGCTGGCGACTCCGCCCCGTGGCAACGCCGTAGCTCTCCGCCAGGAACGCTGCGCGCTGGTCCAGCCATCCTGGCGCGTCGATCACCGGCCCCTGACAGAGCGGATCGGCGTATTCCAGGAAATCGCCTACGAAGCCGGCCTCCTGCAAGGTGGGTCCGATGTCGGACCCGCAGCGGATGTGCAGGGTCGCCATGCCCCGGTCCGGGGCGACGCCGCCGCCCGCGATGCGGTCCCATGCCCGGTCCATCGCCTGCACGTGCGCCCTCAACCTTGGCCAGCTTGGCAACCCGAGCTCGCGCGCGACGACCAGTTGCGCCTCGCTCAGGCGCGCGAGCTGAGGCGGCAGCGCCTCGGCGCCTAAGCTTGCTCCCTGGGGGTGATGCTGGCGAAAGCGGCGCACAGCGTCGGCGTCGCCCGCACGTAATCCCTTCAGCAGATCCTTGGCCCGCTTGCGCTGCTGTTCGAGCTGCAGACGGAACGGCGATGCGCCGCGACGGGCGCGTGCTGCTCGCGCCCTGGGTCGATGATCTGCCACGAGACGCCCCTTCCTCGTGTCTGTGTCCGCCAGTCAGACAGGAAAGGGTGGATGACCGGTCGAACCGCTGCTCATCGGCCTGGGCGCAGCCCTTCCCGCGGACACGGAGGCTTCGGCTAAGCCTTGCCGAGGTGACCAGGCGCCAGGGGGATCGTCAAGTCCGCCGGCCAAGGCCGGATCGAACACTCAAGCTCCGCTGCTCCCGCACTCCCTAGGCCAGCAGCTTGTCTATCGTGATCGGCAGGTCGCGGATGCGCTTGCCGGTCGCGTGATGGACCGCGTTCGCGATGGCCGCCGCAGTGCCGACGATACCGATCTCGCCCAGGCCCTTCACCCCGATCGGGCTTACCTTGTCGTCGTGCTCCTCGGCGAAGATCACCTCGATGTCGCGGATGTCGGCGTTCACCGGGACATGGTACTCGGCGAGGTTGTGGTTCATGAAGCGGCCGAGATGCTCGTCGAGGTAGGTCTCCTCCTCGAGCGCCATGCCGATCCCCATTACCACGCCGCCGATGATCTGGCTGCGCGCCGTCTTCGGGTTGAGAATCCTGCCCGCGGCCACCGCGTTCACGATCCGCATGACCCGGACCGCGCCCAGCTCCTCGTCCACCCGGACCTCGGCGAAGATCGCGGAGTGCGTGTAGCCCGAGTAGCGCGCCATCGTGATCTTGCTCGGGCTGACCGTCTCCACGGCTTCGACCTTGTCCACGCCGCCGGCCTTCATGGCGTCGGCGAACGTCACGAAACGCGACGGATCGGCGGTCAGCTCGATCCGGCCGCCCGCGAAGCTCACTGCGTCGAGCTTCGCACTGGCGAGCGGCGATCCCTTCACCTTCTGGGCATGCTTGAGCAGCGTCTCGCGCACCGTGGCGCAGGCGGCGTCCACGGCGGAGCCGGCCGAGGCCGCGATCCGGGAGCCGCCCTCGACGGGCGCCTCCGGCAAAGAGGAGTCGTTGAGCCGCGTCGTCACGTCCTGCATCGGCACGCCTAGGCCGTCGGCCGCGATCTGGGTAAGGATCGTGTAGGTACCGGTGCCGATGTCCGCGGTCGATGTCCCGACCTCCACCTTGCCGTCGAGGCCGAGCGCGACGCGGGCGCCGGCCTTCACCATCTGCAACTCCCAGATGCCGCTCGCCATGCCCAAGCCGATCAGCTCGCGGCCCTCGCGCATGGAGCGCGTCGCCGGATTGCGCTTCGACCAGCCGAAACGCTCGGCGCCGAGCCGGTAGCAGGCCGCCAGCTCCTTGCTGGTGAACTCCTTGCCCTCGTCCTCGTCCCGCTCGGAGTAGTTCCTGAGCCGCAGCTCGATCGGGTCCACTCCGGTCCTGGAGGCGAGCTCGTCCATGGCGGATTCGAGCGCGAACACGCCGATCGGCGCGCCCGGCGCCCGCATGTCGCCCGGCGTGTAGGTGTTCACCTTCGCCAGCTTGTAGGTCAGCTCGACGCTGGGGCAGCGGTAGAGCGTCCCCGACCAGTTCACGACGTTCTCCTGGTGGTCCTCGAACGTCGAGGTGACGGCGACCGCATCGTGCTTCATCGCCTGCAGCGTGCCGTCCTCGGCGGCGCCGAGCGACACCGTCTGGGCCGTGTAGGGCCGATAGACGATGGTGAACATCTGGTCGCGGGTCAGCGCCACGCGGACCGGGCGCTTGAGCTCCAACGCCGCCATCACCGCGAGGAAGAGCTGGTATTGCGGGCGCAGTCCCGAGCCGAACGCCCCGCCGATGAACGGCGACACGACCCGCACGTCATCCTTGGACAGGCCGAACACGCCGCAGACATAGCCTTGGCTGTTATTGGACCCCTGGATCTTGTCGTGGATGAGCAGCTTGCCGTCGCCTTCCCACACCACGGTCGTGGCGTGCGGCTCCATCGGGTTGTGGTGCTCGAAGGGGAAGCTGAAATCGTCCGAGACCCGGACCGGCGCGCGCTCGAGCGCGCCCGCCACCGAGCCGCCGCGCGGCTTCGGCGGCGGATTGATGCCGTTGCGCTTCTTCGGGGGCACATAGGCGTTGGCCCGAATCTCGGCGAGGTGGGTCGTCGAGGCGGTAGGAGCCTCCGCCTCATACTCGACGTGCACGAGCGACGCGGCGTAGAGCGCCGTCTCCAGCGTCTCCGCCACCACGAGCGCAATCGGCTGGCCGCTGTAGATGATTTGCTCGTCGTAGAGCGGCCGGAAATGCTCGCCCGGCGGCCCTACCTCGTCCTGATACTTGCTGTTGAGGAAGGCCGTGCGCATCCGGTTCTCGTGGGTGAACACCTGCGCCACGCCCGGCACCGCCAGCGCCGCCGCGGTGTCCATCTTGGTGATCTTGCCCTTGGCGATCGCGCTCGACACGACGGCGCCATGGAGCAGGCCGGCAACCTGGAACTCGGCCGCGTATTGCGCGGCGCCCGTCACCTTGGCCCGGCCGTCCACGCGGTCCCGCGGAGAGCCTACGTTCGTCTCGACGTTCGTCAGCATGGGTGCGGCCCTCTACCGGATGCGCTTGTCGGTCTGGGACTGCGGCGTGCCCGCCGCGGCCTGGCGAGGGCGCGCACGATCGCGCGCCGGGCGAGCGGGATCTTGAAGGCGTTGTGCGAGTAGCCCTTCGCCCCTTCGAGCACCTTGTCCGCCACGGCCTTGAAGCTCTCCTCGCCGGGCGTCTTGCCGCGGAGCATCTCCTCGGCCGCGGTGTCGCGCCAGGGCTTGTGCGCGACCCCGCCGAGCGCGAGCCGCGCCTGCTTGATCGTCCCACCCTCGATCTGCAACGCAGCCGCCACCGAAACGAGTGCGAACGCGTAGGACGCGCGGTCGCGCAGCTTGAGATAGGTGTAGTTGCGCGAGAAATCCTCGGCCGGCAAATCCACGGCGAGGATCAGCTCGTCGGGCCGCAGCGTGGTGTCCTTCTGTGGCTCGTCGCCCGGAAGCCGATGGAAGTCGGCGAACGGGATGGTGCGCTCGCCCTGCGTCCCCGTGACGCGCACGGTCGCCGCGAGCGCCGCCATCGCCACGCACATGTCGGACGGGTGCGTGGCGATGCACTTGTCGCTGGTGCCGAGGATGGCGTGGATGCGGTTGATGCCCTCGATCGCGGCGCAGCCCGAGCCGGGCGCGCGCTTGTTGCAGGGCGTCACCGCATCATAGAAATAGTAGCAGCGGGTGCGCTGCAGGAGGTTGCCGCCGGTCGTCGCCGCGTTGCGGAGCTGCGGCGAGGCGCCAGCTAGGATCGCGCTCGCCAGCAGCGGGTAGCGCGCCCCGATCCGCTCATCGTATGCAGCGGTCGAGTTGGTCACGAGGGCGCCGATGCGCAGCCCGCCCCCTTCGATCTCCTCGATCCTGTCGAGGCCGGGCAGGCGCGTGATATCAACGAGCTTGGTCGGGCGCTCGACGTCGTATTTCATCAGGTCGAGCAGGTTCGTGCCGCCGGCGATGAAGTAGGCGGCCTCGCCGGCGCCGTGCTCGCGCAGCGCGCCCTGGACATCCTCGGCGCGGTTGTAAGCGAACGGCGTCATCGGGAGGCGCTCCCGTCCTGCTGCATGACCTGCTCGATCGCGGCCACGATGTTGGGATAGGCGCCGCAGCGGCAGATGTTGCCGCTCATCAGCTCGCGGATCTCGTCCGCGGTATGTGCGCGGCCCTCGTGGAGAAGAGCGACCGCCGACATGATCTGGCCCGGCGTGCAGTAGCCGCACTGGAACCCGTCGTGTTCGACGAATGCCGCCTGCATGGCGTGGAGCGCGCCGTTCTCGGCGAGGCCCTCGACGGTCTGGATCTGCGCCCCTTCCTTCATGACGGCGAGCGTCAGACAAGAGTTCACGCGCACGCCATCCACGAGCACGGTGCAGGCGCCACACTGACCGTGGTCGCAGCCCTTCTTCGTCCCGGTCATGTGCAGGTGCTCGCGCAGCGCGTCGAGCAGTGTCGTCCAGGGCGCTATACGCAGCTGCCGCTCCTCGCCGTTGACGCGCAGCGTGACCGGACGCTCCGCGGATGCCGCCGAGACTTCCATCATCGTGTCCATGCGTGATCCTCCTTCGGCGCCGTGCCCCGTGACGTCCCTCGCCGCGCGCAACGGCCGGCAGCGTCCCGGTTTCCCGAGCCTCGCAACAAAGTGCGTAGCGGGGGGCACTTGACTCCCGCCCGTCAATGCGCCGACCTTGCGCCGATCCGAGGGGCGCCCCGGCAAGGGGCTGAGACGCCGATGGCGGCATTTTCCCGCGCGCGGCAACCCTTTGAACCTGACCCGGATCGTGCCGGCGTAGGGACGGGATTCGGCCATCGCCCCCTCCCCCCGGCTAAGAGGAGCGGCGCCATGACCGTCCAGCAGAAGCCCAGCGCAGTCACGACCGGCCCGATCATGGGCTCGCGCAAGGTCTATGCGGCGCCCGAGGGGCGGCCGGACCTGTCCGTGCCGTTCCGCGAGATCGTGCTCCATCCTTCCGCGCGCGAGGAGCCGGTGCGTCTCTACGACACCAGCGGCCCCTACACGGAGGACAGCGCGCAGGTGGATTTGGCCGCCGGGCTGGCGCAGCTCAGAGCGCCCTGGCTCGCCGGGCGCGGCCTTGTCCCCGCGACGCCCCGCGCCGTGCGGCCCGAGGATAACGGGTTCGCCGCCGCGGACCGCCTCGTGCCCCCCTGCCCCGCCGAGCGCGCCGTGCTCGCGGGCCAGCCCGGCCGGCCCGTGACGCAGCTTGAGTTCGCCCGCGCCGGCATCGTGACCGAGGAGATGCGCTACGTCGCGCACCGCGAGAACCTTGGGCGTCAGCGCGTGGCGGAGGGCGCCGAGGCGCGCCGGGCGGACGGCGAGGATTTCGGGGCGCGCATCCCCGCCTTCGTCACCCCCGAGTTCGTCCGCGACGAGGTGGCCGCGGGCCGGGCGATCATCCCGGCCAACGTCAACCACCCCGAGCTGGAGCCGATGGCCATCGGCCGCAACTTCCTGGTCAAGGTGAACGCCAACATCGGCAACTCGGCCGTCACATCAGGCGCCGCCGAGGAGGTCGAAAAGCTGGTCTGGGCGATCCGCTGGGGCGCGGACACCGTCATGGACTTGTCCACGGGCCGCAACATCCACAACATCCGTGGCTGGATTATCCGCAACTCGCCCGTCCCTATCGGCACCGTGCCAATCTACCAGGCGCTGGAGAAGGTGGGCGGCGACGCGGACAAGCTCGACTGGGAGGTGTTCAAGGACACGCTGATCGAGCAGGCCGAGCAGGGCGTCGATTACTTCACGATCCACGCGGGCGTCCGCCTCGCCTACGTGCCGCTCACCGCGCGGCGCGTCACCGGCATCGTCTCGCGCGGCGGCAGCATCATGGCGCGCTGGTGCCTCGCCCATCACCGCGAGAGCTTCCTCTACGAGCGCTTCGGCGAGATCTGCGAGATCATGCAGAAATACGACGTGTCGTTCTCGCTCGGCGACGGGCTGCGGCCCGGCTCCATCGCGGACGCGAACGACGCGGCGCAGTTCGCCGAGCTGGACACGCTCGGAGAGCTCACCAAGATCGCCTGGGACGCCGGCTGCCAGGTGATGATCGAGGGTCCCGGCCACGTGCCGATGCACAAGATCAAGGAGAACATGGAGCGGCAGCTTGAGGTCTGCCACGAGGCGCCGTTCTACACGCTCGGCCCGCTCACGACCGACATCGCGCCGGGCTACGACCACATCACGAGCGCGATCGGCGCCGCCATGATCGGCTGGTTCGGCACCGCGATGCTCTGCTACGTGACGCCCAAGGAGCACCTCGGCCTGCCGAACCGCGACGACGTTAAGACCGGCGTCATCACCTACCGCATCGCCGCCCACGCCGCCGACCTCGCCAAGGGGCACCCGGCGGCGAAGCTCCGCGACGACGCGATCAGCCGGGCGCGGTTCGAGTTCCGCTGGGAGGACCAGTTCAATCTCGGCCTCGACCCGGACACGGCGCGCGCCTTCCACGACGAGACCCTGCCCAAGGAAGCGCACAAGGTCGCCCATTTCTGCTCCATGTGCGGTCCCAAGTTCTGCTCCATGAAGATCAGCCAGGATATCCGCGCCGAGGCGGAGCGGCAGCAGGCGATGGAGGCCAAGAGCGCCGAGTTCGCCGAGCGGGGAAAGTCGCTCTACGTCCCGGAGGAAGCGGCCGAGTAGTGGCGGACCCGCTCGCCGCACTGGACGCCATGGGCCAGCTCCCGGACGCGGAGCTGGACCTGGCGGACGCGGCCCTGCAATTCGCCCGCGCCGACCTGCCCGGCGCCGATTGGCAGGCCGCTCGCGCACACTTGTCGGAGCTGGCGCGTGAGGCTTCCTCCCTGTTCGCCGCCGATCCTGCGGGGCGCGCGGTGGCGCTCGCGCGCCTTCTCGCCGGCCACTACGGCTACCAGGGCGACGCCGAGAGCTATGACGACCTCGCGAACGCCAACCTGATCCAGGTGATCGAGCGCCGCCGCGGCCTGCCCGTCGCACTCGGTATTCTCTGGATACATGCTGCCCGCGCCGCCGGTTGGGAGGCGCACGGCCTCGACTTCCCAGGGCACTTCCTGGTGGCCCTCGCCGCCGAGGGCGAGCAGGCGGTGGTGGACCCGTTCAACGGCGGCGGCCTGCTCGCCCCTCCGACGCTGCAGGCCCTGTTCAAGCGGATTGAGGGGCCGGGCGCCGAGCTGCGGCCGGCCTCGCTTCGCCCGATCGGCAGCCGGCTGGTCCTTCTCAGATTGCAGAATAATGTCAAGCTGCGCCGCCTCCGCGCGGGCGACCTCGAGGGAGCGCTGGAGTGCACGACGCGGATGCTGCGCCTCGCGCCCGGTGCGGCGACTCTCTGGCGCGAGGCGGCGCTGATGCATGAGCGCCTGGGTCAGGTCACGGCGGCGCTTAGTGCGTGGAGCCGCTTCCTCGTTCTCGTCCCCGATGGCGAGCTGGCGGCCCAGGCACAGGAGGCTGTGGAGATGCTCAGAGCGCAGCTGAACTAGGCCGCGAATAGCAGGTAGGGAATGCCGCCCACGGTGTCCGACCCGGCGACCATCGCCTGTGCCTGCGCAACCGACAGCCCGGCGAACGTCAGCGACGCTTGCGAAACGCCGTTGCCGAGCATGTCCGCGTGCAGCGTGGCACCGGTATAGCCCGCAGCACCTTGCCCGTCCGTCCAGGTGAGCTGGGTGACGCCGGGCACGTAGCCCCAGAGCGTCGCGGTGTCGCCGGCGTGGAAGTTGGCGATCGTGCTCCACACGTCCGCGGCGCCGCGGCCGTCCACGAAGAAGGTGTCCAGGCTGCCCGTGCCGGTGCCGCCTACGAGGAAGTTGCTGCCGCCGCCGCCGTCGAGCACGTTGCGGCCCGAGCTGACCGCGAGCGCGTCGTCCCCGCTGCCGCCCTTGAGGAAAAGCCCCGGCGCGCTGCCGCTCATGGCCATGCTATCCGACCCTGCATAGACATATTGCTGCTGCAAGCCCACGGCCGGACCCATGTAGGGATCCGCGATCAGCTTGACGCTGAGATCGTCCGTCGTGTCCGTGACGCCGACATCGGCGGCCGTTGGAGCACCGTAGAGAGATTGCATCCCGGCGATATCGGCGATGCTCAGCCCGGGGTTGGTCGTCTGCGCCGTGGGATACATGACGGCCGTGGGATCGGTCGAGTGATTGAGGCCCAGCGCGTGACCCAGCTCGTGCAGGGCGACCTGGTAGAGCGTCGATTCGGTGCCCTCCCACGTATAGCCCTCGGCGGTGCTCACGAGAGGAAGCTGCGCCGGGTCCTCAAGCTCGACCGTAGTGCCAGGCACGAATTGGTTGGACTGCGTCGCGTAGTAGCTCGTGAGACCGATGGTATCGCCGCCGGATCCGCTCTCAAGTGCACCCCAGCCGATCTCGACGTCCGCGGGCGAGTTGCCGGTAACCTGCTGGAAGTTGATGTTCGCCGCATTGTCCCACGCCGCGAGAGCGGACTCGACCGTGGCCTGGTAAGGAGCGGTGATCGCGCCGCTGAAGGGTGAACCGGTATCGAAGCTCCAGGTGATCGTGTTGCTGGCCCATTTCGGGCCTTCAAGCGTGTATTCCGCCACAACCTTCCTCCGCGCCTTCCCTGATGTTACCCCATTTCGGCCATCAGGGCGAGGAGTGTAGATGCAGGACGCGGCCGTGCTGGAAGTGGATCTCGACGCCGTGGCCGCGAACTGGCGGCTGCTCCGCGCGCGGCATCCGGGCGGCGCCGTCGCGGCCGTGGTCAAGGCGGACGGGTATGGCCTCGGCGCGAAGCCAGTCGCGCGGCGGCTGCACCGCGAGGGCTGCCGCCACTTCTTCGCGGCGCATCTCGCCGAGGCAGTCGCGATCCGGCCCGGCGTGCCGGGCGCCTTCGTCGCGGCGCTCAACGGCCTCTGGCCTGGCGACGCAGCCGACTACGCGGCGCACGGCATCTTGCCTGTGCTGGGGTCCTTGGGCGAGGTCGAGGCCTGGTCGGCGCACGCGCGCCAGCTCGGCCGCTCCTTCCCTGCCCTCCTCCACGTGGACACGGGCATGAACAGGCTTGGCCTTCCTGCCGCGGAGCTGGAGCGGCTAGCGGCGGAGCCGGAGCGGCTCGCGGGTATCGCGCTCAAGTATGTGATGACTCACCTCGTCAGCGCCGAGACGCCGGACGACCCGATCAACGACGCGCAGCGCGAGCGCTTCGCCGCGGCCTGCGCGCACCTGCCCGCTGCACCGCGCAGCGTGGCGAACTCCAGCGGCATCTTCCTCGGCCCGTCCTTCGCCTCGGACCTCGCCCGGCCAGGCGCAGCACTTTACGGCCTGAACCCGACGCCGGGTAAGCCGAACCCGATGCACGGCTGCGTGCGGCTGCGGGCGCGCATCCTGCAGGTGCGCGACGTGGCGCCGGGCGAGCGCGTCGGCTACGGCGGCACGTGGGCGGCGCCGCGCCCGGCGCGGATCGCGACGTGCTCCGTCGGCTACGCGGACGGCTTCCTCCGCGCGCTGAGCAACCGCGCCGAGGCCCGCTTTGACGGCGCCCCCATCCCGCTGGTAGGGCGTGTCTCCATGGACTTGACCACATTCGATGTGACGGATGCGCCCGGTGCGCTGCCCGGCGCCTGGCTCGACCTGATCGGCCCCGACCTCCGCCCCCCGATCTTTCGCCCGACGCCGTGGCCGAGCACGCCGGCACGAACGGCTACGAGATCCTCACAGCACTCGGCCGGCGCTACCGGCGGAGCTACCGCGGCGCATGAACGGTCTGCTGGATGCGGTCGCCGCGGTCGGGCGCGGCACGCTCGGCGCCGTCCGCGGCGCAGGCGCCGTCGCCTTGTTCGGGGCGGACGGCGTGCTGCACCTGCTGCGGCCGCCCTTCTACCTGCGCATGCTGGGCCGCTCCTTCCTGGAGTTCGCGTATTTCAGCCTGCCGGTCGTGGCGCTCACGGCGGTGTTCAGCGGCATGGTCATCGCACTCCAGAGCTACACCGGGTTCGCGCGATTCAACGCCGAGAGCGCGATCGCCGGCGTGGTCGCGCTCAGCGTGGTGCGCGAGCTGGGACCCGTCCTGGCCGGCCTGATCGTGGCGGGCCGGGTAGGCGCGGCCATGGCCGCAGAGCTCGGCACCATGCGCGTCACCGACCAGATCGATGCGCTCGGCACGCTCTCGACCAACCCCATGAAATACCTGGTCGCACCCCGCCTGCTCGCGGGCACGCTCGCGCTGCCGCTGCTCGTCATCATCGCCGATATCATAGGCATCGCGGGCGGCTTCCTGGTCGCGACCGTCAAGCTCGGCTTCAACCCGTCCAGCTACCTCGCGAGCACGGCGAACATCCTGACGGCGAACGACATGGTCGCGGGCCTCGCGAAAGCGGCGGTGTTCGGGTTCATCATCGCGCTCATGGGCTGCTTCAACGGCTACCGCAGCCAGGGCGGCGCGCAAGGGGTCGGCTCGGCGACGACCAGCGCCGTCGTCGCGGCCAGCATCCTGATCCTGGCCTTCGACTACGTCATGACCGAGCTGTTCTTCGCGCGATGAAGGGGGGGCGATGACGACGAACGGCGCCTACCCCAAGATCCGCATCCGCAACCTGCGCAAGAGCTTCGGCGACAAGCAGGTCCTGGACGGCGTGAACCTCGACGTCATGCCCGGCACCAGCATGGTCGTCATCGGCGGCTCGGGCAGCGGCAAGAGCGTGCTGCTCAAATGCGTGCTCGGCCTGATTGAGCCGGACGCGGGCGTGATCGAGATCGACGGCCAGGACGTGCTGCGCCTGCCGCCTGCCGAGCGCGAGGCGGTGATCGCGAAGATCGGCATGCTGTTCCAGGCGGCGGCCCTCTTCGACAGCCTGCCCGTCTGGGAGAACGTGGCCTTCGGCCTGCTCGCCCGGCACAAGACCACCCGCGCCGAGGCGAAGCGGCACGCGACCGCGGTGCTCGCGCAGGTGGGCCTCGACCCCGACGTGGGCGAGTGCTGGCCCGCGGAGCTGTCAGGCGGCATGCAGAAGCGCGTCGGCCTCGCCCGCGCCATCGCGGCGCAGCCGGAGATCCTGTTCTTCGACGAACCGACGACGGGCCTCGACCCCATCATGGGCGCGGTGATCGACGGGCTGATCGTGGACTGCGTGAAGCGCCTCGGCAGCACGGCGGTCGCGATCACGCACGACATGGCGAGTGCCACGCGGATCGGCGACCGGGCTGCGATGCTCTACGGCGGCAAGATCGTCTGGGAAGGCCCGGCCGCGGACCTGCTGCACACCAATAACGCGCTTGTGGACCAGTTCACGCACGGCCGGCGCGAGGGGCCGATTCACATGGAATTGCGGCGGTAGGTCGCACGGACCAACCTTGTCCGGAGCGCGATAGCGGCGTCGCGTGCCACTTGCTATACTGCTTTTGCTGCCGCGGTCACAGTGACAACCGCACGCGAGCAGCAACCCGATGGCGCCCAGGAAGAAGATCGTCGCCGGCACCTGGCGAGGTTCCAAGGCCGAGACCTTCACCGCGATTACCTGGAACCCCGCCAATCGTGCCCGGCACGAGTCTGACTATCCGGACCGCCCCCACTTCACCGCCGCCGAGCTGGCCGACTGGTCGCGCATTTGCAAGCGCGTGGACACCGAGCACCCCAAGCCTGGCAAGAACAGCTTCCAGGTCCTGGTCGGCCGCGAGATCGTCGGGACCGATCTTGTGATCCGCACTGCGGTCTATTTCGTGGCATACACCAAGAGCCATGGCATCGTCGAAATCGTCAGCATCCGCTACGCCGACTCGCAGGAGCGCGCAGTCTTCTTCGGCGCGGCTTCCCGTCCGCCGCGCTCAGGCTGAGGCGCCGCCGGAATCCGCGCGCGACCGAGACGCGCTGGAAGCGTTAGCCTGGATCGAGAGTGGAATGCCGGACAGCAAGGTCGGCTACGGCCCCGACGCGCCACAACTCACGCCGGAGCAACTCGCCCAGTTCGAGCCCGCCTCCTACGTTCGCGCTCCCAAGACAGCGTCTTCCCGTCGCTGCGCCGCGCAACGAAAATAAACGAGCCAGCTTCTCTCCTCGGCAGTCTCTTGTTCCTTAGTCGCGGCCGCTCTGGCAAGAGTGCTGAAGTGCCGAATCCGGGTTCGGGCTGTCGTCTGGCCATCAGCGGCAGCCTGCACCGGGACTGCCTCACAGGAACTGATGCTGCGCCTCGGCCAGGTGGTTTCCCCAAAGCCCGCCCGCGACGACGGCCGCGGCGTCCCACTCCGCCATCTCGGCCGCGAGTCGCTCGTCCTGTTCCACCGCCAGCGCCGCCCGGTAGAGCGGGTCGCCATCGCCCTCATCCGGCGGCAGGGCCTGCTCCAGCAGCCGCTGCACGAACGCGCTCCGTCCCCGCGCCGACACCTGTCGCTTCAGTCGCCGCACTAACTCCTCCGGCAGGCGAACTAGAGCATTTTGCGAGCTAATTGGGACGTCTCTGCCCATATGTCTGGGCGGAGGTCTGCATGGCTGGAGCATATTCGATTAACCTGCGCAGCCGCGTGCTGGCGGCGGTGGAAGCAGGCGAGACGCCGGAGGCAGCCGCGCGCCGGTTCTCAGTAGGACGGTCCACGGCCTATCGCTGGGTGGCGGCAGCACGCGACGAGGGGCGACGTGAGGCCAAGCCGATGCATGGTGGTCCTGCACCGACCATCCGCGGCGAGGTCGAGGCGGCGCTGCTGGGCCTGGCAGGCAGTCCCGATCACCCGAGCCTGGCCGAGATCGCGGCACGGTTGGCCGAGACGACAGGTGTGCGGGTGCACCTGACCACGGTGCACCGGGCGCTGCGGCGGGCTGGATGGACGTGAAAGAAGTTGAGCCTGCGTGCGGCCGAGCAGGACCGCGAGGACGTGGCACAAGCGCGCCGGGGCTGGTGGACAGAGGCGGACGGTGTGGGCGGGATCAGCCCGGAGCGGCTGGTGTTCCTTGACGAGTGCGGCGTGCTGACCACCATGGCGCGCCTGTATGGCCGCAGTCCGCGCGGCAGCCGCGCGTGTGCGTCAGCACCATTCGGGCATTGGACGCGGATCACCGTTCTTGGTGCGCTCGGGACGGAGGGCATCGTGGGCGCGATGAGCGTGGAGGCTGCGACCAGTGCGGCGGTGTTCCACGCCTACCTGGACGAGGTGCTGCTACCCGAACTGCACCGCACGAACCCCAACGCCGTGCTCGTGATGGACAACCTGCCCGCCCACAAGGCCCCGCGCGTCAGGGCGCTGCTCGACCGCTCAGGTGTCGCTTATCGCTACCTGCCCGCCTACTCGCCGGACCTCAACCCGATCGAGCCCGCCTGGGCCAAGGTGAAGGCCGAGTTGCGCCGCGTCGCTGCCCGCACCGCGGACGCGCTGCACGAAGCGTGCGGCCCAGCGCTGGCCGCCATCACGCCACAGGACGCAGCAGGGTTCTTCCGCCACTGCGGCTACAACCGTCCCAACTAAGCCGCAAAATGCTCTAGAAGCTGCTGCGTCGCCATAGTCGTGCCTCTCCCCTCATCAATCAGTTGCTATCAATAGCAATAGCAATAGCATCCAGGAGAGCAAGAACGGTGCTCGCGGCTTCCATCCCAGCGGCAATCTTGTTCGACGCTGCCGATTGGCTCCGTCAGCCAGCCACCGCCACTCCCAGATCGGGCAGAAATCGCCGCCCCTCGCTCGTCAGGAACGCGCACAGCGCGCGCGTGCCCGGCATCAGCCGCCGCTCGGTGAGATGAACCACATACCACGTCCGCACGATCGGCAGGCCGGCGACGTCCAGCACCACGAGCCGCCCCGTGCCGACCTCCATCTCGATCGTGTGCGCTGACAGGAACGCGATCCCCATCCCCGCCAGCACCGCCTGCTTGATCGTCTCGTTGCTGCCGATCTGCATGCCGACCCGCGGCGCGATCCCGGCGTCGGCGAAGAACCGCTCCATCAGCCCGCGCGTGCCGCTGCCGGGCTCGCGCACGAGGAAGACCTCGCCGTTCAGCGCCGCGGGCAAAATGCTGCGCCGGCTCGCAAAGGGGTGATCGTGGCTCGCGACGATCACGTGTGGATGATCGCCGATGGCGGACGCCTCGACGCCCAGCTCGGCCGGGGGCCGGCCCGTCACGGCGAGGTCGAGCGCGTGGCTGCGCAGGCCCTCGATGATTTCGGCCCGGTTGCCTACGACGAGCTGCAGCTCCAGCCCAGGATGCGCCCGGGCAAATGTCGCGAGCGCTCGCGGTGCGAAATACTTGGCCGTGCTGATGACGCCGACGCTCACGGTGCCTTGCTCAGCGCCGGAGAGGGCGGCGAGGGTGGCCGCGCAGTCGGATAGCACGGCCTCGATCCGCCCCGCTGCCTCGACCACCTCCCGCCCAGCTAAGGTCAGCGCCATCCCCGCGGGAGACCGCTCCAGCAGCGGCAGCCCGGCGTCGTCCTGCAGCGCCTGCAACTGCAGCGTCACCGCAGGCGGCGAGACGTGCAGCAACTGCGCAGCCTTCGTGACCGACCCCGTTCGCGCGACCGCCGTGATCACTCGAAGCTGCTTGAGCGTTGCGTGACGCATGAGCGTTAAGTTTTCCTGCGGTGATACGAAAGAAGTTTTGAATTCCTTAATAAGGTCCAACCTCCTATCTTCCGCGTCAAGTTGGGCGGCCTGCTGAGCGCGCCCGGAACGGGAGGGGCACTGCGTGGCCGACCGCATCGAGCTCGAGGACTATCTGCGAGGCGTGGCAGCGGATGATCCGCTCCGTCGCGACGCTGGGCGAACGATTCTCGCAATCGCCGGGGCTGGCCGTCAGATCGCGGAGCTGCTGGCCGCTGGTCCGCTCGCGGGCGACCTTGCCGCGCATCGCGGCGATACCGCGTTCGGTGACACTCAGAAGGAGCTTGACCTGCGCTCCAACGAGATGGTGCTCGATGCGCTGCGCGCGGCCCCGGTCCGATCAGTCGCGTCCGAGGAGATGGACGGTCCGTTCCCCCTAGACCCCGGCGCGAAGCTCGTCGTCGCCATGGACCCGCTCGATGGATCAGGGAACATAGACACGAACGCACCCATTGGCACGATCTTCTCCATTCTCCCGGTGCATGACGGCGCAGCGGACGACACGGCTCATTTCCTGCAGCCCGGCACGCGCCAGGTTGCCGCCGGCTTCCTGATCTACGGCGCGCAGACCGCTCTGGTCCTAACCCTCGGCGACGGCACCCGCCTCTTCACCCTCGACCGCGCGAGCGGCCATTTCCTCGCCGGGCCCGACCCGCTGCGCGTCGCGCCGGAGACACGCGAGTTCGCGATCAACGGCTCCAACTGGCGGCATTGGGACGAGCCGGTGCGAAGTTACGTGAGCCACTGCCTGCTAGGCGCTTCAGGCCCGCGCGGCTCGGACTTCAATATGCGCTGGCTCGGCGCGCTCATCGGCGAGGCGTTCCGCATCCTGCAGCGCGGCGGGATCTATCTCTACCCCGGCGACTCCCGGCCCGGCTACGAGCAGGGGCGGCTGCGCCTCACCTACGAGGGCAACCCGGTCGCCTTCCTCGTGGAGCAGGCCGGCGGCGCCGCAACCGACGGGCGGCGCCGTATCCTCGATCTCCTGCCCCGCTCCCTGCACCAGCGTGCGCCGCTCGTCTTCGGCTCGGTGCGCGAGGTCGAGTGCGTCCGCCTCTGCTACGAGCACGAGCGCGCAGCGGCGGAGTCCCATCCCCTCTTCGGCAGCCGCAAGCTGTTCCGGCCGGGCAGCACCCTGTTCGGAGCGCCCGCATGTCCCTGAAGCACCCCATCGTCTCCGTCACCGGGTCCTCGGGCGCGGGCACGACGTCCGTGCGCAACACGTTCGAGCAGATCTTCCGGCGCGAAAAGATCGACGCCGTCTATATCGAGGGCGACGCCTTCCATCGCTACGACCGCGCCGGCATGAAGGCGATGACCGCCGAGGCAGAAGCGCGCGGCAACACGCACTTCAGCCATTTCGGCCCCGAGAACAACCTGCTTGAGGAGCTGCAGGCGCTCTTCGCCGAATACGGCGAGCGCGGCACCGGGCGCACCCGGCACTACATCCACGATGACCGCGAAGCCAAGCTCTACGACGCTCCCCCAGGCACCTTCACCGACTGGGAGGACTTGCCCGAGGGCAGCGACCTGCTGCTCTACGAAGGGCTGCACGGCGCCGTTGTTCACGGCAATATCAATACCGGACTCCACGCCGACGTGAAGATCGGCGTCGTTCCCGTCATAAACCTAGAATGGATTCAGAAGATCCATCGCGATCGGAGCACGCGCAACTACTCCGTCGAGGCGACGATGGACACGATCCTTCGCCGGATGCCTGACTACGTTCACTACATCTGCCCGCAATTCACGGAGACGCATATCAACTTCCAGCGGGTTCCGACGGTGGACACCTCGAACCCATTCATCGCGCGCTGGATCCCGACGCCCGACGAGAGCATCGTCGTCATCCGCTTCGCCGACCCGCACGGTATCGACTTCCCCTATCTGCTCTCCATGCTCCACGGCAGCCTCATGTCGCGGGCCAACTCCATCGCGATCCCTGGCAACAAGCTCGACCTCGCGATGCAGCTCATCCTCACGCCCATCATCCTGAAGCTTATCGAGCGCAAGCGGAGGTTCGCGTGAGCGCCGCCGCCCTCGACACGCCCGGGGAATTGGTGCGGACCGAGGACATGGCCAACGCCGTGCGCGCGCTCGCTAGGGACGCCGTGCAGCCGGCCAGGCCCGGCCAGCCTGGATTGTGGATCGGCATGGCGACGGCGACGACCGTACTGTTCACGCGCTTCCTCAAGTTCGACGCGGTCGCGCCCGACTGGCCTGACCGCGACCGCTTCGTGCTCTCAGCCGGGCACGGCTCGACCCTGCTCTACGCGCTGCTGCACCTCTCGGGCACGCCCGGCATAACGACGGACGAGTTGCGCCGCTTCCGGCAATGGGGCGCGCTGACGCCGGGTCATCCGCAATACCGGCAGACCCCGGGCGTGGAGGCGACGACGGGGCCGCTCGGCCAGGGGTTGGCGACCGCGGTCGGGATGGCGATTGCCGAGCGCATGATGCGCGCCCGCTTCGGCCGGGACTTGGTTGATCATCACACTTATGTCCTGTGCGGCGATGGCTGCCTGATGGAGGGGATCAGCCACGAGGCGATCTCGCTCGCCGGGCATCTCTGCCTCCGCCGCCTCATCGTGCTGTTCGACGACAATCGCAGCCCGAGCGATTCTTCCGCCTCGCTCGCCTGCTCCGACGATCATCTCGGGCGCTTCGCGGCCGCCGGGTGGGCGGTCTATCAGGTTGATGGACAGGACCAGCACGCGGTCGCGGCGGCGCTCGCCGAGGCGCGGCAGGACGATCGCCCGGTGCTCATCGCCTGCCACACGACGATAGAGCACAGCCTGGCCGTCGGCGGCGAGGGCACAGCGGCGCGCGAGCGGCTGGACTGGCCTCATGGACCCTTCGAGATCCCCGAGCCGATCCGCGCCGCCTGGCGTGCGGCGGGAGCGCGTAGCGCCGACGAGCGCCAAGCCTGGGAGGCGCGGCTCGGCCAGGAGGACTCATCCGTGCGCGCCTTCTTTCGCGAGGCCGTGCCGGCTGACGCCTCTGCAGCGCTTCAGAATTTGCGCTCGCGCTGGCTCGCCGAGCGGCCCAGCCTCGCGAGTTGCCAGGCCAGCCAGCGCGTGCTCGACGCGGTCGCCGACGCCATGCCCAACCTCGTCGGCGGCGCGGCCGACCTCACGCACTCCACCCTGACCCAGGCCAAGTCGCAGCGCGCCGTGACGCCCGACGATTTCCGCGGCAGCTACATCCACTACGGCGTTCGCGAGCACGCCATGGCCGCGGCGATGAACGGCATTGCGCTGCACAGCGGCCTGGTGCCCTACGGCGGCGCCTTCCTTGCCTCGTCCGACTACGCGCGCCCGGCGATCCGCCTAGCCGCGCTGATGGGCCTGCGCGTGATCCACGTGATGACGCACGACTCCATCGGCCTCGGCGAGGACGGCCCCGCGCATCAGCCGGTCGAGCACCTCGCGTCGCTGCGCGCCATCCCCAACCTGCATGTCTTGCGCCCGGCGGATGCCGTGGAGACCGTCAGCGCCTGGGCTTTGGCGCTGGAGTCGTCGCAGACGCCGTCCGTGCTCTGCCTCTCGCGCCAGGTTCTGCCGCCCCTGCCCCGACCCGAGGGTGTGACGGACGGCGTTCGGTTGGGCGCCTACGTGCTGCGCGAGCCGGAGGACGAGCGGGACGTGACGCTGATCGGCACCGGCTCCGAGGTGACGGTCGCGCTGGAGGCCGCGGACGCACTCGCGGCGGAGGGTATCCGTGCGGCCGTGGTCTCCGCGCCCTGCTTCAGCGTGTTCCGCGAGCAGCCGCCCGCGTATCGCCGGGCGGTGCTGGGCGACGCGCCGCGCGTCGGCGTCGAGGCGGCCGTCGAGGGTGACTGGGCGCGCTGGCTCGGTGCGGATGGCGCCTTCGTGGGCATGACCGGCTTCGGCGCGTCCGCGCCCGCAGAGATCCTCTACGAGCGGTTCGGCATCACGGGGAGCACCGTCGCCGACCTCGCCCGGCGCCTCGTCGCCGCCCGTTCCACCAAGCACTGAAGGAGCCGAGCATGGCGCGCATCACGCTGAGGCAACTGCTCGACCATGCGGCCGAGCATGGCTACGGAGTTCCTGCGTTCAACATCAACAACATGGAGCAGGTTCTTGCCATCATGCAGGCGGCCGCAGCAACCGACGCGCCGGTGATCTTGCAAGCCTCCCGAGGTGCGAGGAGCTATGCCGGCGACATCATGCTCGCCAAGATGGTCGAGGCGGCCGAGGCGATGTTCCCGGCGATTCCCATCTGCCTGCACCAGGACCACGGCAACGACGAGGCAACCTGCCTCTCCGCCATCCAGCACGGCTTCACCAGCGTGATGATGGACGGATCGCTCAAGGCCGACGCCAAGACGCCCGCGTCCTACGACTACAATCTTAGCATCACCCGGCATGTGACCAGCATGGCGCATGCGGTCGGCGTCTCGGTCGAGGGCGAGCTAGGCGTTCTCGGCAGCTTGGAGACGGGCCAGGGCGAGGCCGAGGACGGGCACGGCGCCGAGGGTGCGCTCTCCCACGACCAGCTCCTCACCGACCCGGACCAGGCCGTTGAGTTCGTGCGCGATACCAAGGTGGACGCGCTCGCCATCGCCATGGGCACCTCGCACGGCGCCTACAAGTTCTCGCGCAAGCCCGACGGCGACATCCTGGCCCTGCACGTGGTCCGCGCCATCAACGCGCGCCTGCCCGAGGTGCACCTCGTCATGCATGGCTCGTCCTCGGTGCCGCAGGACCTGCAGGAGCTCTTCAACAAGCACGGCGGCGAGATGCCGCAGACCTGGGGCGTGCCCGTCGAGGAGATCCAGGAGGGCATCCGCCACGGCGTCCGCAAGGTGAACATAGATACCGATTGCCGCCTCGCCATGGCCGCGCAGTTCCGCCGCGTGGCCATGGAGAAGGCAGCCGAGTTCGACCCGCGCAAGTTCCTGCAGCCCGCCATGGGCGCGTTGCAGGCGCTCTGCCGGGACCGCTTCGAAGCGTTCGGCACGGCCGGGAACGCCTCGAAGATCAAGCCAATCTCGCTCGCTGAGATGGCCCGGCGCTACGCCGCCGGAAGCCTCGACCCCCGGCCCGCCATCACCCAGGCAGCCGCCTGAGCCAGGAGATCACGATGGACACGAACACAGCCCCCGACACCAAGGCCGCCACCGTCCGCGGCAAGGACCGCTACCGCTCGGGCGTCATGGAATACCGCAAGATGGGCTACTGGGAGCCCGACTACACGCCCAAGGACACGGACATCATCGCCCTCTTCCGGATCACGCCGCAGGACGGCGTGGACCCGATCGAGGCGGCGGCGGCCGTCGCGGGCGAGTCCTCGACGGCGACCTGGACCGTGGTCTGGACCGACCGCCTCACCGCCTGCGAGAAGTACCGCGGCAAGGCCTATCGCGTGGACGAGGTCCCGAACGCGCCGGGCCAGTATTTCGCCTACATCGCCTACGACCTCGACCTGTTCGAGCCGGGCTCCATCGCGAACCTGACGGCGAGCATCATCGGCAACGTGTTCGGCTTCAAGCCGCTCAAGGCGCTGCGCCTGGAGGACATGCGGCTTCCCGTCGCCTACGTGAAGACCTTCGACGGCCCGCCGACCGGCATCGTGGTCGAGCGCGAGCGGCTCGACAAGTTCGGGCGTCCCCTGCTCGGCGCCACCGTCAAGCCCAAGCTCGGCCTCTCGGGCCGCAACTACGGCCGCGTCGTGTATGAGGCGCTGAAGGGCGGCCTCGACTTCACCAAGGACGACGAGAACATCAACTCGCAGCCCTTCATGCACTGGCGCGACCGCTATCTCTACTGCATGGAGGCGGTCAACAAGGCGCAGGCCGGGACCGGCGAGATCAAGGGCACCTACCTCAACGTCACCGCCGGCACGATGGAGGACATGTACGAGCGCGCGGAATTCGCTAAGCAGCTCGGCTCCGTCATCGTGATGATCGACCTCGTGATCGGCTATACCGCGATCCAGTCCATGTCGAAGTGGGCGCGGCGCAACGACATGATCCTGCACCTGCATCGCGCCGGCCACGGCACCTACACGCGGCAGAAGCAGCACGGCGTCTCCTTCCGCGTCATCGCGAAGTGGATGCGCCTCGCCGGCGTGGACCACATCCACGCGGGCACCGTGGTCGGCAAGCTCGAAGGCGACCCGGCGACGACGCGCGGCTTCTACGACATCCTGCGCGAGGGCCATAACCCGATGAAGCTGGAGAACGGCGTGTTCTTCGAGCAGGACTGGGCGAGCTTGCGCAAGGTGATGCCGGTCGCCTCGGGCGGCATCCACGCCGGTCAGATGCACCAGCTCCTGCACCATCTCGGGGAGGACGTGGTGCTGCAGTTCGGCGGCGGCACCATCGGCCACCCGCTCGGCATCGCGGCGGGTGCTGCGGCCAACCGCGTGGCGCTGGAGGCCATGATCCTGGCCCGCAACGAGGGCCGCGACTACATGCGCGAGGGTCCGGAGATCCTGGCGAACGCCGCCAAGTCCTGCCTGCCGCTGCGCCAGGCGCTCGACACCTGGGGCGACGTCACCTTCAACTACACCTCGACCGACGCGCCGGACTTCGTGCCGTCCGCCAGCG
>CAWIUA010000016.1:0-50919 GCA_963839135.1 uncultured Alphaproteobacteria bacterium
GTCCACGCCGTTGCCGAACGTATGCTGCTCGATGCCGCTCAGCGGGTGCAGCGGCGCGGATCAAAGATGGAAGCCCTGGTGTTGCGCCTGTCGCGGCTCGCGCCGCCGGGCGCAAGGCCGCACCAGCGGAGGATCGCGCGATCGCTGCTGGACGAAGCAGCCTTGCGGCACGGCGGCCAGGTGTTCGCGCTCCGCAACCTGGATCTCATCCTGCTTAGTCACGAAGCTGGGCTGTACCAGGACTTGCTGGCCCGCCTGTTCGGCGATCGGGACGGCGTTGTTCAGCTGCTCGCGCCGGATGCGGTGCTTCTCGCCTACGCGCAGGAGCGCCTGGCCGAAGATCTGCCGTCACCTACTTTCCCGCTTGAGCCGGCGCCGCTGCTGCCGCTCGGAGCGGCCGAGGCACTGCTGCGAGGCACGCCAACGGGCGAGCTGCTCCATGGGCAAGTGGCCGCCGAATTGCTGTCCGGCGGAGCATTGCGACCGCTCTTCCGGGAGGCAATCCCGAACCTACAAGCGCTCGCTGCCAGGCTGCCGGAAACGGGGGCGCTGAGTACCGCGCCGGAGGACACCTTCCGCGATCTTGCCATACAGCTCGACGCCCGGACCCTCGCTGTCGCTTGCGCAGATCTCGCGCGAGGCGGCCCGCTCTCCGCCGCCTGGCGCGGCCCGGCGCTCCACCTCAACCTCACCGTGTCGGCCGCGCTCTCTCCGAGTTTCAGGCGCTTCGCCGAGGCCGTTCGCGCAGGCGGGGGACGGGCCGGGATCGAGCTATCGCTTGTGGAGGCATGCGCCGATCCGCTGGCGTTCGAGCGGGCGCGAGGACTGATCCGCTCGGCCGGGCTCGCGCTCGCCCTGGACGGCGTCGGGCACCAGGCGCTCGGCGTTACCTGGCCAGGCCGCCTCGGGGCCGATCTGGTGAAGCTCGAATGGTCGGACGGCCTCGCGTCGGCAGGACCCGAGGTGGACGCGGCGCTGGAAGAGATCGGGCCGTCGCGTGTCGTCCTCGCCCGGGCCGATAGCGAGCTGGCCCTGCGCTGGGGATATGCGCGCCGGGTACGCCGCTTCCAGGGCCAGCACATGGACGCGATGCTTGCCGCAGCCCGGCTCGGCGCTTGTGCCTTCGCCTCGGGCTGCACGCTGCGCCTGTGCACCGAGCGCGGCTCAGCGGCAGAAGAAGCAGGCCGGGCGGGCTGCGCGAATACGCCACTGTTGGACGCTGCCGCGTGACGCCCGGTCTCGACAGCCTGGTCTCGCTCGTGCGCGATACGCATAGCGCGAGCGTGGAGCGGCAGGCGCTGCTGATCCGGCTCGATCGCCTACCGCCTCCGCTTCGGCGTCCGCGCCACCAGCGCCTCGCGCGCGCCGCGCTTGACCCCTTGCTGGACGCCGATCGCGGTCGGCTGCACGAGCTTCCGGCGGGCCGCGTTGCCGTGTCGTGGCGCGGCGACGCCGCGGTCAGCTTGAACCGCGTCATGGCCGCGCTCGGACACTTGCTGCTCGACGGGCCGGCTGGAACGCCTTCGCTCGGAACGCTCACCAAGGTATTCCAGCTCCCGCAGGATGGGCCAGCGCTGCTCGAGGCCGCACGCGAGGGGACAACCCTCGGCAGGCCGACATACTCGCCCCCAAGCCCGCCAGCCGCCAAGGCCGCGCCGCTGGATGCCACGACGCTCGAACACGTCGAAGCAGCTCTCGCGAACGCCGACGTCGAGCGCTTCGCCCGGCGTCGCCCGGTCTGTGCCGTCGAAACCAGCGGACTCTCTCTCGCCTGGGAGGAACGTCTCCTGGACCTGGGCGAGATTGCGGCAGAGTTGGCGCCTGGCCGCTCGCTCACAGCCGATCCTTGGCTGTTCCGGCGGCTCACCCGCACACTCGACCGGCGCATGCTCGCGCTGCTCGCGACACCGGGCATCCTCGACCGCGCGCGCCCGTTCAGCCTACGACTCGGGGCGGATAGCCTGGTCTCGCGTGAGTTCGTGCGCTTCGATGCGGGCTTGCCCCGGCAGCTGCGGGGACAGGTCATCGTCAGCGTCGCACCGATAGACGTGGTGTCCGACCTAGCAGGCTTCGCCTTCGCCCGCGACTTCGTCCGCGCACGCGGCTATCAAGTGCTGCTGCGCGGCGTCGAGGCGATGCTGCTGCAGCTCCTGGCGCTGCCACGGCTGGAGCTGGATCTCGTGCAGGTTGCCTGGGCCGCCGCAGTCTCAGAGTTTTTGCCGGAGAGGGGCGGAACGCGGCTGGTTCTCGGAAACGTGGACGAAGAGGCGGCTCTCGGCTGGGCGCGGGCGCAGGGCATCCCCTTCGTCGAGGGCCGTGCCGCGCAGCCAACATCCTGAATCTCCGTCACCGAACTGTGCCCTTGGCGCACGGCATAGTGCGGCGTAATGGCGTGCCATGGATGCGATCAAGGTGGAGGGGCTCTCCAAGCGCTACGGCACGACACTGGCGACACTTGCAGTGGATAACATCGGCTTCACCGTCCCCTTCGGTGCAACGCTCGGCCTTCTCGGCGGAAACGGCGCGGGCAAGACTACTACTATCGCCATGCTGCTCGGCCTCCTGATCCCGAGCGCGGGCACGATCCGCGTTCTCGGCCACGACATGGCGCGGGACCGCTTCGCGGCGCTGGCGCGGATGAATTTCAGCTCGCCCTATGTCGCCCTCCCGGCGCGGCTCACCGTTGCCGAGAACCTGCGCGTCTATGGGCATCTCTACGGCGTCCCGCGGCTGGAGCGGCGCATCCGGGACCTGGCCGACGAACTCGACCTCGGTCCCTTGCTGGGCCGGCCTGCAGGATCGCTGTCCGCCGGGCAGAAGACGCGCGTGGCGCTGGCCAAGAGTCTCATCAACCGCCCCAGCGTGCTCCTGCTCGACGAGCCGACCGCGAGCCTCGACCCGGACACCGGCGATACGGTGCGCTCCTGGCTCGAGCGCTACCGTGCGGAGAGCGGATGCACGATCCTGCTGGCATCGCACAACATGGCGGAGGTGGAGCGGCTGTGCGGCCACGTGCTCATCCTCAAGCAGGGGCGCGTCGTGGCCGAGGGAGCGCCGGACGCACTCCTCGCGCGCTTCGGGCGCGCGGACTTGGAGGAAGTCTTCCTCGACATCGCGCGCGACCGCAGGCTGGAGGCAGTCGCGTGAGAGGGGCCCGCCTTCAACACGGTAGCCTGCGCCGCATCTGGGGCCTGCTCTACCGGCATCTCGCCCTCTATCGCCGCTCCTGGCCGCGCGTGCTGGAGCTTGCCTACTGGCCGACGTTGCAGATGTGCATCTGGGGGTTCACGAGCAGCTTCTTCATGATGCGCGGCGGCGGAGCGCTTGGGAGCGGCCCAAGGGGAGGACTCGTCGCGGCGGGCGCGCTGCTCGGCGGCGTGCTGCTCTGGGAGGTAGCGCTGCGCAGCCAGATGGGCGTCTCGGTCACGTTCCTGGAGGAGATCTGGTCGCGCAACCTGGGGCACGTCTTCGTCAGCCCCGTGCGGCCGTGGGAAATGCTGGCGGCGATGTTCGGCATGTCGGTACTGCGGATGCTCGCGGGCGTCGCGCCCGCGGCGCTGCTCGCGTACGGCCTCTACGCCTTCAACGTCTTCCAGCTCGGTCCGATGCTGGTGCTTTTCGTCGCCTGCCTCATCGTGATGGGCTGGGCGGTGGCGCTCGGCGTCGTGAGCCTCATCCTGCGGCACGGCCTAGGGGCGGAGGCGCTCGCATGGGGCCTGCTGTTCGGCCTCGCGCCGCTCTCGGCGGTGTTCTATCCCGTATCCGTGCTGCCCTCTTGGCTTCGGCCGGTCGCGCTCGCATTGCCCTCCACCCACGTCTTCGAGGGAATGCGGGCGGCGTTGCGCGGCGCCGTGAGCTGGCATCACCTCGCGTGGGCCGCGGGGCTGGATGCAATCTGGCTGGCGCTCGCGGTGCTGCTCTTCGCGGGACAGTTCCGCGCCGCCCGCATACGCGGCGCGCTCGTCAGCGTGGGGGAGTAATGGCTTCAGAACTCTGGCTGGTGCGCCACGCGATCGTGGCCGAGAACGAGCGGCTCACGCTCTACGGCGTGCGCGACGTTCCGCTCTGCCCGGACAGCCTCGTGGCCCAGGCGCGGCAGTATGAGGCGCTCGCCCATGCCCTGCCGCTTCCCGCCCGCTGGCTCTGCACGCCCCTCTCGCGGACACGGAGAACGGCCGAGCGCATCTTCGCGGCGGGCTACCCGGCGCAGCCGCTCCACGTCGAGCCGGGCCTCTTGGAGCAGGATCTGGGCGAGTGGGCCGGCCTCGCCCACGCCGCGCTCCCGCCGCTGCTCGCCGCGCCCGCTCACCCGTTCTGGCCGCTCGCTGCGGACGAGGAGCCGCCGGGCGGCGAGCGCTTCGAGGCCGTGCTCGCGCGCGTCGGCTCGACGGTCGAGCGGATCGCGGCCGAGGCGGACGGGCAGCCCGTCGTCGCCGTCTGCCACGGCGGCCCCATTCGCGCCGCCGTCGCCTTCGCCATGGGTGTGGACGCGCGCGCGGCGCTGCATCTCTCCGTGCAGAATCTCTCGCTCACCCGGCTTCAGCGGGAGCCGGGCGGCTGGCGCGTCGGCTGCGTGAACGAGTTGCTGGGGTTCTAGTCCGGCTGCCGACACGGTATGCTAGGGGTGCTCCAGGAGGAACACACCCCATGCGCCGCATCCTGCTCGCCGCCGCAGCCGTCATCGCCGCCTGGACATGCCTGCCGCTTGCCGCCAGCGCTCAGGAGGAGCAGCAGGAGGTGGTGGACCGCGCGACCCTCACCGTGCAGGACATGGTAAACAACCGCGACGGCACGCAGGCCCAGAGCGTGCTCAAGAAAGCCCGTGCCGTGCTGGTTTGCCCGCAGGTGTTCCAGGCCGGGTTCCTGATCGCAGGCTCCGGCGGCGACTGCGTGCTGGTCGCGCGCGACGGCGGCGGTGGGTGGTCGTTCCCGGCGTTCTACGGCATCGCGGGCGGCAGCGTCGGCTTCCAGGCCGGGGTGCGCGACGCCGAGGTCATGCTGATGATCATGAACAACAAGGCACTCAGCGCGATCATGGACAATCAGTTCAAGCTGGGGGCGGATGCGTCCGTGACCTTCGTCAACCTCGGCGGCGGCATCGAGGGCGCGACGACCGCCGCGCTGAATGCCGACATCGTGGGCTTCACCCGCGCGCGCGGTCTGTTCGCCGGCATCTCGCTCGGCGGTAGCCTGCTCAGCTCGCGCACGGGATGGAACCAGGCGTATTATGGCCGACCACTCGCAGCGCGGCAGATCGTCGTTCAGATGGATGCGAGCAACCCGGCGGCGGACCCGCTGCGCGAGGTGCTGACCCGCTACGGCGCCCGGCAGGCGACCGTCTCGGCAGCGCCTCCGTCTCAGTACGGCGCCCCGCCTCCGTATGGCACGCCACAGCAGTACGCGGCTCCCCCGCCCGCCCCGCCTAGCGCGCCGCAACCCCTCGCACCCGTGCAGCAGGCGCCTCTGCCCCCGCCCAGCGGACGGCGTTGATTGCGTGGCTGATCCGCCGCCTTTCTGGAAAACGACGCCGCTCGCCGCCATGACCGACGAGCAATGGGAGTCGCTCTGCGACGGCTGCGGCCGCTGCTGCATGCACAAGCTGCGCGACGAGGACTCGAACGAACTCGCTTTCACCAACGTTGCGTGCCGCTTGCTTGATCTGCATACCTGCCGGTGCACCCGCTATGCCGAGCGCCAGCAGCACGTGCCGGACTGCGTCTCGCTCCGCCCGGCGGATCTCGCGACCATTGACTGGTTACCGCCCAGCTGCGCTTATCGCCTCGTCGCCGAAGGTCGTGACCTACCGGCCTGGCACAAGCTGCGCAGCGGCGATCCGGCCGCAGTACACCGCTTTGGTGCGAGCGTACGCGGCCGCGCGGTGAGCGAGGACGCTGCCGGATCATTCGAGGATCACATCGTCACGTGGCCTGGCCAGATGCCGAGGCGAAGGAGAGCATAGTGGAAGGCGCGATCTACGCGGGCGTGAACGCCGCGGTCCTGACGCCGATGGCGAGCGATCTCGCAGTAGACCTCGACCGCATGGCGGCGCATTGCCGCTGGCTGCTCAGCAACGGCTGCGACGGTCTTGGCGTCCTGGGCACGACGGGCGAGGCCAACTCGCTCGGCGTATCGGAGCGGCTCGCACTCATGGAAGAGCTGGTCGAGCGCGGCATCCCTGCGGCGCGGCTACTTCCCGGTGTTGGCACGCCCGCGATCACCGATACGGTGCACCTTAGCAGGCGCGCCGCCGAGCTGGGCTGCCCCGGCGTGCTCGCGTTGCCGCCCTTCTTCTACAAGAATCCGAGCGAAGACGGATTGTTCGCCTTCTTCAGCGAGGTCGTGCAGCGAACAGGCGGCGTGCCCAAGCTCTACCTCTACCACTTCCCGGCGCAGAGCGCCGTTCCGATCACGCTCGGCCTCGTCGAGCGGCTGCTACGCGCGTTCCCAGGCACGGTGCGCGGTATCAAGGACAGCAGCGGCGACTTCGCGAACACCCGCGCCTACGTGCAGCACTTCGCTCAGGACGGTTTCGAGGTCTATTGCGCCGATGACGGACATCTTCTGCAGCATCTCGCCGCAGGCGGCGCGGGCTGCATCACGGCGGCGAGCAACGTGACGAGCGCGGTCAACGCGCGCGTGTACGCTGGGCACGACACTGCTACGGGCGCGAAAGCCCAGGCCGTGCTCACTGCGCTCCGCCGCGCCGTGACGAGCCAAGCACTCATCCCAGGCCTCAAGGCACTCGTCGCCCGGAACACGGGCGATGCTGCCTGGCGCCACATACGTCCACCGCACATGCCGCTATCCGCCGAAGCGGAAGCGCGCCTGTTCGCCGCCTTCGATGCGTGCGGGGCTCCCATGGCGCGGGCGGCGTAGCTGATCACAGCGCCGCGGCCTCCTCGGCCTCTCGGACGAGCGCGCCGCCCTCGGCGAGCAGGATGCCGACCTGCGCGATGAACGCGCCGCGTTGGAACGGCTTGAGCAGCACCTGCGTGTTGGGGGGCAGCATCTCCCGTTCCGTGACCTCGTCATAGCCAGTGACGAGCAAGCCGGGCAGACCAGGGGCGCGCTCTGCCGCGAGCCGCAGCAGCTCCGCGCCGGACAGGCCCGGCATGGCGTGATCCGTTACCAGCACGTCCGGACGGAGACCGGCGGCGAGTGCCTCCAGGGCTGCTGTCGCCGAGTCAACCACGGAGACGGTGTGACCCGCGCGCTCCAGGAACAAGGTCAGCATCCGGCGTACAGGCGCCTCGTCCTCAACCAGCAAAACGTGGCCGCCACTGCCGTGAGGCACAGGCACAGGCACCGCGGCCGGCTCGGCTCGGACGATCGGCGCGGGGGCGGTGGGTCTGCTGGGCAGCCAGAGCTCGACCACGGTGCCGCGCCCTAAGTTGCTCGTCATGCGCAGGTCGCCTTTCGACTGCCGCGCGAAGCCGTGGACCATGGCGAGTCCGAGTCCCGATCCCTTTCCGAAGGATTTGGTGGTGAAGAACGGATCGCAGGCGCGGGCGAGGGTCGCGGCATCCATGCCTTCGCCTTCGTCCTCCACGCAGACGACTACGTAATCCCCCGGCGCGAGGTGAAGGGCGTCCGCCTCGCCGGGGTGCGCGTTGCGGGAGACGAGGCGCAATATCCCGCCCCGCGGCATCGCGTCTCGCGCGTTGATGGCGAGATTGAGCAAAGCCGTCTGCAGCTGATCCGCATCGGCAAGAGCGTGCTGGGTCCCCGGCTGCACGTCGGCCTCGATCGCGATCTGCGGCCCCAGAGTCCGGCGAAGCAGCTCGGCAGCCTCCCCCAGGGTCAGCGCGAGGTCAACGGGGCGCGTGTCCAGCGACTGGCAGCGCGCGGCCGTGAGCAGCCGAGCGGTTAACGCCGCCCCGCGTCGGGCCGCGCTTTGTGCGAGGCCGAGCTGCGCCGCCGCCTCCGTGTCGCCGCCGAGCTTCTCCGCGAGCATCTCCAGGCCACCGAGCACGACTTGCAGCAGATTATTGAAGTCGTGCGCGATGCCGGCGGTCAGCTGCCCCATCGCCTCCATCTTCTGGGCTTGCCGCTGCTCCGCCTCGGCGCGGTTACGCTCGGTCACGTCCCGTGCGCTGCCGACGAGCAGGGGATCACCGCCGTCCCGGTCAGGTACCAGGGCGACGATGCCCTGCCACTCGCGGGTTCCTGCAGGGCTGGCCGCTAAGACGTTGAAGCTTGCCGGCCGCCGCTCACGCAGGCATTCCGCGTAGGTCGCTCGTAACATCTCTGCCTGGTCTGGCGACAGGGTGAAGCCGGCGCACCGGCCCAGGAACTGCGCTGGCGAGAGATCGAAGCCCCGGCAGAGAGCAGGGTTGACCGCCTCATAGCGGAACTCTCCGTTGGCACCGGCGCGCACCAGGAACAGCCCATCCGCCGCGTGCTCGAAGAGGGCCTGGAACCGCGCCTGCGCCCGCCGCTGGGACCGTTCGGCCCTAGCGCGACGCTGCAGCTCACGGCGCAGCAGCGCGCCGAGCCCGGCGCCGAGGAGCACGAGGCCAAGCGCTGCGGCGCTCGCGACGCGTACCTTGCCCCACCAGGGCGCGTCCACAGCCTCGGGCGAGATGCCGGCGATGAGTATGAGAGGCAGCCCGTCCACCCGGCGAAAGACATGGAGACGTCGCACCCCGTCGAGCGGCGAGACCCCGTCGTAGGGCGTTCCGGCCACGCCCTGAGCAGCCCGCATAAGACGACTGCCGCGCAGGTTGCGGCCGATGTCACCGGGCTCCCACGGCGCTTGAGCCATCACCGTGCCATCGTCGCGCACCAGGGTCAGCGTGCTCCGGTCCGTCAAGCGCAGATCGCCGAACAGGTCGCGCAGGTAGTCCATATGGACAACCCCGCCGACCACGCCGACGAACGCCCCGCTCTCATCCACGAGGCGGCGGCTCAGCGGGATGCTGAGCATGCCCGAGGCTCGGCCGACGATCGGCGTGCCGACATAGAGGCCCGAGTCCGGGCCGCTCCGATGCACGCGGAACTCCTCGCGGTCCGCGAAGCTCGTGCCGTCCGGGGCCTCCGACGCGATCACCGTTCGTCCTTCACGGTCGAGCACGAACATGGAACCCATGTAGCGCGCCGTCGCTACTCGGCGCAGCAGCAGGGCGCGGCGAAGCTCAGGCGGCAGCGCCATGACTCCGGGCAGGCGCAAGCTGTCGGCGACCGACTGCAGCGAGAGATCATAGGTCTCGACACTGCGCGCGATGTCGCCGTCAAGAGCGGCCAGCATGTCCTGCGCACCGGAGATGGCAATCGCACGGGCGGAGTCGCGCTCCGTCCACAGCATCCAAGTGCCGACCGCGAGGAGCCCGGCCACGAGCAGCGCGGTCACGACTGCACCGAGGCGCAGCAGATGCCACCGCCACCCCACGAGCGAACGTCCCAGTCTCATCACGCCCTGCATGGCTCCCCTCCGCGCGGACAGGACCAGCAGACACCAGGAGTTTTACGGAACGGTTAACAGGAGGAACCGTCGTCAGGCTGAGGCTTGCCTTTCACGCAGCGAGCCGCGATCACCGTCCGCGTATGCAGACCTTCCTCACCTACGGCGAGATCCGGGCGCTGGGAGCGCCCGTCGTGCGCTTGTTCCGCGCAGCACTCGGGCGCGATCCGGACCCTGCTGGTCTCGCCGACTTCGTGGGACGGCTGCGCCAGGGGAGCGGGCTGATCGAGTTGGCGCAGCGCTTGGTTGTCACCGAGGAATTCCGCCGCCTGCATGGCCCAGGCGAGATGGCGGACGAGATGTTCGCCGCTCGCCTCTGCGCGAGCGTGTTCAGGGACGCCCCGGGCGCTGCAGCGGGCGAGCGGTCCACCCTGCTCGCCGCCGCACTGGGTGCCTCGCGCGCGGAGCTGGTCGCGGCCGTCGCCGACTCAGCCCAGGGGCGGGCGTGCATCCCGCTCCTGCCCGGGCTCGCCCCCGGGGCGCCGCCAGACGATATGATCGCCTATCGATTGTGGGTTGAGGAATACGACACTCCCTCCCCCGCGGCGCTAGCTCGGTTGCCGCCCCTCGCCGGCCCTCGCATCACCGTCGCGATGCTTGCCGGCGACACCAGCGCAGAAGCGGCGATGCGCACCGCGGACAGCCTGCGGCACCAAGTTTACCCAGACTGGGAGTTGTGCCTGGCCGCCCGGCTGCTCTCTCCCTGGCCACGCGAGGCGGTGGCGCAGCTCGTCCGGGAGGACTCCCGTATCCGCCTGCACGACGCAGACGCGACCGCGCCGCGCGCGACCGTGCTTGGCCACGCACTCGCGGCCGGCAGCGGCACGCTGGCCTGCGTGCTCGCGCCGGGCGACCGGCTCGCGCCCACCGCGCTCTACGAGGCGGTGGCGGAGCTGAAGGCGCACCCGGCGGCGCTGCTGCTCTACACTGACGAGGATGTCCTGGACGGCGACGCCCGGCACGCGCCGCGCTTCAAGCCGGCCCTCTCGCCCGATGCCATGCTGGTGGGTGACGCCGTCGGCCAGCTTGCCCTCTACAGGACGGAGCTGCTGAAATCGGTCGGCGGCCTGCGGCCGGAAGCCGCGCCGCACGAGCTCTACGACCTTGCCTTGCGCGCGGTCACGGTCGCCGGGCCGGGCCGCGTTCATCATCTTCCGGCCGTGCTGTGCCACCGCGCGGCGGCAACGCCGGACTGGCCGGCGCCGGCGAGCGTCCCGCCCAGGGACGCGCCCGGACTCGACGTGATCGAACCGGGAACGTGGCCGCGCCCGCGCTTCCGCCCGCCCGACCCGGCGCCGCTCGTCTCGCTGATCGTGCCCACGCGGGACCGCGCGGATCTGCTCGCTGCCTGCGCTGCGGGCGTGCTGGAGCGCACTGACTATCCCGCTATCGAACTGCTGATCGTGGACAATGGCAGCACGGAGCCGGGCGCGCTCGAGCTGCTCGCCCGGCTGGGAGAGAGCCCACACGTGCGCGTCCTCCGCCGAGCAGGTCCGTTCAACTTCGCCGCGCTGAACAACGCCGCCGCGGCCGAGGCGCGGGGCAACGTATTGCTGCTGCTCAATAATGACACCGAAGTGCTTGACCCAGGCTGGCTGCGCGAGATGGTCTCCCATGCCGTCCGGCCCGGCGTGGGCGCCGTCGGGGCGCGCCTGATCTACCCGGATGGCACGCTGCAGCACGGGGGAATCCTGCTCGGTCCTGGCGGAGCCGCCACTCACGTCGGGCGGGGGGCGCCACGGGATGCGCCGGGCTACCTGGGGCAGCTCGCCTGTGTCCGCGACCTCTCCGCCGTCACTGCCGCTTGCCTTGCCGTGCGCCGCGACGTCTGGTCCGCGGTCGGCGGCATGGACGAGCGCCTGGCCGTGACCTGGAACGACGTAGATTTGTGCCTGCGCGTGCGCGCGGCGGGGCTGCGCGTCGTCTGGACACCATACGCCCTCCTGCTGCACCGCGAGGGCGTCACGCGCGGGCTGGAGGCGGCAGACGAGGCGCGGCAGGCGAGGTTCCGCGAGGAGCAGGTGCTGGTCCGCGCGACGTGGGGCGATGCCGTGGAGCATGACCCGTTCCTGAACTCAAACCTGCTCGCCACCGAGGCCGGGCCGCTCGCCCTGACACGGCCGCGACGTCGGCGGCCATGGGAGTGAGTCCCGGTTGCGCTCGCGCGGCAAAGCTGTCATCCCGCGTGTCATGATCCCTACCTTGCCCGAGCTGCGAGACGCATGACGGGCGGCGACACGCGGACGTGGCGGGCGGGCCAGCAGCGCCGGCTCCTGTCCGGCGCGGAGCGCTAGCCCGCACCGTGGCCGGCGTCGAGCGACGCGGGCTGGAGACGCTAGCAGCCTCCCCTTGCCCGCCTGATCCAGCCGAGGAGCTGGTTGACGCCCTCGCGTCGCCGCTGCTCGACCCGCTCTTCCAGCGCCCGCAGCGAACGGGCGTGGAGAGCGCCTGGTTCGGCCACGTGCCGTTCGCGCACTGGGTCGTCGCCGCCTGCCGCCCGCGCCTGCTGGTCGAGCTAGGCACGCACAACGGCGCATCCTATGCCGCCTTCTGCGAGGCGCTGGCCCGGTTCAGCCCGGATTCCCGCGCCTACGCTGTGGACACGTGGCAGGGCGACGACCATGCAGGGCACTACGGCGACGAGGTTTACTGGAACCTGCGCCGCTTCCACGACGAGCGATTCGCCGGCTTCTCGGAGCTGCTGCGCTGCACCTTCGAGGAGGCGCTGCCTTACTTCGCCGACGCTTCCGTGGACCTGCTGCACATTGATGGCTTCCATACCTATGAGGCTGTGCGTGGCGATTTCGAGGCTTGGCGGCCAAAGCTGTCGGACCGAGCCGTGGTGCTCTTTCACGACACCAACATGCGCGAGCGCGGCTTCGGCGTTTGGCGGCTCTGGGAAGAGCTGCTGGAACGCCACCCCGGCTTCGAGTTCCTGCACGGGCACGGGCTGGGCGTGCTGGCCTATGGGCGACGCGTGCCGGAGGCGGCGCGTGCGCTATGCGCGCTCGCCGAGCCGCGCGAGGTCGCCGCCGTGCGCGAGCGGTTCGCCTTGCTCGGCGAGCGCTGGGCCGAGGCGAACGAGCGCCGAGGCAACATCGCGGCCCAGCAGCGCGCCGAGGCGGCGCTCGCGGGAGCGAAGCAGGAGCTGAACGCCGCGCGTGCCGAGCGGGAGCGCCTCAGCGCAGCGCTCCACGCGGCAGAGCGGAATGCCGAGACGATGCGCGCCGAATCTCGTGCCGTGAGCACGGATCTTGTGGCGCAGGCAGCGGAGCGCGAGCGGCTCAGCGCTGCCCTGACCGAGGCAGAGCAGGAGGCACGCAGCTTGCGCGAGCGCCTGGCTGAATCCGAGGTCGAGCAGGAGCGCCTACGGGCCGAGCGCGCCGAACTCGCCGGCCTCGGTGCGGAACGGAGCCGTCTGCAACGCGAGCTGGCTTCGAGCCGGGCGGAGCAGGAGTGGGAACAGACTCAGCTTGCCGAGCTGCGGCGGCATCATCACGCCGTGGTCAGCTCCGCCTCGTGGCGTGCGACCGCTCCTGCCCGGCGGATCGGGGCGCGCTTCCCCGGTGTCGCCCGCCAGGCCCAGCGCGCGGCGACCTTGGGCGCGCTCGCCGCGACTGGGCGCCTGCCGGACCGGGTGCGCCTGCGCCGCCAGGTGCGCGAGGACGCCGAGGTTATCGCGAAAACGCCGCTCTTCGACCGGGAGCGTTACCTCGCCCGCTACCCGGAGGTGGCGCAAGCGGGCGCTGACCCGCTGTGGCACTACATCTGGACCGGCGCCGCCACGGGTCACGACCCGCACCCGCTCTTCGACAGCTGCTGGTATCTCTCCCAGCATCCGGAGCTGGCGAAGCGCCGGATGAATCCGCTCGCGCACTACCTGCGCGAGGGCGCGGCGCTGGGCTGGGACCCGCACCCGTTGTTCGACACGGCATTCTACGTAGCGCAGGAACCCGAGGCCGCCGGGGGGAACGCCTTGCTGCATTTCCTGGAGGTCGGCGCCGCGCGTGGCCGGGATCCCAACCCGTTCTTCGACGTGGACGCCTACTGGGAGGAGCATCTCCGCGGTTGCGACCTGGCCGAAGATCCACTGTCCCACTACGTGCTGCACGGCGCCGCGGCGGGGCTGGACCCGCACGCGCTGCTCGACACGGACTGGTATGCCCGCACGTATCCGGACAGCGCCGGGTGGAATCCGCTCGCCCACTACCTGCGCGAGGGGCGGGATCGCGGCTACGCGCCGTGCCTGCTGGTCGCGCAGTCCGCCGAAGAGCCGCCGCTGCTGCGCTTCGTGCCGCAGCCCTCGCCCGACGTCTCGATCATCGTGCCGACTTACGGCCGTCTGTTCGACACGCTGCGCTGCCTGACGTCCATCATGGTGCACAGCGGCGGCGAGGTCGCTTACGAGGTGATCGTCGCCGACGACCGGCCCGAAGCGCCGATCGCGCCGCGGCTGCGGGAGGTGCCGGGCCTGCGCGTCGAGCAGAACCCGCGCAACCTGGGTTTCCTGCGAAGCTGCAACCGCGCGGCCGGGCTTGCCGCCGGGCGCTACCTCCTGTTCCTGAACAACGACGCGACCGTTCATCCGGGCTGGCTCGCGCCGCTTGTGCAGCTCGCTGACCGGGACCCGCGCGTCGGCATCGTGGGCTGCAAGCTGCTGAACGCGGACGGCACGGTGCAGGAGGCGGGCGGGATCATTCACGGTAACGGCTGGGGCCACCCGTACGGCCGCGGCGACGACCCGGATAAACCCGAGTATAGCTTCGTCCGCGAGGTGGATGTGGTGATCGGCGCCTGCTTCCTCGTCCGCACCGCGGCGTGGGAAGAGGCCGGCGGCTTCGACGAGCGATACGCGCCCGCCTACTACGAGGAGTTCGACCTCGCCTTCACCCTCCGCGACCGGGGCTGGCAGGTGCTCTACCAGCCGGCGAGCCGTGTAACGCATTTCGACGCCTCCAGCTACGGCCAGGAGGAACGGGACCGGCAATCCGTGATCAACCACGGCCAGTTCTGCCGCAAATGGGCGCGCGCGCTGGCTTCGCAGCCGAAGCCTGACGCGCCGCCCTACATCGCGCGTGAGCGTCCACCGCCGGGCGGCCGCATCTTGGTCATCGATAACAGTGTCCCGGAGCCGGACAAGCACGCCGGCGCCGCCGCGACCTTCGACTGGCTGCGCCTGATGCGCGAGGCTGGGCTGCGCGTGACCTATGCGCCGCACGACCGCGCCCGGCCGGAGCCTTACACGGCGGCTCTGCAGCAGATGGGCATCGAAGTGCTCTACGGCGACGTGGACCCGCAGGATTGGCTCGCCGAGAACGGGCGCTGCCTGGACTGGGTGTGGGCGGCGCGCCCGGAAGTAGCGGAGCCGCTGCTCGACACGATCGAGCAGGTCATGCCGGGACGGCTGATCTACTTCACCCACGACCTGCATTTCCTGCGCGAGCAGCGACGCTTCGAGCTGGAAGGGGATGTGTGGAGCCTGGATGAGGCCCGCCGGTCGCGCCGGGTCGAGCGCGAGATCTTCCGCCGGGCGCGGGTGGTCATAACGCCGAGCGCCGACGAGGTGCGCGTCGTTCGGGAGCTGGTGCCCAGCGCGGATGCACGAGCGGTGCCGCTCTACTCGGTGCCGGCCGCCCCGCTTCTCGGGCGGACCGATCCGGAGTCGTTCGCCGAGCGCGATGCGGTGCTGTTCGTGGGCGGCTACGCCCACCCGCCGAACCTCGACGCGGCGTTCTGGCTCGCGCGGGAGATCATGCCCCTGATCTGGCAGCAGGCGCCCGCGGTGCGCCTGGTGCTCGCCGGCAGCAAGCCGTCGCCGGAGCTGCTGGCGCTGGCGGACGAGCGGATCGAGGTGCCGGGCTGGGTCTCCGACCTCGGGCCGCTCTACGACCGCGCGCGACTGTCCGTCAGCCCGCTGCGCTACGGCGCCGGCGTCAAGGGCAAGATCATCGAGAGCTTGCAGGCGGGCGTGCCCGTGGTCACGACGGCGATCGGCAACGAGGGCCTTCATCTGCGGGACGGGATCGAGGCGCTCGTCGGTGATACGCCGGAGGCGCTCGCGGCCGGCGCGCTCGCGCTGCTGCGCGATCCTGCGCTGTGCGCAGGGCTGGCCGAGGCGGGCGCTGCCGTGCTGCGGCGGCGTTTCGGCGAGGACGTGACCCGGCGCACGCTGATGCAGGTGCTGGGCCAGGATCACTGCCCGGCTTGCGGGCGCCGCATTGCGGCGGAGCATCCCGTGGCGGTGTGCGAGGCGTGCGGCGCGAGCGAGTGCGACCGCTCGCTCGCCGAGGTCGTGATCCGCCCCTGGCGCGGCCTGCGGGTGGGCAGCCTGCGGGAGGCTGCGCCGCTTCTAGCGCGGTCGCGCGTTGCGGTTCCGGCTGGTCCGCTCGCCGCGGCGCTCGGCTGGGCGGGCGATGCCCATGAGGATGGGGGAGAGCTCGATTTGCTCGTCGGCGGCCGGGCGGATCTCGAGGACGGCACCGCCGTGCGGCCCGGAGGGCGCTGGATCTTTCCCGCGCCGGCGGAGGCAGCCGGCCTGCTCACCTCGCTGCTCGCCGACGGCTGGGTCGTCCTGCTGCATGAGGCGGGAACGGTCGTCGTCGAGGCTACGAAGCCGAGTTCAGACGCGTGAGTCCCGATGTCCTAGCCGCATCCGGCCCATCGCTCTTGATGGACCTGCGCCCGTGCTACGAGGGGTTCGCGGGGATCCCGCAGGAGGCGCGGCTGCTTTTCGCCATGTTCTCGGGCCTTGGCCTGCGCCGGTTCGGAGGGATGGCGTCCGGCATCCACTACAGCTCACGCCGCCGCCGGGCCGTGACGCCGTTCGAAAAGGTGCTGGCGCAGACGCAGGTGCTCATCAGCCAGGACACGAAGCGCGCGCATTGGGCCGCGGGGCTTGAACTGGTGCTGCCCGGCTTCGTTCAGCGCCGCCTTTATAAGCCTTATCTAATCCTGACGGAGCTGTTCCGCCGCGAGCGGCTCGATCTGCGCATAGACTCGCGCATGTTCGAGGACTTCCTCTGGATGAAGCTGTTCGACCGCACCCTCGCGCCGCACGACCGCGAGCTGCTGCACCGGGCCGAATACTTCGCCACCGAGCTGGGCCACGAGTATGCCCGGGCGCTCAGCCTGCTGCCCCGCTCCTTCCAGCGCCGGGTGGACACTCAGGACTGGGACGTGTTCTTCGGCGCGACCGTCTCGCCCTACCGCGTCGCCCCCGGCACGGCGATGCTGATCCGCTACTACGACGCGCTGCCGCTCCTCAGCCCGCACACCATTGGCGAGCCATGGAACCACGCCCTCAGCCACGGCCGCATGTTGCAGCGGAACATGCGCGACGGCGCGATCTTCTACGCCGATTCCGAGCCGGTGCGCGAGGACCTGCTCCGCCTCTTCCCCGAGGCGGAGCGGCGCGTCCACACCATCCCCGTCACCGTCGCGCCCGAGTATCGCCCCGACGTGCGGCCAGAACGCGAGCTGCGCAAGATCCTCAGCCGCCGCGCGAGCACGGCGACCGCATCATCCCGGGCTGGGCCGGAGCCAGGCACGCTGCCGCGCCTGTTCATTGCTGTCTCGACCTTGGAGCCGCGCAAGAATTACCTCAAGCTGTTCCGCGGCTTCGAGATCGCCCGGCGTATGACCAGCCAGCCGATGCAGCTCCTCGTCGTCGCCAACCCCGGCTGGCGCTCGGACGCGGAACTCGCAGAACTGAAGGCCCTGGTCCGCGAGGGAGCCTATCACGTGAGCGGCGTGCCGCTTACGGAGTTGCGCACGCTCTACTCGATGGCGCACTGCGTCGTGGCACCCAGCAGGGCGGAGGGCTTCGACTACTCCGGCATCGAGGGCATGGCCTGCGGAACGCCGCTGCTCGCCTCCGACATCCCCGTGCACCGCTGGGTCTATAGCGACGCCGCCGAGTATTTCGACCCCTACGACGAGGAGGAATTGGCGCGGCTGCTCGCGCGCTGCGCGGAGCTGCCGCGCGAGGACGGGCACCTCGCCATGATGCGCGAGCGCGGGCTGCGCCAGGCGAGCCTGTACACGCCGGACGCGCTCGCGCCGAGGTGGCAAAACGCGATCCTGGACGTGGCCGCGAGCCGAAACCTGGTGCTGGCCTAGTGCCGGCGATGGGGGAGCACTCATGACGGACGAGACCGCCAAGGCCGACCGGGACGCCACGGCCATATGGGACGAGCGCTATCAAGGCGACGAGCACGTGGGCACGCGCCCGGTGATCGAGGGCGACCCCATCGACTACACGCAGCACAAGTTCCTCTACGAGCGCGCCATCGCCCGGCCGCAGACGGGCGCGCTCGACGGCTACAACCTCGACCGCGTCGGCCGCCTGTTCCTGACGCCGCCGCCCGCGCGGATGCTGGCACTCGGCTCGGGCATGGCGTTCACGGAGGAGCATTTGCTGCGCCAAGGCTACGCCCAGCACATCGTGGCCTACGAGATGTCCCGGCGCCGCCGTGGAGCGGGCGCGGGAGCGGTACGCGGCGGCTGGCCTGAGCGACCGCATCGAGATGCGCTCCGCCGACGTGCTGGACGAGGATTTGCCGAGCGGCGCCTTCGACGCCGTGTTCGTCCAGGCCGCGATCCACCATTTCGACCGCATCGAGGACATGTTCGCCCTCATGCACCGGGTGCTGCGCCCGGGCGGGCTGCTGATCTACGACGAGTATGTCGGGCCGGATCACCATCTCTATCACGCCGAGGCGATGGCGATCATGGACGAGATCAACGCCTGCCTCGCCCCGCAGTATCGCTGGGACCATCTGGCCAAGCAGACCCGCGAGGTGACGCCGCGGCCCTCGCTGGAGTGGATGCTGCAGCACGATCCCTCCGAAGGTGTCCACGCCGCGCGCATCCTGCCCCTGACCTACCAGTGGTTCGACGTGCTCGACCGGGCGGATTACGGCGGCACGATCATGCGGCCGTTCTTCACGGGCATCCTGCGCAACTTCGACTGGGACGATCCGAAGGACCAGAGCGTGGCGTCGCTCGTCGTCCTTATCGAGCAATTGCTGACGCGCCACGGCGTCCTACCGCACTATCACACGAGCATCGTCGCCCGCCGCCGCGATGCGCCGCGGGCGCCGCTCACCGAGGCAGAGGAGGCGCGGATCGCCTACTCGGATTGGCCCGGCCTGCGCGAGCCTGACCGGGCGCCGCCCGAGTCAGGTAGCCGCCGAGGGCTGCGGCGCCTGTTCGGGGCGCGCTGACGCCCGCCCGCCGCGCCGCTTCCAGCGCAGCGCGGGGCGCTCGACGAGATGCCAGGACAGGAAGGCGACGGGCAACGTGATCGCAACGCAGGTCAGCACGGGATAGGGGACGCCCGGCATCCGCGCCAGCACGAGCTGCTGGATCGGGAAGGCGTAGAGGTAAAGGCCATAGGAGAGGTCCCCGAACCGTCCCGCATGCCGTAGCACGGGCATGGACATGCGGCCGAAGCAGATCACCATGTACGGGAGCGTGAACCACTCCAGCGGCAGGTTCCACCAGTCGAACCAGCTCGAGACGATGTAGTTGGCGGTGAAGAAGAGCAGGCAGAGGTCGGCGCGCCACAGGTCACGGACCCGGCCATCGAGCAGCCGCAGCAGGCCGCCGACGAGGAAGAACGAAGCCTCCACGAGCGCATACTTGAGGTCCATGTGATAGGCGACGAATGGACGCCCTTGATAGCCCTCGAACAGGAAGAGTCCCACGGTCCCGCATAGGGCGGCACCGGCGGCGAGCGCCCAGAGACGTGCCATGCGCCACTTCAGCAGGGCGAACAGCGGCACTGTCAGGTAGCACAGGAACTCCGGCAGCAAGCTCCACAGCGAGCCGTTCACAGCGCCTCGCTCGTGCAGGCCCTCGAACACGCCGGGCAGGTAAAGCTCCTGGAGCAGGGCGATGTTCGCGAGGTAGCGCCACGTCCCGGAGCTGGTGAAGTAGCGTGCCAGCGGCAAGCTCGTCGCGAGCGGGCCGATGACGAGGATGGTCGCCAGCACGCACGCGATCAGGCCGGGGAAGATGCGCAGCGCCCGCTTGGCCAGGAACGCGCCGAGCTGCGGCGTGCGCTCCCAGCTTCCGGTCACGAGGTAGCCGCTGATGCTGAAGAACACATCCAGGCCGACTCGCGCGAAGGGCACGCCCCATAATCCGGGGCCAGGACCGCCGGATAGCACCCAGCCATGCCCGTGGATCACCATGACCGCCGCGAACACGCGGAGCGCGTCGAAGTTGTTGCGGCGCCCGTCATCCAGCGTCGGGGTCATGAGGCGGCCCGCGGGGACATGCGCCTGGCCCACCGCCGCAGCGCCCCGCCCGGCTCCGCCCAGCGCAGCGCCGGGCGCTCGACGAGGTGCCAGGACAGGAAGCCGACAGGCAAGGTCAGCGCGGCGCAGGTGAGGATAGGGTGCGGATTGCCCGGCATCCGCGCGACAATGAGCTGCTGGATCGGGAAGGCGTAGAGATAGAGGCCGTAGGAAGGGTTGCCGAGCCGTCCCACCTCGCCCAGCAGCGGCGCCGACATGCGACCGAAGCAGGCGGCCATATAAGGCAACGTGACCCACTCCACCACGATGTCCCAGCCTTCGATCCAGGTTGCGGCGATCCAGTTCGCGGCGAAGAACAGCATAGCGAGATCGGCTCGCCAGAGGCCGAGCACGCGCCCCTCCATCCATCGGAGCAGGGCGCCGACGAGGAAGAACGGAACCTCGATCAGCACCTCCCGGCCCAGCACGTGCGCTAGGTGGGCTGGAAGCCGTTGCTCGTAACTTTCCGGCAGGAACAGGGTCGCGGCCGCGCACAGCACGGCGGCGGCCGACAGGGTCCAGATGCGGGAGCGCCATGGCAGCCGCGCGAAGAGAGGCACCGATAGAGAGCACAGGAGTCCGGGGACCAACGTCCAGAGCATCGGGTTGACGGCGCCGTTCCACTGCTGGCCCTGGAACACACCAGGCAGCCAAAGCTGCAGGTAGAGCGCTATGTTTGCCAGGTATTTGACCGTGAGCTTGTTGAGGACATACCAGCGCAACGGCAAGCTGGTCGCGAGCGGGCCGACGACGAGGATGGTCGCCAGCACGCACGCGATCAGGCCGGGGAAGATGCGCAGCGCCCGCTTGGCCAGGAACGCGCCGAGATGTGGCGTGCGTTCCCAGCTCCCGGTCACGAGGTAGCCGCTGATCGCGAAGAAGAGGTCGAGTCCCACGCGGGCGAACGGCGCGCCCCACAGACCCCGGCCAGGGCCGCCCGTGAGCACCCAGCCGTTGCCGTAGAGCACGATCAGGGCAGCGAAGACGCGGAGCGCGTCGAAGTTGTTCCGCTTCGGGTCTGCTGTCCGGCGCACGGCTGCTCGTCTATGCAGGAGCGGCCTTGTCCTTGCAAGAACTGGCCGCTCAGGAGTTCCGGCGGGACGCACGCGGGGATGAAGCGGCCGTCGATGACCCAGCTCCGGTCGGTCTGCCACGGCTGGCAGACCGCGACGCTCCGCTTGCCGAAGAAGCGGCCGACATCCTGCACGAGGTTGGGCGCGTCCGGCCAATTTCCGTATGTCCGGTAGGGATCGCTGGTCCCGTGGACGGCCAGCCCCTGGCGGCCGTCCGGCAGGAGGTGGTCCGGCGGAAGATAGAGGACCATCCCCCGCGTGTCAGACCGCAGGCCGGACGCCCACGTGCGCGCCCGAGCCGCAATCCCCCAGTGGAAGAGCGCGTAGCTGTTGCTCAGTCCCTCGAAACGCCAGAGCAGAGGAAGAAGGATTCCCGCGGTTAGGATCAGGGGCGCCGCCACCGTGCTGCGGCGCGAGAGTGCGCTCGCCGGGCGCCGGATCGCGAGCGCTGCGAGAACCAAGAGCAGCAGATCGAGAGTCAGGAAGCTCTGGCGCACCGATTGTTGCCGCTCGCAGCAGAGTTGCCCGTAGTGCTGGTAGGCGGCGGCGATGCTGAAGAACGCCGCGCCCAGCAAGGCGGCCGCGAGTGCCGCACGGTCGCGGTCCAGGCAGGCGCGAGCGGGTGATGCGAGCCGCCAGGACCAGGCGAAGCCGAGCACGAACAAAGCTCTGGCCGTGATCGCCGCTATGAGCGGCCGCCCGTGCGGCGGGCCGCTTCCGGCGACCAGCTCGGCCATCAGGTCGCGTATCCCGTCGAGCAAGGAATCGGCGATCTGCGTCCCATACCGGGCGTCCCCCGCCCCAGGCGCATCAACGCCATAGCGGGAGCGAAGCTGGAAGAAGGCCACGAAGACGAGCGCGCCGAGCACCCCCGGGATCATCCACCAGGCGCTCCCGGCCAGCGCAGCCGCGGGCCGGGCGCGCCGCCGCAGGACTGCCAGCAGCCTCTCCGCCGCCATCGTCAGCGCGAAGCAGAGGGCGAACGCTGCGCCGACTTCGCTGCTGCACGCCGCGACCGCGAGCGCGATGCCGCTCATCACCCGGCGCCGTCGGCTCACTGGACAAGCGACAAGGAAGAACAAACATAGGCCGGCCGTGAGGGTCGGGACGTAGGCGGCCGCGGCGACAGGCCAGTAGAACGCCTCGGTCGCATCCGCACCCGTGAGCGCCGCTGCGACGAGCGCGAAGGTGAATGCGACGGCCAGCGGCACGCGCCAGGCCGAGCGCGGCAGGGCGACGAACGCTGCCAGCGCGGTGCTCGCGATGAGGCCCACCCAGACAACGGCCAGGAACGACGTGACCAAGGGGCGATTCAGGTGCAGCACCGCCTCGCCGTAGAGGAAGAGCAGCAGCTCTGAGAACGGTCGCGGGCTGTATAGAAGCCGGGCCGGCAGATCGCCCACGCCCCAGAGGCGGATCAAGGTGAACAGCCGATACTCGTCAACCTGCCAGCGCCCCATCGGGATCAGCCCGGCATAGGCGCCCACGATCATGGCGGCGGCAAGGCCGGCCATCGCCATGCCGAGGTTGAAACGGCGCTGCGGGTCAAGGCACGCGGCGAGCAGGATACGCACCCGGCGCCGCGCCGGCGACGGTCGCGCCATCCGATAGGTCAGGGCCATGGCGGCAGGCCGTAGCACGGCGACCGTGTCGCATGAAGCCGTCCGGTGAGACCCGGCGGCAAGCCGACGCTTACTTCACCGGGACCGGGATACCCGGCGGCGACGCCCGGGACAGCCAGCGCGGCGGCCATGCCAGGCGGATCGAATCGGCCCAGCGTGCTGCGGGCGACGTGCCTTCGAAGCCCGGCGGCGCCTCGCCGGGCAGCCACTCGACTGGCCCGACCAAGTCCCGCCGCAGCCCGATGACCCGAACGCCGCCGGGGTAGAGGAACACCCGCATGTCCCGAATGTTCTCCAGCACGCCGCGCGCGTCCCGGACCGTCAACGGCTTGAGGAGATAAGTATCCAGGAACGAAGGCATGGGACCGGCGAAATCAACCGCTTTCGCAGGCTCCTGCGCGGCCACGGCTACCGGGACGCATCGGAGGCAGAGCACGACGCCCGTGCTGGCCAGCGACAAGACAGCGACAGGCCTGGCCCTCCCCGGACGCAGGAGGTCGCGGACGAGGAGCGCCGCCAGGAGGGCGTAGCCCGGCACGGCCCAGGCGAAGTAGTGGACGTTCATGTACCGCCACAGCCCAGTGGGCAGCAGGTCCACGTAGGAGACGTAAAGCATACCGTGCAGCACCAGCACCGTCGCCAGCATCCGGTCCTTCGCGCCGCGCATCAGGGCCGGCACGAGGCCGGCGAGACCCAACGCGATCCAGTGCGCGTGCTGCAGCAGCCCCGCGCCGTCGGCGAACCAGGGAAAAGGGTCGAGCAGCAGAACATAGGCCTTCCAGCCGAGATCATGCAGCGTGAAGCCGAGCTGGGCGGAGTTACGCATGTAGAGGCTCGGTGCCGGCCCGTAGATCGCCAGATGCAACGCCACGGCCGGGGCAAGCACCGTCGCGGCGCCGGCCGCGAGCCAGCTCCAGTTACGCAGTCCCGGCCTCCAAGCGGACCGACCAAGGACGCGGACGTCGGACCAAGCCAGGGTAGCCAGGCACGGCAGGATCAGCACGGCGTCGCTCGGCCGGCAGGCCGGCACGCTGCCAGCCAGCAACCCGATCAGGAACGGATGCCGCTGCCCGTCGAGCCAAGCGGCGCAGGCGGCTAGCAGGAGCCAAACGGCCGCCCCAACAGGCGTGGTGTTCCAGGGGATGACCCATTGCCGGAACAGCGCGCCGTCACCCAGGGTCACGACCGCGAACAATGCCGCCGCCAGCCCGGCGGGCAAGGCGAGCCGGCGCGAGAACGCGACGAAGCCGGCGAAGGCGCCCAGCAAGCAGAGCAGGTCCGTGAGGAAGAATGGATGATTGGGCGCCTTAAGGTAGGGTAGAACGCCGAGCAGCGAGTAGCCGAGCGGGTAATGGTGCTGCAACGGGTCCAGGTTCCAGTGGGCCAGAGCTGCCGTGCTTCGCAGGGTCATGGACTGGTCGAACCAGCCCCACCAGCCATGTGGATCGGCGGGGCGGTTGCCAGGCAGGCCGGCGTCGCCGAGGTAGCGCAAGGCATACCAGCACGCGAGGGCAAGAGCGGTGAGCGGGACGATCAATCGCGCTGCCCGAGGCCACCAAGCCGGAGCTCTGCGCCATGGTAGTCCGCGCCTCGACGCCGCCCGCGCGGCAACCACCCTCAAGCGCCCGGTCCTGGGCTCACTGGCGTGGAGCGGCACTGCAACGGCGCGGTCAGATGAAGTCTGCGGACCGCGGCGCATCATGCGGCAGGCTTACCCGAGCATGGTGGCGCATGCCAGCCTCGGCCGGCTCCGGTCGCGTGCTGTCCCCCAAAGTTTACCCGGTCTGCGACCGAGCAGCTTCGCACGCTGAGCGGCTCAGCTTCCGCTCCGGGGCTTCGACCAGCTTGCGTTAGCATCTACACTCTGTAATGATGAAATGCGCCCTGGTTCAGGCGTAAGCGCTTCTCGGGGAGTCGGGGCCTAATGGATCTGCCCACGCCTGCAGTCAGGGGATACTGACGGCGTGGACGGCAGCTCGGTCCGAGGAGACGGTGTGCCGCGCCGCACCGCGGTCCTAGGGAGCATCGCTGCCCTGCATGCGCTCTCCGGCTGCGCGTCGCCCTACAGCTCTCCTGGGTATCCAACGCTCGCCGCGCCGGGTGCTGCCCGCGATCCTGCCCCGATCCTCGCCGCGGGGGAGACGGTTGATATCGAGAGCGCCGACCGGATCGCGCGCTTCCGGCGGTTGGCTGGGCTGGACGGTGTCGCCCCGCCGGCGATCACGCAAGTGATCGTGGCGCCGGGCGAGGTGCCCGGCCTCGACGCACCGGTTCCTGTCGTCCGGGTGGTGTTTCCCGAGCAGGCGCTGTTCGATTTCGACGCGGATACCCCGCGGCCCGGAACCGCGGCGATCCTCGACCTGGTCGCGGAGAACATGCGGCGGGATGTTCCGGATGCGCAGTTGACGCTTCTCGGACACACGGACGCGATCGGGCCCGAGCAATACAACTACGCGCTCTCTGCCCGCCGTGCCCGGGCGGTGTTCCAGGCCTTGGTGGATCGCGGCGTTGATCCGGGCCAGCTCAGCACAGTCGCGATCGGCAAGGACCAGCCCATCGCGCCCAACACCACGGCGGAGGGCCGCGCCCGCAACCGCCGCGTAGAGTTCCTGATCTCCGCCTATCTCGATGCGAACCTGGCGGTGGTGCGCCGGCAGCCGGCCGTGGCCGCCATCCCGGATCCCGGCCGGGGATCTAAAAATGCCGGGCGAACGCGTGTCCGCGTCGCCGTCCTCAGGCCGGCGGTTTCGGAGGTAGCCGTGCCCGCCCCTGTATCTGCTGCCGCGGCAACCGTGCCCGTATCTGTCGCTGTTGCGATACCGCACCGCGACGTCGCATTGCGCCCGCTCGGCGGCCTCGATCTCCTGGTGGAACCGGTCCCGACGCCCACGGCCGCGGCCTCGGACGCTGCGCCGCGGCTCAAGCTGAACACGCCGAGGGACGTGCAGCCTGCGCCGCTCGGCCCGGCGGTGAGCTACTGAAGCCCAGATGAGGCTCGCGGTGCCGCCCCGCGTCGCCCCGGTCCGGGCACCGGCGCCATCCCAGGTTCGCGCCGCGTTCGAGGCCGTGATGGCGTTCGCGCCTAGCTACCCTGCGCTGCTCTACGTCTCCGCCCAGCGGCTGCAGGAGGTCGCCGAGGAGGAAGCCTCGTTCGGCGAGATTGCCGTGGACGAGCGCGGGCTGACCGCCGGCACGCGGCGGCACGTGGTGCAGCCGGGCCGGGCCTTGCTCGCCCGGTGGCGCGAGGCGCGCGGCCCGTTCGACGCGGCGATCGCTCCCAAGATGGCGGACATCCAGGCGATCGAGCGCCTCGACGCGGAGGTGAGCGCACGGCGCAAGCGCCGGGACGCCGAGGTGCAGCAGGCGGAACAGATCTGGGAGGCCCAGCGCCGGAACCGGACGATCCGCGAGCGCTGGCAGGAGGCCGAGATCGTCTTCCGCCGGGAGCGCCTCGCCCACGGCCAGCGCGACGCGACCATGCGGGCCTACAGCCCCGCCTACTGGGTCGCGATGCTGTGCATCGGCGCTGCGGAGTGGCTCATCAACTACGATACGTTTTTCCTGTTCGTCGGCGTGCCGGCCATCGCGGCGGGTGCAACCCTGGTCCTCGGCCTTGTGCTCGCTTTCTCCGCCCACGGTCATGGCGAGCTGCTCAAGCAGTGGTCATACCGCTTCGGCCAGCACCAGACCCGGATGGGCCGGGTCTCCGGCTATCGGCTGCTCGGCCTCGCGACGCTGGGGCTGCTGATCGTCCTCGCCGCGGCCGGCGGGTCGCGCTACGCCGCCGCGGTGCGCGCGCTCGCGGCGCAGCCGGGCGAGAACATCCTGGGCAGCCAGGTGATGGTGGAAGTGAGCCCGCTGCGCGACGTGCTGATCAGCCTGCTTGCCAATCTCGGCGCCTGGATGGTCGGCGTGTTCCTCGCGTATTTCAGCCACGACCCCGACCCCGACTTCATGGACGCGACCCGCCAGCACCGGAAGGCAAGCCGTGCCTTCTTCCGGGCGCGGCGCGGCGTGGACCAGCAGATCAAGACGTTCGAAGGCACCTTCGAACGTGATTTGAGCGCGATGCAAAGCGCCGCGGCGGTGCGGGCCGCGGAAGTCGCCGCCGAGCGCGCGATGCTCGACCAGGTCAACACGCGGGAGGAGGGCGTCGTGGAGGCCATCGCCAGCGCCGTGCACGGCCATGCCGAGCGCTACCGCGATGTCCTGGCCCAGGTCGCCGTGACGCGGCGGCGCGAGGTAGGCTTTGTCCGGCACGTCGGCGACAAGACGGTGTCCTTGACGCCGTATGAGTACAAGGCAGCCGACCTCCTCGTGCATGCCGAGCTGTTGCGTGCAGCCAGCGCCGGGCCGGGCTGAACAGCATGATGCTAAGGCTCGCCGCGGGTTTGGCCCTGATGCTCATCCAGCTCGGCTCCGCCCACGCCCAGCTCTTCGGCAAGGCCGGCCTCGATCCCGGCTACTGCGAGCAGCAGAGCCCGCGCCAGACGGTCGTCTATGTGGACGACATGATGATGGTGGAGGGCCGCACCGAGTGGGCGCTCAAGCTCGCCGACAAGCTGCGCGCGACGCTCGCGCCGGGCGAGCGCGTCACCGTCGTCAGGCTCTCGCCGGCGAGCGGCCAGAGCAGCGAGCTCTGGTCGGGCTGCTGGCCCGGCTATTCCGACGCGGAGCGGGCCAAACTCGCGCAGCAGACCTACTTCTTCTCGCAGAACCCGCTGGCACGGCTCGGCGACCAGCAGAAATTCTTCCTGCAGGGCATGGGAAGCGCGCTGACCCAGATCTACGCCGCCGCGAAGCGCCCGGCGTCCGCCGCCGCCATACCCGCGGCGAATGCACCTTCAAAGCAGATCCTGCGGGCGCTCGCGTCCGATGACGGCCGCTTCGCCGACAGCCGGGTCACCATCCGCGCCATCCTCTACTCCGACCTGGCCGAGAACAGCGATCTCGGCTCCGTCTTCAAGGCACTCCTCCCCAACCCGCCGGACTACGGCCAGCTCCTCGGCTCCTACCTGCGCCGCAGCGTCTTCTACGCGTTCGGCGTCGGCGCGGACGTAACAGACGACCCTGGATTCCTGGAGAGCGCCCGGGCGTTCTGGGGAGCGGCGCTGCACGCGATGGCCGCGACCGTCGGCGGGCTGGGCGCCGACATCAACGTCCCCAACACGCTGCCGGTGAGAGCCTACAGCTACACCGTCACGCTCGACTTCGACGGCCAGGAGCTCGACGGGCGTCTCGCGCTCCTGACCGATGCGGAGGGCGACCTCGTGGATAGCTGGATCGGCATCTCACGGCTGAGCAGCGCCGCGCTCTCGGGGAGCTTCCGTTGCGCGAGCCAGGACGACGCGCGCTGCCGGCTGGACGCGACAACGATCGGCGGCCTCGCGACCAACAGTCCGAGCGAGACCGTCCGCCTTGCAGGCTCCGAGGCGTCCGGCCTCAAGGGGCAGCTCGGTGTCGAAGGCACGCACGCCATGTTCAACCTGACCGCCGCTCCGGTTCCAGAATAGCGGCAATTCGAGAGGCCCGCATGACCGCGATCGCGATGAAGCTCCCGCTGGCGCTGGCAACGGCCAGCCTGCTCTGGGCTGCCACCGGGTGCGCTCCCCAGTATACCACGCCGCAGCAAGCGGCGGCGGCGTCTTGCAGCGCGCTCGGCCCGCGCGCCGTGTCCGGCGCCGCCATCGGCGGCCTCGGGGGCGCCGCCGGAGGTGCCGCCATCGGCGCTGCCGCTGGACAGGGTCGAGGGGCGGCGATCGGGGCTGGAATCGGCCTCGCCGCGGGCCTGCTCTCGGGTCTCGTCGTCGGCCACCAGCTCGACCAGAGCGACTGCGCGCGGGCGCAATTCGCGCTCCAGCAGGCTGCGAGCGCGCCGGTCGGGCAGGTCGCATACTGGAGCAGCCCGACGGGGAACCGCGGCGCCTTCACCCCGACCAGCGACGCCTTCGTGCAGGACGGACGCTTCTGCCGTCGCCTGAGAAGCGACGTCCAGCTGCAAGGCCACGTGCCGGTGAGCGACGTCGCATTAGCCTGCCGCACGATCGGGGGCGACTACGTGCGCGTGAGCGCGCCGGCAGCCGTCCCCGGCTGACGCAATCCCGTCCGGCGTGGCAAGCGAACGTAGCAAGGAAGACGCACAAATCGGCGTTCTGCCAAAACGTTCTACGATCAGGGTTGTCTCGGTATCTGCGGCCGAGCAGCATCGCCGCAGCCAGCGCTTCCCGCGCCGGCGCCGTTCTCTCGTTTCTCGGAGCTGTCGATGTTCATCCGCCCCCTTCGCTTCCCATCCGCCTTCGTCGCGGTCGCGCTGCTCGCAGCCTGCGCGGATCAGACTCCCACGCCGACTGCGACGGCTGCCGACGCGAACGCGGCAGGCGCCCCGCCTGCTACCCAGCCGGTCTCTGAGCCCAGCAACAACCCGGCCGCGGCGCAGACCACGCCCGACCCCGACGACGTCGCCAGCGGCCACGTCCACGCACCACGCGCGGCACACGACCCATCATCGGCATGCCACCCACCATCACCGGACCACCCACCATCCCAGCTCGACAACGCCGTCGACCAACGGCTCGACGGGGGGCGCGGCCGGGACCGCTGCGCCGGCGCCTGATACGAACGCGCCCAGCACGACGGCGCCCGACACGACCGCGCCCAACACCACCGCGCCCAGCACCAATCAGTAAGACCTCCAAGGAAGCCCGACGATGCTGCCCGGCGCTGCTGCCCCGAACGGGCGCGCCGGGCAGCCGATGGCCCCTTCGATGCCTTCGAAACGCCGTGCGCTCTGGCTTATGGGCGCTTACGGCTTCGCGTGCGGCCTGCCGCTGCCGCTCTCGGGGTTCACGCTGCGCCAATGGATGACTGAGGCGGGCGTCTCCCTCGTTGTTATCGGCTACACGGCGAGCATCGGCCTGCCCTACAGCCTGAAATTCCTCTGGGCGCCGCTCCTCGACCAGTGGGTGCCGCCCGGCTTCGCACGGCTCGGACTGCGCCGCGGCTGGCTCATGCTGATCCAGCCGTTGCTCGCGCTCGCCTGCGCGGCGCTCGCGCTCGGCAGTCCGGGGGCGCCCACAACGCTCGTGCTGGCCGCGGCTGCGGTCGCATTCCTCTCTGCGAGCCAGGACATCGTGGTGGACGCCTGGCGAATCGAGACATTCCCGGCCGAGAGGCAGGGCATCGCCCTCGCGTACTACGTGTGGGGATATCGCGCGGCGCTGCTCGTCTCCGGCGCGGGGGCGCTCAAGTTCGTCGGCTGGGTCGGCTGGCACGGCGCGCTGCTCGTCATGGCGGCGCTCGTGCTGGTCATTGGGGCGGGAGCGACGGCGCTGGCCGAAGAGCCGGCCGCGAAGCTGCGCGCGGCGGCCGAAGGCATAGCGGCTCATCTTCGCGCTGCTATCGTTGATCCGTTCCGCGAGTTCATCGGGCGCCGCGGCGCCGCCTGGGTGCTCGCCTTCGTCATGCTGTTCAAGCTCGGCGAAGCGCTGGCCGGAACCATGGCGGTGCCGTTCTACCGGGCGATGGGGTTCAACCGCGAGCAGGTCCTGCAAGCGAATTTCGTCCCGAGCCTGGTCGCCAGCCTCGCCGGCGTGGCGCTCGGCGGGCGACTGGTCGCGCGCATGGGCATCGGCCGTGCGCTGGTCGCGACCGGGTTCGTGCAGATGGCGAGCCAGGGCCTCTACTTCGCGCTCGCTGCCTCGGGCGGTGACGGCCGTATCCTGATCGCCAAGGTTGTGCTGGAGAACATCGCGGAAGGCATGGCGGACGCCGCGTTCCTCGCCTTCCTGAGCAGCCTGTGCGACAGCCGGTTCACGGCGACACAGTATGCGCTCCTGTCCTCGCTCGCCGCCCTGGCGCTGCGCACGCTGGGCAGCACGTCGGGATGGCTCGCGCAGACGCTGGGCTGGGAAACCTTCTACGGCCTCACGATCTTCGCAGCTCTCCCCGCCATGCTCATCATGCTGCGGCTGCTGCACGGGCCGGCGGCGGCTCGCGCGCCAGTCCCCTGAGCGGCCGGTGCGGCATTAGGTGACCGTCAGGACGATTTTGCCCTTCGCGCCGCCGGTCCGGTTCAGCTCCTGTGCCTTTGCCGCTTCGTCGAGAGTGAGGACCGCGCCCACGTTGGGCCGAAGCTTGCCCGCATCGATCATCTCGGCCACCCGGCGAAGCTGCGCCCCGTTCGGCTGGCAGCTGACGCCCACGGCGCGGACGCCATGCGCTTCCGCCCGGGCCGGGTCGGCAATGCCCAGCGTCGAGACCAGTATGCCGCCCGGCTTGAGCAGCCCCCAGGACCGCGCCTGCATCTCGCCGCCAAGCGTGTCGAAGACGATGTCCATGCCGCGCGCGGCGTCCTCGAATCGCCCGGCCTTGTAATCGACGAACTGCTCCGCGCCGTATGCCTCGATGAGCGACCTGGAATCGGCCGATGCCGCGGCGGTGACGTGGGCGCCGAGGGCGTTCGCGATCTGCACGGCCATGCCGCCGACGTTGCCGGCGGCAGCGTGAACGAAGAGGCGGTCGCCCGGCTTGAGGCCACCCGCCTCGACGACGCCCTGCCACGCCGTGAGCGCGCCCATTGGCACCGCAGCCGCCTGGACGAAGTCCAGCGTCTCGGGCTTGAGTGCTGTCGCTGAGCGGTCGAGCACGGCGTATTCCGCGTAGCCTCCCAGCACGTCCATCGCCGTCATCGCGAACACGGCGTCCCTCACACGCAGATCGGTGACGCCGTCGCCCAATGCCTCGACCACGCCGGCAAGGTCCTCCCCCGCAATGGCCGGGAAGCGTACGGGCATCAACGCCCTCAGCACGCCCTCGCGCAATTTCCAATCGATCGGGTTCACCGACGCCGCCCTCACGCGGACTAAAACTTGGCCCGGACCCGGCTCGGGCTTCGGCACCTGCTCGATCACGAGCACCTCAGGGCCGCCGTAGCCGTGGAACCGCACAGCCTTCATCGTCTCTGCCATATGCGTTCCTCCTTCTTGGGACCGGTGGCGTCTACCAGTCTAGCGTCTTGGCCGCGAGTTCATGCATCGGCGTCACCGTCGCCCAGCGCTCGACGATTTTCCCATTCGCAAGCCGCCACAAGACGAAGCCGTGGAACTCCGTGCGCTGGCCGCTCTGAACGTTCGTGCCGGTCCACAAATTGCGGACCAGGACCTTGTCGCCCTCAGCGAGGGTGTCCTTCACCTCGACCTTCAGATCGGGGAAGATCTTGTGCATGGCTACCATCATTTCCCGGTCGCCCTCGCGGTCGATCGGCATACCGCCGGGCCCGTCGTGGTCGTAGAAGTCGGCGGACATGTTGCGGTCGATCGCGCTCACGTCTTTCTTGTTGACGAAGTCATCGAAGTGATCGATGACGAAACGTCGGTTGCGTTCGAGGGCAGCCGGATCGTTCGGCGTGACAGAGCTCATAGCGAACGTTCTCCCGTTGTGAGTGTGAGCTGCCTGCTCGGCTCTGGATCCTCGCCCACAGATCAAGGGACCCTTTCCCCATCGCGCAGCAGCTTGGCGCCGATGCGCGCACCCATGCCCTGCGCGTAGGCGAGCTGTACCAGCAACATCCCGAGCGGCTCGGTGTAGCGGGCGAGCGCGAGCGGCCCGGCGTCCACCGGGTCGGCGCCAATCTCGGCGACTAGGCCCGCGACCAGCTTGCGCGCCTCCGCGTGGTCGCCGCACACGAACACGCTTGACAAGCTGCTGCCGATCTTCGTGCTTTCCGAGTGCAGCACCTCGGCGAAAGGCGGTATTGCCTTGACCACGCGGGCGCCGGGCGCCCAAACCTGCACCTGCTCGCCGCCCGAAGTGCTGGTGCCTAGCGCCAGGCCGCTCCTGTCAGGCAGCAGCGGGTTGGTGCAGTCCCAGAGCACTCGTCCGACGAGCATGTCTCCAGCTTGATCGACCGCTTCGCGCGTCGCGCCCCAAGGCGTCGCGAGCACGACCACCTCGCCGTGCGCTGCCGCCTCCGCGACCGACGCGGCCCTTGCGCCACCGCCGAAGGCGGATGCGGCCTGCTCCAGTGCATTCCGCGACTTGGAGAAGCTTACGGCGACCGAGTGCCCGGCTTTCGCGAGGCGCTTGCCGATGCCGGTTCCGACGTTGCCCGCGCCGATGATGCCGATGCGCATGGCTCTTCGCCTTCTTGCTCAGCTCCCCAGGATAACATCGTCGAGGGGGTAGATGGCAGCATTGCTGGCTTGAAGGGGCGCGTGCGTGAGGTGCGCGGTGGCCTCACCCCGGCCTGGCGTGCTCCAGCTCACCGTGACCGGCCCGGCAGCGGTGCCGTCTACGGTGATGGGCGTTCCGGCGACGCTGCGCACGGTCACGCGACGGCCCTGGAACTCGCTCATCGGATGCAGGCCATACATGACGTGCGCGCGCACGAGGCGGATCAGGGTGCTTGTGTCAGGGAACGAATTGTTGCTGTTAGGCAGCAGGTCCTGGCGCAGCGTCGGATAGCGGCTGAAGGCTGCCTCGGTGGGTGCGAAAACAGTGTAAGGCGTCGCCCCACGCGCTGACGGCGCGAGGCCCGAGGCCTGGATGAGGCTCACCCAGGTCCGAAAGCGCGGGTCGCTGGCCATGACCGTGAGCCCATCCATCTGCGCCGTGCCCTGCGCTCGCGCCGGGCGGGCCGATGGGAGGAGCGCGGCCATGCCAAAACCGACCGGGCAAGCGGCGATGAGGGTTCGTCGCGTCGTCTCAAGCATCGTAGCCTCCACGCATTGATGGAGGCGATCTTGAGCCGCTCTATCTATCAGTCAAATAGATAACGATGATGGCGTACATTCGGTGGCTCGATATCCTGCCGTTATGCCCGGCAGCGCCCAACCTCAGCGACGATTCCGCGCAGCCAGCACTGCGCCGGGTCGGACGCTGTCCGCCGGTGCCAGGCCATGCTGACGGCGTAACCGTCAGAGGACAGCGGCACCGGGCACGTCGCGAGATCGGCCGCCTCGGCGCAGTTCTCAGCCAGGCGACGCGGCAACGCTGCGACGGCGCGAAAGCCGTGCAGCAGGAACGGAACGGCCAGGAAATGCGGCGTCGTATAGACTACTGACCGGGTCCGCCCCGCCGCGCGCAGCAGATCGTCGATGTGGCCAAACGGCTCGCCGCGGAGGGAGACCAGGATATGCGGCAGCTCTGCATAGGCATCGAGCGAGAGCGGCGGCGCGATCCCGCACGCCTCGGCGTCGAACAAGCAGACGAAGCTCTCCTGGTAGAGCGTGGCGATCTCGAGGTCGCCTTCCACCACGGGAAAGTAGCCGACCGCCAGGTCAATCGCGCCGGTGGCGAGCAGCTCGGCGCCAAGCCGCATCTCGACAGAGCGCGTGACCAAGTGCACGCCCGGCGCTCTCGCGCGCACCACCCGCAGCACGTCCGGTATGAGCGCCGCCTCGACCTGGTCGGACGCGCCGACGCGGAAGACGCGAGCCTCCGTCTCCGGTTGGAAGCTGCGGCCGGAGAACACTTCTGCGCGTAGCTCTGCGAGGATGCGCGATACCGGCTCGACTAAGTCGAGCGCGCGTCCGGTGGGCTGCATGCCCGACGGCGTCCGCGTGAGCAGCGGATCACCGAACATGTCGCGCAGACGCGCGAGCGCATTGCTCATCGCCGGCTGGCCGACGCCCATGCGCCCGGCGGCGCCCGTAACGCTGCGCTCGGCCATGAGGGCGTCGAAGGCGACGAGCAAGTTGAGGTCGAAGCGGCGGAGATCGTCCACGGCGTCTGCCCCATTACGGTACTCGATAGCCGAAGTGCGCGCAGTATCAGTCTGGGCAGTCGCTTTGGGCGAGTCGCAATCGGACCCGAAGCAAAGATTCCTGCTAAGCCGCCACGTCAGCTCCGGGCAGCTCGAGGCCCGACGCTTCCTCTGCTCGACGGCGCAGCATCGCCTCGAACGCCGCGAAGACCCGGCGCATCTGCGGCGGCTTGTAGGGATAGAGCTCCGGCGGGTCCATGGCGTGGATGATGGCCGCGACGTCGGCCTCGAACACGAGCAGCCGTCCGTCCTTCGTCTCGCTGCAGTCGAGCTGATAATAATCGAGGCCCATCCACCGGTCGAGCGCCTCGAACCCAGCGCGATGGCGGCGGGCGAACGCCACATCGAACTCCGCCATCGCCAGGGCCTCGTCCACGCGCTTCTCGATGCACTCGGCCATTCCGGCGTTGAGGTAATGGACCATCCAGTGCTCCGACGCCGCCATGTGGCACAGGTAGGGCGTGCCGCCGATGCATGCGATGCGATACTTGCGGTAAAGGCCGTCCACACCGCGGTAATCCACGAAGCGAGTCGCGTAGAAGCTCTCCGCGGCGGATTGGGCCAGATAGGCTGCAAGGTCGTCCGGGGTGTTGGCTTTCGCGAGGTTCGCCCCGGCATGGGAGCCGAACGGGCGGACCAGCACCGGGAAGGTGTCTCGCGCCGTGCAAGACGCGCCGGGACCCGCCCACGCCTCAACCCCGGCGCGCCCAGCCCGGATCGTCGGCGGGCTGCAGATAGGTTCCAATCCGGCTAGGCCGCGCGAGATCTCGTCGCGCGAGAGCCGGGCGACCTGCGCAGGATCATTCAGGGCGGGACGGGGCCAGGCCGCGTAGAGCGGGCGCAGGCGATCGAGCGTCTCAGGGTCGGACTCGCTGACCGCGAAGAACGCGGCATCGTGGTCCGGCACAGCGGCGGGGAGCGGCAAGCCCGGCACCACGTAGAGCAAGGTCAGCTCGACGTTGACCTCGCCGGTGATGAAGTCGAGCGGCGTGTTGACCATCAGGTCGCCCGGCGCGACGAGCGCGAGCAGGCGCAGCGGCGGTTCGGCTGCCGCGTGCTCGCGCGCGACGCGGAACACCTGGCAGTGCCGCAGCGCCTGGGCCTGGAGCCGCAGCCCCTGGTCACGCCGGAAGCCGAGCTGCAGGACGCACGACGCGTCGAGCAGATGTGCGGCACCCTCCCCCACGTTGGTCGCCGGCTGCTGAACGAAGGCGAGCAGGGCATCGAGGTCCACGCCGCCGAAGACCCGCTTGGTCAGCGCCGCCGTCCCGTGGATGAGTGGAGGGTCGAGGTTCGGCAGCACGTGCGGGAGCCGGTCCGCGGACAGGATAGAAGAAGTGTGCACCCTGACGATCCTCCAACGCTCGGGGACAGGATCGCCGGCCAAGGTGAATGAAGCATTGACGACGAGCGCAACCCGGCTGCAACTCGGCCGTTGCCGGCGTACCCCTTCCGACGAGGTTCGCACCATGCCTTACGTTCAGGCGCGTGATGGTGCGCCGCACGCGCTGATGTTCACGAACAAGGATCGGCTCAACCGGGACCTGCTTACGTTCGTGAAGGGATTGCCTCGAAACGCGTCTGCACCCAGCGTGGATGGCCTTCGTCTGAGAGTTCGGCGCAGCGCAACTGACCCCGGCTGAGTCTCGCACGCACTGCTCGTACTCTGACGTATCTCACAGAATATTAATACATGAGCATGTCCAGGGCACGAACTTCTCGCTTAGAAGCAACAGTACCGTCGTCAGGGAGTGCATTAGCTGGACTCACGTCACGGAAAAGGATGAACTGACGCGCTCGTTACGGGACGACAGGATAACTTTCCATTAAGGCTTACACGAGATTGAGAGGATCGAGGCGGTGAGTGCCGGGCTGATGAACGATCTGGTGTGTTTCTCGCACCTGCGCTGGGATCTCGTGTTCCAGCGGCCGCAGCACCTGCTCACGCGCGCCGCCCGCGGCCGACGGGTCTTCTACTGGGAGGAGCCTGCCTGGATTGAGACCGGCGAGCCGCACCTCGCCCTCCGGGACGAGCCAGGCGTTCGAATCATCCAGCCGCGCCTGCCGGACCCGGCGTGGGAGGACGGCGGCGTCGGCGCCCAGCGCAGCCTGCTCGACCGCTTCCTCGCCGAGGAGCGGATCGCGGACCCGGTCCTTTGGTATGACACGCCGCACGCCCTGCTGTTCTCGAGCCACCTGACGGGAGCCTGCCTCGTCTATGACTGCATGGACGAGCTGAGCCTCTTCGCGGGCGCCGACACGCGACTGCCGGCGCTGGAGGCGGACCTGCTGCGCCGGGCGGACCTGGTATTCACGGGCGGCGCGAGCTTACACGAGGCAAAACGCGGCCTGCATCCCAGCGTCCACTGCTTTCCGAGCGGAGTGGACGCGGCGCATTTCCGGCCGGCCCGCCACGACGCTAGCAGTGCCGGGCTACCAGGAGAGTTGCAGGAGCCTGAAGACCAGGCCGGCATTCCCCGCCCACGGCTCGGCTATTATGGCGTTCTGGACGAGCGTCTCGACCTGGAGCTTCTGGCCCGGCTCTGCGACCTGCGGCCTGGCTGGCAGATCGTGCTCATCGGCCCGGTCGCGAAGATCGCGCCCGAGAGCCTGCCGATCCGGCCCAACCTGCACTGGCTCGGCCCGAAGCGCTACGCGGACCTTCCCGCCTACGTCGCAGGCTGGGACGCGGCGCTGATGCCGTTCGCACGCAACGAAGCGACGCGCTTCATCAGCCCGACCAAGACGCCCGAGTTCCTCGCCGCCGGCCGCCCGGTCGTCTCTACGAGGATCACGGACGTGGCCCGAACCTACGGCCCAAAATGTGGCGTCCTCGTCGCGGACACCGACTCGGGCGGGGCAGAGGCGTTCGCTGCCGCCTGCGACAGGGCGCTGGCACTCGTCCCGCAAGACTGGCAAGGTGAAGCCGACCGGCGGCTCGCCGCAATGGCCTGGGATGGTATCTGGGCGCGCATGGAGGCCCTCGTGGACGCGGCGCAGCGGCCACCTCCCGCGCCCCACGTCGCGCGGCACGCGGATCACGATGTTCTCGTCGTCGGTGCGGGCTTCGCGGGCGCGGTGATGGCCGAGCGCTTGGCCGAAGACTGGGGTAAGCGCGTTCTGGTCGTGGACCGCCGGCCACACATCGGCGGCAACGCCCATGACACCAGGGATGCGGCCGGCGTGCTTATCCATCCGTACGGCCCGCACATCTTCCACACGAACAGCCAGGCTATCATCGACTATCTCTCCCGCTTCACGGCCTGGCGCGCCTACGAGCACCGGGTCTTGGCAGAGGCGCGCGGCCAGCTCCTGCCCATGCCCATCAACCGCACGACGGTGAATCGCTTCTTCGGCGCGAACCTCGCCGAGGACGAGGTGGAGTCCTTCCTTGCCGCCCGCGCGGAGAGCGTCGCCGAGGTGCGAACTTCGGCGGACGTGGTGCTCTCGCGGGTGGGGCGGGAACTCTACGAGACATTCTTCCAGGGCTACACTCGCAAGCAATGGGGCCTTGATCCGTCGCAGCTCGACAGATCCGTGACCGCCCGCGTGCCAACGCGCACGAACGACGACGACCGCTACTTCCAGGACCGTTTCCAGCAGATGCCGCGCCACGGCTACGCGCGCATGTTCGAGCGGATGCTGCGCCACCCGAATATCGAGATCGCGCTGGAGACCGACTACGCCGACGCCGTGCGCGGCCGGCATTTCGGGCACATCGTGTTCACCGGCCCGGTGGACGAGTATTTCGGCTATCGCTTCGGCAAGCTGCCCTATCGCAGCTTGCACTTCCGCCATGAGACTCGTGATGAGGCCTGGGCACAGCCCGTCGCCGTGGTCAACTACCCGAGCGAGTCCGTGCCCTACACGCGCGTGACCGAGTTCAAGTACCTTACGGGGCAGGTCCACCCGCGGACGAGCCTCTGCTACGAGTACCCGTCCGCGGAGGGCGATCCCTATTACCCAATTCCGCGCCCCGAGAACGCCAGGCTCTATGCCCAATACCAGGCGCTCGCCGACGCGACCCCCAGCGTCACCTTCGTCGGCCGGCTCGCGACCTACCGTTACTACAACATGGACCAGGTTGTCGGCCAAGCGCTCGCCACCTACCAGCGCCTGCGTGCCCAAGGAACGGAGGGTGCGGAGGCGGCGGACTGACCTCGATTGCGCGGCGGCGCGACCCCGTGCGACGGTCAATCGCGCCAGCGCTGGCCGGAGTCGGCCAGGATCAGGAGGACTCTACACTTGCCAGCTCGAACAAAGCGGCCGGCTGCCGGCTTGCACGGGGCGCCTCGAACAGTCGTGTTCATGCTCGCCTGCATGCTCGGCCTCGGTGGCGTGGCGCGTGCCGCGGACAGCTCTGCCGCAAGCAAGACCGTCTCCATCCGCACGGACAAGGGTGTCGTGGTCGGCAGCACCGAGGACCGCGTCGCCGCATTCCTGGGGATCCCCTACGCGGCGCCTCCGACAGGAGACCTGCGCTTCCGTGCGCCGCAGCCGCACGCGGCCTGGACAACTCCGTTACAGGCGACAGCGTACGGCAGTCCCTGCCCTCAGAGCGCGCGCCTAGGCTCGCCCAGCCTCGACGAGGACTGCCTTTACCTGAACGTATGGGCATCGACCGGTGGCGGGCATCGCAAGCCCGTGATGGTGTTCCTCCACGGGGGCAGTTTCAACGCAGGCAGCGGCGGCGCGGTGCCGGGCACCGGGCCGGACTATAGCGGCGCCGACGTTGCCGAGCGTGGCGATGTGGTTGTCGTCACCATCAACTACCGGCTCAGCATCCTCGGCTATCTCGCCGCCCCAGCGCTCGACGCGGAGAGCCAGCAGCACGTCTCCGGCAACTACGGCTTGCAGGATCAGCAGGCTGCGCTCGCCTGGGTCAAGCGCAACATCGCCGAGTTCGGAGGCGACCCGGACGACGTGACCCTCTTCGGCGAGTCCGCCGGTGGCATCTCCGTCCTCTACCAGCTCGTCTCGCCCGGCGCCGCCGGACTGTTCCAGCACGCCATCGTCGAGAGTGCGAACGACGGCGCGGCCCTGCCGCTCGCCGCTGCTGAAGCACGGGACGCCGCGGTGGTCGCAGGGCTGGGCTGCGGCGGCGCCTCAGACGCAGTCGCTTGCCTGCGCGCGCTCCCAGTAAGCAAGATCATCGGTTCCGGCCTCGTCGCCCTGCCGCTGATCGACGGCCGAACCGTCCCGCAGCCGCCGCGGTCTGCCTTCGCCGCTGGGCAGTTCAACCGCGTGCCGGCGATCGTCGGCACCAACGCCAATGAGGGCACCTACTTTCTGGCCGTTGCCACGAACTCCGCCGGCCACTCGCTCACCGCGTCCGACTACGCTGCTGTGATCGCGGCGAACTATGCCACCGCCGCAGCACAGATCGAGGCGGCCTACCCACTCTCCGCCTACGCCACCCCCGCGGACGCCCTCGCTGCCATCGAGACGGACAGCTTCTTCGCCTGCCCGAGCGATGCCGTGCGCGCGGCGCTCGCGACGCGGGTGCCGGTCTGGGGCTACGAGTTCGCCCAGCCGAACCCTGTGCAGAACTTCCCGCTGCCTGTAGCGCCGGGCATTGACCTGCTCGACAGCCACACGACGGAGCTCGCTGTTGTGTTCGGTCATGCTGGGTCGGGGCAGCCGCTCACCGGCGAGGACCGGCGGCTCTCGGACGCCGTGATCGGCTACTGGACGCGTTTTGCTACGAGCGGAAACCCGAACAACGCGTCTCAGGATGCTGGACTGCGAGAGCGGGACAACTCGGCGACGCCGTGGCCTCCGTTTGCGGGCAGCCGGCCGCCGGTGCTCTCGTTGCGGTTCCCGATTGGCCAGGAGACCGACTTCGCAGCGGCGCACCGCTGCGCGCTATGGCAGTCGCTCGGCTATCCGGAAAAGCTGCTCCTATCGGCGCCGAAATCGTGACAAGCGTGAGCCGACAGCGGCAATTCTAGGCTCCGCGGCCACCGTCTCCAGCCACTTGTCTTAGGTGCGGACCTCGCGGCGCGCTTGCGAAACGTTGACACGCGACGCTGCACACGGAACTGTTTAGCAGATACATCTTTCCTAAACCTCGCGCCATGAGTCATGGCTCGCTGTGAGGACAAGGGAGGAAGCCCAGTGAGCGAGGCGCTATCGCGTCTTGGCACGTCGAACCTGAGCGGGCGCGACGCCGGAGAACTGTAACGGCGTTCCGTTGAACGCGAGCCACGTCTATGCCAGCGGCACCATTGTGGCGGACATGTACTGCAACGTCTGCGCCGAGGCGACAGGTCGGACGCTGGCGACGCGGCTCTACAATATAACCGACGAACCCGGCATGAAGGAGATGCTCGCGTTCCTGATCGCGCGCGACACGATGCACCAGCAGCAGTGGCTTGCCGTGATCGAGGAGCTTGGCGGAACGGAGACGCAGCTGCCAATCCCCAACAGCTTCCCGCAGGACCTGGAGGACCAGCGTTTCTCCTATGCCTTCGTCGTCCACGACCGCGGCTAGCAGGTGCCGGAGGGCCGCTGGACGCAGGGTCAGGCGCCGGACGGCAAGGGCGAGTTCAAGCCGATGATCTCCGAGCCGCTGGGCGATGTTCCGCACCTCGCCCCGGCGCAGCCAGATGAACAACAACCCGGCGCAGGCCAGCCAGATGTCGTCCGGCCAGGTCAAAACCGGCCTGCTAGGGAACGGCCACGCCGCCGTGCGGCACTGAGGCTAGCGACGAATTCGCAATTCCCCGGCCGCCAATCCTGACGGCCGGGGACGTAGGCCTCAAAAGCGACCAATGGCCGGAAGGCCAGCAGTCCTGCTAGACAGCCAATTCCCGCCCATTCACCTGCATTTTCCTCGCCCTTTAGACGCCACCCGTGGTGAAGCTTCGGTTAAACCTCTCGGCCGGGCGATGCCTGCGCGCATGCGTCGCGCTATGCGACGTTCATGATCGATTATGCCGGCCTTATGGATGATGCGCCTCTACTTTCCTCTTGCCGACGCAGGCGCCCTACGCCGGCGTGGCACGCGGCGCCTCGGCCAAGGGGCCGCCAGCAGGCACCCGTCTTCACGACCGCGCACGCAACATCAACGAGCCACGCCGGGACGAGGGATTGATGGGGGGAGATCTCGACGCGGACAGCGTCGCCAAAGCCTATGGGCGCTGGGCCCCTGTCTATGATCTCGTCTTCGGGCCGGTCTTCGCACACGGCCGGCGTGTCGCCGTGGAGGCTGCGGAGCGCATCGGCGGCCGCGTCCTGGAGGTCGGCGTCGGAACAGGGATCTCGCTGCCGGCTTATCGGAAATCCACGCGCGTGTTCGGAGTCGATATCTCCGAGCCGATGCTGGCGAAGGCGCGCGAGCGCGTGTCAGCGCAGGGTCTTCGCAATGTCGAGGGCCTTGTCGTGATGGATGCGGAGCGCCTCGACTTCCCGGACAACTCGTTCGACGTCGTCGTGGCGCAATATGTCGTGACAGCCGTGCATCACCCTGAGACGGCGCTCGACGAGTTTGCGCGTGTCGTACGGCCCGGCGGCGAGATCGTGCTGACGAGCCGGATCGGCGCCGAGGCAGGATTCCGCGGTTCGCTGGAGAAAATGCTCATGCCTGTCGTGAGCCGGCTCGGCTGGCGGACGGAATTCGCGTGGGAGCGCTACTTTCGGTGGGCGGAGGGAGCCCGTGGCATCGAGGTGGTCGAGCGCCGCGCGCTGCCGCCACTCGGCCATTTCTCCCTCATTCGCCTGGCGAAGCTCGAGCCGAGCTAGAAGCGGCCAATCAGGAAACAGCCGAGGACGGGCCAGAGGAGGTGGACGGCATGCATGAGTTTCTCGATGCGCTTCGCCTGCAGCGGTGGGACGATCACCGCTACTACCATCACAGCCGGGTCAACCAGTCGCTCCACCTGCTGAGCGCGGTCAGCTTCCTAGTCGCCTACGCCCTCGCGTTCAAGGATCCGGCCGGAGCGGCGCTCATCGGATGGCTGGTGGCGATGACGAGCCGGCAAGTCGGCCATCTCTTCTTCGAGCCGAAAGGCTACGACGAGGTGAACCAGGCGACACATGAGCACAAGGAGGCGATCAAGGTCGGCTACAATCTTCGCCGCAAGATCGTCCTGCTGGCGATCTGGGTGCTTTCGCCGATCGCGTTCTACTTCGAGCCGTCCCTGTTCGGACTCTGCGAGCCTCACCAGACCTCCGGCGTGCTCATCCGTCACATTGGCGGCCTTTGGCTCGCGGTTGGGATCGCCGGCCTCCTCTTCCGGACCGTGCAGCTCTTCTTCGTCAGGGACTTGCAGACCGGACTTGTCTGGGCGACCAAGATCCTCACGGACCCGTTTCACGACATAAAGCTCTATCACAGCGCGCCGCTCCACCTGGTCCAGGGGTGGGCCGGGCGGAACAAGCCCCCGCGCACGCGTCGCACCTGAGCGTCATCGGCGAGGGTCGCGGTGATATCGCCGGCGACCACGCGGCCGCCGGGTAGCCGACGCTACTTGGGCGGACCAACGTCGGCGAGGTGATCGGCGCCGCCTCCCTCCCGGCGCCACGGCCGGACCGCGATCATCTCGCGCAAGATCCGGCGCTTGATCGCTCCGTTCGTCGTCTTCGCGTCGAACCACCAGCCGTCCGCGTCCATCGCCTGCGCGGCGGCAACGAACCGGTCCATCACGGCCTTGAAATCGGCCTCGGTGTAGTTGAGGCTGAAGATGAGCCGGCCGGTGCCCACCCACGAAAGATGGAGTCCCTCAGCGCGAAGGTAAAATTGCAGCATCCAGTTGTAGCGCGACGGCCGCGTGTAGCAGACCGTCCAGATGGACGACATGTTGGCGACCTGGACGGGCAGCCCGGCGTCGGCGAACCGCTGGTTGAGCTGCCTGGCCCGCTCGTTCCAGCGCTCGTCGAGGCCGCGATACAAAGCCTGCACCTCCGGCGTCCCGAGGCGCGCGAGGAACTCCTGCATCGCACCGATGACGTAGGGATGGGCGTTGAAGGTGCCGCGGGCGAAGCAGATGTCGGCCGGGCGATCCTCCCGGTAGCGCCGCATGAAATTGGACCGGCCGCAGAGCACGCCGACCGGCAGGCCGCCGCCCAGCGTCTTGCCGTACGTGACCATGTCGGCCTGGACGCCGAAATAGTCCTGCGCTCCGCCGGGCGCGAGCCGGAAGCCGACGAAGATCTCGTCGAAGATGAGGGCGACGTCCTGCTCGCTGCAGACAGCGCGCAGGCGCCGCAGCCATTCGGCGTAGGCGGCGCGGTCGAAGCCGGCCTCGCGGCTACTGTCCACCAGCGCAGAGTTGGAGGGCGCCCCCCTGTTCGGATGCAGGGCCTGCAACGGGTTGACGAGGACGCAGGCGATGTCCCGCCGGCGGCGCAGGACCCGCAGCGTATGCTCAGACATCTCGGCGAGCGTGTAGGTCTCCGGCGCTGGCCGGGGGTTGCCGACGCCCGGCTGAACCTCGCCCCACCAGCCATGGTACGCGCCGCAGAAGCGGACCAGGTGGGAGCGCCTTGTGTGGAAGCGCGCGAGGCGGACCGCCTGCATCACAGCCTCCGTGCCGGACATATGGAACGACACCTCGTCCAACCCGGAGATCCCGCGCAACCGCTCGACCACCTCGGCGAGGACGGGGTGATAGGCGCCGAGCACGGGGCCGAGGGCGCGCACGCGCTCCTGCCCGCGGTCCAGGCATTCCTTATAGAAATCATAGCCGAAGAGGTTCATCCCATAGGAGCCGGCCAGGTCGTAAAATCCGTTCCCGTCGAGGTCCGTCACGGTCACGCCGGAGGAGGACGCAAGGAAGGAGCCGGCCGCGAGGTGCTCGCGGACAACGCGGCTATACTGGAAGGGTACGCGATACCGGCTCGTGAACTGCAGGTCGGAGACGCCGTCCCTCACCTCCTCGGTCATCCGCCGCGTCGCCGCGAACCGCTCCCGATACAGCCGCGACAGCCGCTCGAACCCCATCCGGCGTCGCGCGATGACGTCAACTGGCGCGTCATCCGAGCCGAAGAATGCGGCCTCGTCGTAGTCGTAGAACGGGACGAGCGAGGCGACCCGGCGCGCCATGCGTGCGTGACCGGCGAGCGAGCGGTGCTTCGCCCGCGAGAGGTCCAGCCGATTCCGCAGCAAGGAGAGCGGGGCCGCGATCGCGCCCATCGCGCGCTGGGCCGGTGTTAAGGAATGAGCATCCATGTCCAGGTATCCTGCCAAGGTTGGCCCACGTGAGGACTCGGCTTTGGCTCATGCTCGCCCGGATCATCCAGCACGAGGACATTAATTTCCTCCTGACCAACCGCATACCGCGGCGCCTCGCGACGAGGCTCGTCGGCTGGCTGAGCCGCCTTGAGCAGCCGCTCGTCCGCGATCTCTCCTTCCGGGCGTGGCGCCTGTTCTCGGACCTCGACCTGAGCGACGCCAAGACGACGCGGTTTCGCAGCGTGCACGACTGCTTCACGCGGGAGCTGAAGGAGGGCGCCCGCCCAATCAACGCCGACCCCGCGATCCTCGTCAGCCCATGCGACGCCATCATCGGCGCGGGCGGACGGATAGACGGGACCACGGTGTTCCAGGTCAAAGGCCTCCCGTACAGCCTGCTTGACCTCCTGTCCGACCCCGACGCGGCGAACGCCCATCGCGACGGCCTATACGTTACGCTGCGGCTCACGGCGAGCATGTACCACCGCTTCCACGCTCCGCACGATGGGCGGGTCGAGTTGGTGACCTACATCGCGGGCGACACATGGAACGTGAACCCCATCGCGCTGAAGCGCATCGAGCGGCTGTTCTGCCGGAACGAACGCGCAGTAATCCGCAGTCGGCTGGACGAAGGCGGCCATGTCATGACCTTGGTTCCGGTCGCAGCCATCCTCGTGGCCGGCCTGCGCTTCCGCTTTCTCGACCCAGGCCTCGACTTGCGCCGCGGCGGGCCGCGTACGATCCCGTGCAGCGCTGCCATCCGCAAGGGCGAGGAACTCGGCTGGTTCGAGCATGGTTCAACGATCGTCGTGCTGGCGCCGGACGGCTTCGAGCTGTGCCCGGGCGTCCAGGATGGCGCGCACATCCGCGTCGGCGAGCCGCTGATGCGCTTGCCTCGAAGGCCGCTTGACGCCAGCAAGCCTGCCGAAGATTGTTGCACAATCCTCGTCCCTCGCGATCAGGAGTTCCCCGATTGAGCGACATCGCACCATGCCCGGCCTGACACCCGCCCCGTCCGGCCGACGCATCCTTGTCACGGGTGGCGCCGGCTTCGTCGGCAGCCATGTCGCGCGCGTGCTCGACACGGCGCGGGGATCAAGTCGTCGTGCTCGATGATCTGAGCCAGGGCCATCGCGCCGCCGTACCGCCGGGTGCGGAGCTCATCTCGGCGAGCCTCGCGGACCGCACGACCGTGGACCGGGTGCTAGCGGACGGTCCGTGGCACGCGGTCCTGCACTTCGCCGCGCTCTCGCTGGTCGGCGAGAGCATGAAGGATCCGTGCCGCTACCTGCTGGCCAATGCGGGCCAGGGCGTAGCACTCATCGACGCCTGCGTGCGCCACGGCGTCCGCCGCTTCGTGCTGTCCAGCACGGCGAACCTGTTCGGCGAGCCGGACCAGGTGCCGATCCCGGAAACCGCCCCGATCCGGCCCAGCTCGCCCTACGGCGAGAGCAAGTGGATGCTGGAGCGGGCGCTCGCCTGGGCGGAGCGGGCGCACGGGCTGCGCTACGCGTCCTTGCGCTACTTCAACGCCGCGGGCTGCGACCCGGAGGGGGAACTGGGCGAGGACCATGACCCGGAGACGCACCTGATCCCGCTCGCCATAGACGCCGCCCTCGGTCGCAGGCCACCGCTCACCGTGTTCGGCTCGGACTACCCCACTGCGGACGGCACGGCGGTGCGCGACTACGTTCACGTCTCGGACCTGGCAGAGGCGCACCTGCTGGCGCTCGCGCGGCTGGAGCAGGGGAGTGCTACCTACAACCTCGGCAACGGCGCAGGCTACTCGGTGCTGGACGTGGTACGTGCGGTGGAGCGGGTTTCGGGCCGGGCGGTGCCGCGCGCGATGGGCGCGCGCCGGGCGGGCGACCCGGCGGTGCTGGTCGCGAGTTCCGAGCTGATCCGCGCCGAGCTGGGCTGGGCGCCGCGCTTCGCCGCGCTCGACGACATCGTCCGCACCGCCTACGCGTGGCGCCTCAAGCACCCGAGCGGCTATGGCGACCGGGCGTCCGACGTCACACTGGCCGCTGCGGCGTCCTAATGGGACTCTCACCAAGCCGTGCGTAAAAACTGGTATGCGGTCCATCGTGTTGCCCTGCCTGGCCCGCGGCCCTAGACCCATTCCTCCATGGACACGGCCGTCCCCTTCCCCGAGATCGAGCACCGCGCCGCCCGCTTCGCGGACGGCCTATCGCTCGACTCCGGCCAGCGACTGCCCGAGCTGACGATCGCCTACGAGACCTACGGCCGTCTCGACTCCGCCCGGCGCAACGCGATCCTCCTCTGCCACGCCCTCACCATGGACCAATACGTCGCGGGCACTAACCCCCTGACCGGGCGGCCCGGCTGGTGGGAGGGCGTCGTCGGCCCCGGCTGCCCGGTGGACACCGACCGCTACTTCGTTATCTGCTCCAACGTGCTCGGCGGCTGCATGGGCTCGACCGGCCCTCGCTCTGTCGGGCTGGACGGGGAGCCTTGGGGGCCAACCTTCCCGCCCATCACCATCCGCGACATGGTCCGCGCCCAGGCGCGCCTCGTGGATCACCTCGGGGTCGAGCAGCTCCTCGCCGTCATCGGCGGCAGCATGGGCGGGATGCAGGCGCTCGACTGGGCCGCGACCTACCCTGGCCGCGTGGGCGCGGCGGCGGTGATCGCAGCGGCGCCGCTGCATTCCGCCCAGAACATCGCCTTCCACGAGGTCGGTCGCCAGGCCGTGCTCGCAGACCCTGATTGGCACGGGGGCCGCTACGAGGCGCACGGGGTCGTCCCCGCCCGCGGCCTCGCCGTCGCGCGCATGGCGGCGCACATCACCTACGTCTCCGAGGAGGCGCTCGCCCGCAAGTTCGGCCGGCGGCTGCGCGAGGGCGCCGAGTCCCTGTTCGGCGATCAGTTCGAGGTGGAGAGCTATCTCAACCACCAGGGCAGCACTTTTGTGCTCCGTTTTGACGCGAACTCTTATCTCACCATCACGCGCGCCATGGACCTGTTCGACCTCGCCGCCGAGCACGACGGCGACCTGGCGCGCGCATTCCAGGGGTCGCGGACGCGGTTCCTCATCGTCTCCTTCAGCTCTGACTGGCTGTTCCCGACGGCGCAGAGCCGCGCCATCGTGCGCGCCCTGAACCGCGCCGGCGCCAACAGCAGCTTCGTCGAGATCGCGACCGACAAGGGCCACGACGCCTTCCTGCTCGACGAGCCGGACTTTCACGAGGCGCTCGGCGGCTTCCTCGCCGGCGCGGCCGAGCGCGCGGGTGTGGCATGAAGCACGAGCCGATCCGCTACGTTGCCAAGAACATGCGCCTCGACCAGCGGCTGATCGCCGATCTCGTGGCGCCCGGCAGCTCCGTGCTCGACATCGGCAGCGGCGACGGCACCCTGCTCGAATACCTGGCCCGCACCCGCGGCTGCGACGCGCGGGGGATCGAGCTCGATATGGGCGAGGTGACCCGCTCCGTCGCACGCGGCCTCGCCGTGCTCCAGGGCGACGCCGACACCGACCTTGCCGACTACCCGGACGACGCCTTCGACTTCGTGGTGCTGTCGCGGACGCTTCAGGCGGTCGAGCGCCCGCTCGAGGTTCTGCGCCAGATGCTGCGAATCGGCCGGCGCGCACTCGTAAGCTTCCCCAATTTCGGCCACTGGCAGGTGCGCTGGCAGCTTCTGCGGACCGGGCGGATGCCGATGACGGCGGCGTGGGACCGTCCTTGGTTCGAGACACCCAACATTCATCCCTGCACGGTACGCGACTTCTTCGCGCTGTGCGCGCGGGAAGGCTACGAGATCGAGCGCTGGCTCGCCGCCGACGAGGTCGGGCGCCGGGCACCGTGGCGCCGTCATATCGCACTTGCCAACTTGTTCGGGGAGCAGGCCTTGTTCCTGCTGCGTCGGCGGGCTTGACCTCGGCGCCGCGCCGGCCGCGCCATCGCTGGATCCGTGCCGTGGGAGGCACGTCATGCCGCTGCGCATCGAGGATTACGCCCCGATCGGCGACTGCGAGACGGCGGCGATGGTCGGGCGGGATGGAAACATGGACTAGCTGTGCTGGCCGCGCTTCGACTCCGATGCGTGCCTCGCGGCCTTGCTCGGCACACCCGAACACGGGCGCTGGCTGGTCGCCCCGGCGGACGGCGCGGTGCAGGCGCCCCCGCGCTATCCCGGCGACACGCTGATCCTCGAGACCCGGTTCGAGACGGCGGACGGCGCCATCCTGGTCGTGGACCTCATGCCCCCACGGAGTTGGCAATCAACCTGGTTCGGCTGGTGATCGGCAAGCGCGGGCAGGTGCCCATGCGCATGGAGCTGGCGGTGCGCTATGGCGCCCAGGTGCCCTGGTGCACCGCCAGGAGGACGGCACGCTGCGCGCGATCTCCGGCCCCGACCAGACCATGCTGCGCACGCCCGTGCCCCTTCGCGGCGAGGGGCTGGTGACCGTGAGCGAGTTCACGATCGCCGCGGGCGAGCACCTGCCTTTCACCCTGACCTACGCACCGTCTCACCTGGTGCCGCCCGACCTAGTAGACCCAAGCACCGCGCTCGCCGAGGCGGAGCGGTTCTGGGCGGAGTGGTCGGGCCGCGCCCGAGTCGAGGAGAGTGCGTGGCGCGGCGCCGTGATGCGCTCGCTCAACCCGCGACGACGAAGCGAGGCGGCTGTTCGAGCATCTGGTGGCGCTTCGCAACGACGTGGGCCTGCTGTTCGAGGAGTTTGACGTGGGCGCCGGACGGCTGGTCGGCAACTTCCCGCAGGCGTTCTCCCACATCGCGCTGGCCAACACGGCGCAGAACTTCGCCCGACCGAGCAAGCGCGCGAGGGAAGTGGAGCCGGGGACGTGAGGGTGGCGGCGCCGCGTATGGCGCTCATAGACTCCGATGCGAGAACGCCGGTTACGGTGACCGGTTGGGTCATGGCATCCGTCTAGACGCCCGGATTGTAGAGATACAAGTAGGACACGCCGCCCGCAGTGCCCGTGCTCGTCTGCAGGTGCGCGACCTGATCCGCTGTCAGCCCTGCGAAGGTCAGCTTGCTCGCCGACGAGGGCATGGGGAGGTCATCGGGTTCCTGGTAGAAGCCGAGCGTAGCGCCCTGGTGTCCGGCCGCACCGGCCAGAGGATCCACGGTCTCGTAGCTCACGCCTGGCACCCAGCCCCACACGGTCACGGCGTCGCCGGCGTGGAAGTTGGAGATCGTGTCCCATGCACCGATTTGCAGGCCCACGAAGAAGGTGTCCGTGCCGGATCCGCCGGTAAGGAAGGCACTGCCCGAGCCGCCGTCGAGAACGTTCTGGCCCGAGGTCACCGAGAGCGCCTTCGTGCCGCAGCCGCCCTTGAGAAACACGTTGGGCACTGTCGCCGTCATCGCGATCGTGTCGGCGTCGGTGGACGGCTCCACGCTTTGCCACCGCAGGTAGCTCGGACCGCCGACGGCGGCAGCAAGGGCGTAGCTGCCTGCGGTGCCCGTGGTCTGGTCGGCGAAGGCGACGGTCGCCACCGGCTCGGCCGTGGTGGTGATGAGCGTGCCGCTGTTGCCGTCCGGAGCCGCGGTGTAGGTGGCGCCCGGCGCAGCCGGAGTTTGGAGGGCGAATTGGGTCGCGCCCACCGTGATCGTGTAGCCACTGCCCGGCGAGAGCGGTCCCGAGACGCTGACGCCCTTGACGTCAATCGTGTCGCCGGCCCGGAAGCCCCCGACTTGGACGGCTTGGCCGTCCTTGAGGACTAGCATGCCGCTGCTGCCGTCGAAAGACACGGATGACGCGGCGGGCAGGCCCGAAGCGGCGGCGGACGTGTCCAGCGTCCCGCCCTCAATGTGGACCGGACCGCTGAGGGTGGACATACCTTGGAGCATCAGGTCACCGCCGGGCGCCAGGTTGACCGTGTCCAGGCTCACGATGTTGCCGGCATCGGCGCCGGGACCGGAACCCTTGAGGACGACCGCCCCAGTCACATCAAGCTGGCTTTGCAGAGTGAACTGGCCGCTGTTGTCTTGGAACACGACGGGACGAGTGAGGTCCGAGGACCCGACGAGCGCGACGCCGCCGTCTAGGTAAGTTACGCTCGTGCCCACGCCCGTGATGGTTCCGCCCGTCGTCGTGACGACGAGGCAGGGCAGGCCCGACGCCGCTTGGAGGGTGATCAGGTTCTCAACGGTAAGGGCGCTCGTCGTGAGCGTGCCCCAGATCGTGTCTTCGTCGAGCATCCCGGTCCCGGTGAGTTGGCCACCTCCGAGCACCACGGTCGCATACTGAAGCACGCCGTCCACGGTGAGGCTAGCAGTCGGCGCGATTACGTTAATGTATGCACTCCCTACGGTCTCGCCCGCGGCAATGGCCACGGCCGCGCCCGCGCCGAGCACCGCGTCATCAATCGGGCCGGGCACGCCTCGTGGCGACCAGTCGACCGCCGTGCTCCAGTCGCCCGTCCCGCCGATCCAGGTCTTCGCCGTCATGCCCGCACCTCCTGGTTGTGACAGTAGTCAAGCATGCGCAAGCAAAGTCAACGAGGAATAAAGCTACTACAACCATAGAGACGAGAACG
>CAWIUA010000017.1:0-24595 GCA_963839135.1 uncultured Alphaproteobacteria bacterium
GGGACGGCGGTCACATCGTCTTCGGCGCGGCCCAGATCGGCTTGGATTGCTGGTACAGCTCGACCGGATCTCATTTCACTTTCCAGGGCTTCGACGAGATGACCGAGGTGTCAGGTGACGGCGATGCCGATCTCGACGACAACGGCACGCTTGCTGGCGAACTCCGCTTCCATTACGGCGACGACATGCCGTTCACCGCCCGACGTTGGTAAACTGCCGCAGCCTGCTACAGCGCTTTATTCGGTGAGCACCTTCACGCATGACGCTCGTCCCAAGCGTTCAACGATCTGCTCTACTCTAGGTCAGCAGGCGAGTCAGGTCGACGAACGGACCGTCCGTCAGCCGAGACCGTAGGGGCTGCCAAGCCGCCATGTCGTCGGCGATCTCCTCCAACGCCTTGCGCGCGACCGCCATCATGGCAACCGTCTCCTTGCTGGTCAGTTCCAGCCATTGCAGCTCAAGCACGTCACCTGCGACGGCGACCAGCCGGAACTCGATGGCGTCGCCGAAGGGTTGGGTCGAAGCCCGACGCATCAGCGCGAGCTTGAGCAGCTCCAGCAGAACGTCGTCGATCCCGGCGTCGGCTGCGAGCAGCTTCTCGCGAAGCGCTGGCCAGCCGAAGACGATCCGCCGGCGCAGCACAGCGCCGAGCCGACGCGCCGGCGCGGGTGCGGCGGCGCCGAACGATGCCGCGAATGCCGCATCCGCCAACAATTCGAGCGTCGCCCAGTCTGGGTAATCGCTCGCCGGCTTGGCCAGGATCCACTGGCCGTGCCCGAGATCGAGATATGTCAGCAGCGGCGGAAGCGACACCAGCGCGCTGCAGGTCCCGCAGCGGACATGCTGGAAGGTGCCGGCAACGATCTCCTGCCGCAGGTCCGGCCGGCGGTCGGCGTTGACGCTGTTGCAAACATCGAAGCTGATCTGTCGGCCGCAGCGGGGGCATGGGGCCAACGCCTCCTCGAACAATGACACGGCGCCGCTTCCTCCAGGAATGACCGATTGAGCCGTGCGCTCCTAGTCCGCGTTCGAGGCGCAGAACTTGGCGACGGGGTGGTTCGCGTCCAGTTTGCCCTGGTAGTACAGCGCGTACGGCTCGGCGAACCATTCACCGGGCGACCGCCATTGGTAGTCGCTGACCGCCTTTTTCCGTTGCGCGAGGTCGAAGCCCCACCATTGGCCCTTGTAAGCCTCGAAATACACCTTGTCGCCGCCGAGGAATTTCGCCGCAGACTCTGCCGCGCCCAACCCCTTGCTCCACAGCTTGGATCTGATGCCGACCGCCGAGACGGCCGCGCTGGCATTCGCCGCGATTTTGCGCTTGCCTTAATCCTCGATGTTGATCTGGTTCTCGGCGATCGGGCCGCGCTGGATGCTGAACGCGATAAAGGTTTGGAAATTCCACATCACTTTCTGCTCGCCCGATCCGACCGATATCTCGCCGTCCGTGGCACCGAGCTGGGCCTTCAACGCTCCCGCGTATGCGGCCACCGCCTTGTGGATGTCCGTCGCTTCCCAGCCGCCATGATCCGATGTGGCCTGATGATCCGCCATGTAGCTGCTAGCATCGTCCACGGCGTGCCCGACCTCGTGCAGGATGACCTGCTTGAACCAGTCAACGGTGGCGGGTTCGCCCGCGCTGTTCGGCCGCTGGATTTGCTTGTGGTCCGACAGCGGCATGGCGACGGCGACGGTCTTGCTCGTCCTGCTGTAATCGCCACGAAAACCCTCGTCGGCGTAGTCGATCGTGACGCCCTTGCCGCCCAAGCTCTTCATCTGCTTCGAGGGCACCAGCTTCAGCGTGTCGTAGAGCTTGTCGAGCCCTTTCTGATGTCCTGTCGCCAGCGGCGAGTTGCCAGCGAACTTGATGCCGAACCGCAACTCGATCAGCGCACGCATCCGCGCCTGCTCCCACAGCGTCTCGGGCTTCTCTGGAAAGCTGGCGAGAGTGTCCAGGATCTTGGTGCGATCCTCCTCGGATTCGTCCTTCACCACGTTGCTGATTATGGCATGGCGCTCCGCCTGGAGCATTTGCCCCGCATCCTTGCAGGCGTCGAACGCGCCGAATTTCTGCCGCCGGTAGGACATCCGCTGAAAATCCTGATCGCTGGCAACGCGCTTGTCCTGCAGGTACTGCTTGAAGTCCGGCGTGAATATCTCATCGTATTTTGCGAGGGCCGGACCGCTGTCCCGACGATTTTTGAGTTCCTTCAGCAGTTTGGAGGAGTTCTCGTAGAGATCTTCAATGTCCTGCGAGTTCTTCTTCAACCGGTCGAGATACAGCTCGTAGTTGTCCTCGTCCGTCCCCTTCCAGTACTCCTCCAGCTTTTTGATTTCCTGCAGGTTGGCACGGGTTGCACCCTTCAGGTCGTCGGGCAGCGTCTTGCTGAGCGTCTCCTCTGGTGCCTCAGGCGAGAGCAATTCCTCGAGGTTCACGTCGAACGGTTTCGAGGTATGGGCGCGATGCTGTTGCTGCAAGTCCACTCCCAGGAAACGGCTGATCCAGTCGTTTTGCAGATCGGTCGCCGGCATCAGGCGTCCTCCCTCCGGGACGATTTGCTCACACAGCCATTGCGGCGGCGGCGTGACAGCGGATCATCTTCGGGCAGGTTAGGCAAGCATGCAGGTGGGCATTTGCCCATTGACATCGTTGCCAGCGTCGTCGGGCGACGGCGACCTCGCACCCTACTTCGTGTGCTCCAGCGGCGGAGAACGTTTGCAATCATTGCTCGTACGAAGATCGCAGAAGGCACAGCCAGCGCCGAGCAGGACGGCGCCGCGCTAGATCATCGTGCCGATGGTGCTCGACGGACCGATGACCGGGTAGGCCTTCCGGGTCTATGTCGAGCAAGTCCTGGTGCCCGCGCTCGCGCCCGGCGACATGGTCGCGATTGACGACCTCGCCGCCCACAAGGTCACAGGCGCCGCCGAAGCGATCGCCGCGGCCGGCGCCAGCATTCTCACCTACCGCCGCACAGCCCCGACCTCAACTTGATCGAGCAGATGTTTGCCAAGCTGAAGGCGCTGCTGCGCAAGGCGGCGGCGCGCACCCGCGACGCGCTCCGGGCGACCATCGGCGACATGCTCGCCGCCTTGCCAAACGAGTGCCGCCACCACTTCAAGGCAGCCAGCTATGCGTCCGACTAACCCGGAAATGCGTGTCTTGACGCAGTCCTTCACCCCAGCGGCGAGACACGACGCTTCATCAACAATCACTCAGGCAATACTGCGCTGTTGCGCTGGCTTGGTCGGGCTGCCGCACAGCGCGTCGCCTTCAAGGCGACTGGACCTTACCGTCGCACCCTCGAGCGACACGGATACTCTAACTCGGCGCGAACGGTCTGCCCTGGCATCCAAGGGCGCGAATCACGCCGCGCGCGGTGCCTTGCTGGGCGTGCACGTCGAATGCCAGCGCCAGCAGGTGCCGGTCCGGCGTGACCCACGCGTCGGCCTCGGACGGGGTGCTCGTGCCGAGCGCGGGGTGACGCAGCCATGCTCGCCAGAGCTGCCACACGCCGGTGGTCGACCCGCCGGCCGGTGCTACGGCAAGGTCCGCGCGGGCATCGCGCTTGAAGCCCGGCAGGAACACGGGCACGGCCTGCCCGGCGGGCGGCAGCCATCGCGCCCAATAGAACGCCATCGCCAGCGGCGTGCGCAGGCCTGGCCACAGACCCGGCAGCGTCGCGGCGCGGCGCAGGTCGAGGTCAGGCCGGCGCTCCGGACCGGCCGCGGCATAGTCTTGCAGCCAAGCGTCGCCAAACGAGGCGGGATCCCAATGCCGGACGAAGCCGGGATGCTTGTGCCGGAACTCAGCCAGCGTCCTCGCCTGCACGCGCCACCCTTGCAGGCCCGCAGCGTCTTGGGTGAACACGTCCCATTGCTGCCGAATCACGCGCCCATCAGCGAGGGTGCGGTTGTTCACCGCGACGCCGAGCAGCGCCCCGTCCCGCCACGTGCTGACCTCCTCGCTGAGATACTGGACGTCGAAGACCCACCACACGCTGGCGCGCAGGCTCACGACCACGTCCACCACGGTCCGCCCATCCGCCGCCGTCGCCACCGCGGTCCTGACCGCGACGCGCCCGCCGTGGCTGGTGGTGCCCTCGAAGCGGCAGACTTCGCTCGCAGCGGCACTCGCTGCCGGCGATGCTATTGCAACGAGGGCGGCGAGTGCCGGGGCCGTGGCGACTGCCCTGGAGTGACGACCCAGGCGGAGCATTCAGGCCGCGCCGCGATTCCAGCCGCGGCCTTCGGTGCCCAGCATCTCGTAGCCGTCCTCAGTGACGGCGACCGTGTCCTCGAGCTTGATGAAGCCGCGGCGCGGATGCTGCAGCGTGGTCTCGATCGAAAGCACCATCCCGGCCTGCAATGGCCGCTCCGCGTCCGTCGCCGGGTAGGGCACCGGCCCCGTGCCGGTCAGGTGCGGCACCTCGTGACTGACCAGCCCCATGCCGTGCGCCAGGAATTGGATGTGCCCGCGGTTCGGCGCGATGGCGAGCGCTGCGTCAGCCCCATCATACACCTGCCCGCCGGGCGCACCGGCCCGCACCGGCGCCATCGCCGCAGCCTGGATCGCGTCCACCTCGGCGAGCAAATCCTCCAGCTCAGCGTCGGGCTCGCCCAATACTGCCATGCGGCAAACGTCGCCGATGTAGCCCTCGTAGTTGCCGCCGGAGTCGAGCGACAGGATGTCGCCCGCCTCCCAGCGCTGGTCGGAGGGTGCGCGGTTGAGGCTGCTGCCCGCCGTGATCAGGCAGTAGTCGAAGCCCAGGCCGCGCGAGATCTCCTCCCGCCGCAACGCGTCCACGAGCTGGCGCTTCGTGGTGCCCGGCCCGTGCCCCTCGATCACGGCGAGCATGGCGGCGATCACCCGCTCCGAGGCCTCGCGCAGCAGGCGGAGCTCGTCCGGCCGCTTGCGGGCGCGTAGCCGCTCCAGGGGCACGAGCGCGTCCACGAACGTCGCCGAGGGCAGGGCGCCGCGCAAGGCGTCGAGCGCGTCCGCCGGCAGGAAGTCCATCTCCACCCCGATCCGCCCGGCAGCGAGCCCGAGACGGGCCACGTGCTCGGCCGCGAGCGCCACGGACTCGCGAGAGCTGCGCCCCTTCAGCAGCAAGTGCGGTGGCCAGAGACGGCCCAGCTCCTGCTCATACTTCTCCATCGGATGGCCGACGTAGCCGGTGCGCTCCGCCCCGCCACGCGGGTAGGCGACGACCGGCAGGTAGCGGCTCTGCCCGATCGCGTCCATGGCCTCGAAGAAGAAGAACTTGTAGCCGCCGAGCAGATATTGAGTGTTGTGCTTGGAGGTCGCCAGCAGCACGTCGATGCCAGCCTCGTCCAGAAGTCCATCCAAGAGCGTGGCATCGAAGGGTTGGTTGGTCACCACGGGCAGCTCCTCAGTTCGCCTCAGGTCGGGTCCGCAGCCATCAACGCCGCAGCAGCCGAAGAGAACCAGCGCGCGATGGTCTGCGGCAAGCCTCGTTGGCGTGATCCCTGCTGCAGCTCGCGGTTAGAGTACATGAACGTCAGTGATCACCCTTATGATACTGGTGATCGTGCACACCCCCATACGCCCCCGGCTCCGGGTCAAACGGCGCCTCGCCCGCCTCGACAGTGCCGCCGAGGCCCGTGATCATCTCAGCGATCACGTGGTCCGCGCGAATGCGCAGCCCGCCATCCAGGAGCTGCACGGGCAGGTGCCGGTTGCCGAGATGCCAGGCGATGCGCACCAGCGCCGCAGCGTTCGCGCCGCTTATGTCCAGCACCGGCTCGGGCCGGGCGACGACCCGGATCACACCGCCCTCGTCGAGGCACAGCCCGTCTCCGTCGCGCAGCCTGGTAGCAGCGAGGAGATCGAGCAGCAGCTCGTGCCCGCCCTCGGTCCGAAGCATCGCCCGGCGCCGGTGCCTTCCGTCGAAGTCGAGCACGACGCGGTCCACCGCCGCGTCGTCCCAGGTGCCTGCGGGCAGGACATGGCTCGCGCGCATCAGAACAGGAAATACCGCTGCGCCATCGGCAGCACGCGCGCCGGCTCGCAGGTGAGCAGCTCGCCGTCTGCCCGCACCTCGTAGGTCTCCGGGTCCACCTCGATGTGCGGCGTGGCCGAGTTGTGAACCATGCTGTGCTTGCCGATGCCGCCCCGTGTGTCGCGAACGGCGGCGACCCGGCGGCGCAGCCCGAGCGCGCGGCCGATGTCGGCATCGAGCGCCGCCCCTGACACGAACGTCACGCAGGTCGCGGCGAGCGCGCTGCCAAGGCTGCCGAACATGGGCCGGTAGTGGACGGGCTGGGGCGTCGGAATGGAGGCGTTTGGATCGCCCATGAGGGCGTGCGCGATGGCGCCACCCTTGACCACGAGGTCGGGCTTCACGCCGAAGAAGGCCGGCGACCAAAGCACGAGGTCCGCGAGCTTGCCGACCTCGACCGAGCCGACCTCGTCGGCCATCCCGTGCGCGATGGCCGGGTTGATCGTGTATTTCGCGACGTAGCGCTTCGCCCGCGCGTTGTCCGCCGCGCCGTCGCCCGGCAGCGCGCCCCGCTGTGCCTTCATCTTGTGCGCGGTCTGCCAGGTCCGGGTGATCACCTCGCCGACGCGGCCCATGGCCTGGCTGTCCGACGAGATCATGGAGAGCGCGCCGAGATCGTGCAGGATGTCCTCGGCGGCGATGGTTTCCTTGCGGATGCGGCTCTCGGCGAAGGCCACGTCCTCGGGAATCGCCGGGTCGAGGTGGTGGCACACCATGAGCATGTCGAGGTGCTCGTCGAGCGTGTTGCCCGTGTAGGGCCGCGTCGGGTTCGTCGAGCTGGGCAGTACATTAGGCAGGCCGGCGACCTTGATGATGTCGGGGGCGTGTCCTCCGCCCGCGCCCTCGGTGTGGAACGCATGGATGGTTCGACCCTTGAATGCGGCGATGGTGTCCTCGACGAACCCGCTCTCGTTCAGCGTATCCGTGTGGATCATCACCTGCACGTCGAAGCGTTCAGCAACGCCGAGGCAGCAGTCGATCGCGGCAGGCGTGGTGCCCCAGTCCTCATGCAGCTTGAGGCAGGAGGCGCCGGCGCGGACCATCTCCTCAAGCGCCGCCGGGCGCGAGGCATTGCCTTTTCCGGCGAAAGCGAGGTTGACGGGCAGGCCCTCCGCGGCCTGGAGCATCCGCGCGAGGTGCCAAGGGCCGGGCGTGCAGGTAGTCGCCGCCGTGCCCGTGGCGGGGCCGGTGCCGCCGCCGATCATCGTCGTGATGCCGGAAGCGATGGCGTCTTCGACCTGCTGCGGGCAGATGAAGTGGATGTGGGCGTCTATGCCGCCCGCGGTGAGGATCTTGCCCTCGCCCGCGATGATCTCCGTGCCGGGTCCGACGATGATCGTGACGCCGGGCTGTACGTCGGGATTCCCGGACTTGCCGATACCGGAGATGCGCCCGGCGGTGATGCCGATGTCCGCCTTGATGATGCCCCAGTGGTCCAGGATCAGCGCGTTGGTGATCACGGTATCGGCGGCGCCCTCGCTCTGCGCGGCCTGGGACTGGCCCATGCCGTCACGGATCACTTTGCCGCCGCCGAACTTCACTTCCTCGCCGTAGGTCGTGAGGTCGCGCTCGACCTCAACGAACAGCTCCGTGTCGGCGAGACGAACGCGGTCGCCGACGGTCGGGCCGAACATCTCGGCGTAGGCCTGGCGCGGGATGCGGGTCATGGGTCGAGCCTCCCCATCACGCCGCCTCGGAAACCGTGCACGGTCCGGCTGCCGCGATAGGGAATCAGCGCGACCTCGCGCTCCTGCCCTGGCTCGAAGCGGACCGCGGTCCCGGCTGGGATATCCAGCCGCTGGCCGCGCGCTTGCCCGCGGTCGAAGCGGAGCGCCGGGTTGGTCTCGGCGAAGTGGTAGTGGCTCCCGACCTGGATCGGCCGGTCGCCCGTGTTGGCGACGACGAGGCGGGTGCGGGGAAGCCCGGCGTTCAGCTCGATCTCGCCGTCACCGGGGAACACTTCGCCGGGGATCATCGGACCGGCTCATGCACGGTGACGAGCTTGGTGCCGTCCGGGAAGGTGGCCTCAACCTGCACGTCGGTGATCATCTCGGGCACGCCATCCATGACCTGCTCGCGGGTCAGCACGTGCGCGCCGTGCTCCATGAGGTCCGCGACCGAGCGGCCGTCGCGTGCGCCCTCCAGCACGAAATCGGTAATAAGCGCGACCGCCTCGGGGTGGTTGAGCCTCACCCCGCGCTCGAGCCGGCGCCGGGCGACGGCGGCGGCCATGGCAATGAGCAGCTTGTCCTTCTCGCGCGGAGTCAGGTTCACAGGAAGTTCCCTACGGACATTCGCGTTCACGCGACTATCGCACCCTGCTGACCCGCAGGTGTAGAGGTTTCAGCGAGTATCCAGGGAGATACCATGCTGCGGAGGTTCATGATCACGGCGGCGCTGCTTCTGGCTGGCTGCGCGGGCACCCCGGCCGTCGTCGGCGACCGCGCTTCGCCGAAGTTCCAGGCAGACCTCAAGTCGTGCCGGGCGTCGAGCAACGCGGAGGTGAGTAAGCAGGACGCCAAGCGCTTCCCGACCTGGGTCATCTCGCCCTTCACCAGCCCTGGCCAGGTGCGCCGGGCGATCCGGGCTTGCATGGTCGCGAAGGGCTATCCGCCCACCCATCCCGGCGCAGCGTAAACGCCGCCGGGCGGACCGTCCGCGGGCATCGACGCGGTCGGAGGTGCGATCGCGGGCGGTGGGGCCGGCAGACTCGTGCATGCGGCGAGGCCGAGCGCGGCAAGCATTATCGTGAAGGCTCTCATCGTGATCTCCTGCCGTGCCGACGCACGAGCGGCCCAGCGTTCCTAATCCTCATCATGCAGCGATGGAGTCCCTACGCCATTGGGCGCCGACGGCATTCCTACGCCGGTTGACGGCTGACCCCCTTGAAAGCCGGACGGGTCGTCAAGCGGCAGGAGGGTCGCATTCGGGTCCATGGGTGCGGCGATAGTCGCGGCCGGCACATGCGCTAAGCCCGGCGCCGACGGCCCGTTCCCGCAGGCGGCCAGGGCCAGCGTCACCCCGAGCGGCACAGGGAGCAGGAGGGCAGGCTTCATCGTGACGACACTCCTTAGGGCCGTAAGCTTAATGCTAGCGGCTGTCGACCGTGCTCCGTGTCCTCAGCCGGCTCCAGACGAACCAGGCGCTCGCGATCACGACGGCCGCGACGATCGCGTAGTCGAACCGGTGCAGGACAACGCCGAGGCGCGGGTCGCTCTCCCACTTGGCGCCTAGCTGCTGGCCGATCCAGGCCAGGAGGTAGCACCAGCCTAGAGACCCGATGAACGTGTAAATGTGGAACCGCAGCAAAGGCATGTGGGCAATACCGGCCGGCAGCGCGATGAAGGTGCGCACGACCGGCAGAACCCGGCCGATCAGCACGGCCAAGCCGCCGAAACGCGCAAAGAACCGCTCGGCGCGGTCCAGGTCTTCCCGGCTCATCAGGACCCAGTGGCCGTAGCGCATGATGAACGCGCGCCCGCCGCGGGCGCCGACCCAGTAAGCCACCGCCGATCCCAGGTTGCAGCCGATCGCCCCCGCGACGGCGACCAAAATGAGACTGAACCGTCCCGTCGAGACAAGGTAGCCCGCGAACGGCATGATGATCTCGCTCGGCAGCGGGATACAGGCGGACTCGACCGCCATGAGAAGTGCTACACCAGCGTAGCCGGTCGCAGCGATAAATCCAGTGATGAGGCCCGCGATCGCTGCGAGCGGCCCGTTGTGCATGGAGAGGATCTTCCAAGGGACGAATTCTGGCGCCAGAGCCATAGCCCATGCGCGCGTTGGAAGCGACGCTTCGTTCGTGCGACCCCTTCACGCGGCTGCTAAGCCCGCCCAGGCGACCCCCCAGGGGCAAGCCATGCCTGAAGCATCGCTGCGCTTCGAGGGCGTGGACACCTACTACGGCGGCCCGCACATCCTAAAGGACTTCTCTTACGCCATCGGGCACAGCGAGATCGTCCGCCTGCTCGGCGGCAACGCCTCTGGCAAGAGCACGACGGTGAAGACCATCATGGGCGTCGTCCGCCCGGTGCGCGGCCGGGTCGTGTTCGATGGGCAGCTTATCGAGCGGCTGCCCACCAGCGAGCGCGTGAGGCGCGGCATCGCCCCCGTGCTTGAGGCGCGGCGCGGCCAAGTCGCGGGCACGCTCTCGGGGGGCGAGCAGCAGATGGTCGCGATCGGGCGGGCGTTGATGGCCCGGCCGCGCCTGGTCTGCATGGACGAGCCGAGCATGAGACTCCCGCCGCTCTACGTGGAGCGGGTCTTCGACATCATCCAGGCGATTAACCAGCAGGGTACGACGATCTTCATGGTCGAGCAGAATGCCGCCGTGGCGCTCGTCATCGCGCACCGGGCTTACGTTCTGCAGGCCGGGCAGGTCGCGCTCTCCGGCCCAGCCGCGGACCTCGCGCGCGACCCGCGCATCCAGGAGGCTCATCTCGGCGAGTTGCAGGTCGCTGTCTGAGCGGCTGGCGTCATACCCGCCGATAGGTCCCACGGGCGACCGCCGGAATATCCGCGCGGTCCAGGCCGAGCTCGTGCAGTTCGCGGTCCGTATAGGCTTGCAGCTCCCGCGTGAACCGGGCGACCCTCCGGCGCCGCGCTCGTGCGTACCGCCAGCGGCCCAGGAGCCGATCACGTTTGGCTTTGATGGCGGCGCGACCAGGGAACTGGGCGACGCCGGAACTGATGGTGGGCAGCATGCCCATGTTAAACTCCTCTCGCGCTGATCGGAGTCCCTCCCTGATCGTCCGCATCCCATCAAGGCCGCGGACGTCGCGACTGTTCATGTTGCACTGCAACATGATGAGTCCACTCACGCTTGCGCGACGCGCTCGCCGTGCGCGCCTACTGACGCTGCAGGAAGCCCCAGCGGCCCACCGAAGGCTCTGCCTTGGCCCAGCGCCAGCCTTCCGTGTCGTGGCAGAGCGTCGTCGTGAAGGGGCGCGCTTCCTTTCCGCTCTCCACGAGGAACACAACCTCGCGGCAGGTCGCGATCGGGGTCGCGAACTCGCGCGTCACCATGAACCGGCCGTGCTCGTCGCCAATCGGGATGGTGTGATGGATGACCCAGGGCTCGGGCGTATCCAGCGGCGCGCTGCCCGCGGCCGTGCTGATGGCGTCCTGCTCGCCGCGCACGCGGCTGCGCACGATCCACCCGCTTATCTCGTCCGCGGCGACTGCCACGCCCACGCCGACGGCGAAGCCGAGCGCGGGATTGGCAGTCGCCGCGCCCGTGGCGCCGCCCGCGGCCAGCCCGGCCAGGTTCGAGATCGCGGTGCAGCCGGCCAGCAGGAACAGGAGCAGCGCGGGCGCGAGCCGCCTCACTGCAGCCCGGCCCAGCGCGCCGTGGACGGTTCGGCCTCGGCCCAGCGCCAAACCTGCCCGTCCTGGCAAACGGTCGTCGTGTAGAAGTCCCGCCGCTTCGCCTGGTCCACGGAGAACACGACCTCACGGCAGCGGAACGCCCCGGTTCCGAACTCGCGGCTGACCACGACGAGGCCGTGCTGGTCGCGCTCGATTGGGACCGTGTGGACCACGGCCCAGCCGCCGACCTCGCCGGGCCGCAGCTTGCCCGCGGCCAGCGCGATCGTCTCCTGCTCCGTGCGGTGCACCTCGCGCTCGGTGTAGCGCAGCCCGATGAGCGCCACGGTCTGCACGCCGAGGCCGATGGCGGCGGCCCCGGCGGCGCTCTTCGTGATGCCGCTCGCGATGCCCGCGCCCGCGATGCCGGCCACGTCCGCCGTCCCTTCCGTCAGAACTGAGCCGCAGGCCGCGAGCAGGACAAGGGGAGCCAGGACAGCTGCGCGCCAGATCGGACCCATCACGCTCTCCCGCCGTGGATGCTAGCGACCCGGCCGCCGACCATGCGTATGCGCGAGGGCCCAGGTCGCCGCATCCCGCTCGGCCAGGTCCATCCAGCGCCGCTCGTGCCGCCGGATGACGAGGATGCCGCCGACGATCGAGATCACGGCAACAACGGCCAAAGTGATGCCGATCGGGCCGGCCAGGTGCTCGACCTGATGGCCGAGCGCGTTCGCCCCGAACCCCATCAGCCCCGTCCAGAGTAGGCTGCCGACGACGGTCCAGCCCAGGAATCGACCCCAGGGCATCCGGTTCGCCCCTGCGAGCAGTGCGGCGAAGGCCCGCAGCAGCGGTGTGAACCGCCCCAGCACGATCACCAGCCCGCCGTAATGGCGGAACAGATATTGCCCCAGCAGCAAGCGACGGCGGTCGAACCCGATCCGCGGGCCGTATCGCTCCAGGACCGGCGCGCCCAACCCGCGCCCGACCAGGAAGCCGGCGATATTGCCCAGCGTCGCACCAATGGCCGCGGCTAGCACGACGGCGAGAATGTCGAGCTCACCGGTGCTTCCCGCGTAGAGCGCCGCCGCTACGAGCACCGTCTCGCCGGGCACGGGCAGGCCGAGGCTCTCCAGGGCAATGATGAGGCCGACGAGCCCATACCCATACTGCCCAACGTGCGCGAGGATCTCATGGTGATGCAGATGCATTATGCTTAGCCCTTGGACCCGCCCCTGCTGCGCGGCCTTCGTAACCCGCCGCTGCTTCCCTATCTTCCCTCGCATGGACCTCGATTTCACGGAAGCCGAGATCGCGCGGTATTCGCGCAACATCCTCTTGCCAGAGGTGGGCGGCACGGGCCAAGCCCGGCTACGCGCGGCGCGCGTGCTCGTCGTGGGCGCGGGCGGGCTCGGCAGCCCGGCGCTGCTTTACCTCGCTGCCGCCGGCGTCGGCACGATCGGCGTCGTGGACGACGACCGGGTGGAGCTGAGCAACCTGCAGCGCCAAGTGGCGCACACCACCGCCCAAATCGGCGTGAGCAAGGCGCTCTCGGCGGCCGAGGCCGTCGCCGCGCTGAATCCTGAGGTCTGCGTCGAGCCTCACGCCGTGCGCCTTCGGGCGGCGAACGCGCTCGACCTGATCAGGCGCTACGACCTGGTGCTCGACGGCAGCGACAGCTTCGCAACTCGTTTTCTGGTCGCCGATTCGTGCGTGCTCGCCAGGCGCACGCTGGTCAGCGCAGCCGTACTGCGCTTCGACGGCCAACTCAGCACCTTCAAGCCTCACCTCGATCCAGGCGGCCCCTGCTACCGCTGCCTGCACCCGGCGCCACCCCCGCCCGGCCTTGTCCCGACCTGCGCCGAGGCCGGCATCCTCGGGGCGGTCACCGGCGCGCTCGGCGCCATGCAGGCGGCGGAGGCGTGCAAGGAAATCATCGGCATCGGCGAGGGACTCTCCGGGCGCCTGCTGATCTGGGACGCGCTGCTTACCCGCGTGCGCACCGTACGGCTCCGGAAGGACCCGGCTTGCCCGCTCTGCAGCCCGAACGCCACGATCCGCGACCTCTCCGCGCATGGCTGAGCCGCTGAACATTCTCCTTGCCTCAGGCGGGCACGGCCCGGCGCACGCGGCCTTCACCCTGGCGGCGGGAGCGGCGGCGCTGGGGCGGCCCGTGCTCGTATTCGCGATGGGCGCCGGGTGCCGGGCGCTGCTGGCTGATCCAGGGGAGGAGGAGCGGGACGCGCTGGTGCGCTCGCGCGGCGTCGCGGGCGTTACCGAGCTGCGTGCGGCCGCGGCGGAGCTGGGCGCGCGCCTCGTCGCGTGCGAGGCCGGGCTGCGCGCGGAGGAACTGGACCCGGCGGCGCTGCTGCCAGGCGTCGAGGTCGCGGGCGTGGTTGCGTTCCTGGATGCGGCGCGGAGCGGGAGCGTGATATCGCTTTGACTGTATGTACATGTGGACCTCGGCGCCGCGGCTGGATAGGGTCGCACCGGTGTGACGGGATACAGCATAAGAACTATGCGACGGGTTTTGGGCTTCGTGCTGCGTGTGCCCGCTTATGCAGCCGGTTTCGCAGCGATGCTGGTGGCGCCGGTCGTCGCCCAACCTTCTCCGCCTCCATCCGACCATCATCCGGGCCCGCGCCCTGCCGCGCCGTCCCATGGCCGGCAGCACTCCACCCCGCACCACATCGCGACTCACACCCTGCCTCGCACGCCACCGCGCACGGCAACGAAGCCGGCATCCCCTCCACCTCCGGTGACTGCGTCCCAGCCCACGCCGCCTCCGCCGCCGCCTGACAAGGGCAGCGTCACCGGCCTGCCTTTGCCGCGCTACGCGAGCCTGCGCACGGACGATGTCAACTTCCGCGCTGGTCCCGGCACGCGTTACCCCATCGAGTGGGTCTATAAGCGCCGCGATCTGCCCGTCGAGATCGAGCGCGAGTTCGACGTCTGGCGTCTCGTCCGTGATCCGGAGAACAATCGCGGTTGGGTCCACACCGCCACCCTTGCCGCGCATCGCACCCTCGTCGTGACGGGCCACGCGGACCAGGTTCTCCGTGCCGCCCCGCGCGACGACGCAGCGGCCGTCGCTAAACTCGAACCCGGCGTCATCGGCCGGGTGCGTGACTGCAAGGCCGCGATGGACTGGTGCCAGGTGCAGGTCAAGGATTACAAGGGCTGGATGAAGCGCGAGGCGTTCTGGGGCACAAAGCCGGACGAGGCGGTCCAATGACGGCCCAGGAGTCCAAGCCGCGCGCGCACCACGATCTCGGCGGCGTGTCGCGCTATGCCTGCGAGCCGATCCCGACCGAGCCGCACGCGCTGTCCGACTTCGACCGCGAGGTGGATGCGATCCGCCAGATCCTCGGCGCCAAGGGCGTGATGAGCGTCGATGAGCTGCGCCGCGGTATCGAGGCCATCCCGGAAGCGGAGTATCACCGGCTCGGCTACTACGAGCGCTGGATCCGCAGCATCGCCGACAACCTGCTCGCCCGCGGCGTCGTCACCGAGGCCGAGCTTCGCACCGCCCTGGAGCGGGCGTGACCTACCAGCCCGGCGCCCCGGTCCGCGTGCGCGACGACTGGCCCGAGGCGCGCGGCCCCTGTCACGTCCGCACGCCGCATTACCTGCGCGGGCGCCTCGGCCGAGTCGTTCGCCGCCTCGGCACTTTCCCCGACCCGTCCGCGCTCGCCTTCGCCCGGCCCGCGGAACCGCTCGCGCTCTATCACGTCTCCTTCTTCGGCCACGACCCCTGGCCGGACGGCGGCGCGGACGAGATCCTGGTCGAGATCTACGAACCTTGGCTGGAGCCGGCATGACGCTTCTTGAAGAGCCACCCGAACGCCTACTCGCGGCCGTGCGCCTCCTGCTCCGAGACAAGGGCATCGCCGGGCCGGACGAGATCAACACGCGCATCCGGATCACCGACGAAGCCACGCCCGAGCGCGGCGCCCGCCTCGTCGCGCGCGCCTGGCTCGATCCCGAGTTCCGAACGCGCCTACTACAAGATGGCACGGCGGCCGTGGAGAGCATGGGTATCCCCATGCGCGGCCTGCCGCCGCTCGGCGTGCTGGAGAACACCCCCGCGCTGCACCACCTCGTCGTTTGTACGCTCTGCTCTTGCTATCCCCGCGCCGTGCTCGGCTACCCACCGCTCTGGTTTAAATCCGCGGCCTATCGCGCCCGCGCCGTGCGTGATCCGCGCGGCACGCTTGCGGAGTGGGGTACCGTCCTGCCTGAAGTCACGCGCATCCGCGTCGTGGACAGCACGGCCGACTACCGCTGGATGGTCCTGCCGCTGCGCCCGCCCGGAACGGAGGGTTGGGACGAGGCGCGCCTCGCCGCCCTCGTGCACGAGGGCGACATGATCGGCGTGACCGTGCCCACGGCGGCAGCGGCGCCGTGAAGGACGTGATCGCGACGCCCGAGGATGCTCCGGGCCTCAAGGATGCGCCCGGCGCGCCCGGCATCGAGCCGCGCTGGACCAGCAGCGACAAGAGCGGCGTCGGCACGGCGCTGTCGCCGCTCTCGCGGGTATGGTTCACCCTCAGCCATGGCATCGTCAACGAGGTCTATTACCCCCGCGTGGACCAGGCCTGCATCCGCGACTTCGGCCTGATCGTCACGGATGGCAGCGCCGGGTTCTTCGCCGAGGAGAAGCGGGACACGAGCAGCGAGGTGGAGCCTTTCGACGACGGCGTGCCCGCCTTCAATTTCCTCAACACGCACCATGACGGGCGCTTCCGCATCCGCAAGCGCGTTGTCACCGACGCGAGGCGCGAGGTTTTGCTGCAGAAGGTGCGCCTTGAAGTGCTGAAGGGCGGTCCGCTGCGCCTGTTTGCGCTGGTAGCGCCCCATCTCGTTAACTCCGGCAGCCATAACAACGCGTGGCTAGGCGAGTACAAGGGCATGCCGATGCTCTTCGCGGAGGGTAGCGGCACGGCGCTCGCGCTCGCGTGCTCGACGCCTTGGGCCGCGCGCTCCGTGGGCTTCGTGGGATACAGCGACGGCTGGCAGCTCCTCCACCGCGACGGCAAGCTTACCGAGTATGAGCGCGCCAACGACGGCAACGTCGCGCTGACGGGCGAGATAGCACTTCCTGCCTCAGGAGAGGTGATACTCGCACTCGGATTCGGCCGCACGCCAGCCGAGGCCGCCTTCCGCACCCGCGCCAGCCTGTTCGACGATTTCGACGAGACCGCGGGGCGGTACGCCCAAGCCTGGCGAGCCTGGCAGAAGCGCCTGCGCCCGCTCGACCGCCTCACGGCCGCGGGCCACAACAGCTACCGGACCAGCACCGCCGTGCTGCGCACGCATGACAGCCCGTCCTTCCCTGGCGGCCTGATCGCCTCGCTCAGCATTCCCTGGGGCGCCAGCAAGGGCGACAACGACCTGGGCGGCTACCACCTGATCTGGCCGCGCGATCTCGTCCAGACCGCGGGCGCGCTGCTCGCCGCGGGCGCGGGCGATGAGGCGGTGAAGGTGCTCGACTATCTGCGCGCCATTCAGGACGCGGATGGCCGCTGGCCGCAGAACGCCTGGCTCGACGGCACGCCCTACTGGGGAGGCGTGCAGATGGACGAATGCGCCTTTCCCATCCTGCTCGCGGATCTCGCGCGGCGCGAGGGCGCGCTGCCGGGCGGCGTCGCGGGCTACTGGCCTATGGTGCGCAAAGCCGTAGGCTTCCTCGTGTGCAACGGTCCCGCCACGAGCCAGGATCGCTGGGAGGAGAACTCCGGCTACTCGCCCTTTACGCTTGCGGTCGAGATCGCGGCGCTGCTGGCGGCGGCAGACCTGGCCGAGCGGTCCGGCGAGGCGCGCCTTGCGCCGTTCCTGCGCGACACGGCCGATGCCTGGTTCGACATGCTGGATTCCTGGACTTGGGCGAACGGCACGAAGCTTGCCGGCGAGGTGGGCGTGCCGGGCTACTACGTGCGCATCAGCCCCATGTTCCCGCCCAGCGCCGACACGAAGCTCGACGCGACCGTGCCCGTCCGCAACCGGCCCGACGGCGAGAACACGATCGCCGCCGATGCCTTGGTCAGCCCGGACGCACTAGCCTATGTCCGCTTCGGGCTGCGCCGGGCGGACGATCCGCGCATGGTGGCGACTATGCGGGTCGTGGACCACCTGCTCAAGCGCGAGCTGCCGGCCGGCCCGTATTGGTATCGTTACAATGGCGACGGCTACGGCGAGCATCCCGATGGCAGCCCGTACGACGGCACGGGGCAGGGCCGACTGTGGCCGCTGCTCACCGGCGAGCGCGCGCACGTCGCCGTTGCCGCGGGCGACCGCGCCGAAGCGATGCGCCTGCTCGCAGCCCTCGAAGCAGCGGGATCGCCTGGCGGGATGCTGCCCGAGCAGATCTGGGACACGGATCCGATCCCTTCGCTTGAGCTGGAGCCCGGCCGCCCCAGCGGCTCGGCCATGCCGCTCGTCTGGGCGCATTCCGAGCACATCAAGCTGCTGCGCTCGCTCGCGGACGGCCAAGTCTATGACATGCCGCCGCAGACGCGCGAGCGCTACCTGGAGCGGAAGACAACCCCGCGGGTGCAAGTCTGGCGTCCAGGCTTCCGCACGACCCGGCTGCCGAGCGGCCGCGCGCTGCGGCTCGACCTACCCCAGCCGGCGACGGTGCGCTGGACGACGGATGGCGGCTCCACCTGGCGGACGACCGAGACGCTCGACACCGGCCTCGGCTTCCATGCCGCGGAGTTGCCGGCCGAGCACCTCAAGCAGGGCACCGAGATCGTGTTCCGTTGGGCGGAGGGCGAGGAAGCACAGGTTTCCGTGGTGTAGGAGGAGCAATGCCGTGGCCGAGTATATCATCCCGCCTCCCGCCCAAGCTGCCATCCCCGTCGCTGGCGGCGGTTTGTTCCCGGTGCGGCGGATCTACTGCGTCGGCCGCAACTACGCCGAGCACGCCCGCGAGATGGGCCACGATCCGAATCGTGAGCCGCCGTTCTTCTTCATGAAGCCAGCTGACGCGCTCGTGACTGGCGGGAGTAACATGCCTTATCCGCCGGGAACGCGCGACCTGCACCACGAGATCGAACTCGTCGTGGCGTTAGGGGAGGGCGGGGCGGAGATGGCCGACGCGGACGCGATGCGCCTCGTCTTCGGCTACGCCGCTGGGCTCGACATGACCCGGCGCGACCTGCAGGGCGAGGCCAAGAAGCTTGGCCGTCCTTGGGACATGGGCAAGGGTTTCGACCATTCGGCCCCCGTGGGAGATCTGGTCCCGGTAGCGGGCCGGACGCCGGGTCGGATCGAGTTGCGCGTCAACGGCCAGGTCCGCCAGTCGAGCCATCTCGACCAGCTGATCTGGAGCATCCCTGAGACAATCGCCTATCTATCCCGTCTCGTACGGCTGGAGCCAGGCGACCTGATCTTCACGGGCACGCCCGCGGGTGTCGCCGCCGTCCGCCGGGGCGATGTGCTGGAGGGCAGTGTGGAGGGCGTCGGCGAGCTCAGGACGCAGATCGTCTAGCGTATTTTCGGAAGCGGTTGGTGCGCAGTGCCCGCGGGCCGTGCCGTGCCGCGTTAGAGTCGCCCTAGCCAATAGTTCGCTGCGCGCAGCGAGAGAACCTCCCCGCGCCCCGACAATGTGGCCGGTTGGAACGCCTCTACCGACTAAGTGGAGTATGGGGGATACCCGAAGAAGCGCTCGCCGTAGTAGCCGTGGTAGTGATGATGGTGGTGGTGATGATGGTGGTAGTGGGGCGGATAATATTGAGCTTCCAGCAGTCTCGCCTCGTCTCCGGATGCTGCTGCCGCCGATCGCGCCATAGCCACTTCCGCAGAAGCCTCTTTGGCAGATACTTCTTCCATCAGAGCGAGGGCGTTCGGGATTGGCTTCAGCAAGTCGGCATATGAACTCACGCGCATGACAGCGTCGGCCGTAAGCCGAGCAGGCGTTACCGCGTGCGACGGAGCCGCTGCCGCGAGCGTCGTTACGGCTCCTATCAGGCCCGCTACATTCCTATCCATTCCGCTCTCCGGTCCCATCCAACTCTAGTGCCCAACGCTGAGCCGACGGCTGTCCCAACTCGCGATGCAGGCGGGCCGGCAGCGCCCCTCAACCCGCGAAGCGCTACGAGCAGATATCGGTCAACCCTTCAGTTCGCAGCGCCAGCCCGGCCTTCCAAAATTTCGAAAGCCGGGCGCTCACCCCAGGTCGCGTGTCCTGACCTGCCTAGTAGCCGTAATAGCCCGGCGGATAGGCGTAAGGCGGTGGGGCATAGGCGTATGGAGGCGGCGCATAAGCGTATGGGGGCGGCGGTGCGTAAACGGGCGGCGCGAGCGCGCCAGCAATGAGGGCGCCGGCGCCGATGCCGAGTGCCGTCCCGGCGATCACCGGGCCGATGCCGGGACCACGCCGGTAATAGCCGCCGTGCCACCCGCCGCCATGCCACCCACCGCCATGCCACCCACCACCGTGCCAGCCGCCACCGCCGCCGTGCCAGTCGGCCTGAGCCGCAGGAGCAGCCAGCAGACCCACGGAGACCGCCGCAGCGGCGAGAACCTTACCCTTGGACAGCATTGCTGCCCTCCATTGATCGAGGCGGGCGGGATCGCCCGACGCACGTTTTAGATAAGCACCCCTGATGGCAGGAGTAAGGCGATCAGCCTCCGAGATACGCTGCCGCCACCGTTGGATCGTGCGCGATCTCGAACGCCGGGCCGCTTAGCGCGATCCGGCCCGTCTCAAGCACGTAAGCGTGATCGCTCACGTCCAGCGCCGCGGACGCATTCTGCTCGACCAGCAGGATCGTCGTGCCCGCGCGCCTGAGGTCGGCGATGATGGCGAATACCTCGTCCACGAAGAGGGGCGCCAAGCCCATGCTCGGCTCGTCGAGCAGCAGCGCGCGCGGTTCGCCCATGAGCGCGCGGGCGATGGCCAGCATCTGCTGCTCGCCGCCCGAGAGCGAGCCGGCCCGTTGCGTCAGCCGCTCGCGCAGGCGAGGGAAGCGGGCGAGCACGGCTTGCTGGCGCTGGGCGATCTCGGCGGAACCGGAGACCAGGTAGGCGCCCAGGCGCAGGTTCTCGGTCACCGTCAGGTCCGCGAACACCTGCCGTCCCTCGGGAACCTGGCGCAGCCCGGCGGCGGCGATGCGGTGCGGCTTCTCTCCTGTGATCTCCCGCCCGGCGAACACGACCCGTCCCGCCCGGGGTCGCACGATGCCGGAAAGCGCGCGCATCACGCTCGTCTTGCCGGCCCCGTTCGCGCCAATCAAACAGACCGTTCGGCCTTCTGGGACCTGAATTGAGATGCCGCGAACCGCCTCCGTGGGCCCGTAGCGCACGACGAGGTCTTCAATCTCGAGCCCGGTGCTCATCGGCGCCACGCTCACACCGCCCCGCGCACGCTTGCACGCGCCGCCGTCTCCAACTGAGCCGCGATCTTCTGTCCGAGATAGGCCTCGATCACCGCCGGATCTTGCCGAATGGCGGCAGGCGGACCCTCCGCGATCAGCCGGCCGAAATTCAGCACCGCAATCCGATCGGCGAGGGTCATCACGAAGCTCATGTCATGCTCGACCAGCAGCACGGTCGTGCCGTCGTCGCGGATGCGACGGACGAGGGTCGCCAGCGCCGCCGTTTCTGCCGGGTTCATGCCAGCAACCGGTTCATCGAGCAGCAGCAGGCGCGGGGAGGGGGCCATGGCGCGGGCGATCTCAAGGCGCCGCTGGTCGCCATAGGAGAGGCCGGATGCGCGGAGCGAGGCCTTGCTGCCCAGGCCGACCAGATCGAGCGCTGCTCGTGCCCTCGCCACGGCCTCGCGTTCCCGCGCCTGGTAGCGGGGCGGGCGCAGCATCGCCGCGGCGATGCCGGGCCGGAGCCAAGCGTGCAGCCCGGTCAGCGCATTCTCCAGCACCGTCATCGAGCCGAAGATACGGGTATTCTGGAACGTCCGTCCTAGGCCCAGCGCCGCCCGCTGGTCCGCCGGCAGGTCGGTCACATCGCGGCCGAGCAGCCGCACCCGGCCCGAGTTCGGCGCGACGAGGCCGCTCACTAGGTTGAAGAGCGTGGTCTTCCCGGCGCCGTTCGGCCCGATCAGGGCGAAGACACCCCCCGGCTCGACCTCCATGCTCACGCCGTCCACAGCGACCAAGCCGGCGTAGCGCCGGGTCAGGTCCTGCAGTTTCAGGACGGCGGTCACGCCGCGCGAACCTCGGTCCGGCGCGTCCGCTGGGCGCGCCGCGGCTGGAATGGCAGCAGCCCGCCCGGCAGGAACAGCACCGCGACCACGATGATCAGGCCATTGACCACGAGCCGAACGTCCGCGAAGCCGCGCAGCACCTCGGGGAGCAGGGTAAGCACGAACGCGCCGAGCACCGGCCCGAACGGCGTGCTGATGCCTCCGAGCAGCGCGTAGGAGAGGATGGTGACGGCCGGCTCGAACCCATACTCGTTCGGCCCGATGAAGTCGCTGCTGTGCGCGGACAAGCACCCGGCGATGCCCGCGAGCAAGGCGGACGCGGCGAGCGCCCCCATGCGATAGCGCCGTAGGTTCACGCCCATGGCCTGCGCCGCCAGCGCGTCCTCGCGCATCGCCTCCATCGCCCGCCCGACGCCGCTACGCGCGATCAGCCAGAGGGCGAGCAGCGCGGCAACCAGCGCGCCGTAGATCAGCCCTATCCCTGCCTCTTCTGGGATGCCGGACAGGCCGAGCGCGCCGCCGAACAGCGGCACGTTGAGATAGACCGCCCGCAGCACCTCGCCGAGCCCGATGGTCGCGATCGCGAGATACACGCCCGAGAGCCGCAACGTCGGCACCCCGATGACGAGGGCGAACAGCATGGGCACCACGGCCGAGAGCGGCAGCACGGCCCAGAACGGCCAGCCAAGTTGCAGCGACATCAGCGCCCCCGAGTAGGCGCCGAGTCCCATGAACGCGGCCTGCCCGAGGCTGAGCTGGCCGACGGCGAGCACCACGTACATCGAGAGCGCGAGCAGGCCGTTCACGCCGAGGGCGTAGATGAGGGACTGGTAGGTGAAGAGCAGGTCGCTGAGCACGGGCGCCCATATCACGGAACGCGGCGCGGCGGCGATCCTTGTAGCCGCGCTCTCTCCGTCACGCGGTTTGCCGCCCGATCCCGAGATACGTCTCGACGACGCGCGGATCGGCAGCCAGGCTGGCGCTCGGGCCTTCGAGCGCGAGGCGGCCGGTCTCCAGCACGTAGCCCCAGTCCGCGACCTCCAGCGCCGCGCGCGCGTTCTGCTCAACGAGCAGGATCGCCCGCCCGGCGTCGCGCAGGCCGCGGATCGTGCGGAACATATCGCGCACGATGAGCGGCGCGAGGCCGAGGCTCGGCTCGTCGAGCATCAGCAGGTCGGGCCGAGCCATCAGCGCGCGGCCCATGGCGAGCATCTGCCTCTCGCCGCCCGAGAGCGTCCCGGCCGCCTGGCGCCGCCGCTCCGCAAGCCGAGGGAACAGCGCGAAGACCTCCGCGAGCGCCCGGCCCGCCGCCGCGCGCCCCTCTGCGCGCCGGCGCCAGAAGCCGAGCCGCAAATTGTCCTCCACCGGCATGGTCGCGAACAGCTCGCGCGTCTCGGGGACGAGGCATAGGCCCAGCGCCACGCGCTCCTCCGTCGAGAGGCCGCGCAGGTCCCGTCCCTTGAACGCGACCTCGCCCGCGGCCGGGAGCACGCCCATGAGCGCGCTGAGCAGCGTGGTCTTGCCCGCGCCGTTGGGGCCGATCACGGTCGCGATCCGCCCCGTCTCGACGCGCAAGGAGACGCCGTGCACGGCACCGACGCCGCCGTAGGCGACTGAGAGCGCCCGCACGTCGAGCAAGGTCACGCCACTGCGCCCAAATAGGCCTCGATGACGCGCGGATCGCGCCGGATCGCGTCCGCCGGGCCTTCGGCGAGCATCTGCCCGAACTCCATCACGACCAAGCGGTCGGTCAGGCGCATCACGAAGTCCATGTCGTGCTCGACGAGGAGGATCGCCACACCCTCTTCGCGCAACTGGCGGAGCAGGGCGGCCAGCTCCTGCTTCTCCTGCAGGCGCAACCCGGCGGCTGGCTCGTCGAGCAGGAGCAGCACCGGGTCGAGGCACAGCGCGCGGGCGATCTCGACGACGCGCTGCTGTCCCAGCGGCAGGCTGTCCGCCGGGCGCTCGGCGAGGGATTCGAGGCCGACGCGCGCGAGCTGGCGACGGGCCTCGGCGAAGAGGCGGGCCTCCTCGGCGCGGTCGAGGCGCAGCATGGCGGCGAGGGGACCGGCCCGGCCGCGAAGATGGGCGCCGAGCGCCGCGTTCTCGACCGCCGACATGCCCGGCACGAGCTTCACGTGCTGGAAGCTGCGCGCGATGCCCAGGGCGGCGATCCGGGGCGACATGAGGCCGGCGATGTCGCGGCCCTCGAAGCGGATCGTCCCGGCAGTCGGCCGGGCGACACCCGTGAGCAGGTTGAAGAGGGTGCTCTTGCCGGCGCCGTTCGGGCCGATGAGGCCCACGATCTCGGCGGCGTCCACGCGGAGCGACACACCGTTCACGGCGACTAGACCGCCGAACTGCTTGCGCATTCCGTCCGCTGCGAGAAGCGGCGTGCCAGGCGACGGTAAGGCGCGGGTGCGAAGGGGTGCTGCCTCCGCGGCTTGAGACCGGGGCGGGCGGCGCGGCAGCAAGCGGCGCCAAAGGGCGCGGACGTGCGGCCAGAGTCCCTCGGGCGCGACTTGCAGCAAGAGCACGAGCAGCGCCCCGAACACCACTGTCTCGAAGCCGCTAAGCCCGCCCAGCAAGCGGGGCAGCAGGTCCTGCAGCCAGTCGTTGACGAGGACGAAGAGCGCCGCGCCCAGAACGGCACCGGGCAGGAAGGCGAGGCCGCCGAGAACCGCCATCAGCAGGTATTCGATGCTCGCGTTCAGGCCGAACGGAGTCGGGTTCACGCTGCGCTGCATGTGTGCGTAGAGCCACCCCGCGAGGCCCGCCAGCGTCGCCGCCCAGGTGAAGGCGAGCAGGCGCGCGCGGGCCAGGTGGACGCCGCAGCTCGCTGCCGCCGCCGAGCCGCCCCGCAGCGCGCGCAGGCTGCGGCCCACGCGGCTGTCCAGCAGGTTGCGGCTGCACAGCAGCGCCAGCGCCACCGCGAGCCAGACGACGACGAAGTAGGCGCGCCCGTCCAGCAGCGCGTGGCCGAGCACGCTGACGGGCGGGATGCCCGAGATGCCGTCGTTGCGGTTCACGAAGTCGGAATTGCCGAACAGGTAGTAGAAGCTCACGGCCCAAGCGATGGTGCCGAGCGCCAGGTAATGCC
>CAWIUA010000018.1:0-48112 GCA_963839135.1 uncultured Alphaproteobacteria bacterium
TGACCTGGCCGCTGCCGCGGCGGGCTGGCTGCTGCTGACCGGGGTGGGGCGCCCACCCGGTGAGCACCGCGAGCCGCAGCGTCGCCGTGACCCGGCCGTCTTGCCGCGGCAGGGCGGCGAGCGCCGCCGGGAACAGCAGGGCAGGGGGCGTCCGCCAATCGCGCAGCGCCACAGCGTTCGCCTCTCCCGCCGCGCGCAGGTCATGCAGCAGCGCGAGAGGATCGGCGTAGAGCACCGTAACGTCCTCCACGTCCGCGACCGGCAGCGCGAACCCGGCGCGCTGCAGCAGCCCGGCGCAGTCCCGCAGACCCGGGAATGGCGAGACGCGGGGACTGGCGCCGCCGCGCAGCTCGGTCTCCGCCTCCGCGAGCGCTGAGCGCAGCGCGCCGAGCGTGCCGAGCGCGGGCAGGCTCGCGAGCAGCAGCCCGTCTGGCCGCAGCACCTGGCGGAGCTGGATCAGCGCGCCCGGCAGGTCGTTGACCCAGTGCAAGCTCAGGCTTGCCACCACGAGGTCGAAGCTCTCCGGCGCGAACGGCAGCCACTCCTCATCCGCCGCGACGGCGGGCGCTCCCCCGCGCGCCGCCATGCGCGGCGAGAGGTCGCACGACACGACCTCGATCCCCCGCGCCCGCAGCATGGGCGCGACAACGCCGCGCCCACCCATATCGAGCGCCTGCCCGAAGCGCCGCGTCGTATCGTCGAGACGGTCGAGCAGCCGCTCCGCCGCGTCGCGCAGCAAGGGTTCCACGGCGGGCACGAGCGAGGCCGCGCGGTCGCGGTGGCGGCGGACAGCGCGGCGGTCGAACACTTCCGGGGCAGCAGACATGGGCTGCATGTCGGACGCGCCCTGTCCGTTGCCAAGCGGTCGTGGGCGGCGCGCGAACGCAGCAAGATTCGCCAAGCATCGCGCCGGGGCGGCTGCTAGCCTTCCCTCACCCCGTCGCCGCCCGGTATGGCTGCGCAGGGCAGGAGCACGGTCTCGCGGACATGGTGGCCAAGGCGGTCGTGGCGAACGGGTCCATCACGGTGGTTGACTACCGCTGCGAGGCCGGAGTCTCGGCCGCGCCGTTCACCGAGCTGCACGACGCGTTCTCCGTCTCCTACGTGCGCCGGGGCAGCTTCGCCTACAGGTCGCGCGGCCGGAGCTTCGATCTCGTCGCCGGCTCGACGCTGATCGGCTGTGCCGGCGACGAATACGTCTGCACGCACGACCATGTCTGCGGCGACGAATGCCTGTCCTTCCAGCTCGCGCCGGACCTGGTGGAGGTACTCGATCAGCGGCGCGCGACGTGGCGAACCGGCGGCCTGCCGCCGCTGCCCGAGCTGGTCGTGCTCGGCGAGCTCGCCCAGGCCGCCGCCGAGGGGCGCAGCGACGTCGGCCTCGACGAGGCGGGGATGCTGTACGCGGCGCGCTTCGTGTCGCTCGTCTCCGAGCCGCAGCGCACCCCCCCGGCCGTCACGCCGCGCGAGCGCTGCCGAGCGGTCGAGGCGGCGCTCTGGATCGAGGCGAACGCAGGCGAGGCGATGGACTTGGAACAGGTGGCGACCCAAGTCGGCCTCAGCCGCTTCCACTTCCTGCGCCTCTTCGCAAAGGTATTCGGCGTCACGCCGCATCAGCACCTGGTCCGCTCACGGCTGCGCCACGCCGCGCGCCTTCTCGACCGACGACACCCGCCCGATCACCGACGTGGCGTTCGAGGCCGGCTTCGGCGACCTCTCGAACTTCATCCGCACCTTTCGTCGCGCCGCCGGCCTCTCGCCGCGCCGGTTCCGCCGAATGGCGCGGGGCGACCGCAATATTCTCCAAGATCGTCTCGCGGCCTCCGCCCTAGGCTGACCTCCGATCCGAGGAGGTTCCCATGTATGACCATATCGGCTTGAGGGTAAGAGACCTGGCGGCGGGCGTTCGCTTCTACGAGGCCGCGCTGGCGCCGCTCGGCTACACGCTCGATTCCCGTGACGATTCCAGCGCCGGCTTCGGCCCACCAGGTGCGCCGGCCCTGTGGCTCTATCGGACGGACGACGCGGCCGGCAAGGGAGCGCACGTGGCGTTCCGCGCTGCGACGCGCGAGGCGGTCAACCGCTTCCATGCGGCCGGGCTCGGCGCCGGCGGCCGCGACAACGGCGCGGCTGGACCGCGGCCCGACTACGGTCCCACCTACTACGCGGCCTTCCTGACCGACCCCGACGGGAACAACGTCGAGGCCGTCTGCATGGCGGAGGCCCGCTGATGGCCTCGATCACCAATGAGGTGCTGATCGAGGTGCCCCCCGACGATCTTTGGGCGGCGCTACGGGACGTCGGCAACGTGCATCGCCTCTTCCCCGGCGTCCTCACGGACTCGCGGCTGGACGGCGACACCCGAATCGTGACGTTCGCCGGCGGCCAGGTGGCCAGGGAACGCATCGTCGCGATAGACGACGAGCGGCGCCGCGTCGCCTACGCGGCCGTCCGCGACGGGCTGCTGCACCACAGCGCCTCGATGCAGGTGTTCGCGGACGGCGCCGGGCGCAGCCGCTTCGTCTGGGTCAGCGACTTCTTGCCGGACGACCTGGCGGAAGCCATGCGCCCTCGCATCGAGCAGGGCGCGGCAGCCATCAAGCGCGCCATGGAAGATCAGGCCCGAGCCAGCGGCGGGTGAGCGGCCGTTGCGCCCGGCCGGGGCTGCCCCCATAGTCCCGGCCATCCCGCAACTTGGAGATCGCGCCCGGTGAAGCCCGTCAACCAGCTCCTGTCCGCCACGGGCACCACCATCTTCACGATCATGTCCGCGCTCGCGGTCGAGCACGGCGCGATCAACCTTGGCCAGGGGTTCCCAGACACGGACGGCCCGGCGGACATCATCGAGGCCGCCGCCGCGGCGCTCCGGGATGGGCGGAACCAGTATCCGCCGATGCCGGGCGTTCCCGAGCTGCGCGCGGCTGTCGCCGGTGCCAACCAACGCTTCTACGGAATCCAGGTTGACCCGGCCCGCGAGGTCGTCGTCACCTCGGGTGCCACGGAGGCGATCACCGCCTGCCTCATGGCCGTGCTCGATCCCGGCGATGAATGCGTGCTGATCGAGCCGCTCTACGACACCTACCTTCCCGTCGTGCGCATGCTCGGCGCGACGCCGCGGCTCGTGCGCTTGCAGCCGCCCCGCTGGGACCTGCCGCGCGCGGAATTGGCCGCGGCGTTCGGGCCGCGCACCAAGGCGCTGCTCCTCAACACGCCCATGAACCCCACGGGCAAGGTGTTCACCGCCGCCGAGCTCGCCTTCATCGCCGACCTCCTCCACAAGCACGACTGCTACGCCGTATGCGACGAGGTGTATGAGCACCTCACCTACGACGGTTGGCGGCACATCCCTCTGATGACGCTCCCCGGCCTGCGCGATCGGACCATGCGCGTCGGCAGCGCGGGCAAGACCTTCTCGCTCACGGGCTGGAAAGTCGGCTACGTGACGGCGCCGGCCGCGCTCGCGGGCGTGGTCGCGAAGGCGCACCAGAACCTGACCTTCACGACTGCCCCGAACCTGCAGCGCGCCGTCGCGGTCGGGCTGGCAAAGGACGAGTCCTACTTCGCCGCGCTGGCCGCCGACCTCGCCCGCAAGCGGGATCGGCTCTCGGAGGGGCTGCGCCGGGCGGGAATGGGCGTGCTCCCCACCATGGGCAGCTACTTCGTGACGGCCGACTTCGCGCCGCTGGGTTTCGCCGGGGACGACATGGCGTTCTGCCGCCACATCACGGCGGAGGCGGGCGTCGCCGCGATCCCGGTCTCGGCATTCTACGAGTGGGGCGCACCGCTTCACTACGCGCGGTTCGCATTCTGCAAGCGGGACGAGGTGCTGGACGAGGCGTGCGCCCGCCTCGCCCGGCATTTCGGGGCGGCGCAGGGCGGCCCGAGCGCGGCCAGAGCGCGCTCCTGAGCGCGCCGTTGACGGCGACCGGCTAGGCGCCGTAAGACCCCCGCCTACTGCGGCGGACGTAGCTCAGTTGGTAGAGCGCCAGGTTGTGGTCCTGGATGTCGCGGGTTCGAGCCCCGTCGTTCGCCCCAGCGAATCCGATTCAACGGATCGGCTCGATCAACACCCGCCTTGCCCCTAGGGAAACCCAGACGCGGTGATGCGCGAGGTAATCCGCGCCCAGCAGCGCGCCTGCCACGTGGATCTGGACGGCGCTCACGGGCAGCGTGATGTTGCGGAAGCGCTCGGGGCCGATGGAGACCTCGGCGAAGCGGTGCCAGCGGAACCCGAGCCGGCGCATATCGACTCCCAGCCCGACGCCGCCAGGATCCCGCGCGAGCGCAGCGTCGCTGACGCCGAGGCGCTCGGCCGCCGCAGCGGTGACGACGGTCGCGACGGCGCCGCTGTCCAGGTAGGCGAACATCCCGGTTCCGTTCACCTTGATCGGAACGAGCACCCGGCCCCGCACCGTGCGGATCAACGGCAGCGCGAAGTGGCGGCCCTGCAAAGGGTCGAAGTGGTCGCCGCAGCCCTGGACCCGCCAGAGCGCGACCCGGCGATGCGGCACGTCGAGGTCCACGTCGAAATCGCCGAGCCAGTCGGCGCCGAGCAGCCCGGCCACGCCGGAGGTCTCGCCGGACGGCACCGGGCCGACCGCGACGCTCTGGTCGCTGAGCACCAGCGCACCCACCTCGAAGCGGCGCACATCGGCGTTGGCGCTGACCAGGGTGCCGCCCGTGCCGTGGATCGTCGTCGTTCGCTTCGGATTGCGGGCGAGGCCAAGCCGGTCCGCCGCCTCGGGCGTGACCATGCTGCCTTCGGACCCGGTGTCCACTAGGAAGTCCAGGGGCTTTCCGTCGAGTTGCACAGGCACGATCAGTTGGCCGTGAACGAGCCGCGCCGGGAGTTCCGCGACTTTCTCGGTTCGGCAATACTGCGTCGTGGCGACCGGCCCGGCGCACCCCGCCAGCCCGGCAGCGGCCAGCGCAGCAGCAACGAACAGCCTTGCCGCCATCGCGCAGCGATCCCCCGGAGGGACAGGCCGCGGAGCGGCCTGAAGGGGCATCGCGCAATTCATCTTCGTGAGGTTGCCCGCGCCGCCGCCCGGCGACAAGGTGCTAGGCGTGACACATTCGTTTCTCTACGCCCTCATCGCCCTCCTCGTGATCCTCGACCCGGCGGGAACGGCCGTGCTGTTCGCCGCAATGACGCCGCAAGACGGGTATGCCGAGCGGGCGGAACAGGCGCGGCGCGCGTGCCTGATCGCGTTCGTCGTGCTCGCCTTGTTCGGGATCGTGGGTGAAGGCTTGCTGCGGGCCCTGGGAATCGGGCTCCCGGCGATGCGTGTCGCGGGCGGGGTGCTCCTCTTCCTCACGGCCGCCGACATGGTGCGGGCGCGAAGCGGCGCGCGGGTTGATGCGCGCGAGCAGCAGGCCGCGGCGGCGACGCCGGACGACATCAGTGTCTTCCCGCTTGCCATCCCGCTGCTCGCCGGCCCGGGCGCGATCACCACGATGGTGCTGCTGCGGGCGCGGACCGGCGGCGAGTGGGCGCAGGTCGGGGTGGTTTTGGCGGCGCTGGCGGTAGCGCTCCTGGTCACGCTCGCGGCGCTGCTCGGCGCACGCCGGGTCGCGAGGCTGCTCGGCGAGACGGGCGCGAGCGTGGCGGGCCGGGTGCTGGGCGTGCTGCTCGCAGCGCTGGCGGCGCAGTTCGCGCTGGAGGGCGTGCGGGAGGCGCTAGGCTAGGGCGGCGAGCTTGGCGAGGAGGGCGTCCACGTTGGGCAGGGTACCGCGCCTGACGATCAAGTCTCTCACCGTGAACGGGCAAGGCTGCGGCAAGGGCCGTGGCGGCTGGCCATCGTGCGTCATCACGGAGACCAGGGCATGGCTCTCGCGATATAGGCTCGGCAGGTTGATCCGCTGGCGCATGGACGGCGTGTCGTCGCGGCTGGCATCAACCAGGAACACGCGGGTCTCATGTTTCCAATGCTCGACCGGACCATCGGGCCACCCGTGGATCTTGAGCAGATGCTCCATCGCGTGTGCGAGCAGGCTACGCACCGTGCGTAGCTGGGATAGACCCACGTCCTGAATCTCCTCGATGACGTTGGCCCAGTCCACGTCGTCGTTGACCCGCTCGCCCGCCGCGAGTCGCCGCAGCAAGTCGGCCTGTTGCTCCGACCACGCGAGTGCGTCCTCGTAGAGATCATCGGGCATGGATGGCCTCCCGCCGCACGATAGCACGCTGCGCTCACCCCCGCCGCGGCAGCCTCTGCTCCGCCAGCGTCGCCCAGTAGCTCGCGCCCATGGGCAGCAGCGCGTCGTTGAAGTCGTAGCGCGGGTGATGGACCATCGCGTCCTCCGGGCTGCGCCGGGCGCCGAGCATGATGTAGCTGCCCTGCTTCGCGTTCAGCATGAAGGAGAAATCCTCGCCGCCCATCGTTGGCTGGTCCATCGGCTCGACGCGCGCCTCGCCCGCGACTGCCTCCGCGGCCTCGCGCGCCATGGCCATCGCCTCGGGATCGTTCACGGTCGCCGGATACATCCGCTTGAACTCGACCTCGGCGCGGGCGCCGAATCCCTCGGCGATGCTCGTCGCGAGCCGGCGCACGCCCTGCTCCAGCTGATCGCCGACCTTGGGCTTGAACCAGCGGGCGGTGCCGAGCATCCGCACCGTCTCGGGGATGACGTTGTAGATCTGGCCGCCCTGGATGCTGCCGATGGTGACGACGCCGGCGTCGGTCGGGCGCAAGGTGCGGGCGACGATGCTCTGGAACGCCTGGACGATGGCAGCGCTCACCACGATCGGGTCGATGCCGTTGTGCGGCTGGGCGCCGTGGCTGCCGCGGCCGGTCACCGTGATCTCGATGTTGGCGACCGCCGCCATGACCGGTCCGTCGCGCCAGGCAAACACGCCTTCCGGAAGCGCCGGCCAGTTGTGCATCCCAAAGACCTGGGTCATCGGGAAGCGCTCGAACAGGCCCTCCTTCACCATCATCTCGCCGCCGCCCAGGTTCTCCTCGGCGGGCTGGAAGATCACATAGACGGTGCCGTCGAAGTTCCGCGTCTCGGCGAGATACTTGGCAGCGCCCAGCAGCATCGTCGTGTGCCCGTCATGGCCGCAGGCGTGCATGAGTCCGGGCGTCTGGCTCGCGTAGGGAAGGCCGGTCTCCTCCAGGATGGGCAGCGCATCGATGTCCGCGCGCAGGCCGATGGCGCCGCCCTGACCCTGCCCGCGGATCACCCCGACGACCCCGGTCTTAGCGATCCCGGTATGGACCTCGTCCACGCCGAAGCTGCGCAGCGCTTCCTGCACCTTCGCGCTGGTCCGCGTCTCCTGCAGGGCGAGCTCCGGATGCTGGTGCAGGTCGTGGCGCCAGGCGCGCATCTCGTCGGCGAAATCGGCGATGCGGTTGATCACGGGCATGGCAAGTCTCCTTCTCGGACCGGGCTACGCCTGCCCGAACAGCGCGGCAAGACCCGTCTCAAGCGCGACCGGCTCCACGCCGAGACGCTCGCGCATGGCTGCGATGTCGAACGCCTTGTCTTCCGTCAGCCGCCGCAGCTCTGCCCCGCGGACGCGCGGCACGCCGGGCAGGCGCGTGAGCGGCGCCAGCACTCGCAAGGCGGCGACCGGCACGGGCACGATCCGCGGCCTCGGAAGCCCGGCGGCACGCGCCACCGCGCGGACGAAGTCGCGATAGGGCAGGGCGCTCGGCCCCGCGATCACCAGGCTCTCGGGTCTTTCCCATGCCCGGTCGAGCGCGGCGAGCAGGCAGCGCGTCACGTCGCCCTGGTAGATGGGCTGCACCAGGTTCCGCCCGCCGCCCGGCAGCGGTACGACGGGCAGGCGCCGCAGCAGGCGGGCGAGGCGCTGCACGTTGTCCTCGCCCTCGGCCCCGTAGATCATCGTGGGATGGAGCATCGCGCCGGGCCGTCCGCTCGCCAGGAACGCGGCCTCGCCCGCGAGCACGCCCCCGCCGTGCGCGTCCGGCCAGCGCGTGAACTTGCGCGTGCTGCCGAGGAAGGCGAAGCGATGGGCGCCGCGCGCCGCGGCGAGGATCGCCGGGGCGTGGCGCGCGTGGGCGCAGGATGCGACCCGGCGCGCATCGCCCAGCGCCGCCGCGAGCGCGGCCGGGTCGGCGAGGTCGGCGACGCGCGGCTCGCCGGGCAATCCCGTCGCGGCCCAGCGCGCCGGATCGCGCACAACCGGCACGAACGGCACCCCCCGCCCCAGCAGCGCCCGGCACAGCGCCGCCCCGGACCGCCCGGAGGCGCCGACGACGTGGACCGGGTCAGCCACGAGGCTACCCCCTTAGGGCGCGGAAGTCGCAGCCCTCGTCGGCCTGCAAGACCTGCTCGGCGACGATCCGGTCCCAGCCCCGGCCCGGCACCGGCGGCGGGCGCCAGCGGGCGCGGCGCCGGGCCAGCTCGGCTTCGTCCACGAGCAGGTCGAGCCGGCGCTCGCGGACGGAGAGGCGTACGCGGTCGCCGCTCTCGACGAGCGCGAGCGGTCCGCCCGCCGCGGCCTCGGGGCAGATGTGCAGCACGATGGTGCCGAACGCGGTGCCGCTCATGCGGCAGTCGCTGAGGCGCAGCATGTCCTTGACGCCGGCGCGCGCGAGCTTCGCGGGGATCGGCAGGTAGCCGGCCTCGGGCATCCCCGCGGGTGTGAGCGGCCCGGCGTTCTTGAGCACGAGCGCGTCGTCTTCGGTGACGTCGAGCTGCGGGTCGTCCACGCGCCGGGCGAGGTCGTCGACGCCGTCGAACACGACGCAGCGGGCCTCGCGCTCGAACAGGGCGGGGGTGGCGGCGCTGCGCTTGAGGATGGCGCCGTTCGGGGCGAGGCTGCCGAACAGGGCGATCAGGCCGCCCACGGGCGAGACCGGCTCCCCTCGCGCCCGGATGAAGCGGCGATCGACGAACTCGGGCTCGCGCAGCCGCTCACGGAGCGGCACGCCGGTCACGTCGAGCGCGTCGCCGTCGAGCAGGTCGCGCAATTCCCAGAGCAGCGCGGGCAGGCCGCCGGCGGCGTGGAAATCCTCCATGTAGCCGTCGCCGGTGGGCTTGAGATCGACGAGCACGGGCGTCTCGTCCGAGAGCAGGTCCATCTCGCGGAGGTCGAGCTTGATCCCCCGCCGCCCGGCGATAGCGGCGAGGTGGATGACCGCGTTCGTCGAGCCGCCGAGCGCGAGCAGCACCCGCACCGCGTTGCGCACGGACGCCGGTGTCACGAGCTGCGACGGACGGATAGGGTGGGCGGCGAGGCGAACCGCGAGCGCTCCCGCCTCCTCCGCCGCGCGCAGCCGGTCGGCATGGACGGCGGGGATGCTCGCGTGCCCGGCCGGCATGAAGCCGAGCGTCTCGGCGATGCAGGCCATGGTGCTCGCCGTGCCCATGACGCCGCAGGTGCCGGCCGTGGTCGCGAGCCGACCTTCGATCTCCCGATGCGCTCGCGATCCACCCGGCCCGCGCGATACGCCGCCCAGTAGCGCCGGCAATCCGTGCAGGCGGAGAGCCGCTCGCCCTGGAACGGCATCGCCAGCATCGGCCCGGTCACGAGCTGCACGCACGGCACGTCCGCGCTGGACGCCGCCATGAGCTGGGCGGGCACCGTCTTGTCGCAGCCGCCGACGAGCACGGCCGCGTCCATGGGCTGCGCCGTCGAGCATCGCCTCCGTGTCGAGGGCGGCGAGGTTGCGGTAGTGCATGGAGGTCGGGAAGAGCTGCGCCTCGTTGAGCGAGAGGGTCGGGAAGGCGAGCGGCAACCCTCCGGCCGCGAGCACGCCACGCTTCACGGCCTCGACCAGCTCAGGGACGAGGCGATGGCAGTTGTTGTAGTCGCTCCGCGTGTCGCAGACGCCGATGACGGGCTTGTCGAGCATGGCCTGCGACATGCCCATGCTCTTCATGAAGGAGCGGCGGAGATACAGCGAGAAGTCGCGGTCACCGTAGTTCGCGGTGCGGCGGGCGATGCCGTGGGGCTGGTCTGGCATGGCCGGCATCGTAGGGCGGCTTATAGCAGGAGGCCAGGCCATGCCGCGGGAGTTCCCAGGACGCCCGAGGATCGAACTCAGGACCGGCTTGGGACGGAACGTTCGGGATGCGTTCTCACCGCGAGATAGGTCCCGAGCCAAACTCCGCTCCAGAGGAGTCCAGGGACGAGGGAGAGTGATGAGTTTAGTAAGCTGTGCTCTCGCCAGTAGCGCCAGGGCGTGGTCGCGACTCCCGTCAGCCAGGTAACGCAAACGAACAGCGCGGCACCGAACAGGAAGTGCTTCGACCATTCTCGCCGCGTGAGCAGGCTGATCGCCGCGACGACGCAGGGCGCCGAGAGGGGCAGCCAATGCGACAGCTCCGATCCATAGAAGATCCAGCGGGAAGTTGCGGCAAAAGCGAGGAGGATGAAGGCGCACACCGCGAATTTCATGGTTTTAGTTTATACGATTGGACCAGCCTTGTGGAAGACTTCGCGAGATCTCGTTCGGTAGGAGTTCTGTGTGGTAGCATGATACCACATTCAGAACCGCTTGACCTGGCGTGCCATTCACCGCATATGCGCGCGCATTAGCTCACGGAGCCAGGGATGCTGAAGACCACTCCTTCGCTCAAGCCGGCGGAGGTCTCCAAGGCTTGGGTGCTCATCGACGCGGACGGGCTGGTGCTCGGGCGGCTCGCCGTCCTCATCGCCAACCGGCTCCGCGGCAAGCACAAGCCGCAGTTCACGCCGCACGTCGATTGCGGCGACAACGTCGTCGTGGTCAACGCCGAGAAGGTTCGGGTGACGGGCAACAAGGCCGAGCAGTCGGTTTTCTACTACCACACTGGCTATCCCGGCGGCATCAAGGGCCGCACGGTGCGCCAGCGCCTGGATGGCAAGCGGCCGGAGGAGGTCATCGAGAAGGCGGTCGAGCGCATGATCACCCGCGGTCCCTTGCAGCGCAGGCAGATGACGCATCTCCATGTCTATAAAGGGGCCGAGCACCCGCACGCCGGGCAGGACCCGCAGCCGCTCGACCTGCGCGCCCTGAACCGCAAGAACGCGAGGACCTGATTCATGTCCGGCACCCAGCAGACCCGCACGCTCGCGGACCTCAAGGACCTTGCCATCGCCACGGCCGCGCAGCAGGAGGCCGCGCCCACGCGCGAACCAAAGCGTGACGCTTTGGGGCGCTCGTACGCCACCGGGCGGCGCAAGGACGCGGTCGCCCGTGTCTGGATCAAGCCCGGTAAGGGCGAGATCACGGTCAACGGCAAGCGCGTCGGCCAGTATTTCGCGCGTCCGGTCCTGCGGATGCTCATCACCCAGCCGTTCCTCGTGACCGACCGCTACAACCAGTTCGACGTCATGTGCACCTGCTCGGGCGGCGGCCTCAGCGGCCAGGCGGGCGCGGTGCGGCACGGCATCAGCCGGGCGCTGACCAACTACGAGCCGGAGCTGCGCGGCGTGCTCAAGCTCGCGGGCTTCCTGACCCGTGACAGCCGCGAGGTCGAGCGCAAGAAATACGGCAAGGCCAAGGCCCGGCGCAGCTTCCAGTTCAGCAAGCGCTGATCCCTTCGGGGCACGCATAGGGGCGGTCCCGCACGGGGCCGCCCTTTACGCGAAGACCTGCAACCTGGCCGAGCGCGGGAGAGGACAGGCCTCCGCCTCAGCGCACGCGGCGCCGGCGCAATGCGAGCAGCCCGGCGAGGCCGGTGCCGAACAGGGCGAGGCTGGCCGGCTCGGGGACGGGCTCCGGCGAGCTTGGTGGGGTGACGACCTGGCCGATCGACACCGAGCCATTGCCGGCCTGGAAACCGGCCTGGAGCGTCGCGTAGGTCGCGCCCGCTGCCAGGAAGGAGCCGCCGCCGCCGCCGCCGCCCCCGCCGATGACGATGCCGCCGCCACCGCCGCCGCTGTAGCCGCCGCCCCCGCTGCCGTCGACGCCGACGTAAGCGCCGCCCCCGCCGCCGCCGCCGAAGCCGCCCGCGCCGCCGCCGCTGAAGCTGCCGCCGCCAGCGAGACCGGGGTAGCCGCCGCCGCCGCCCCCGCCCCCGCCGTTGACGATACCGCCGCCGCCGCCCCCGGCGCCGCCGCCGCCTTTGAAGCCGCCGCCGCCGCCCCCGCTGCTGCCGGCGCTGCCGGTGTAGACGCCGCCGGCGCCGCCGGTTCCGCCGCGTCGCCGCCGACGCCATCGCCGCCGCCGTGCCGCCGAGGCACCGCCGCCGCCGAGGCTGAGGCCGGCGCTGACGCCGCCGCCGCCGCCGCCCCCTGCGATCACCAGGGGCGTATTGCCCGGCCCGATCACGAAGGTGCCGCCGCCGCCGCCGCCGCCCCCCCGCTGCTGCCGCTGACCGAGGTGCCGCCTCCGCCCATGCCGCCGACGGCGAAGCGCAGCGTCTCGCCCGCAGTGAGCGGGAAGTCGCCGCCGATCTCGGCGCCGAGGCCGCCCGCAACTCTAAAGACCTTACCGGCGCCGCTGCCGCCCTGCGCCCCGAAGGCGTGATTCCGTAGAGGCCGGTGTGGCACGGTGAGGCGAGCCGGCGGTATCGACAGTCGCGTCCAGTAGGCGGTGGCGACCGAGGCGGACAGGGCCAGCAGCGAGGTGCCGGCGAGCAGGAGCGTGCGCATAGGCGTGGTCTCCCTCTGGGACAGACAGCGGCCCGATCGCAGCGAGGCGGCCACCTCCGGCGTTCGCCGGGATATTGAACGCAAGCCGAACAAACATGTTCTCAGGCAGGCGAGCAAGCAAAAACGTTAACACGGCGCTGTATTCTTGCATCATTCTAATTTTGGCCGCGCACGTCGTAACAAGCCGTCGTGGCGTGAGCGGGCGTAGGGTGTGTGCCGCGCGACGCGGTTCCCGCCCCCTTGCGCCTCCGCTCCGGTCATCGCGAACCTAGGGGCAGGAGGCGAGCCATGCAGCAGCGCACGGTATTCATAGACGGCGAGGCAGGGACGACGGGGCTCGGCATCCGCGAGCGCCTGGCAGGCCAGCCCGGCATCGCGCTGCGCAGCATCGCCCCCGAGCATCGCAAGGATCCCGAAGCACGCCGGGCGCTGATGGCCGAGGTGGACCTCGTGGTCCTCTGCCTGCCCGACACGCCGCGCGGGAGAGCGCGGCGCTCGCGGCCTCGCTCGGCGCCGACGCGCCCCGCGTGCTCGATGCCAGCACGGCGCACCGGACGCACCCGGATTGGACCTACGGCTTCGCCGAGCTTGAGCCGGGCCAGCCCGCCCGCATCGCCGCGAGCGCGCGCGTGTCCAACCCCGGCTGCTACCCGACGGGCGTCATCGCGCTCCTGCGGCCGCTGGTGGATGCCGGGCTGCTGCCGCCCGACTACCCGATCACCGTCAACGCCGTCAGCGGCCACTCCGGCGGCGGGCGGAGCATGATCGAGGCGCACGAGGGGGCGGGGGGACCGCCGTTCGAGCTGTATGGCCTCGGGCTGGAGCACAAGCACGTCGTAGAGATGCAGCTCTACAGCCGCCTCGCCCGGCGCCCGCTCTTCGTGCCCTCGGTCGCGCACATGCGGCAGGGAATGCTGGTCTCCGTGCCGCTCCACCTCGATGCGCTGCCCGGCAAGCCGCGCAGCGCCGACCTGGCGGACGTGCTCGCGGCCCGCTACGACGGCCACCACCTGGTACACGTCGCTCGTCCCACGCACGATGGCAAGCTCACGGCCGAGGACCTCAACGACACGGACGCGATGGAGCTTCGCGTCTTCGGCAACGACGCGCGCGATCAAGCCGTGCTCGTCGCCCGGCTCGACAACCTGGGCAAAGGCGCGTCGGGCGCTGCGGTGCAGAACATCCGGCTCATGCTCGGGCTCGACGAGGCTACGGCGAAGGCCCAGGCCCGGGATGCGGCTTATGCCGGGTGACGGCCCGCGCCTTGGCCCCCTTTGGGCGCTCGGCAACGTCGCGCCGCGCGTCGCGGACAGTGCCTGGGTCGCGCCCACGGCGACGGTGATCGGCGACGTAGAGCTTGGGCCTGAGAGCAGCGTCTGGTTCGCCTGCGTGATCCGCGGCGACGCTTCACCGATCCGCGTCGGGGCGCGCACGAACATCCAGGACGGCAGCGTGCTCCACGGCACGGGAGACACCTTACCCTGCATCCTAGGCGATGACGTGACGATCGGGCACATGGCGCTCGTCCACGCCAGCACGCTGGAGAACAAGGCCTTCGTCGGCATGGGCGCGCAGGTGCTGGACGGCGCGGTCATCGAGGAGGAGGGGATGCTCGCCGCCGGCGCGCTGCTCACGCCGGGCAAGCGCATCGGACGGCGCGAGCTATGGGCCGGCCGCCCGGCGCGCAAGATACGGGACCTGAGCGCCGAGGAGCGCGCCATGTGGGACGAGACCGCCCGGCACTACGCCGAGCTCGCCGCGCACTTTCGCGAGAGGCTGCGGCCAGCCTCTTAGCAGGACTGCTTTTCCGCCTATGTTTCGCATGGCGTACATTCCGTATCCGAGGTCGTAATGCATCGTCCCGCGCTGCTGCTTGCCCTGCTGCTCGCCGCCTGCGCCAACGGCGGTCCGCAACCGTTCGTACCCGACACGGCGCGCATCATGCCCGGTGAGCTGGGCTATGGCATCGCCGATCCGGACGTCGCGTCCATCAACCTCGCCGCCTGGGCGTTCGCCGATCCTGGGCGCACCCGCAACAATCCGGCCGATGCAGCGCGCGCTTGCGCCAGCATGGACTACATCGCGGGCGAGGTTTATACGTCGCCCCGCTGGGCGGACATTGACGCGCTCACCAAGGAGCAGCTTCTGCGGGGCCGCGTCGAGATGCGGCGGGCGCTCGGCATCCCGCTCAACGCGCCGTCCACGCTGGTCGTGAGCGGGCTAGCGGGCGCTGGCAATGCGCTCGCGTTCGGCAACCCGCGAGCGGCGCTGGCGGCGTTGAGCAATCCCGCGTTCCCGAACCCGCAGGCGACGCTCGCCCAATTGTGGACCCTCCCTTACATGCAGGAGGCGAATGTTGGCTCCCTGAACACCGCGAACCAGATCTTCGGTCACGGTCAGTTCCGGCGGGATTAAGGGCCGCCTTCAGCCGGCATTAACCGAGGCGCGCCTATCCTGGTCGGCGCAACGATCAGGATCGGGGATGGACGCCTCGGCGCCTCGTGGAGAGCCGTTCAGCGCACGGGAAGGCATGACCTGCGCCGTATTGGCCATCGCGCTCGTGGTCGCCGAGGGTGCGAAGGGTCTGCCGGGCGTGCTGCTTGGCGAATTGCCCAACCCTGACAGCGCGATGCGCCTGGTCCGCCTTCGGGATATGCTCGCGGCCGGTGCGCCGCTGGACGCGGTGGCGCGGGACGGCTCTGGGCACGGCGTCGTTCTGCATTGGTCTCACCTGCTCGATAGCCTGCTGCTCCTGCTCGGGGCACCGCTCGCGCCTTGGCTCGGGTGGGAGAGTGCCTTGCGGTGCGTCGCGATCGGCGTCGGTCCGCTCTGCATGGGCGCACTCGGAGCGGCCCTGGCCTGGTCCGTGGCGCCCCTGGCCGAGCGGCGCTGGCGGCTGTTCGCGCCCTTGCTGGCCGCGGTTTCAACCCCGGTCGCCGCCTACGCCGTGCCCGGCGTCGTCCACCATCACGTCCTTCTCGCTTTGGCCGCGGTCATGGCTGCCGGGTGGGCCGGTCGCGCCGCGACAGGCGTCGTGGGTGCTGGGCGAAGGGCTGGAGCATGGGGCGCGGCGGGTCTCTGGCTCAGCCCCGAGACGGTGCCCTTCACCCTTATGGCCTTCGCCGCCATCGCCATGGCCTGGTTCGCGAGACCGACCGAGCGACAAGTTGCCGCGGAGGCGCGGGACGCCGGAACTTGGTTCCTGCTCCTGGTCGCCGCCGCGCTCGCCGTCGATCCGCCGAGCGCCGACCCGTTCGCCGTGGAGCTTGACCGCTTGTCCGTGATGTGGCTCGCGCTCGGCGGTGCCTGTTGCGCGGCCGGATGGGTTTTGTGGCTGGCTTCGCGGCGGCCCTGGCCGGTCTATCGCGCCGCTTTCCTAGGCCTGGCGCCCACCCTGGTCTGGCTCGCCGCGTTTCCGGCCGTGCTTCTCGGTCCCGCCGCGCTGATGCCTCCGCCGGAGGCACGTGCCTTCTTCGGGGCTATTTCGGAGATGCAGCCCGTGCGTGGCCTGAGCGCAGGGCAGTTCCTCTCAGCCGGGCTGCTCGCCGCCGGGCTGGCAGCCTTGCTGGCCTGGCGCACGCGCTCGCTCGGCTGGTGCTGGGCAGCCTCGTGCGCGTTAGCCATCGTTCTGCTGGGGGCGCAGCACCTTCGGTTCGCGTCCTACTCGGTGGCGTTGGGAGCGATGGCGCTGCCGGTCGCCCTGACCTGGTGCGGCGACGCGCTGCGTCGGCGGCGCGAGGCGGCGCTGGCCTTAGCTCGCCCGGCGCTTCTTCTCGTAGTCTTTGCCGGGCCGACAGTCGGCGCCGCCGCGCCGCTCGTGCCCGAGGCTGGAGCGATAGGACGCATAGCGTGCGCGCACGTCCCGTCCGCGGCACTTCTTGCGCCCGCGGCGGGCCAGGTGGTGCTCGCCGATCCCAGCGAGACGCCCGACCTCCTGTATCGCACCAGGGTGCTTACCGTGGGGTCGCTCTACCATCGCGGCATTGCATCCTACATGCGTGCCCGTGCCGCGTGGCGCAGCTTCCCGGCGGACCTTGAGCCGCCAAGCGTGCGCGCGACCGAGGCGCGATGGGTGCTGCTCTGCCGCGGCGTCGCGCGCGACCGCCTCGTCGCGGACCTGCCGCCGGAAACGTTGCAGGACCGGCTGGCACGCGGTGCGATCCCGCCGTGGCTCCAGCCCGCCGGTACGGATGCGGCGGGCTGGACGCTGTGGCGGGTGCTGGAGCCTAGTTCGCCTTGACCGTGACGTAGCTGCCGGGCGCGTCCTCGATCACGGCGAGGCCGCCGGTGCCAGGCTCGCGCGCGGCGACGCGCGTGCTGTCCAGCGCCGTCACCCAGCGCTGCCAGTCTGGCCACCAGGAACCGGCCATCTCGGTCGCCCCGGCGAGCCACTGCTCCGACTCGGGCGGCAAATCCTCGTTGATCCAGTGCCCGTACTTGCCCTCGCCCGGCGGGTTGACGACGCCCGCGATGTGGCCGGAGGCGGCGAGCACGAAGCGCTTGGGGCCGGCGAGGAGCTGCGTGCCGCGATAGGTGCTGCGCCACGGCGCGATGTGATCCTCGCGGGTGGAGAGGAAGTAGGCAGGGATCGACACCTTGCGCAGGTCCACGTGGGTGCCCAGCAGGCTGATGCCGTTGGGCTCCTTGAGCAGGTTCTGTTGATACATGTTGCGGAGATAGAAGCTGTGCATCCGCGCCGGCATCCGAGTGCTGTCGCCGTTCCAGTAGAGCAGGTCGAACGGAAAGGGGTCCTGGCCGAGCAGGTAGTTGTTGACCACGAAGGACCAGATCAGGTCGTTTGCCCGGAGCATGTTGAACGTCGTGGCCATCTCGCTGCCTTCGAGATAACCGCGCTTGTTCATTTTCTCCTCGAGGGATTTGAGCTGCTCCTCGTCGATGAAGACCTTCAGCTCGCCGGCCTCGCGGAAATCCATCAGGGTCACGAAGAAGGTGGCCGACTTGACTCGATCGTCGCCCCGCGCGGCCATGATGGCGAGCGCGCTGGAGAGCAGCGTGCCGCCGAGACAATAGCCGATGGCGTTGACCTCGCGGTCGCCGGTTGCCGTCTCGATGGCGTCGAGCACGTCGAAGATGCCCTCTTGCAGGTAATCCTCGAAGCCCTTGTCGGCGAGTTGGTCGTCCGGGTTGACCCAAGAGACCACGAAGACGGTGTGCCCCTGGCTCACGGCCCAGCGCACGAAGCTGTTCTTGGGGCGAAGGTCCAGGATGTAGAACTTGTTGATCCACGGCGGGACGATGAGCAGCGGACGCTTGAGCACCTGCTCGGTCGCCGGCGAATACTGGATGAGCTGGCAGAGCTCGTTCTGATAGACGACCTTGCCTGGCGAGACGCCGATATTCTCGCCGACCTTGAATGCGTCCTGGTCGGTCATCTTGATGTGCAGCTTGCCGCGGCCGCGCTCGAGGTCGCCGAGCAGGTTGGACAGGCCGCGCAGCAGGTTCTCGCCGCCGGTCTCGGCCGTCTTGCGCAGCACTTCCGGGTTGGTGAGTATGAAATTGCTCGGGCTCATCGCGTCGATGAATTGGCGGCTGTAGAAATCCACCTTCTGCGCTGTCCGAGCGTCGAGGCCATCGGTATGGCTGACGACGTCCTGAATGAAGCGTGCCGAGAGCAAGTAGCTCTGCTTGACAAAGTCGAAGACCTCGTTCTCCTTCCAGGCCGAGTCCTTGAAGCGGCGGTCCTTCGGGTCGGCTTGGATGACGGAGGGCGCGTCAAAGCCCCAGAAGCGGCGCGCGGTGTTCTGCCAGAGCGTCATGTAATCCTGCCAGAAGCCGACCTGCGCCTGCATCAGCTTCGCCGGGTTAGCCGCGATCTGGGCGGTCATTTCCAGGAAGGCGCTGCCGATGTTCAGCGGGTCAAGCTCCGGCAGCTCAAGGCTCTGACGGTTGAGCCAATCGGTCACGAGACGCTGGGAACGCTCGGCGATGTCGGTCATGGAGCGGCCGAGCACGGTCGGATCGGGCAGCTTGAAGCCGGGAGGGTCGTATTTCGCGGTATCGGCCATGGCGGGGTTTCCTCGTGCGTGTCCTTCCCGTCCGGTGCCTTGCCGCGCTAGACGTAAACGGACGATCAGGGCAGGGCGCGACGGTTGGCAGTCTTATGCACGAGCAGAGGTAGTCGGAGCAGCCGCGCGCGGCAAGCCATGACGGTGCTCGCTCCCGCATTGCTGTTATTCCCGCCGCTGGCCGGGTGTCAAAGCGTCAAGAATCTCTACGATTCCAAGCTCACCGCCGACACGCCGGCGGACTGGTGGCACCAGCTTGAGGGCGGGGCTATCGCCGAGGACCGGCCGCCGCCGCCGGGCGCCTCCGCGCCCTATCCCAACCTCGATCAGGTTCCCGGCCAGACACCCGCGGTAAATGCGGCGGCCCAGCGAACGCTCGAGACGCAACTCCTGGCCGAACGCGACGAGGTGCGGCGCAATGTCGTGCAGGACCCCTTGTCCGCGTCGCCGCCGAACCAGCCGGTCGCGCCGCCACTCCTCCCGAGCGACCCGGACGCATCGCATGTCGTCGCCGACGCGGCTGGCGCGACGCCAGCGCCAGCTCCTGCTGCCGTGCCCGCCGCAGCGTCAGAGGCTGCTCCCATGGCAGCGCCCGCCCCCACCGGCCCGGCGGCGCCGAGCCCTCCCGCGCCGACCCGCTCCTCGTCCAAGGCTCCAGCACCACGGCATTCCGCGCCAGCCACCGTTGCCAGCGCTCCGCCGCCGTCCGGGCCGCCCACGGTCCCGGACGCGCCTCCGGCCCTGCCGCAGCTCGCTGGCATCGACGCGAGCCTGGTGCCCGCAGCATCCAGGCCGCCGCCTCCGGGCGTGGCCGTGAGCTTCCGCCGCGGCAGCGCCGAACTGCCGCTCAGTGCTGTCGGCGCGCTTCAGGCGCTCGCGGCCCGGCGCGCGGGCGGCCCTATCGCGGTGCTCGCGGGCGGGGATTCCGGGCAGTCTCCAGCCGCCCAGGCGGCCGCGCTGCCGCTCGCGCTGCGCCGGGCCAACGCGATGCGCGCGGCGCTGGTCGCCGGGGGCGTGCCGCCCGGCGACGTTCGCGCGACGGCGGTCGCTGCCGCTCGCGGCGCCCGCGCCGACCTGATACAGTCCCCGTAGCCACTGATCCAACTGAGCCGAGACGATGACCCAGCAGGATTTCCACCGCATCCGCCGCTTGCCGCCCTACGTGTTCGCCGAGGTGAACAAGGCCAAGGCCGGCGCGCGGGCGGCGGGCGAGGACATCATCGACCTCGGCATGGGCAACCCCGACAGCCCCACCCCGCCGCACATCGTCGCCAAGCTCGTTGAGGCCGTGCAGGATCCGCGCAGCCACCGCTACAGCGTGAGCAAGGGCATTCCCGGCCTGCGCCGGGCGCTCGCGGGCTATTACGCAAGGCGCTTCGGCGTGCAGCTCGATCCGGAGACGGAGGTTGTCGCGACGCTCGGCTCGAAGGAGGGCCTCGCCAACCTCGCCGCCGCCATCACGAGTCCGGGCGACACTATCCTCGTACCCAATCCAAGCTACCCGATCCACCAGTTCGGCTTCATCATCGCGGGCGCCTCCGTGCGCAGCGTGCCGGCAACGCCTGATGACGCCATGCTGCGCGCGCTCGACAGCGCGGTGCGGCACTCCGTGCCGAAGCCGACCGCGCTGATCGTCAACTTCCCGAGCAACCCGACCGCCTACCTCGCGAGCCTCGATTTCTATCGCGAGGTAGTCGCCTTCGCGCGCAGGCACGAGATCTGGATCATGTCCGACCTCGCCTACTCGGAAATCTACTTCGAGGGCGAGCCGCCGCCGAGCCTGCTGCAGGTGCCGGGCGCCAAGGAGATCGCGGTCGAGTTCACGAGCCTGTCCAAGACCTACTCGATGCCGGGCTGGCGCATGGGCTTCGCGGCCGGCAACCCGCGGCTGATCGCAGCCCTCGCCCGCATGAAGAGCTACCTCGACTACGGCGCTTTCACGCCCATCCAGGTCGCCGCCGTCGCCGCGCTGAACGGGCCGCAGGAGTGCGTGCAGGCCATGCGCGACCTGTATCGCGAGCGGCGGGACGTGCTCGTGCGCGGCCTCAACTCCGCAGGCTGGCCCGTGCCGAACCCTCCGGGCAGCATGTTTGCCTGGGCGCCCATCCCGCCGCGCTACGCGCACCTGGGGAGCCTCGAGTTCAGCAAGCTGCTGCTTGCCAACGCGCGCGTCGCCGTCGCACCCGGCATCGGCTTCGGCGAGCACGGTGACGGCCACGTCCGGATCGCCCTCGTCGAGAACACGCAGCGGCTGCGCCAAGCCGTGCGCAACATCCGCGGCTTCCTCGCGCGCGAGAGCAACAGCGTTTCCGCCGAACCCGCACTCGCATGAACAGCCGGGCATGAGCCGCCCCCTCGCCGTCGGCGTCGCCGGCCTGGGAACGGTCGGCGCCGGAGTGCTGCGCCTGCTGCGCGACAATGCCGACGTGGTTGAGGCGCGAGCCGGGCGTCCCGTCGCCGTGACCGCGGTCTCGGCGCGCGAGCGCGGGCGGGACCGCGGCGTCTCGCTCTCGGGCCTGCGCTGGTATGACGACCCGGTGGCGCTCGCCGCCGACCCGGCCGTGGACTGTGTGGTCGAGCTGATCGGCGGCAGCGAGGGGCCGGCGCGCCGGCTCGCCGAGGCCGCGATCGCGGAGCGCAAGCCGCTCGTGACCGCGAACAAGGCTTTGATGGCCGTTCACGGCGCCGAGCTGGCGACGGCGGCGGAGGCGGCCGGCTCCGCGCTCGCCTACGAGGCGGCGGTAGCAGGGGGCATCCCGGTCATCAAGGCGCTGCGGGAAGGCTTGGCAGGCAACCGGGTGCGCCGGGTCGCGGGCATCCTCAACGGAACCTGCAACTATATCCTGACCCAGATGGGCGAGCGCGGCCAGGAGTTCGCGGACGCGCTCGCGGAGGCGCAGCGGCTCGGCTACGCCGAGGCCGACCCGAGCTTCGACGTGGATGGCGTGGACGCGGCGCACAAGCTCGCGATCCTGGCGGCTCTCGCTTTCGGCCGCCCCGTAGAGTTCGGTGCCGTCCACGTCGAAGGCATACGCGGCGTCTCGGCGCTCGACGTGGCATTCGCGCGCGAGCTGGGCTACCGCATCAAGCTGCTCGGCATCGCCACCGCGCGGGCAGAGGGCGTCGAGGCGCGCGTGCATCCGTGCATGGTGGCGCAGTCGGCGCCGCTCGCGCGCGTGGACGGGGTGTTCAACGCCGTGGTCGCCGAGGGTGACTTCGTGGGCCAGGTCATGCTGCACGGACGCGGCGCGGGTGCGGGGCCAACGGCGTCCGCGGTCGTGGCCGATCTCGTCGACCTCGCCCGCGGGCGCGCGGCGCCGGTCTGGGGTGCTGCGAGCGGCGCGCTCTCGAACCTGCCGGCACTGCCAATGCTCGCGCATCACGGTTGCTACTACCTGCGCCTGATGGTCGTGGACCGTCCCGGCGTCATAGCGGATGTGACGGCGGCGCTGCGGGATGCCGGAGTCTCTTTAGAGAGCATGATCCAGCGCGGTCGCGCGCCGGGCGAAGCGGTGCCGGTCGTGCTGGTCACGCACGAGACGGGCGAGGCGGCGATGCGCGCGGCCCTAGACCAGATCACGCGGCTGGACACGGTGATGGAGCCGCCGGCGCTGATTCGGATCGAGCCTGGCTGATTGGCGTGAAGGGCATGGCTCTACCCACCACCGGTCCGGCCTACTCGCCGAACATGTAGGCCTGTACGTGCAGGATGTGCTGCCGCAGCCTCGCGCGGGCGTCCACCGTGTCGCGGTGGCGGAACGCGGCGACGATCGCCCGGTGCTCCACCTGCAGTGCCGCCTTGCGCTCGGCGGTCATGCTGCGCGCCTTGAGCTGTCCCCACTCGGCTTTTAGTCTGACCCTGGCTAGCACGCGGGCCATGGCGATCATGGCCTGATTGCGTGTCGCGACCGCGATCGCGTCGTGCAGGGCCGCGTCCCAGGTCTCGAACCCGGCGACGCCCTCGGCCGCCTCGGCTTTTCCCAGGCACTCGTCCATGCGGTCCAGGTCCGCCTGACTGGCACGGGCAACGACCAGAGGCGCGAGCTCGGGCTCGAACAGCAGCCGGCACTCGAGGACGTCGGCCGGGCTAGCGCCCTCGATCTCCCTGAACTCTGTCGCCCCCGGTGCCGGCGCGGCTTCGGCCGCCTTGAACGTGCCGCGGCCGACGTGGCGGATGATGAGGCCCTCGTCCTCCAGGGCCTGGAGCGCGCGCCGCACGGTGTTGCGGGCAAGACCGTGGCGCTCGCCGAGTTCGCGCTCCGTCGGCAGCCGGTCGCCACCCTGCCAGCGGCTCGACTGCAACTCGCGCCGGAGCGTGGCGCGCAGGCTCTCGGCATCGCCGCGCTCGCGCATCGATGCAGGCGAGGCCAGCCCGATCACTGATCTGTCATCCATAGCAGGCACGATACCCCACTTGACTCGCTAGACCAATACCCGTTTTCTTGGTTCACTATTTCGCTGATCTTGCCTGGATTGGTTCAGAATTGGTCTAAGGAGCGGAGCACGATGAAGCTGGCCACGATCCTTCATGAGGGCCGTCCCGCGGTCGCCATCGTTGATCCCGGCAAGGGGCTGGTCTGGCCGCTTGCCGAGGCGATGCCTGGGCTGCCCGAGCGGATCGCCTCGGACATGGTGGCCACGATCGCGCACCTGGCCCATGTCGGCCACGCCGCGGCGGCGGGCGCCTCGGGCCTGCCGCTCGAGACCGTTCAGCTGCTGGCGCCGATCCCGGCGCCGCCGCACAACATCATGTGCGTGGGCAAGAACTATCACGCGCACGCGCACGAGTTCACGAAGAGCGGCTTCGACGCGGGGACTACGTCCGCGGACGCGGTGCCGAAGCACCCCATCATCTTCACCAAGCCGTCTGGCGCCATCTCCGGCCCCTACGACGAGATCCCGCTGTGGCCGGGGCTGGACGAGGCGGTGGACTACGAGGCGGAGCTGGCCGTGGTGATCGGCAAGGGCGGGCGCTTCATTACGCGCGACCAGGCGATGGCGCACGTGTTCGGCTACACGATCCTCAACGACGTGACGGCGCGCGACCTGCAGCGCGTCCATAAGCAATGGTTCCTGGGCAAAGGGATAGACGGCTTCGGCCCGATGGGCCCGTGGATAGCCACCGCGGACGAGGTGGACGTTGCCGACTTGCACGTCACCTGCCGGGTCAACGGCGAGGTGCGCCAGGACAGCAGCACGGCGGACCTGATCTTCGACGTGCCGACCCTGATCGAGACGATCTCGCGCAGCGTGACGCTCTCGCCCGGCGACGTGATCGCGACCGGCACGCCGGAGGGCGTGGGAATCGGTTTCGACCCGCCGCGCTTCCTCAAGGACGGCGACGTGGTCGAGATCGAGATCTCCGGCATCGGCGCGATCCGGAACACGGTCCGGCGCATGGAGGCGGGGCAGCGGCACGACGCGGCCCGGCAAGCGGCGGCTGCGCATTAGGGAGTGGGATATCGTGGCGAAAGCGAAGAAGGATGAAATGTTCGTCGAGGAGCTGGGCGGCAAGGGAGAGGTGCTCGTCCTGGTGCACGGCCTCGGCGGCAGCACGAACACCTGGTATCCGCAGGCGCAGGTGCTCAAGCGCGACCTGCGGCTCGTCGCCTACGACCTCGCCGGCTCCGGGCGCACGCCGGTCAGGGACGGCATCTCGCTCGCGAGCCACGTCGAGGACTTGCTCGGCGTGGTGCGCGGGGCGGCCGAGGGCGGCCGGGTCCACCTCGCCGGGCACTCGCTCGGCACCATCATCTGCCAGCACTTCGCAGCCTCATACCCGGACCAGGTCGCGAGCCTCGCCCTGATCGGAGCGTTCCCGGAGCCGCCGGAGGCCGCGCGCGCGGCGCTGCGGGACCGTGCGGCGAAGGCGCGGGCGGAGGGGATGCGCGGCATCGCCGACGCGATCGTGGCGGCCGGGACGGCGGACGACACCAAGGTGAACCAGCCCGCGGCGACCGCCTTCGTGCGGGAGAGCCTGATGGCGCAGCCGCCGGAGGGATATGCGCGCAACTGCGACGCGCTGGCCGAGGTCCGGAGCGCCGATCTCGCGCGCATCGCCTGCCCGACCCTGCTGATCACCGGCGACCAGGACCGCACGGCGCCGCCCGACGTGGGCCGGGCGATGGCGAGCACCATCAAGGGCGCGGAGCTGCAGGTGCTCACGGCGTGCGGGCACTGGGCGACGATCGAGCGCGCCAAGCAGGTCAACTACGCGCTGACCGTGTTCTACGCCCGGCTGAACCGGCCGCACCACGAGATTCCCACCCGCCCTGCGGTCGAGTTGCCGGGGTTCGCGCCATGAGCAGCGGCCGCATCTTCGTCTGCACGACCTGCAACCGCTATGACCCGGCGCCGGCGGGTCAGGCGACGCCGGGCCAGCGCCTCGCCGTCGCGATGAAGCAGCAAGCGGCCCGGTGCGGCAGCACCGTCGCGGTCCGCACTGTCGAATGCCTGAACGGCTGCCCGCACCCCTGCACGGCGGCGCTGCGCATGCCCGGAAAGGTAGTCATCCGCTTCTCCGAGCTGACGGCGGAGGACGCGCCCGCCCTGCTCGAGGCCGCATCGCGCTACGCCGAGAGCCCTGACGGTGACGTGCCGTTCGAGGCGCTACCAGCGTCGCTCCGCGGCAAGGTAGCGGATCGGGTGAGCGTGCGGGCGGCTTGAGCCGCGATAGGACCCAGAAGCAACGAGAGGCAACGGAGGGAACGATGCCGAGGACGCTATTCACCAACGTGATGATCTTCGAGGGCACGGGCAAGGACGTCACCCCGGGCGAGGTCCTAGTGCAGGGCAACCGCATCAACGCCGTCGCCGGGCCGGGCGAGACCCTGCCGCGGGAAGGCGCCGAGGTGATCGACGCGGGCGGCGCCACGCTGATGCCGGGCATGGTCAACACCCACTGCCACCTCACCTACAACAACGGCACTACGGTCGCGGAACTCACGGCGCTGCCCGTCGAGGAGCACGTGCTGCTGACCATGCACAACGCGAAGCAGGCGCTGGACATGGGCTTCACCGCGGCGGTCGGGGCGGCGTCGGCCAAGCCGCGGCTCGACATCGTGATCCGCAACGAGATCAACAAGGGCAAGATCCCGGGGCCCCGGCTGCTGGCGGGCTCGCCGGAGCTGACGGTCACGGGAGGGCTGGCCGACGACAACCAGCTCGACGCCAAGCACCCCTCCGTCTCCATCGTCTGCGACGGGCCGGAGGAGTTCCGCAAGGTCGTGCGCACGATGATCCGCGAGGGCGTGGACCTCATCAAGTTCAACAACTCGGGCGACAGCTTCTGCTACCCGCGCATGGCCGCCTACGACAACCCGATGACGGACGCCGAGGTCGCAGCGATCTGCGATACGGCCAACAACATCGGCAAGCGGATCGCAGCCCACGCCCATGCCGACAGCTCGGTGCGGCAGTGCATGAAGCACGGCGTCGAGTTCATCTTCCACGCGAGCTTCGCCACCGACGAAACCATCGAGCAGCTGGAGCGGGTCAAGGACAAGCACTGGATCTCACCCGCGATTGCCGCGCGCTACAACACCACCTACGAGGCGAAGGACTGGGGCATCACCACCGACGTCGCCGAGATGATCGGCAACAAGCGCGAGCTTGAGGCGGGCATCGAGGTGATGACCAAGATGCACAAGGCCGGGATCAAGGTGCTGCCGTTCGGGGATTACGGCTTCGCGTGGCTGCCCCAGGGCACCGAGGCGCGCGACCTGGAGCACTTCGTCAACTTGTTCGGCTTCCAGCCCTGGGAAGTGCTGCGGGCGGCGACCGCCTACGGCGGCGAGGCGTGGGTTGGCAAGTCCGGCGAGAAGATGGGGCGGGTAGCGCCAGGCTATCTCGCGGACGTGCTGCTCGTGGACGGCAACCCGCTGCTCGACCTCAGCCTGCTGCAGGACCGCAGTGCGCTGCTCGCGATCATGAAGGACGGCCAGTTCTACAAGCCGTTCCAGGGCCGCGCCGCCGCAGGACAGCTGCTCGCGGCCGAGTGAGATGTGCCGCGGCAGGGCCGGGCCTGGCAGATGCCGGCCGGCCCTGCCGCGCTGAGCGCCATCGAACGGACGGCACCAATCCCAACCTCATGGATGACACGAGAATGCACCGCAGAGAGCTGATGATCGCCGCAGCCATGGCCGCGGCGGCGAGCGCGACCAACCTGCGCCCGGCGCGTGCCGCCGAGAGCGATGCCGTGATCGGCTTGTCGAACGGCTATTTCGGCACCGAGTGGCGCGATCAGATGGTCGCCGGCGCCCAGGACCAGTTCGATGAGTACAAGACGAAGGGCATGGCGGCGAAGCTGGTCGTCGAGCAGGCGGGCGCGGACGTCAACCAGCAGATCCAGGACATCCGCAACATGATCCGCCAAGCCGTGGCCGCCATCACGGTGAATGCCAACTCGGCGGTGGCGCTGAACGGCGTGATCAACGAGGCGAAGCGGGCGCGCATCCCCGTCGTGTCCTTCGACCAGGCAGTGACGAATCCCTACGCGGTCAACGTCACTGTCAATCACTACCAATGGGGCAAGCGCTACGCGGAGTGGATCGCCAAGACGCTCGGCGGCAAGGGCAAGGTGGTGGTGCTGGACGGCATCCCGGGCCACCCGGCGGCCGAGGCCCGCAAGAAGGCCGCGTTCGACGTCTTCAAGCAGTATCCTGGCATCCAGATCGTCTGGTCCGGCTACGGCATGTGGGACCACGCGAAAGCCGAGAGCGTGATGGCGACCGTCATCGCGGCGCAGCCCGAGATCGACGGCGCGTTCGTCGAGGACTCCATGGGGTTGGGCGTGCTGCGCGCCTTCCAGAACGCGCACCGGAAGATCCCCGTGATGACCGGGGAGGCGCAGAAGGCTTTCCTGCTCGCCTGGAAGAAGGAGCTGGACTCCGGCACCGACATGAAGGCGTTCGCCCAGCCGAATCCGCCCTGGATCAGCCGCAATGCGATCGGCATCGCGGTGCGGCTCATCGCCGGGCGCAAGCTGAAGCCGGTTCCCGACAACACGATCTACTATCCGATCCACCTGCGAGGTGACGAAAGACAACCTGGACCAGACGCTCGCGGGGATGAAGGACAAGCCGGACAGCTACTTCCTGGAGGAGTGGTTCTCCGAGGCGCAGCTCGACGATCTGTTCACTGCGTAAGCGCGCGGCGCGATGAGCCTTCTGGCCGCGCAGGGCATCGCCAAGCGGTTCGGCGGCGTCGCAGCGCTCGACGGCGCGGCGCTGGACGCGCAGCCCGGGCAGACGCTCGGGCTGCTCGGGGCGAACGGCTCGGGCAAATCGACGCTCTCGAAGATCATCGCCGGCGAGCTCAGCCCCGATGCGGGCCGCATCACCTTCGACGGGCAGGAGATCGCGCACGCCTCGCCGCATGAGGCCGCCGCGCGGGGCATCGTGATCGCCCACCAGCATCCGAGCCTGGCACCTGACCTGCCCGTCTGGGAGAACCTGTTCCTGGGGGCCGAGCGATGCGGCAGGGCCGGCTTCGTCAAGCGTCGGGACTCCCGCCGCGCGGCGCGGGCCTTGCTCGACGAGCTGGGCGCCTCCATGGATGTGGAGCAGCCCGCGGGAATGCTGACGGCGGCAGGGCAGCAGATGGCGGAGATCGCCCGCGCCCTCTCCCGCCGGCCCCGCCTGCTGATCCTGGACGAGCCGACCGCGGCGCTGGCCGCGGCCGAGGTGGCGCGCCTGTTCGCCGTGGTGCGGCGCCTGACCGCGGCCGGGGTGGGGGTGATCTTCATCTCCCATCGGCTGCAGGAAGTCGAGGAGATCTGCGACAGCGTCCTGGTGCTGCGCAACGGCCGGGATGTCGGCTCTTGGGCGCTCTCGGGACGGCTCGACAAGGCGCGCATCCTGGAGCTGATGACCGGCGACCCCGAGGCGGCTCTGCGCCCGCCCGCGCGCCGCGTCGTCGGAGAGCCGGTGCTGCGCCTCGACGGCGTGCGGGCCGGCAGCACCGTATGCGGCATCGACCTGGAGGTGCGGCGCGGCGAGATCGTCGGCCTGGCCGGCCTGCAGGGGCAGGGCCAGGAGGAGCTCCTGGAGGTGGTTGCCGGGTTCCGGCGCCTCGACGGCGGCAGCATCCTGCACCGCGGCGAGCGCGTCAGGCCGGGAGTGCCGCGCGACATGATCCGGCGCGGCGTCTGCCTCGTGCCCAACGACCGCCAGCGCCAAGGCCTGTTCATGGACGAGTCCGTGGGCGAGAACCTCGGCACCGTGCGAATCTGCCTCGAGCGCCGGCCGTGGCGCCTGCCGCAGGCCGAGCTGCGCGCCTTTGCCGTGGAGGCCATACGCCGCCTGCTCATCAAGACGGACGGTCCGGCGCAGCCGGTCTCGACCCTGAGCGGCGGCAACCAGCAGAAGGTCGTGATCGGCAAGTGGCTCGCCACCGAGATCAGCGTGCTGCTGCTCAGCGACCCGACTAAAGGCGTGGACATCCACGCGCGCTCGGAGATCTACGCCACGATCGGCGATCTCGCGGCGAGGGGCAGCGCGGTGCTGGTCTTCGCCTCCGACGTCCAGGAGCTCCTGACCTCCTGCGACCGCATCCTCGTGATGTTCGAGGGCCGCATCGTCGAGGTGCTGGCCGGCGCCGCGATGAGCGAGCAGCGCGTGATGGCGGCGGCCTTCGGAAAGGCGGCATGACCGGCTGGACCTTGCTGCGCCGCAGCGGTGTCGCCCCCGCGCTGGCCATGCTCGTCGCCGTGGTCGCGCTGAATGCCTGGCTGCAGCCGCACTTCTTCGGCCAGGCTTCGCTTGCAAGCAACATCGCGACGTTCGCGCCGACCATCCTCGCCTGCGTGGCGCAGGCCATCATCGTGCTGAACGGGGAGCTGGACCTCTCGCTCGGCGCGGGCGTGTCGCTGATCAACTGCGTGCTCGCCTCCATCCCTGCGAGCGCCGTGGGCGGCCCAGGCATCGTGGCGGCGGTCGCGCTGGGCCTCTCGCTCATCCTCGGGGCAGTGAACGGGCTGCTGGTGGCCTATGCCGGGCTGCCTTCGCTGGTCGCCACCTTCGCCACCGGCGCCATCTGGTATGGGCTGGCCCTCGCGATCATGCCGCAGCCCGGCGGCGAGGTCGCTGCCTCGCTCGGTGATCTCTACGCGGGCGACGTGGCCGGCGTTCCCGTGCCGCTGCTGATCGTGGCCGCCGCCATGCTCGGCTGGGTGCTCCTGGAGCGGCACCGCCTGGGGCGGCGGCTGATCGCGGTCGGCAGCAACCGGTCCTCGGCGTTCCAGGCCGGCATTCCCGTGCGCCGGGTGAAGCTGCTGTCCTACGTGGTGGCCTGGGGGCTGGTCTTCCTCTCGGCCCTGTCCATCTCCTCGCAAACGCTCTCGGGCGACGCACAGCTTGGGCAATCCTACACCCTGACCTCGGTCGCCGCGGTCGTGATCGGCGGCATCTCGCTGGCCGGCGGGCGCGGCTCGCCCTGGGGCGCGCTGATCGGCGCGCTGGTGCTCGGGATCATCGCCAACGTCATCTACTTCGCCGGCATTCCCAGCATCTGGCAGGAATTCTTCAAAGGTCTCGTGATCGTCGCAGCACTCGCCTTCATGGTCTTCGAACAGCGGCAGCGCCAGGCTGCATGATGGGGGCGGCATGAGCGTCCAAGCCTGGCGCCCGGCGCTGCTGATCGGCCTCAGCATCGCGCTCCTGCTCGTGGGGCAAGCGTTGCTGCCGGGCTTCCTGGGGGCGGGGCAGATCGCGAACCAGCTCAAGATCGCGGCCTTCCTCGGCTTGTTCGGCCTGTGCCAGACCATCGTCATCGCCGCCGGCGGGCAAGGTCTCGACCTCTCGGTCGGCGCGTCGGCGACCCTGGGCGGCATTCTCGGGGCGGCCGTGATGCAGGGTGCGGGCGCGATGACGCCGCTGGGCGGGCTGGCGGCCTGCCTCGCCGGGCTGCTCGTGGGGATCGTCAACGGGATCGGCATCGCTGTCCTCGGCATCCCGCCTCTCGTCGCAACCCTGGCGGTCGCGAGCGTGGTCAACGGCGGGCTGATCGTCGGGGTCTCCGCGTTCCAACCTTCCAATTCGGCGAGCGCCGCCCTGGTCTCGCTGGCCGGGCGCGCGACGGGCGGCGTCCCGAACGTGGTCATGGTCTGGGCCGTGATCGCCGCGGCGGCGATCTGGCTGCTGTCCCGCTCCGCTTGGGGACGCCAGTTATGCGGGACGGGAGCCAACCCGATCGTGGCGCTGCTCTCGGGCACGCGGGTGCGGGCCGTGCGCATCGTCGCCTACGCGCTCAGCGGCCTCCTCGCCGCGTTCGGCGGCTTCCTGCTGACCGGCTACGTGGGCCAGGCCTATCTCGGGCTGGGCAACGCCTACATCCTGACGAGCATCGTCGTCGCGGCCATCGGCGGCGTGGCGCTCGCCGGCGGGCGGGCGCCCTATCTCGGCGTGATTGCCGCCGCCATCATGCTGACGGTGCTCGTCAGCCTGCTCACGGCGATCAACATCGGCGAGGCCGGGCGGCAGATCGTGTTCGGCGCCACGCTTCTCGCCTTCCTGCTGCTCGACCAGGTCATGGCCCGGAAGCAGAGGCCGCGAGGCTGAGGCTGTGGCGTAGGTGCATCCATAGCGGGAAGGAAAATCGCCATGCGCGTTGGCTTCATCGGTCTTGGCCTCATGGGAACCCCCATGGCTCGCAACATCATGCGCGGCGGCTTCCCTTTGATCGCCTGGAACCGCACCAAAGCGCGGGCCGAGCCGTTGCTTGCCGCCGGGGCAACCTGGGCGGAGAGCATCGGCCAGCTTGCCGGGCAGTCCGACGTGATCTTCACGATGGTCACCGATGCCGCGGCGTCGGACGCGGTGATCTGCGGCGCGGACGGCGTTCTCGACCACGCCAAGCCCGGCACGATCATCGTCGATACGAGCTCGATCGCACCCGAGATGTCCCGCCGCATCGCGTCGCGTGCGCAGGACCGCGGCATCGCGATGCTCGACGCGCCTGTCACAGGAAACCCAAGGGTGGCCGAGGGTGGCAAGCTCGGCGTCATGATCGGCGGCGAGGAGGATACGGTGCGGCGCGTCCGGCCGATCCTCGAGACGATTGCGGCGATCATCGTTCACGCTGGCCCGTCAGGGGCAGGCTCCACGCTCAAGCTCGTCAACAACCTGATCCTGGGGGTCGCGATCCAAGCGGTCGCAGAGGCTCTGGTGCTCGCCAGGAAGGCTGGGATCCATCCCGACCGCGTCCGGGAGATCACGAGCGTCGGCGGCGCCCGCACGGGAGCGATGGAGACGCGCGGTCCGCGCATGATCGCATCCGACTTCTCGCCGCACTTCTCGACCGACAACATGCACAAGGATCTCTCGACGGCGCTCGCCCTCGCCGATTCGGTGGGATCTGCCACCCCGGTTGCCGCGGCGACCCTGGAAGTCCTCCGGGCCGCACGCGCTCAAGGCAAAGGCGAGATGGACTCGGCCGTGGTCTATACGGTCATCGAGCAGCTCTCAGGTCTGAGCGACCGTTCCGCGGATGCACTGCCGCGGAGCAGCTGATCGCAGCCGAATGAGCGATTGAAGAATCGCGTACGCCCGAAGCAGAATAGGGCAGAGGACGCGATAGGGGCCTGACGATCGGAACAGCTCGGAATCGAACACTGGCAGCGCCCGCACCCACCCTGGCGGCGCTGCTGGCGGCAGCGCTCGTCCTCCTGGGCCTGGCAGGATGCGCGCGGCGGGCCAGCGACCCTAACGCGCTCTGGGAGATCGTGCATGGAACGTGCGTCCCAAACCAGCAAAGGCACGGCAACCCGGCACCGTGCGTCGCGGTTGATCTCCGCGACGGCGTTGAGCGGGGCTACGCCGTGCTCAAGGATTACCGCGGCCGGACCCAGTTCCTGCTGATCCCGACCGCCCGAATCACCGGCATCGAGAGCCCCGCGCTCCTTGAGCCCGGCGCTCCGAACTACTTCGCGGCGGCCTGGCAGGCGCGCACCTACGTGGACGGGCAAGTGGGCCGGGCGCTGCCGCGCGACGGATCTCAGCCTGGCCGTCAACTCGGTGTTCGCGCGCTCGCAGGACCAGCTGCACATCCACATCGAATGCATCCGCGCCGATGTCCGCGAAGCGCTGCGCGAGCATACGGGGCAGATCGGCGAGGGGTGGGCTCCCTTCGCTCCGCCGCTCGCCGGGCATCATTACCTCGCGATGCGGGTATCGGGCGAGCAGCTTGGGCAAGCGAACCCGTTCAAGCTGCTGGCCGACGGCGTGCCGGGCGCGCAGGAGGACATGGGGCGGCATACCCTCGTCGTGACCGGCACCACCTTCGCCGATGGGGAGCCGGGCTTCATCATCCTGGACGACCATGCCGACCGCGCGGCGGGCGACCGGGGCAGCGGCGAGCGGCTGCAGGATCACGCCTGCGCCCTGGCGCGCGACGGGCTCGCCGAGGGCTCATCCGGGCCAGCCTCGCGCTCGGACGCGATCCTCCGGAACGGAGGCTGATCGGTACGGCGGGGTGGGCTATCCGAGCCCTACTGCTCGCGCGATCAGAAGAGACGCTGCCCCGACCGCGACGGCCCCGGTGGCTTGGGCAGCGCGCTCACCGGCGGGAGCGAGACGCTCGACGGCGATGGCCGCCGTCACGACAATCATCGCGCGGAGGTCCGTGACCCCGACGACCAGGAGGATCGCCATCAGATTGAAACAGCAATAGCTGCATTGCAGGCCGAGGCGCAGGCCGTGTCGCCAGGCGTTCCCGGCGTCCGCCGGGAACGTACGGCCGCGCCCGGGCGTCTCCCGGCAGCAGGCAAGCTGACGTGCCTTCCACGCCGTGAACTGGAGCGCACCAGCGATCAGGACGACCACACCGGCCGCGACCGGAACGGCGCGTGCCAGCGCCGGAAGCTGTATCTCGGCGGCCGCCAGCGCGACGCCTAGCGGGAAGACGGCCATCCCGAACGCGGTCCAGACGACGAAGTAGCCCGCGCCCACGAGCGCGGTCAGCCGACCGAGCCGCGTCCCGCCTGGCTTGCTGACGGCCTGGCGGTAGCGCCACAGCATCGGGACGAAGGACGGCAGCATCATCGCCGCCATCATCACGACCCACATGCAAAGGAACGATGCCGCTGCGCCGGGCCAATTCTGCCCGCAGATCGGAACCCACGCCATCGACATCGTCCAGCCGCCGGGCATCGGTATCTTGCCCATCTCCGACATGGATGCGCACAAGACGATCTCTCCGGCTGCGCTGGCAGCGAAGAGCAGCGCAGCGGCGCCGAAGAAGGCTTGCGGGGAGCCTCGCTTGGAAGACATGCGCAACGAGACCTCCCCGCAAGGCCGCTCAGCCCTCGTCGTACCTGTCGTGATGGCGCCACCAAACGCCCGTCTCGTTGCGTCCTTGCGGTGCGCGGTCGAGCCACTGGTACATGCCCCAAAGGCCGTCCAGTCCGCGCGCATAGGTGGAATAGGTGTGATAGACGACGCCGTCCTCGAGCGCGAACGCGCTCATGCCCGGCCTCTCCCGCGTGTAGGTGGCCGCGTCAGTTCCGGACATGGCCGCGAACTCGACGACAGGCGCGGGTGCCTCCGTCGCGTCCATCACGTGGCCGCCGCGCCGGTAGTTGTATTCGACGGTTCCCGCGCGCTGCTGCTCCTCCGTCAGCGAGACGTTGAAGTCGAAGTTGAAGTCGCCGCCGAGCGACGACGCCCAGGGAAACGTCCAACCCATCCGCTGCTTATACGCCTGCAGCTTCGCGAGCGGTGCCCGCGACACCGCCGAGAGCATCACGCCGTGGTTCGCCAGGTGGACGACGAAGCCGTCGAAGCCGTCCGCGATCGCCGAGCAGGACGCACAGCCCGCCGCGTAGTCGGGCCCAAACATGAAATGGTAAACGAGGAGCTGCGAGCGGCCTCGGAAGAGGTCTGCGAGCGAGGCGCTCCCGTCATCGGTCTCGAACCGATAAGCCTCATCGACCCGAACCCACGGCAGCTCCTGACGCCGCCGCGCTAGCTCGTCGCTGCGCCGGGTCAGCACCTTTTCCTCCTCGAGCAACCCGAGCCGGGCTGCCAGCCACTCCTCACGTGTCCCGGTCATGTGCGTCGTCATCGCTTTTCTCTCCGTTGGATAGTTGAGGCCCGTGAGATAGAGTGATGCCGGGCATCGGACGGCGAGAGTGACAAGTGTGGCGGGATTCAAATGGACTCGCTGATCACGGCCGCCGCACGCGCGCTCGCGGCGGGTGATCCCCTCGGCGCGCTGAACCGGGTCGCCCTGCGCGACGACGCGCCAGCGCTGGCGCTTCGAGGCATCGCGATGGCGCAGCTCGGTGATCTCCATCGAGCGAAGGCTCTCGTGCGGAGTGCGGCACGCGCCTTCGGCCCGAAGGAGGCGGTGGCCCGCGCGAGGTGCGTCGTCGCCGAGGCCGAGATCGCGCTCGTCTCGCGCGACCTCGGCTGGCCGGCGAAGGCGCTCGACGCGGCGCGGGCGACGCTCGAACAGCATGGGGACCGGGTGAACGCGGCGCACGCGCGGTATCTAGAGGTCCGGCGGCTTCTCCTGATCGGGCGCCTCGACGAGGCCGAGCGCACGCTCGGCGAGCTCGACCCCTCACCCTTCCCGCCCGCGTCGAGGACCGCCCACGAGCTGGTGGTCGCAGGGATCGCCATACGACGCGTCCGGACGAAGGCCGCGCGCGCCGCGCTCGATCGGGCCGAGCGCGCCGCGCGCCAAGCCCGTATCCCTGCGCTGGCGGCGGAGGTCGAGAGCGCATCTCGCGCGCTGACCACGCCCGCGGCGCGGCTGATTGCGCGTGGCGAGGAGCGCCTCCTCCTGCTCGAGGAGGTCGAGGCGCTGCAGGCGTCGAAAGCCCTTGTGGTGGATGGTTGCCGTCACGTCGTGCGTGACCCGCGCACGGTGGTCTCGCTCGCACGGCGTCCGGTGTTGTTCGCGCTCGCACGCGCCTTGGGCGAGGCGTGGCCCGGCGACGTGCCGAGGAACACGCTCGTCGCGCGGGCATTCCGAGCGAAGCTCGCCGATGAATCGCATCGCGCGCGGTTGCGGGTCGAAATCGGGCGGCTTCGGACGGCGCTGCGGACGCTGGCCGGCGTGAGTGCCACGAAACGAGGGTTTGCGCTGGCGCCGCACAGCGCGTGCGAGGTCGTCGTGCTGGCGCGGCCCGCCGAAGAGCAGCATTCGGCCGTGCTCGCCGTCCTTGCCGACGGTGAGTCGTGGTCGAGCTCGGCGCTGGCGCTTGCGCTCGGCGCCAGCCAGCGCACCGTGCAGCGGGCACTCGACTTGCTCGCGCTAGCCGGCAAGGTGCAGTCGCTCGGCCGGGGGCGAGCGCGTCGTTGGATGACCCCGCCCGTGCTGGGATTCGCGACGACGTTGTTACTCCCGGCTCCGCTGCCGAGCGACTAGGCTGGAGGCATGAACCGTTCAGCGGCCGAGATCCTCCGCGAGTATGGACCCTTTCCGGGCGTCGAGCACGTGGGCGGCGTCACGTTCGACGGTCAGCACGTCTGGTTCGCGTCCGGGGACAAGCTGAACTCGTTCGATCCGGTGAGCGGCAGGACGGTGCGCTCGATCGACGCTGCCGCACATGCGGGAACCGCCTTCGACGGCCAGCACCTGTTCCAGATCGCCGAGGATCGCATCCAAAAGATCGATCCGGAGACCGGCCGCGTGCTCGCCACGATCCCGGCGCCCGGCGGCGGCGGTGATTCGGGGCTCGCGTGGGCCGAAGGGACGCTCTGGGTGGGGCAGTACCGGGAGCGGAAAATCCATCAAGTCGATCCCCAAACCGGGGCGACTCTCCGCACCATCGAGTCCAACCGCTTCGTCACCGGGGTGACCTGGATCGACGGCGAGTTGTGGCACGGCACCTGGGACGGTGACGAGAGCGACGTGAGGCGGCTTGATCCCGGGACGGGAGAAGTCCTGGAAAGGCTCGAGATGCCGCCCGAAGTGGGTGTGTCGGGGCTGGAGTCCGATGGCCGCGATCTGTTCTTCTGCGGAGGAGGGAGGAGCGGGAAGATCAGAGCCGTCCGGCGGCCCAAGCGAGCGTTCGCGGCAGCCAGCGGCTCAGAGATCCCAGTCGATCCCACAAGCACGTAGCCGAAGCGGCGCGCGCGGGCGGCAACTCGCTGGGATGGACTTTCGCCCTGAACCGCGACCACCAAACCGATTGCGCCTACCCGACGGCTGCCTCATCCAGCAATACTTGGAAATGCTCGGCGTCCGGCGCGACGTCGTGCTTTTTCAGGCTGGAATCATAGCAACTCCACGCCGGCGCGCTGCGTGTCCATACGTTGACCTGCGGCTTGAAGATGTTCGGGTCGTCGAGACTGCCCGCCCAAAGTCCCTGCATATCGGGTACGAGCTCCGCGAGGATGAAGAGGTTTGACCCGCAGTTCGTGCATAAGCCGCGGCTGACTTTGCGCCCGCTCTCCGCGTGAAGCATCGCATACCGTGCCTCGGGACCTGTCACTTTGAACGCGGATTTCGGGACATACATGACCGGACAATACGCACTGCCACTTGCGCGCTGACAGTCCCGGCAGTGGCAATTCCAAGAGAACATAGGCTTGGCCGAGCATTCGTAGCGAATAGCGCCGCACGCGCAGCCGCCGGAGAATGGTAGTTCCATCGCGACCTCCCAGCGTCTTAACTTCGTTATGCTGGCCTTGGCCAGTCGATTGGCACGGGCGAAGACACGTCCCGGCAGGATCACTCTATCGGCGGCTGATCGAGCAAACAACCCTCGGCATGCGGCGGCGGCCGCAGTCATCGTTGGGATACAGGGCAGGGGCCGTGTCACCGCGCCGCAACAGGGTAAGGCGGAGTCGTCCTTAAGGGGCTGCTCACGGAACGCGCCATGCCTAAATGCGCGCCATGAAGCATTGGCGCCTGAGCGACGTATCGTGGCAGGACTTCGACCCGGCTCGCGTTGACCAGGGCATCGTCCCGCTCGTCAAGGCCGCTTCCATGGTCGAGAAGAACGGCACCGACTACGCGATCTATCTCAACCGCGTCTTCTACGATGACCCCGACTTCAAGCAAGCGGCGGACAACTGGGCGGTCGAGGAAGTGCAGCACGGCGACGCGCTGGGGCGCTGGGCCGAGCTGGCCGATCCGAGCTGGAGCTTCGATGCCGCCTTCGCCCGCTATCGTGCCGGCTACAAGCTGCCGCTCGACGCCGAGGCGAGCGTGCGCGGCTCGCGCACGGGCGAGCTGATCGCGCGCTGCATGGTCGAGACCGGGACGAGCAGCTACTACACCGCCCTCGGCGAGGCGACCGAGGAGCCCGTGCTCAAGCAGGTCTGCAAGCTGATCGCGGCCGACGAGTATCGCCACTTCAAGCTGTTCTACGACCACATGAAGCGGTATCTCGGGCGGGAGCGCATCGGGCTCCTCCAGCGGCTGCGCATCGCCGCCGGGCGCATCACCGAGAGCGAGGACGACGAGCTGGCGTACGCCTACCACTGCGGCAACGAGCCGGAGTCGCTCGCCTACAAGCACGAGCGCTGCATCGCGGGCTACATGGGCCAGGCGATGGGCTACTACCGGTTCCGGCACATCGAGCGCGGCATGGGCATGATCCTGAAGAGCGTGGGCCTGCCGCCGCGCGGCCGCCTCTCGGACGCGGGCGCCCGGCTCGCCTGGGGGCTGATGCAGCGGCGGCGGCGCAAGTTCGCGCAGGTGCTCCAGGCCCAGACGCCTCACAGAGGGGCGGAGCTGGCCGAGGCAGCCTGAGATGAACCTGCTGCGGCACGAGAAATCGCCCTACCTCCTGCAGCACGCCGGCAACCCTGTCGATTGGCGCCCCTGGGGCGAGGCAGCGCTCGCGGAGGCGCGGGCGAGCAACCGCCCCATCCTGCTCTCCATCGGCTACGCCGCGTGCCACTGGTGCCATGTCATGGCCCACGAGTCCTTCGAGAATAAGGAGACGGCGGCGCTGATGAACCAGATGTTCGTCAGCATCAAGGTGGACCGCGAGGAGCGGCCGGACATCGACCATCTCTACATGTCCGCCCTGCAGGCACTCGGCGAGCGGGGCGGCTGGCCGCTGACCATGTTCCTGACGCCCGACGGGGCGCCGTTCTGGGGCGGCACGTATTTCCCACCGGAGCCGCGTTGGGGGCGGCCGTCCTTCCGCCAGGTGTTGCAGGGCGTCGCTGATGCCTTCCACAAAGGTGATGCCGGCGTCGTGCAGAATGCCGGCGCGCTGGTTCAGGCGATGGCGAGCCTGTCGGCGACGACGCCGGGCGAGGCGCTGACGCCGGGCGATCTGGACCGGGTGGCGGGACAGCTGCTCGCCACGGTGGACCCCGTGCGCGGCGGTATGGGCGGCGCGCCGAAATTTCCCAACCCGCCCAGCTACCGTTTCCTGTGGCAGGAGCATTTCCGCACCGGCCGCGCCGCCTATGCCGAGGCGGTCCGGCTGCTGCTGCGGCAGATGTCGCAGGGCGGCATCTACGACCATCTCGGCGGCGGCTACGCGCGCTACTCCACTGATGCCGAGTGGCTGGTGCCGCATTTCGAGAAGATGCTCTACGACAACGCGCAGATCCTCGAGCTGCTGGCGCTTGCCGCCGCTGACGCGCCGGACCCGCTTTTCGCCCAGCGCGCGGAGGAGACGGTGGGCTGGCTGCTGCGCGACATGGCGGTCGAGGACGCGTTCGCGGCGTCGGAGGACGCCGACAGCGAGGGCGAGGAAGGCAAGTTCTACGTCTGGTCGGAGGCTGAGGTGGACGCGCTGCTCGGCGCGGATGCTAACGCGTTCAAGCGCGCCTACGACGTGACGACAGCGGGAAACTGGGAGGGTCGGACCATCCTGCGCCGCGTGACGCCGCGCGGCACGGCGGCCGAGGAGGCGGCGCTCGCCCGTGGTCGCGATATCCTGTTCCGGGCTCGCGCGGGCCGCGTCCGGCCGGGACGGGACGACAAGGTGCTCGCCGACTGGAACGCCCTCGCAGTCGCAGCCCTGTGCCGCGCCGGCCTGGTGTTCGACCGGCCGGAGTGGCTGGCGCGCGCCGCCGCGGCGTTCGACTTCGTGCGCGGCCGGATGATGGCCCCCGACGGCCGCGTCCTGCACGCCTGGCGCGAGGGCCAGGTCACGGCACCGGGCTTACTGGAGGACCAAGCCGCCATGGCGCGCGCGGGCCTCGCCTTGTTCGAGGCAAGCGGCGAGCCTGCGCGGCTGGACCAAGCGATCGGCCACGCCCGCGCCGCGCTGGAATTCTACGCCGACGAGGACGGCAGCTTCTTCACCACCGCCGCCGACGCCGCCGACATCCCCGCCGCGCGCCCGCGCTCTGCCGCCGACGGCGCCACGCCGTCGGGCAACGGCATGACGGCCGAGGTGTTCGCGCGCCTGTTCCACCTGACCGGGAATGCCCGAGTGGCGCGGCGATGCCGAGGCGCTGATCCGCGCCTTCAGCGGAGCAGACCGCGCGCTTTTGCGATGCCCACGCTGCTGGCCGCCGCCGACCTGCTGGAGGGCGGTGCCAACCGTCGTGATCGCGGGGGCGCCCGAGGACCCGGCCGTAACGGCGCTGTCCGTCGCAGGGCTCGCCGCACCCGACCCGGCGATCTGCGTGCTGCGCGCCCCGGACCCGCGTGCCCTCCCGTCCGAGCACCCGGCACACGGCAAAACCGCCGAGCGAGGGGTGGTCGCCTACGTCTGCCGCGGCGGCGTCTGCGGCCTTCCCGTCGCCGGCGTGCCGGCGCTGCGTGCCGCGCTCGACCGCCGGCCCGCGCGCTAGCTTTGCATGTGGGCCAGTGCTCGTTGGACAGAGTCGCTAGGAACGGTGATGAGTCCGGTGAAGGCCCCGTCCATCTCCACGATCAGGAAGATCGCGCCCGCGACCGAGGCGGCGCACACGAGGAAGACGACGACGACCAGGCCGTTGCGAGGGGCATTGTAGCCGCAGCTCGCGAAGATCAGCCCCAGCCAGAGGGACAAGGCCGCCACAAGGATAGGCGAGACGGCGCTGCCGCTCTCCTCGACTAGGGACCAGCGCTGCCGCACGACATCGCGTATATCCGCGGCGGCCCGCTCTGCGAGGCGTGACTGCTGAGGGTCGGTCGTCGGCAGCGCCAGGATCGCCGCTTCCGTTTGGTCCAGCAACGCGCTCGCTGTGTGGTCGTCAACGATCGCCCGGTGCCCCCTGCCCGGCCAGGTCTCCTGGAGAGCCCGCTCCGTGTAGCGCGTCAGCAGAGCGCGGGCGTTGTCCGCCCCAGGACCGTAAAAGCGCAGCGCCCGGTCGAGCAGGATCAGCTCCGTCGCGAATGTCTGCACGTCGTGGTGGACCTGGTCGAAGCTGCCCTTGACCGAGGTGATCAGCAGGCTGACGACGAGAGCGGTGATCGTGGCGACGACGCCGATCCCGAGGCGAACGCTGTCGGTCGTCTCCTTCGAGCGGAGCGTGGGCGGAAGGCGCGGGTGCAGCCAGAGCACGAGCAGTGCGGCCCCAGCAAGGAAAGCGAACACCAGCAATCCGACGACTATTCCTCGCATCCCAGGTCCCCCGCCCGATCGTGCGGGGACAGTTGACGGGCTTCGATAGGGGAGCGCAACCGAGCGAGCGGCCGGGGTTACCGCGCGCGCACCTTCTCGGCGATCATTCTCTCGAACTCGACCTCAGCGTGAAGGCCGTCGAGGTCTCGCTGCACGATGGCGACCGCGAGAGTTCTGGCCTCCCCGGCGATACGTGATCGTGCAATCCTTCTCCTGCAGCGATCCAGCGATCTCGGCTTGGTCGAAATGGTCGGCGTGACCGATGTAGCCGAGGCCGAAATCATACTGGATGGTCCAGAAGAACGGCACGGCGTCGAACCGCTCCTGCATGCCCAGGATGTTGCGCGCCGCCGTCTGGCCCTGGCGCTCGGCGACGACCCAGTGCTCGACGCGGATGCGCTCGCCGCTGAGCGGGTCCGGCCAGCGCGCGATGTCGCCCGCGGCGAAGACGCCCGGCACGCTGGTCTGCAAGAACTCGTCCACGGTCACGCCGTGATCGGTAGCGAGCCCCGCCAGCTCTGCCAGGGCAAGGGCTGGGCGCACGCCGATCCCGACGACGACGAGGTCGGCGTCCAGCCGTTCGCCGCTCTTCAAGGTCACGCTGCGCGCGTCAATCGCGGTCGCGGTCGTGCCGAGGTGGAACGTGACCCCGTGACTCTCGTGCAGCGAGCGGATGAAGGCGCTGACCTCGGCGCCCAAGACGCGCTCCATCGGGCGGGTCTCCGGGGTGATGACGTGTACCTCGACGTTCCGCGCCCGCAGGGACGACGCGGCCTCCAGGCCGATGAAGCTGGACCCGATCACCACGGCCCGTTGCGCGGCCTTGGCTGCGGCGACGATGGCGCGGCTGTCGGCGGGCGAGCGCAGGGTATGGACGTGCGGCAGGTGCGCGCCGGGCACATCGAGCTGGACGGGTTCCGCGCCCGTCGCGAGCAGCAGCGCGTCGTAGCCGTGGCGGCTGCCGTCCGCGAGCTGCACCTGCCGGGCCGCCGTGTCCAGGTGCGCCACGCGGGCGCTGAGGCGCAGGTCGATGTCGTGGTCGCGGTAGAACTCGCGCGACCGGAGCGGGATCGTGGCCTCGTCCGACGACCCGGCGAGGTAGTCCTTCGAGAGCTTCGGGCGGTCGCAGGGCAGTGCCTCGTCGGCGCTCAGCATCGTGATGCGGCCCGAGTAGCCCTCCCGGCGGAGCATCTCCGCCGCGGCGTTGCCGGCGGCACCGCCTCCGACGATCAGCACGGAGCCCGGCGTCTCGCGCGGCGCCGGCCTGGGAGGCTCCAGCTTCTCTCCCACGTATGCGACGCCGTCGCGCTGCTCGACCCGCCAGCTTGCGACCGGATCGAGGGCCGGGGCGCGGATGGCTTCCCCTGTTCGCAGGCTGAAGCAGGCGTGGTGCCAAGGGCACCGAACGGTGTCGCCGACGAGCAGTCCGTCGGCGAGCGGGCCCTCGTAGTGCGTGCACGCGGAGCCGATGGCGAAGAGCTCGTCGCCGCGCCGGGCGAGCAGCGCAGGCTCGCCATGGGCGTGCCCGGCCAGCATGGTCCCATCTGCGATGGCTACGAGCCGGACGCCCTTCGTGAGATCTGGACCGCTGAGCTGGGATTCGTCGGCCATGGCACCTGTGCTCCTTCTGGCACCTCCGTGTCGGCGTAGCTCACCGCTTCGGAAGCCATATCTCAAGCGGTTGATGGCTGGCCGTCGAAGGGCGCTCCCCGAAATTGTCAATCCGCCAAGCGTAGCCCATCTGCGCCAGCTCGCTGCCGAGGCGGCGCGCAAGGGGATGATCCTCCGCGGCGTAGAAGCGGATGATCGCCCGCGAGCCCGCGTCGGCAACCGTGCCAACAGTGATCTGATCGCTCGCAAGCCCGAGCTGTGACGCCAGCTGTTCCGCGACCGCAGTGCCGTTGCTCGAACCGGCGGGATGCAGAACGATGCGGGGCTGGCTGCTCGGGTTCGCGCTGGCCTGATTGGCGCCGCTGACCGCCTGAGCGTCCGGTGCAGGATGGGGTCGAGGCGGCGACGGCGCTCCAACGTCCGGCTGCCTGGGCAACGGCACCGCAGCGGACGCCGAGGCCGGCGTGGGCCGCGGTTCGGGCGTGACGGGCGCCGTGCTCTGTTGCGACTCCGATCGCATCTGCTCGCCGGCAGGATGCTCGGCGGGCGGTCCGAGATAGCGCAGCACAGCCCCACCCGCGACGATGACGGCCAGGACGAAAAGCCAGAACCAGAGCAGAGGCCGCCATCCCGAAAGTGCCCTGGTTGAGAAGGCTCTGGCCGCAACAAGCCTCACGGTGTCAGCGATCACCAGCATTGACCGCGGTCAGCATGGCACCGCCCGGTACAGTTGCCACGCGGGAAGCGGCGACCACGGATGGAACGTCGTTGCAGGCAGCCATCTTGCCCTCCCTCAATGGTAGCGGCCCGGCTCGGAGCCGCAAGGGTTAGGGCAGAGCAATCGTGCCTCCGCCCCGTCGGCGCGGCACGGCGGAGCCCGCCGCCGGTCGCCACCGTTCGAGCAGGCCATGGCCGTGCCTGCCCGCTCCGCTGTCCTTCCTCTGGGCCATGTCGCGCGTCACGTCAAACGGCCAATATCCTGATCGCACCTCCTTTCGCTCGATGTCATGCCGTAGCGACGCTACGATCATGCCGTGTCAGGGCAGCAACAAGCAAATTGGCGCGACGCAGGTGCCAAGACGTGCAGGAGTTCAGCTTATTCGTGAGATCATCACCGGCCCTTGTGCAGTCGTCGAAACCGAAGGAAGCTGCGCGCGGGCCGGCTCGCGCGCAGCACCGTGGTGTAGCTGGTGCCGGCGGGTCCCTGTGCGCTGTTCCCCGCCGCCCATGGTCGAGAGGAGCGCCAAGTGGGAGCAGCCATCCTCTTACGGGAAACCGGCGGGCCGGAGGTCCTGAAGTGCGAGAGCGTTCCGGTTCCGTGTTCGATGCCCTCACCCAGGGCGTGCTCACGGCCGAACCCGGGAAGGCTTTCCCTCTCGCCGAGGCAGCGGCGGCACATGAGCAGTTGGAGTCCCGAACGGCATCCGGGCCTCTTCTGCTGGTGCCGTGAGATTCGCGCTTGTGCCGTGTGACCTTGCGCGAGACGGCTATCAGGCGGTCCACGCATGGCCACGCAGCTTGACATGGGAGGACGGTACGCGATGCCCGAAGTGACTGACGACGCGGCGCGGAGCCGCTTCGAGCTCGAACTGGATGGAACCGTCGCATTTGCGGCCTACACGTTGGCCGGTGACACTCTCGTGCTCCTGCACACCGAGGTCCCGGACGCGCTCGCGGGCCACGGCGTCGGGTCGGCGCTCGCGCGCGGCGTTCTCGACCAGGCACGACGCCGCGGCCTCAAGGTTCTGCCCCAGTGCGAGTTCATGGCCGCCTACATCGAGCGGCACCCGGAGTATCAAGATCTGCTCGTGCCGGCGGAATAGGGTTGCGCCGTGGACTTTGACGCCTTGCTGCTGCTCGTCGCCTTCCGGCACCGGATCAGGGAGGCCGACATCGGCGCCGGCCTCGCGCGCTTCGAGGCGATCATCGGGAGGAGCGTTGACGAAGGCGAGTGCCGAGGCGCGCTCGCTCGCGCCGTCGCCGCCGGCGACCTCCTCGATCCGGTGCGCCTGCCGCCCGGCGCCCTGCAGTGCCACTGGCACCTGGAGCTGACGCCGAAGGGCGTCAGCGCTGTCCGCGCTATGCTCCACGGCCAGAACAAGACGGCGGACGAGCTGATCCTGGAAGGCTCCTCGACACAGAGCGAGGTTTTTGGTCGCCTCGGCATCTGAGTTCTGGCAGTCAGGCGGTATGGGTCGCCGTATGCGGTCCGTGAAAGCGAGGGGACGGTGATGCAGGACGCCCGGGCCGGGTCCGGCACGGTGGTGATCGTCGGTACGGGCCAGGGTGGCTTCCAGGTCGCGGCGTCGCTGCGCGAGGAGGGCTTCGGCGGCCGAATCATCCTCGTCGGCGACGAAGCGGACCTGCCCTACCAGCGCCCCCCGCTCTCCAAGGCCTACCTCTCCGGCGAGGCGGATGCCGAGCTTGTCCGGATGCGGCCGGAGAGGTTCTTCGCCGAGCACGGGGTCGAACTGCGAAACGGCGAGCAGGTGACCCGGATTGACAGTGCCGGGCGCCGGGTCGTCCTAGCCTCGGGCGAGGCGCTGCCGTACGACCATCTCGTGCTCGCCCTCGGCGCGCGGAACCGGCCCTTGCCCGTGCCGGGCGCCGATCTCGACGGCGTGGTCCAGCTCCGGACCCTCGGCGAAGCCGAGGCGCTGCGGCAGCGTCTCGGCGCCGCACGCGAGGTGGTCGTCGTCGGCGCAGGCTTCATCGGCCTCGAGTTCGCCGCCGTCGCAGCATCGCGCGGCGTCCCGGTCACGGTGATCGAAGCGATGGACCGGCCCATGGCTCGCGCCGTGTCGGCCGACATGTCCGGTTTCTTCCGGCGCGCGCATGAGCGGCAGGGCGTCCGGTTCGTCTTCGGGGCGACGGTCGTTCGCGTGCTCGGGCCAGAAGGGGGGACCAGCGGGCGGGCGAGCGGCGTCGAGACCGCGGATGGGCGGCGCTTCGCCGCCGATCTCGTGCTCGTCGGCATCGGCGTGATCCCGAACACCGCGCTCGCCGCGGAGGCCGGGCTCGCCGTCGCCAACGGCATCGTCGTGGACGAGCACCTGCGGACGAGCGACCCGGCGATCTCGGCAATCGGCGACTGCGCCGCCCATCCCAACCGCTTCGCCGCGGGAGCGCCGGTGCGGATCGAGTCGGTGCAGAACGCCGTGGACCACGCACGCTGCGTCGCCGCCCGCCTCGCCGGCCGGCCCGCGCCGTACGGGAGCCTTCCCTGGTTCTGGAGTGAGCAGGGCAAGCTGAAGCTGCAGATCGCCGGGTTGGCCACGCCGCACGAGCGCGCGGTCGTGCGCGGCGACCCAGCGCAGGACGGCAAAGGGGGCGGCTTCTCGGTGTTCTGCTTCAGCGGCGGCAAGCTGGTCGGCGTCGAGTCCGTCAACCGTCCGCTCGACCATGTCCTGGCCCGCAAGCTGCTGACGTCGGGAGTTACGGTCACGCCGGAGCAGGCCGCTGATCGAGAGCTTCGATCTCAGGAGCGCCGGAGCCCAACCGGAGAAAGTATGATGAGCGGGAGCATCTTGCACGACGCGCCGGTGTCGGACATCGACCCTTTCTCCGCCGAGTTCTTCGAGGACCCTCACCGCATCCATGCGGCGCTGCGCGAGGCCGGGCCGGTCGTCAGGCTGAGCCGCTACGATGTCTGGGCCGTCGCGCGCTACGCCGAGGTTCACGCCGTCCTGAGCGATTGGGAGACCTTCTCCTCCGCGCGCGGGGTCGGCATCGCGGACTTCGCCAAGGTGACGCCCTGGCGCCTGAAGAGCCTCGTGCTGGAGACCGATCCGCCGCTGCACGACCGCACGCGCAAGGTGCTGAACCGGGTGCTCTCCCCCGGCGTGATGAGAACCCTGCGCGAGCGCTTCGCCGAGGAGGCGGAGCGCATGGTCGGCGCGCTCGCCTCACGCCGCGAAATCGATGCCATCACCGACCTAGCGGAAGCCTACCCGCTGACGGTGTTCCCCGACGCCGTCGGCATGCCGCGGGAGAACCGCCATTTCCTGCTGCCATACGGCAACATGGTGTTCAACTCCTTCGGGCCGCGCAATGCCTTCTTCGACGCGGCGGTGCGGGAGGCGCAGCCGGTCATCGAGTGGGTGCAGGCGCAGTCGCAGAGATCGGCGCTGGACCCGGGCGGCTTCGGCGCGCAGATCCACGCCGCGGCGGACGCCGGCGAGCTGACGGCAGAGGAGGCGCCGATGGTCGTGCGCTCGCTGCTGACCGCAGGCGTTGACACCACGGTCAGCGGCATCGGCGCCGCGCTCTACTGCCTGGCGCGCTTCCCCGGCCAGTTCCGGCGCCTGCGCGAGAACCCGGGCCTTACCCGGCATGCCTTCGAGGAGGCGGTGCGCTTCGAGAGCCCGGTGCAGACCTTCTTCCGCACCACGACGCGCGCCGTCGAGATCGGCGGGCTGCCTATCGGCGAGGGCGAGAAGGTGCTCATGTTCCTGGGCGCCGCCAACCGCGACCCGCGCCGGTGGGAGCGGCCGGACGAATACGACATCGGGCGCCCGCTCTCCGGCCATGTGGGATTCGGCAACGGCATCCACGCCTGCGTCGGGCAGCTTCTGGCGCGCTTGGAGGGAGAGTGCGTCTTGAGCGCGCTCGCCCGGCACGTCGAGGCCATCGAGATCTGCGGCCCCGTTCGCCGCCGCTACAACAACACGCTGCGCGGGCTGGCGAGCTTGCCCGTCATCCTCCACCCAGTGCGCCATTGAGGACAGGCATGCCGAGCGTCATCTTCGTGCATCCCGACGGCACGCGCGGCATGGCCGAGGCGCCGAACGGCAGCAGCGTCATGCTGGCGGCGCTCCGCGGCGGGATCGAGGGCATGGCTGCCGAGTGCGGCGGGTTGGCCGTCTGCGCCACCTGCCACGTGCTCGTCGAGCCGGACCAGCTCGCGCTGCTGGAGCCGATGGACGACGAGGAGGACGCGCTGCTCGAGCTGACGGCCGCGAAGCGCCGGCCGAACAGCCGCCTGAGCTGCCGGATCAAGATGGGGCCGAAGCTCGGCGGCTTAATCGTGCACCTTCCGGAGCGGCAAACCTGAGACGGGCTGTCGCGCTTACCCGCCATCTTCCATCCTGCGTACCACTGTGAGGCTGAGGATAGACATGCCGAAGGTCACCTACGTGCATCCCGACGGAACACGCGACGAACTGGAGGTTGTTTCCGGGAAAACCGTGATGCTGGCTGCGATCAGCCACGGCATCGACGGCATCGTGGCGGAATGCGGCGGCAACTGCATGTGCGCCACGTGCCACGTTTATGTCGAGCCGGACCAACTCGCGCGGCTGCCTCCGATGTCCGACGACGAGGACGCGCTGCTGGACGGAACCGCCGCGGAGCGGCGGCCGAACAGCCGGCTGAGCTGCCAGCTCAAGATGAGCCCGGAGCTCGACGGCCTTGTGGTTCATCTGCCTGACCGGCAGGTGTGAAGCCGCCCTC